>JAAEZA010000045.1:0-17150 GCA_018223125.1 Paracoccaceae bacterium | reverse complement strand
ATACTGGGCGCAGGAAGACGGGCGCTGGACCAAAAAGGCCGAAAAAGCAGCAAGCTAAGGCCCCCCCGCTTCAATGTTCCGAAAATACTCAAGCCTCACGGCCGCAGGATCAACCTGTCTCCGCGCATGGAAATCTCTGAAAACCGGTTGAGGTAGGTCATTCCCAAAAGGGAGCCGTTCATTTCCCCGCCGTTTACCGAGGCCCGAACATCATAATCTATCAGATCCCCGAGCGCGACGCGGTCAAGTACAGTGGAGGCGGTTTCAACCACGCCATTGGCGGTATTCGCCCGCCCCAGATAGCTGAGACTGTCAGGATCAATCCCCACTTTGATCGCGTCCTGACGGCTCAACACAATGGACGTGGCGCCGGTATCGACGACGAAGGGAACCGTTTTCCCGTTTACTTCCAGCGCAAGATAGAAATGTCCATCCCGTGCCCGCTGCACCACATAGCCGTCACTGCTCAGGCTTGCGCGGGAGGGCATGATCTGTTGTTTCAGCGTGTCGGAAAACCCGTAAGCAATTATCACGCCGATAAAAATCAGCCCCCAGATCGCAGCCTGTTGCAGGGTTTTTCCAAGCCTCTGGCGGTAGCCGAACAAAAAACCGCTGCCGATAAACAGCAACAGCAGGGTCAGGTAAAAGAAATAGGCCTTCTCGTCACCGCTCATACCACGCCCAACCCGTGCATCCCGTCCACAACGAACTGAACCGCAAGCGCCGCCAGCAGCATCCCCAGCAAACGGGTCACAACATTGATCCCGACCTTACCCAACAGCCGTTCCACCGGACCGGCCAGAAAGAACAGCGCCAGCACAAGGGCCAGCACCAGAAACAGCGCGCCAAGGGTGATCGAAAGCGCCTGCACGCGGTCCGCTCCGTCCCCTGCCAGCAGGATCACCGCCGCGATGGAACCCGGCCCTGCGATCAGTGGCGTCGCCAGAGGAAAGACCGACGGGTCGGGCCGGTCGGAGGCTTCGGTCTGGTTGCCCCGCCGCTCCGCGCGTTTTTCAAACAGCATGTCTACCGCTGTCATGAACAGCAAAACACCCCCCGCGATGCGGAAGGCGGGCATACCGATACCGATGCCCTGCAGGATCTGGTCCCCTGCAAAGGCGAACAGCAGCAGCACTGCCAGTGAAATTCCGGTAGAGCGCAGGGCGATGCCACGGCGTTCGGTCTTTGTATGCTCGCTTGTCAGCGCGATGTAGAACGGCAACAACCCGATCGGGTCGATGACGAGGAATATCGTAACGAAAGCAGTGACAAACAGATCAAACGTCATTGGCTTTTTGCAAGCTCCAGTTCTTCGGATGCGGCCATCCACAGTTCTTCGGCCCGCTTCAGTCCGTCGTTAATTTCGCGGGCTTTGCCCTGTAATAACATCAGTTTGTCGCGGTAAACAGGGGTGTAAAGGTCGGGGTCGGCCAGACGTTCCTCGATTTTGGCTTTCAGTTCTTCCAGCTTGGCAACACGGGCTTCGCATTTGGACACTTCTGCCTGCAGGGGCGCAATCGCCTTGCGCTGCTCGGCGGCGGGCTTGCGTTTCTCGCGGGGTTTCTTCTTTTCGGGGGCTGCGGCGACACCGCCGCCGCCCCGCTCGCTCAGCAGCAGTTTCTGATAGGCGTCCAGATCCTCGTTGAAGGGTTTGACACTGCCGTCCTTCACCAGCCAAAGCCGGTCTGCGACCATTCCCACCAGATGGGGGTCGTGGCTGACAAGGATCACAGCCCCGTCATAATCCATCAAGGCGCGCACCAGTGCCTCGCGGCTTTCGATGTCAAGGTGGTTTGTCGGTTCGTCAAGGATCACCAGATGGGGCGCATCCAGTGTGGCCAGCAGCATCGACAGCCGCGCTTTCTGGCCACCGGACAGTTTTCCCACCAGCGTTTCGGCCTGTTCCGGCCCGACACCCCCTTGCGCCAACCGCGAGCGCAGCTTGGCAGGGGGCATTTCGGGGCGTTCGCGTGCCAGATGTTGCAGCGGGGTTTCGTCCAGATGCAGTTCATCCACCTGATGCTGGGCAAAATAGCCGATGCGCAGCTTGGAAGAGGCGATAAGCTCTCCTTTCTGGGGCACCAGCCGGTTGGCAAACAGTTTGGACAGGGTGGATTTGCCCTGACCATTGGCGCCCAGCAGCGCGATCCGGTCGTCCTGATCTATCCGCAGGTTCAGGTTGCGCAGGATTGTAACATCGTCATAGCCCACATCCACGCCGTCCAGTTTCAGGATCGGCGGCGAAAGCTGCTCGGGGGAGGGGAAGTTGAACGAGGCCACGTTGTTTTCCGTCGCGGCCGCAATGGGTTCCATCCGCTCCAGCATTTTCAGGCGGGACTGGGCCTGTTTCGCTTTGGATGCCTTGGCGCGGAAACGGTCCACAAAACTTTGCATATGGGCACGTTCTGCTGCCTGTTTCTTGGCGGCTGCCGCCAGTTCTGCCAGCTTTGCGCGGCGCACCGCATCGAACGTGTCGTAATTTCCCTGATAGAGCGTCAGCTTCTGGTCCATCAGATGCAGGATCGAATTGACCGAGCGGTTCAGCAACTGCCGGTCGTGGGAAATCACCAGTACCGTATGGGGATATTTCGCCAGATAGCCTTCCAGCCAGAGCGTGCCTTCAAGGTCAAGGTAGTTGGTCGGCTCGTCCAGCAGCAGCACATCAGGTTCGGAAAACAGCACAGCCGCCAGCGCAACGCGCATCCGCCAGCCGCCGGAAAAATCGGCGCAGGGGCGGGCTTGGGCCGCTTTGTCAAATCCCAGACCGTGCAGAATGGCCGCAGCGCGGGCCTCGGCGGAATAGGCATCGATATCGCCCAGCCGCGCGTGGACTTCTGCGATGCGTACCGGATCTGTGGTGGTTTCGGCTTCTTCCAGCAGGGCGGCCCGTTCCGTATCAGCCATCAACACCGTGTCAAGCAGGCTGTCGTCACTGGCGGGGGCTTCCTGTGCGACGCCGCCGATGCGGGCGCCACGGGGAATTTCCACTGTGCCCCCGTCCATCGCCAGTTTGCCGGTGATCAGGTGGAACAGCGTTGTCTTGCCGGTCCCGTTGCGTCCGACAAAGCCTACCTTGTGGCCGGTCGGAATCGTTGCGGAAGCACCGTTAAACAAGGGACGGCCCGAAATCGAATAGGATATATCTGTCAGCTTTAGCATGCCCCGCAATGCCCCAGCGGCCCGATACTGTCAACAGGGGCTGAATGGGTGCTTTCCAATAAGGATGTTCCATGCTATCGCACCGCCAAATTCACCAACCCAAAGGACAGTCAAAATGGCTCTCGAACGTACTTTCTCCATCGTCAAACCGGACGCAACCAAACGCAACCTGACTGGCAAGATCTGTGCCATGCTGGAAGACGGCGGCCTGCGCATCATCGCGCAAAAGCGCATCCAGCTGACACTGGCTCAGGCGCAGGCGTTTTACGCTGTTCACAAAGAGCGCCCTTTCTACGACGAACTGTGCGAATTCATGGTTTCCGAACCAATCGTTGTTCAGGTTCTGGAAGGTGAAAACGCCATCCTGCGCAACCGTGAAATCATGGGCGCAACAAACCCTGCCGATGCTGACGAAGGTACGATCCGTAAAACCTTCGCGCTGTCCCTGGGTGAAAACTCCATCCACGGGTCCGACGCTCCTGAAACAGCCGCTGAAGAAATTGCGTATTTCTTCTCCGGTCTGGAACTGGTTGGCTAAACCGGCATTTCGATCGGCGGGCGGGATCATCCCGCCCCAAGGAAAAAGGGCCTCCAAGGGCCCTTTTTTATGTTCCAGATTTTACGGGAATTCTCAGCCGCTTGTGACGTGACGGATCACACCCATGACCGGTGCGACTTCAGAACTGGAATTTCCGCAGCTATAATAGTTGTGATGGGTTGTGATATCTACATCACCAGAGGTGTGAATGCCCACGCCGTAGTGATCCGAATTACCCGACCCGCCCGAAGCAAGATGGATGTCACCGTCAATCACCAGTGTCAGATTGGTGGCCAGAAACTTGGCAGCCATATGCACATCGGCATTGGTCATCACTGTCACACGGTCAAGCGGGTCACAGGAATAATTCGACGCGCCGATGGTGGTGCCGGAGGATCCGGAGATACCACTGTCGCTGGTTGTCAGCACAAACGCACCGATCAGATCGGCCTCCCTGCTGAAATTCACGGGACAGTTGGTAATAACGGCCAGATCCTTCAGCGGCGCGTTAGAAAAGTCGAGCGACGAGACCGATTCAACTTCATCACCGGAACCGCCCTTGCCTTTCCCTTTGCCATTCCCTTTACCGTTACCATTGCTTACCGCAGCAGCGGCCGTGCAGGTTACGTTATAGGTCAAACCTTCGGGAATATCGTCCATCAGCGAAAACTCGGTGGCAGAGATGTCGACAACAGAACCGCGTTCCAGATAGGTGGTGTCATAATCCAGTTCGCTGAGCGAGGAGAGATCCCTGTCCAACGCACGCCCTTCAAAGAAAGCGTCCTTGATTGTGCTGTCACCGGACCCGAGAAAGGACAGTTCGCTCTGATCGATCCAGTCCGCAATGTCGGGGATAATGTATTTGGTCTCGTAAGCCGCCTCGACAATGCCGGGGTTTTTGTCGTTATCGTCGCATTTCGCACAAAGGGTAAGATCGGGCATGGAGACATAAGCGCCGTCATCAAACACATTGTGGTTTGACATGGTCACGTAATCGTTGCTGTGCAGGCAGACGCCTGCTCCGAACCCGTTATGGGACCGCAACTGGATATTGCCCTGTGCAAACAGACCTTCGGTATTGCTGCACCGCTGGGTGCCTGCCATCGCGGTTGCGGCAGAGGCGGAGAAGGTCCATTCGTCCAGTCCGACCCAGTCCAGCAGGAAGGTTGAAACGCCGTTTTTGGTGGATTCATCGCGCCTTAGGGTAACACCGACCGCATTTGCCATGCCGGAGTCGCTCCAGGTGGAATCCTTGGCATTGTAGTTGGCAACCACAATATCAGAGGCGGAGTTCGCAATGACAGGGCCAAAGACATCGCTGGGATAGTTCTTCTGCACCGAGGCAATCGCGGCAGCCCGTGCATCCCCTTCCGAACCAGTGTGCATAAGCGCAACCAGCCCCGCATGAGAGGCAGCTTCCGCAGCAACAGTCAGGTGTTCCTTGGCGTTACGGGCATTGCTTACGTCGATCGCAAAACCGCTACCGGCAGCCAGAACGGCAAACCAGGCAAGGTTCCAGCCGGTCGCACCGCCGTCTTCATCGCAAAGGAAATCGGAAATCTTGTCTTTCAGGTAAGGCATGGGTCTCTCCTTAAATAGGTTCGAGCGCATAAGTGACTGCGGCGGAAATTTCGGTCCCCTGAAGGATTTTGAAAATGCCGAAAGATGCGATTGTGTCAGCCTGACCATACAAGCGCACAGTCACGTCATTTGAAGTAATTTCCACCTCGGTTTCCGGTTCGACACCGGAGTAGGTGGCCATCTTTTTTGCGTAGGCCTCGGCCTCGCTTTCGGTCATGGCATGGCGGGCGACCTGTCGGGCTGTATCCCGCGCCACGCCCCAGTAATTTGTTTTATATGCAAAAATTGTGCCCACATCGACAGCCCCCGTCATCAGGGCAACAAAGACCGGAACCCAGAGCATGAATTCCACGCTTACCCCGCCGTCTTCGTCGCGGCGTGTTCTTCTGATAAATTTGGAAAAGCTTGAACGCATGTCGAACTTCCCTTCTGGCTAATTTCTGCTGCTGCTAATTTGGCGGCCAAATGCGGTCAGAAAAGGGAAGGGGTGTGGTTGTTTGAAATAAACTTTAAAGAATTCGGATGGGTTAATTCGTTGTTTTTTAACATTAATCAAATAGGTTTACGTTAGGTCGCCTTAGGGTTGTGCGAAATGTGGTAGGAATGTCCGAGCTTTGTCATAATTTGTGCACATTCTGAAGCCGCAGCATCCCGAGTTTTTCGCTGTTGGAAACAGTCTCTGGTGTAACGGGAATCACTGTTTCCGCAGAGCGGCAAATAGCGGAGTTTCCGCTCAGAGGCTGCGAATGAAGTCCCGCAAGGCAGCCGGATAAAGCTTGTGTTCCTCTACAAGAACGCGGGCCGCAAGATCGCCGGCCGTGTCGCCTTTCAGGATCGGAACACGCGCCTGTCCCAAAATCGGCCCGTCATCCAGCGTGGCTGTGACCAGATGCACGGAACATCCGGCTTCGGTGTCGCCTGCGTCCAAGGCACGCTGGTGCGTGTGTAACCCTTTGTATTTTGGCAGCAGGGAAGGGTGGATGTTTAGCATCCGGTTTTCCCATTGTGCGGTAAATTCAGGCGTTAAAACCCGCATGAACCCTGCCAGACAGATAACGTCCGGTTTGTATGCGTCCAGAACCTTGGAGATTTCAGCTTCAAAACTGGCGCGGTCACTGTAATCGCGGTGATCTACGGCGGCGGTGGGAACACCGCGCGCGGCTGCTTTGGCCAGTCCACCGGCTTTTGCGGAATTGGCCAGCACCAGAACAGGTTCTGCGCCAAAGGTGGGATCTTCCATCGCATCCAAGAGCGACAGCATGTTAGATCCGCCGCCCGAGATGAAAATGGCAACCCGCTTCATCAGAGCGAACCGGAGTAGGAAACCCCGTCACCAGCAATCACCTTGCCGATGGTCATTGCCTCAACCCCTTCACCTTGCAGGGCGTCCAGAACCTCCTGCGCTTGATCTGCCGCAGCGATGGCAATCATGCCGATGCCGCAGTTAAAGGTTTTAAGCGCTTCGGCCTGATCCAGACCGGCGCCCTTGATCAGCCAGTCAAAGACGGGCAGGCGGGACCATGCGTTCAGATCAATCTCGGCCCCCAGACCTTCGGGCAGGGCGCGGGGCAGGTTTTCTGTCAGACCGCCGCCCGTGATATGGGCCAGACCGTGCAATCCGCCGGTTTGCAGGGCAGCGACAGCAGGGCGGACGTAGATTTTTGTCGGCTCCAGCAGGGCTTCGCCCAAAGTGCCTTCGCCGAAGGGGCAGGGTGCATCCCAGCCAAGGCCGGAGTTTTCAACGATCTTGCGCACCAGCGAATACCCGTTGGAGTGCACACCGCTTGACGGCATCCCGATCAGCACATCACCTTGCGCCACATTGGCAGGCAGCATTGCGCCCCGTTCCATCGCGCCCACAGAAAAGCCGGCCAGATCGAAATCATCCGCTTCATACATGCCGGGCATTTCGGCAGTTTCCCCGCCCACCAGCGCGGTGTTGGCCTGACGGCAGCCTTCGGCGATACCCTCGATCACTTTGGCAGCACTGTCCACGTCCAGCTTTCCTGTGGCGAAGTAGTCAAGGAAGAACAGGGGAACAGCGCCCTGACAGATCAGATCGTTGACGCACATGGCCACCAGATCAATGCCGACCGTGCCAACATGACCTGTATCGATCGCAATGCGCAGCTTGGTGCCAACCCCGTCTGTGGCGCTGACTAGAACCGGATCCTTGAAACCCGCAGCTTTCAGATCGAACATCGCGCCAAAGCCGCCCAGCCCGTCCATAACGCCGGGGCGTTTGGTGCTGCTTGCAGCGGGTTTGATGCGATCTACCAGCGCGTTACCGGCGTCAATATCCACACCGGCATCGGCATAGGTCAGGCTGTTCTTGCGATCATTCATGTGGGCCTCCAGAATCTCTTGCATCCCTGTAACGTAAGGGCGCTTGGTTGAAAACAGCCATTGCGCTGCCGCAGGACTGGAATAGAGTGCCGCCATGACACAAGATCGCCCTCTCCTTGGTATCGCCTTCATGACCGGCTTTTGCATTCTGGCCCCTGTCGGGGATTCGATTGCAAAGATTCTCGGGGATTCGGTGCCCCTTGTGCAGCTGCTTCTGGTGCGGTTCGTGGCACAGGTGGTGCTGCTCTGGCCGATTATCTGGTTCACCCGCCTGCCGGTGCGTATGCCGCGCCGGTTCTTCTGGCTGATGGTATTGCGCACGGTTTTGCACATCATCGGTATCGGGGCGATGTTCACCTCGCTGCGGTACCTGCCACTGGCCGATGCGATTGCAATTGCGTTCGTTATGCCCTTTATCATGTTGTTATTAGGAAAGTTTGTCCTGAAAGAAGAAGTCGGCCCGCACCGGCTGATGGCCTGTCTGGTAGGGTTTGTGGGGACGCTTCTGGTGATCCAGCCAAGCTTTGCCGCTGTGGGCTGGCCTGCGCTGCTGCCCCTTGCGGTGGCCGTTGATTTTGCCCTGTTCATGCTGGTGACACGTCAGGTGGCCAAAGAGGTCGACGCCATGAACCTGCAAGCACAATCCGGTGTGATTGCTACAGTTCTCTTGCTGCTGGTTCTGGTGGCCTTTTCGGGCAGCGAAGTGGACATGTTAGCCGTGATCAGCCCCGACACATACGAGTGGACCCTTCTGGTTGCGATCGGTGTGCTTGGCACCGTGGCCCATCTGCTGATGACATGGTCCTTGCGGTTTGCCCCATCCGCAACACTTGCACCGATGCAATATCTCGAAATCCCGATGGCAACGATAGTGGGCTATCTGATCTTCAGCGACCTGCCCAACCCGATTGCCACGCTCGGGATTTGCATAACCATCGGGGCAGGGCTGTACGTCATCTTCCGCGAGCAGCAATTGTACCGGAAGGGGGCCTGAAAGATGCTTGACCCTGACGCGGGGCTTGGGTATCGCTTTGCCCACCCTTAGGGGCCTGTAGCTCAGTTGGTTAGAGCAGAGCGCTCATAACGCTTTGGTCGTAGGTTCGAGTCCTACCGGGCCTACCAATTTACCTGAAATTCGCACATAGTCGCCCTCTGGCTTGAAAAAGTGCCAGACAGGGGGGGATGTATGACAGCGACACGGCTGAAAAAAATCGCGCTGACGCTGAAACTACGCTGGCAATTATGTTCCAGACTCGGTTTCTTCGCGGTCCGTGGGGTACGGGTCAGAAAGATCGAGGATCGTTCGATTGTTGCGACCGGTTCCTACAAGGGGCAGCGGGTCGTCTACAAACAATATCCGCAGGAAAATGCAGCCGTGCGCGCGAAACGGGCCTGCACAGAGTTGCAGTTTCTCGAAAGGAATCTGCCAGAACCTAATTATGTTAACGGGTGTATTGATACACTGCCCGATTTGGGGATCGTGATCCTGAAATGGGTTGACGGAGAAACCGTTCGCCAGCTTTACAACGAAGCGGACGGGCCGGAACGCGAAGCCATAGTTTTGCAGGTTGCGGGCTGGCTGAAAGCCTGTGTCGATCTGCGCAGGAAGGAAAAACCCCTGCGGGCTGCCCATCTGGTGGCGCGTCTGAATGTTTCGGACAACGGGACCCTGACCAGCGAGGAGCGTTCCCTTCTGGAGGCCATGCTGGCAGAAATGGCGGCGCTGGCTGAAAGTATCGAAGGCAAGCCGGTCGTGTATACGAGCGCCCATGATGATATGACGCTTGTGAACCTGAAAATCTGGGACGGCGGCCTTTATGCCATTGATATCAATAAGGAGCGCTGGCTTCCCTTGATGCGCATGGCGGCCCGCTTTCTGGTGATGAAGGACTTTTTCGCACCACCAGAAGGGCAGGACCTGTTTCACGGCTTGCCAGCATCAGAGGCGCGGTTGTTTCTGAAAGCTGCTGGTGTTGCGCTCAGGCAAAAGCGTGTGGTGCGGTTTTTCATCGCCGAACAGATGGTCCGCGTTTACGTGGCCCGCGAAACCGAGGCGGAAAAGCAGGAATACGCCCGCGACAGGATGCGCGCGTTTCTGGCAGGGTCGCAGGACACAGCATAAATACAGGGCCTTGCCGGTCCTCTATAAACCTGTTTCAAGGAGATGATATTTCATTCCAGAAGGCCGGACGGATCCCCGATCTATCCGTTCCTGCAAAATTAATAGGATCGTTTATGCTTGATTATGGTTCGTTTTGTTATCTCGACGTCCAGAAGACGGGGTCGAGCTTTATTGTCGATTTCCTGAAACGCCATGCGGCCGAAGCGCCGGTGAAATTTGTAAAACACCGTCGCGTGTCCTTCAAAAGGGCCAAACAGGATGGGGATACCTGCTATTTCATAACAGCGCGCGACCCGCTCGATCAGTATAAGAGCCTCTATTATTTCGGCCTGACCAAACCGGACAGCCCCATCCGCCGCCGGCTGGACGCACATTTTACGGAAGGGAGCAGCCTTTATGCCGAAGGCTCTGCCGGATTCCCGAAGTGGCTGGAATTCATGCTCGATCCGCAGAATGCCGGTTTCTATGAAGCGTCCTATGCCGACACCCATGCAAAGCTGTTCGGCTATATGACCTATCGTTACCTGACCCTCGCATTGCCGGGCAAACACAAGGAACTGAACGGGTTCAGGGACCGCGAACAGGTGGTCCGGCGTTACCAGAACAAGGGGCTGCCCAAAGCGGTGATCCGCAACGAAAGCCTGAACGGGGATCTTGCCGCGTTGATCAAGGTTGAACTCGGCCCGCGCCTTCTGGATCCGGAGGCGGCGATAGAGGAGTTGATGACATCGGACACCCGCATCAACGCGTCAAAACGGGACGGGGCCAAAGACGATTTGTCAGATGATCTTCTACGCGCGGTTCAGGATCGTGAATGGTTCCTGTTCCAGCAACTGGGGTATCCGAGCTACGTTTAAGGCAGCTTTACGCGTCCAGTTCGACCCAGATCGGGACGTGATCGCTGGGTTTCTCGCGGCCCCTTGTGTCGCGGTCGATCTGGCAGTCCAGCAGCAGGTCGGCGCATTGCGGGGTCAAAAGGAAGTGGTCGATGCGGATGCCGTGGTTCTTGTTCCAGCGGCCCGCCTGATAATCCCAGAAGGTATAATTCATCGGGGCCTGATTGCGGGCGCGGAAAGCCTCGGTAAAGCCGAGGTTCTTGATCCGCTCGAATGCGGCGCGGGACTGGGGCAGGAACAGCGCATCGTCCAGCCACGGTTTGACGTCCCAGCAATCCTCGGGTTGGGGGATGACGTTGTAATCCCCCGCCATCAGGGCAGGTTCTTCAGCGGCCATCAGATCGCGGGCGCGGGCGTGCAGGCGGTCCATCCAGCCCAGTTTGTAGTCGTATTTCGGGCCGGGTGCCGGATTGCCGTTGGGCAGGTACAGGCCACAGACACGAACAGCGTTTTTGTCACCGATCACCGTGGCCTCGATCCAGCGGGCCTGTTCGTCTTCGTCATCACCGGGTAGGCCGCGTGTAATATCCTCCAAGGGCAGTCTGGAGAGGATCGCCACACCGTTGAAGGATTTTTGCCCGTGGGTTTCCACGCGGTAGCCCAGATCCTCGATCGGTTCGCGGGGGAAGTTTTCATCCACCGATTTGATTTCCTGCAACAGGGCCACATCCGGTTTCGCCTCTTCCAGCCATTGCAAAAGGGCAGGCAGGCGGGCTTTGATCCCGTTGATGTTGAAGCTGGCGATTTTCATGTGGGCTGGTCCTTTGATTGCCGCGCAAATATCGCGGCAATCCTGTCAGAGAACAAGCGCAAACCGGACCCGAAGGGGGCGGTTTACATGCTGAAGCTGGTGCCGCAGCCACAAGAGCTGCTGGCATTGGGGTTTTCGATCACAAAGCGCGCACCAATCAGTTCCTGACTGAAATCAATCACCGCATTGGTCAGGAAGGGCAGGGAAACACTATCCACCAGCACCTTCTGTCCGTTCTTTTCCAGCACCAGATCGTCATCGGCAGCCGCTTCTTCCAGCTTGATGTCATACTGGAAGCCGGAACAGCCGCCGCCTTCAACGGCGATGCGCAGGCATTGGGCAGCAGTTGCGCCTTCGTTGATCTCGGCAAGCCGCTCAAAGGCGCGGTCGGTTACTTTGGGGGGCAGGGACAAGTCCATCTGTTAACGTCCACATCAATCGTGTAAGGTTTCCCTAAACATAGGCTGCGATAAACGCGGCATCAAGGACAAGACAGACGTTTAGATCGGGGCCTCAATCAAATGTTAGCGAAATATGCCAGTAATCCTGCGGATAGCAGGGGTCGGCTCGTGGATGAAGGGCACTCCGCCCACCGCTCGGCCTTTCAGCGGGATCGGGACCGGATCATCCATTCCACCGCCTTCCGCCGCCTGAAACACAAGACACAGGTTTTTGTGGAACATGAAGGCGATCACAACCGCACCCGCCTGACCCATTCCATCGAGGTCGGGCAGGTGGCGCGGACGATTTCAGGTGCGCTGGGCCTGAACATAGAACTGACAGAGGCGGTGGCGCTGGCCCATGATCTGGGCCACACGCCGTTCGGGCACGCGGGCGAGGATGCGCTTGATGAGTGTATGGCGCCTTACGGCGGGTTTGATCACAACGCACAGGCCATCAAGATCGTCACCGATCTGGAACGCCACTACGCGGAATTTGACGGTTTGAACCTGACGTGGGAATGTCTGGAAGGCATCGCCAAACACAACGGTCCGGTGCTGGGGGAGATTCCTTTCGCGCTGGCGGAATATAACGCAAAACATGATCTGGAACTGCACACCCATGCGAGTGCCGAGGCTCAGGTCGCCGCCCTGTCCGATGACATCGCCTATAACAACCACGATCTGGATGACGGGCTGCGAGCGGGGTTGTTCAGCGTTGAGGAGATTCTGCACCTGCCGCTGGTCAAGCCGTGTTTTGCAGAGGTGGACCGCAAGTATCCGAACCTTGATCCGGACCGCCGCCGTCACGAGGCATTGCGCCGTGTCTTTGGCCTGATGGTAGAGGATCTGCTGACCGAAAGCCGCATCTGGCTGGAAAAATCCGGCGCTGGAACCGCGCAGGACATTCGCAATCTGGATCATCCGGTGATTGCCTTTTCGGATGAACTCCTGTCCGGCCTGAATGCGATCCGCGAGTTTCTCTATGCCAATATGTACCGTCATCCGGATGTTCTCGTGGTGCGCGAGGAAATGACCGACGTGCTGCGCGACCTGTTCCACCGCTTTATGGACAACCCCGAACTGCTGCCCGCCGGCTGGACCCCTGACAGCGACGATTTCGCCCGTGCCAGACTGGTGGCGGATTACGTTTCCGGCATGACCGACCGTTTTGCGCTGAAATTGCACAAGGAGTTGGGCGCAACGGGCCGGAAATATTGACTTTTCGCTGTTTATGCGCATATAAAAGAGCCAAGGAGACGATATGAGCACGCGACAGTTGAAACTTGTAGAACGATCCATCGTTGTTTCGGCAGCGGTGGCTTTATGTGCTGTTTTGTCCCTTTCTGTGGTGGCGCTGTTTTCTTAACGCACAGTCCTAACGCATGGAGCGAAAGACGGCACCGACCAGAACAGCCAGATGCAGATTTCCCAAAATCGCCAGTGATGCAGCAATAAGCCGTGCGTCCGCTGCTGGTCTGAAATCCCCAAAGCCGAGCGTTGAGAAGGTGACAGCAGAGAAAT
The DNA here is from genome assembly GCA_018223125.1 of Paracoccaceae bacterium. Classification (GTDB taxonomy): domain Bacteria; phylum Pseudomonadota; class Alphaproteobacteria; order Rhodobacterales; family Rhodobacteraceae; genus Amylibacter. The sequence goes on along the minus strand of JAAEZA010000045.1, from coordinate 3,793 downwards.
AGACCAGATCGCGGTTGGTTACCGCGGCTTCATCGGGGCTTATAATGCCGTAGGCATGAAACAGACCGGCACTGCTCAGGATCATCAGACAGGCGGATATAACACTGTCGACAAACAGTCTTTGCGCATTGGTGTTCGCCACAAAGAAGCCGATCAGCAACACAACGTATAGAAAATATCCCAGCGACCAGCAAAAACAGACCCAGCCGATCAGGAACAGGGCGGTGCCGTCCTGTAGCGGAGAGAACATGAATTGTAGCGCCAGAAAGACACAGAAGAACAGGGAAACACGGCCGGCAAAGCGTCTGACGTTGCTCAGCGGGAAGGTATCTTCGGTGCGAAAGCCGAAAATGTGCCGTTTAATCCAATTCAATCCGGCCTCCAGTTGACCCTTTGCGCCAACATGCTAAACCGCGCCTGATACATAGGAAAGCGCCATGAACCTTTTTGCAGACATCAGAACACTTGTGCTCGACAGCCTGACAGCCCTTCAGTCCGAAAGCGTGCTTCCGGCCGATCTGGATTTCACCAATGTAGCGGTAGAGCCGCCCCGTGACGCATTGCACGGCGATATGGCCACCAACGCGGCGATGGTGCTGGCGAAACCTGCCAAATCCAGGCCGCGCGACATTGCCGAAGCTCTGGCGGCTAAACTGTTGCAGGACGACCGGATTACAGCTGCAGATGTGGCGGGGCCGGGCTTTCTGAACCTGACGCTCGACCCTGCAAGCTGGACCGCCATTGTGCCACAGGCCATCAGGTCCGGCGCGGATTTCGGGCGCTCTGACATGGGGCAGGGCAAGAAGGTTAACGTGGAATATGTCTCTGCCAACCCGACAGGCCCGCTGCATGTGGGTCACACACGGGGGGCGGTCTTTGGCGATGCACTGGCCAGCCTGCTGGATTTTGCCGGTTACGATGTGACACGGGAGTATTACATTAACGACGGCGGCGCGCAGGTGGATGTGCTGGCACGTTCGGCCTATCTGCGGTATCTGGAGGCCAACGGACAGGAAGTGGCCTTTGAAGACGGCACCTATCCCGGTGACTATCTGATCCCTGTGGGCGAGGCGTTGAAGGAAAAATACGGCGACAGCCTCGTGGGTAAACCGGAATCCGAATGGCTGGCAGATCTGCGGGATTTTGGCACCGAAGCCATGATGGATATGATCCGTGCCGATCTTAAGGCGCTGAACATCGAAATGGATGTATTCTATTCTGAAAAATCGCTCTACGGCACAGGCCGGATCGAGGCGGCGATCGACAGTCTGAAAGACAAGGGCCTGATTTATGAGGGCGTGCTTGAACCGCCAAAAGGCAAAAAGCCCGAAGATTGGGAGCCGCGCGAGCAGACCTTGTTCAAATCCACCGAACACGGCGATGATGTGGACCGTCCGGTGAAAAAATCCGACGGGTCATGGACCTATTTTGCACCCGACATCGCCTATCACTATGACAAGATTTCCCGCGGTTTCGACGCGCTGATCGATATTTTCGGCGCGGATCACGGCGGTTATGTCAAGCGGATGAAAGCAGCGGTCTCGGCCCTGTCTGACGGTCAGGTGCCGGTGGACATCAAGCTGACCCAGCTTGTCAAATTGTTCAAAGACGGTGAGCCGTTCAAAATGTCCAAACGGGCAGGGACGTTTATCACCCTGCGCGATGTGGTGGAACAGGTGGGCCCTGATGTGACCCGCTTTCACATGCTGACCCGCAAGCAGGATGCGCCGCTCGACTTTGATTTTGACAAAGTTCTGGAGCAATCCAAGGAAAACCCTGTGTTCTACGTGCAATACGCCAATGCGCGGATCTGTTCGGTCATGCGCAAGGCGAACGAGGCGGGTGTGGATACATCTGATGCGATCCTTGCAACGGCGGATATGGGCGCGAACACCCATCCGGCGGAACTGGCACTGGCGCGCAAGCTGGCGGAATGGCCGCGCCTGCTGGAACTCGCTGCCAAACACAACGAGCCGCACCGCGTGTCTTTCTACCTCTATGAACTGGCGGCGGAATACCATTCCCTGCACAATCTGGGCAAAGCCGAGCCGCAACTGCGCTTCTGGCAGGCAGATAGTACCGATCTGTCTCTGTCTAAAATTGCGCTGATCCGTGCCGTTTCGGTTGTTTTATCCGCCGGTCTTGGTATTCTGGGCGTAACCCCGATGACCGAAATGTAAATCGGGCGTCTGGCGGGCTAACTTATAAATTGCCACAGGCACCGGACCCAGCAGGTTCGGGTGGTTTCAAGAATAACGGCCCCGGAACGCACAAATAAGGCGGAATAACCGCTTGTTTCGGGGGTTGAGCAGTTAAGCACATGCAATAGCCTGTGCGCGTAAAGAGGCGAACCTGATGTCCAAGAAGAAGACGGAGTCGAAATCCCAACCGGCGGCAGGTGCCGGAGGTCTGGGAGTTGTGCGAACAGCAGTCAACTGGGGTGTAGCTGGCCTGTCGGTCGCTGTCGTCGGCGGCTTTGTGTACTGGACGGTCAGCCTTGGCACCCGCGATCCCCATGATGTGCCGATTATCCGTGCGATGGTCGGCCCGTCCCGTGTTGCACCGGATGATCCCGGCGGGATGCAGGCCTCCCATCAGGGGCTGGCGGTGAACTCCGTTCAGGCCGAAGGCGGTGTGGCTGCGCCTGCCAACACCGTTGTGCTGGCGCCGGAGCCTGCCCGCCTGACACAGGAAGACCTGCCCGCCGGAGAAGCCGCAAAAGTGACCCGTGTTTCTGCAAAAGCGGAAGATGAGACAAGTCTCGAAGAGATCAACGCGGAAACAGACATAGATGTCGAGATCGAAAGCGGCGAGGGCGAACCGGCAGAGGCCGATCTCGACGCGCTTGAGATTGTCGAAGATGTGGCGGAACAATTGGCAGAGCGCGAACAGGCCAGTGTGGATCCGGCCACCATTCCGCGCGGCAACATTCGCGGCACACAATATTCTCCTGCGGCATCGTCCCGTCCGCAGGCGCGCCCGAACAATCTGGAAACCCAGATCACCCGCGTGCAGCCCACTTCGTCCCAACCGGATGCAGAGCCGGACTTCCAGAGCGTGGAATCCGTTCCCGCAGGAACGCGACTGATCCAGCTTGGCGCCTATGACAGTGCCGAACTGGCCAAGGCGGACTGGCTGAAGCTGTTGAAACAGCACAACCACCTGCTGGAAGACAAAAAGCGGCTGGTGATTGCAGCGAAATCCGGTGGGCGCAAATTCTACCGTCTGCGGGCTGCCGGATTTGACTCACTGGATGAATCCCGCGCGCTTTGTTCAGCCTTGCTGGCGGTTGGTACGCCCTGCATTCCTGTGACGGCCCGATAATGGCGCCGCGCGCTGCCATATTCGGCTGTCTCGGCCCTGTGCTGTCCGCCACGGAAACCGCTTTCTTTCGCGCGGCAGACCCTTGGGGATTCATCCTCTTTGCCCGCAACATCGAAACACCGGACCAGTTGCGCAGTCTGACTGCACAACTGCGGGACGCTGTGGGCCGTGATGCGCCGATCCTGATCGATCAGGAGGGCGGTCGCGTGGCGCGGCTGCGTGCTCCTCACTGGCGGGAATGGGATGCGGCCCTAGATTTTGCACAGCGGGCAGGGGCCAACGCACCACAGGCCATGCACCTGCGGGGGCGGATGATCGCTGCTGAACTGCATGACCTCGGGATAGATGTTAATTGTGCGCCCATGCTGGATGTGGCGACACAAGACAGCCACGCAATAATCCTGAACCGCTGTTACGGATATGATCCCGAAACCGTCGCAGCCAATGGGCGCGCGCTGGCCGAAGGCCA
>JAAEZA010000044.1 GCA_018223125.1 Paracoccaceae bacterium | reverse complement strand
TCCTGTGTGTTCCACATATGCAGGAACTCCGGAAACATAATATAGGTGATGAGAGCCATGAAGATCGCCGAGACTGCATTAATGATCCGCCGCAGACCGGACGTCAGGCGGGGACGGCGGAACTGCATCAGGTTCAGGAAACCGTCTGATCGGGTCAGGCGATCCACCCGCACCACATCGGCCAGTTGCAGGAATACGATGAACACCACGGAGAACTGTACAATTTCGTAGGTCCCTTTCAGCGGGGAGTTGAACACCCCCCGCGCAATCACATCAATGTTCAGGATGATCACCAATGCCAGCACTGCAAGGGTTCCAAGGGCATTGGCTGCAATCGCGAGGGTATGTGTAACCCGGGTCAGGCCGAGCGCCATTAATTTAAGCATGGTATTCGGCCTTCTTGCCAGATCACAAAAGGATTATTCTTTCGTCCAGTCGCGCATCCCGACGAAACCGGCAGCTTCCAGTTTGCCAAGATAGGCCTCCAGCATTTCGCTGCCCTGCTCTCCTGCGTCATTCAGGGTTTTCGCCCATTCCTGCGCAATGTTTGGCATGGCCGCAGCCCAGCCTGCCCGATCCACATCGGAGACCTCAACAATGGTGCCGCCAGCCGCAGTATAGGCCTCTTTGGATTTAGCGGCCCGGTCCATGGCAATTCCTGCGAGACGGTCGCGGTAGTCAACTGCTACTGCTTTGAGTACGTCTTTTACCTCGTCGGGCAGTTTGTTCCAGTAATCGGCATTCACGGTTACGGTTTTCGTATTCACCGCGCCGAGATCGGCAGCCAGCATGTAAGGGCCGACTTCGGAGATGTTAAAGGTCGCTCCTGCCTCGGGCCAGAGCATGGCCGCATCCACCAGTCCGGTCTGAAGCATATTGTAGAAATCGGTCAGTCCGCCCCGCACACCGGCAGCGCCTTTGATGCCTTCAAGATAGCGCAGGTTCATCCCCGCACCTGCGATTTTCTTGTCTTCAAGATCCTTGATCCCCGAAACTTCGGAGGCCGCGAACACCTGATAGGTGTCCAGCACCACACCGGTTGCCAGATAGACCTGGTTCTGTGCTGCAAATTCATTCTGCATGGCAGGAAATTCACGCGCAATTTCATCGACAGCTTTGGCCACAGCCCGCGCATCGGACGACACAAACGGTGTCACCGCTGCAAGACCCTGACTTGGCAATTTGGACGAATGGAAGATCGTTGTAACGATCCCGATATCCCCCAGTCCCAACTGGATACCTTCCAGCACACCCCGGGGTTTTACGATGGATCCGCCATAGTTTTCCTGCCAGTCCATCACATAGTTGCCGGTTTCAGCAAGGCGACGATCCACTTCGGGAATAAAGAAGCTGCTGAACTCTTTCACCCAAAGCGCCCGTTCGGGATAGCCGTCGATCACAACAGCAGAGATCCGTTCCTGCGCGAGTGTGGGCAGGGCTGTGAGGGTCGCGAGCGCCGCGCCTAGCAGACAGTTTTTTGTCCAGTTATACATGATGTTTTTCCTCCCAGAAAATCAGGCCTTCGGCCCGGTTACGTCAATTTATTGGCACCAGTGATCAGGCAAAGCTGCACACCTGTTCAAACGGGAAACGCGGCAATTTTTGAAACAGCGCGGTTTCGTCCGCATAGCCGATGTTGCACAAAAAGTTCGATTTCAACGTGGTGCCGGCAAAGAATTCTTCGTCCACAATTGCGTTTGAAAAGCCTGACATTGCCCCAACGTCCAGCCCGAGCGAGCGGGCGGCGATCATAAAATACGCCCCTTGTAAGGTTCCGTTGCGAAAGGCCGTTGTCTCGCAATGTTCGGGCTTGCCTTCAAACAGGGGTCGACGGTCCTCATGGGGGAAAAGTATTGGCAGATGTTCCCAGAATGCAGTGTCATAGGCGATGATAGCTGTCACGGGGGCGGCCATCATCTTGTCGATGTTTTTGGCTTTCAGGGATTTGGCAAGCCTCTCTTTGCCCTCTTGTGATTTCACGAACACGAACCGTGCGGGCAGCGTGTTCATGCTGGTTGCACCGTTAATGGTGATGTCGAAAATCTCTTGCAGGATTTCATCCGATACGGGGATGTCCTTCCATGCGTAATGGGACCGCGCATCCCGAAGGATCAGATCGATGGCGTCATCCGACAGGCGTTCGATCCGGTTCCGCAAGTTGCGAACCTGCGATTGTGCGCTGGCGCGTGCTTCTTCCAGTGCAATTCCGCTTGGCGCGCTCATGCAGCCGTGTCCTTTGCGTTGAAACCTTTCTCATCCACGATGGGGTTGCTGCAAATACCGATTTTCTCGATTTCGATATCGACAACTTCTCCGGGTTTCAGCCAGCGCGGGTGAGGTTTCTTGGCATGACCCACGCCCGGTGGTGTACCAAGCGCGATCAGATCGCCCGGTTCCAACGTTGTGTATTCGGAGATCGTTGCGATGGTTTGGGCGACCGACCAGATCATATTGGCGGTGTTAGAGGATTGCAGGATTTCGTCGCCCACGCGGCTTTCGATTTTCAAACCCGACGCACCATCTGGCAGTTCATCAGGGGTGACAACATAGGGGCCGACTGCGCCGGTGTTGTCAAAGTTTTTGCCCGGCGTCCATTGGTGGGTCTTGCGCTGGTAATCCCGCACTGATCCGTCATTAAACACCGTATAGCCAAAGACATGATCAAGCGCGTCAGATTCCTGGATATGGCGGCCTCCTTTGCCAACAACCAGCATCAGTTCTGCCTCGTAGTCGAGTTTGTCAGAACAGGACGGCCGAACCAGAGGAGCACCAGCGGCCATGATCGAATTCTTTCCGCGCATGAACAATGCGGGGTATTCGGGGATCTCGTAACCGCCTTCCTTGATGTGATCGGTATAGTTCAACCCCAGACAGATGATCGTGCCGGGTTTGGCAACGGGCAGGGCGGGGGTGATGTCCGAAACGGACAGTTCGGGTGCGGTGTCGATTTGCCCTGAAACAGAGTCCAGTAGCGTAGCGTCAGAGATCAACGCCGTGAGATCACTTCCAATCGCAGGATTAAGCGCTGTCAGGTTCACAGCGGACTCACCGGTTACGGCGTAAACTGCGGTTCGGGAATTATAGGTGCCAACCAGATACTTCATAATCTTCATCCTTGTCTGTTCCGAAAATTCTGCCTACAATTTGCATCAATGTCAATAAATATCGATATTTTTAAAAAGGGCTGAAAATCATGGTGGCTTGGACTGACTATAAGGCAGAAGCAAAATCCCGAGGTGCTCTGGCGCTGGAACTTTATGTGGCGATCTCTGTACCGGCGAAGTCACCTGAAGAGGTTAAAGCCTCTCTGCCGGATCACCTTTCCTATCAAAGTAAGCTCGAACAGGCGGGCAGTCTCGCCTTTGCCGGCCCTATGTCGGATGAAACCGGCGCGCATATGCAGGGTCAGGGGCTGATCATCTATCGGGCGCCCAGTCTGGAGGCGGCCCGCGCGCTTGCCGATCAGGATCCGATGCATGAATCCGGGGCGCGCAGTTATGTGATGCGTCGCTGGTTAATCAACGAAGGCTCTCTCAACATTTCTGTTGGCTTGTCCGGTCAGAAAGTGTGTCTGTCCTGATGGCGGATGCAGGCACGTGGGAAAAAGGCTTGCCTTGGCAGGGCGGCGGGGTATGAAATGTTTATGAACTCGCCCGATCCCAATAGGTCCGCCGCTCCGTTGCCTGCAGTCTCCGCGACTCAGGCCGCCTACGAATCAATTCGCCAGATGATCATTACCGGCGAACTTGCACCCGGGGAAAAGCTGAAGATCGAGCATCTCAAAGACCGGATGGAGACAGGCTCGTCCCCTGTACGTGAAGCGTTGACCCTGCTGGTGTCAGATCAACTGGTTGAACGCCTTGACCAACGCGGCTTTCGCGCAGCGCCAGTCAGTCAGGAGAATTTCAACGAAATCTTCCGGCTTCGCTGTACTCTGGAAGAACTGGCATTGCGGGAATCCATCGCCAATGCCACCGAACAGTGGGAAGAATCTCTGGTTCTTTCGCATCATCATATGGCGCGGGCGGACAGTCAGGATTTTGCGGCGTTTGAACTGCGTCACAAAACCTTTCACATGACTTTGCTGGCCTGCTCAGCCTCACCGATCCTGTTGCGCTATTGCAGTCAGCTTTATGATTTGAATGTCCGGTATCGCTATCTTGCAGGACGTTCCAAAAAATACACCCGCCGTGATGTTGCGAGCGAACATGAAGGTATTCTGAACGCTGCGGTCGCGCGGGACGCGGATCTGACTGCCGCACGTCTGATGGAGCATTATCAGAAAACCGGCACGTTTCTGGCAGAAATTCCGGACAAATCCGATGGTTGAGGTCGCTGAAACCGGATTGCAACCGGTCAGACGGGCACAGGCGGGAGTGTGTGTTCTGTCAGGGTTGAACTAACACCGACAGGCGATGTCATCACCGCACGGCTTGTTGGACATTTGTGTCATGAAACGGGCCATCGTGGCGGCGTCTGGCGTGCAACCGGCCTCCACCCATTTCAACAGGACACTGACGATTGAACCTGCATGATAGCAGGCAATAAAATCTTGTGCTTCAGGGGGTGCGTTGGTCTCGGGAGGGTTTGGCAGCGCCGCGCGCATGGCGATGATCTGCTCCATAAAGGAGCTTAGGGCGTTCTGCCCTGCGGCGCCGCTTAGCATGGCGCGGGCGATGTGGGGCAGGGTTTCAACATGTTCGAATGCAAAGAGATGGATCCGGAAGGCCAGTTCGCGGGCAGAAAGGTTGTCGGCATGGGCGCAAGCCCATTCGATCTGCCCCAACAATACAGTGCCAAGCCGCTTTTCGAGCATCGCCCCGATGCTGTCAAAATGGCGGTAGAACGTCTGCCGCCCGATGCCGGCCCGCCGTGCAAGATCGCTGACACTGATCTCGCTGAAAGGCTTTTCAGCGAGCAGTTCGTCAAGCGCACCTAACAGGGCTTCCTGTGTTCTTTGCTGACGCGGATCGATTTTGTTTCTCCTGGTCAAAAACTTGTGTTCGCCCCAACTTACGGAACACTTGCTCCATAAGTCAAATACTGTATATGGAACACTTGGTCCATAAGCGACGGGTTGCCGGAAAGCGATGCCCGAGCACCGGACCTGCTTTACGGAAGGACAGGCAATGACCGGTTATTCAAGTCTCCAGACAGGGCAGCTAAAGCATCTGCCGGCGAAGTCCTATTGCGTCCCTCCGTTTAGGGAAAGAGAAAATTCCGGCTAGATCCGGTTTGATAAATTACGCTTTCGCTGTGATGTGCAGGCGTGGTACTTAGGCCAATCCGTAAATGACGAATTGATGAAAACTTCCGAACATGTTGCGGCTTCGGGACGTGTCAAACCCACTAATATCAGGACTCCGAAATGAAATCCTTTGCCAAACGCGGGACATTTGCCGCCATACTGCTGTCACTCTGCGCGACAATGTCGGCGGCGCAGGACGAAGCGGTAAAACTTGCCAAGACCATTATTGTGACAGCCGATGCGGGCGGACAGACACGCCAGTTTTTTGGACACGTAGTGGCCAAGGAAACAGTTGATCTGGCGTTTCAGGTGGACGGGCAGATTGTGGAATTTCCTGTCACCGAAGGGGGCACGGTCGCGCAGGGTGAAATTATAGCGAGCCTTGACGTGGAACCTTACGAACTTGCGCTGGATCAGGCGCAGGTCCAGTATGATCAGGCGGTACGCACCTTTGAACGGTTGAAAAAGCTGCAAGGCGGCGCTGTCAGCCAGGTCAGTGTCGACGATGCCGAAACCCAGTTGCAGATTACATCCATTGCCCTTCGGGACGCGGAACGCTCGCTACGCAACGCACATCTGGTCTCCCCGTTTGACGGTTTGGTGGCTGCCCGTAATGTGGCAAAATTCGCAACCGTTGCGGCGGGCACGCCTGTTGTCCGATTGCACGACATGTCCGACCTGCGCATCGAAATTGACGTGCCGGAAGTCCTGTTCCAGCACGCAGGTAAGGAAGAGGACATTAAGCTCATGGCCCAATTCCCTTCCAGCACAAAACAATATGGACTGGCTGTGCGGGAGTTTAACGCGGAAACAGCTGATGTCGGTCAGACCTATCGTATTACCCTCGGGATGGCACCACCGGAGGGGCTTATCGTTTTGCCGGGCGCTTCTGTAACTGTTTATGCCACGATGCCGGGCACGGAACAGGCGCCGGTTATCCCCAGCGCGGCGGTTATCACTGACGCCGCTGGCAACGCGAAAGTCATGGTTTTCACCCCTCAGGACGGGGACTTCGGAACGGTTCAAAGCGTTCCGGTGTCGATCAAACCTAGTGCGACGGGGGAGGTCATCGTGACGTCCGGCCTGACGGAAGGTCAGGAAATTGTCGCAAGCGGCGCAAACCAGCTTGCGGATGGTGAACGGGTACGCCGTTTCACCGGTTTTGCCAGATAGGACCGGTATCATGAACATTGCACGTGGTTCTATAGAGCGTCCGATCCTGACGTGGCTGATCATTCTTGGCTGTCTTTTGGGCGGAATCTGGGGGTTTGCCTCGCTCGGGCGGTTGGAAGATCCGGCCTTCACCATCAAGACAGCAGTTGTTGTGACCCAGTATCCGGGGGCCGACGCCGAACATGTGGCACGCGAGGTGTCAGAGCCGATCGAATCCGAAATCCAGAAAATGGCCGAGGTGGATGAGGTTCGCTCTATGAACCAGCCGGGTCTGTCCTGGATCACGGTTGACATGAAGAACAGCTATGACGGTTCGGAACTGCCCGAGATCTGGACGAAACTGCGCAACCGCGTTGCAGATGCAGCACTTCCAAGCGGCACAAGCACCCCTTTTGTCAACGACAGTTTCGGGGATGTTTACGGTATTTATTACGCTGTTACCGCCCCCGGATTTTCCGATTCCGAGATTTACGACCTGTCCACGTTCCTGCGCCGCGAGCTACTGGCTGTGGACGGTGTGGCGGACGTAAATCTGGCAGGCGTGCCGAATGAAGTCATCTATGTCGAGCCGGACCTTGTTCTGAACGTTAACCAGAATGTTCCTCCCTCGGCCATTGAAGGGGCGCTCTCCTCGGCAAATTCCGTCAGCGATGGCGGTTCGATCCAGTCGGCTGCGGGCCGCACATTGATACAGGGGCCGGAAGGCGATGATACGGTTGAGGAAATCGCCGCCCTTTCAGTCGGGGTTGGCGGTAAGGTGTTAAACCTTGGCGATTTTTCCAGCGTCACGCGCCAGCGCGAACAAAATCCCGACCTGATTATTCGCCATGGCGGGGTAGATGCCTTTACCGTTGGTGTTGCAGGTTTAAGCAGCGAAAACATTGTCGAGGTTGGCGCAAGAGTTGATGCCAAACTGGCAGAGCTGGCCCCGCAAATTCCGGTGGGTGTCGAACTGCACCCGATTTACCAGCAGCATATCATCGTGGACGAAGCCTCCAGTGCGTTTCTGGTAAACCTTGCCATGTCTGTGGCAATCGTTGTGGCTGTTCTTGCACTCTTCATGGGGCCGCGCGCTGCAATCGTGGTTGGTACGACGTTGTTGCTGACGGTGGTTGGAACCCTGTTCTTCATGGCGGTTTTCTCGATCGAGATGGAACGGATTTCGCTGGGGGCGCTGATCATCGCGATGGGGATGCTGGTGGATAATGCAATTGTTATTGCTGAAGGCATGCAGATTTCCATGCGGCAGGGGAAAACCTCCCGCGAGGCGGCTTCGGAAGCAGCAAGCAAGACGCAGATTCCGCTGCTTGGTGCAACCGTGATCGGGATCATGGCCTTTGCGGGCATCGGGCTTAGCCCTGATGCGACGGGGGAGTTCCTGTTCTCGCTCTTCGCGGTGATCGGCATTTCGCTGATGCTGTCTTGGGTTCTTGCCCTGACTGCGACACCGCTCCTTGGGCATTACTTCTTCAAGCAGGGCGATGGCAGTGAAACGGATGCTTACGGCGGCCTGTTGTTCCGCGCCTATGGCAAGGTTCTCCGGCTTTGCCTGACCCTTTGGTGGTTGATGATCCCTGCTTTGGTGGCCGTTACAGTTGTTTGTTTTGCCCTGTTCGGTCAGGTCAAACAACAGTTCTTCCCGGACAGCAACACGCCACTGTTCTTTGTTCATTACAAGCTGGCACAGGGCGCGTCGATTCATGAGACTTCGCGTGATCTTGAAGTGATGGAAGACTGGCTGAACGGGCATAAGGATGTTGTGGCCTATACCGCCTATGCAGGGCAGGGGGCGTCGCGGTTCATGCTGACCTATCAGTCCGAAGATCCGAACCCCAGTTACGGGCATATTATTGTGCGTACTGAAGCTGTTGAAAAAATCGCGCCCCTGATCGAGGAGTTTCAGGATTTCGCCGCACGCGCCTTGCCGCAGGGAGAATTCCGCGCGAAACGGCTTGCCTTCGGGCCGGGGGGCGGTGATCCGATTCAGGTGCGTTTTTCAGGAACTGATCCTGTGGTCTTGCGGGAACTGGCTCAGCAGGCGACGACCCGTCTGGCAGAGGCGTCGCCCAATATCGTGGCACCCCGTATTGACTGGCGCGAAATGGAACAGGTTCTCCGCCCGATTTACGCAACGGATCGCGCCAAGGAAGCCGGTATCGCGCGGGACGATCTGACAGATACGCTGTTGTTCGCAACAGAAGGCCGGTCCACCGGAGTATTCCGCGAAGGGGAGCGGCAGATTCCGATTGTGATGCGCGCCGATCCTGACGCGGATCTCGCACTGACGGATCATCTGATCTACTCGGACAGCGGGCAGACCTTTGTTCCGCTGGAGCAGATTATCGACGGTTTTACCTTCGATGCGCAAAACACGTTGGTCATGCGACGGGACCGCAGGCTGACAATCACTGTCGGCGCCGATGTGGCCAAAGGACTGACCGCCGCACAAGTGCAGGCCGAAGTTCAGGAGGCGATCGACACCATGCCACTCCCTGCCGGATATAAAATGGCGTGGGGCGGCGAACTGGAGAGTTCCACAGAGGCGCAGGAAAGCCTTGCCGGTCAGTTGCCGCTGAGCCTTGTGGTGATGGTGCTGATTTCGATCCTGTTGTTCAACGCCCTGAGACAGCCTTTGATCATCTGGCTGCTGGTTCCGATGTCGGTAAACGGTGTCGCACTGGCGCTGCTTGGTACCGGTTTGCCGTTCACCTTCACTGCATTGCTGGGGCTTTTGTCGTTGTCGGGAATGTTGATCAAAAACGGTATCGTACTGGTGGAGGAGATCGACATTGTGCGCGCAGAGGGTCCGAACCTTAGCCTGAAAGACGCGATCGTAGGCGCTTCGACGTCAAGGTTGCGTCCGGTGATCCTTGCTGCTGCGACGACGATTTTGGGGATGATCCCGTTGATTTGGGACGCGTTCTTCCAGTCGATGGCAATCACCATTATGGGGGGGCTGGCTTTCGCCTCTATCCTGACCCTGATTGCAGCGCCGGTGTTCTATTACGCTTTTTTCCCTACTGCCCGCAAAGCCGGCTAACAGGGATAAAAAGGGGCGCGGCTTTTACAGCCGCGCTCTTTCCGTTTGTTCAGCGGTCTCGATCCTCTCAAGTTCCTGCTTCAAAATCTCGATGTTGCGCCGGTGGGATTTGAAAACTACGTCAAACAAATCACCGACCAGAGGGATGCCACCGATCAGCATGTCGATGCCCGTATTGGCAGCGATTTTCATTTTGGCCCGTTTGCGCGCGCCAATCCGGTGTGCTTCGTAAAACATGATCGCCCCCGGTCCCGCGGTGACAACATCGCCAACGCCCGGAATCAGGCCGAGTATTGAATCCCATCCGACCGGAATTCCGAAGATCCGGAACCGTGTGTCGAGCGTGTCGGCCAGCCGGTCCAGCCGTTCGATCCGCGCACGGCGGTCTTGAAACCCGCGCTCCACGGCGGGGACGTCAGCGGCGGGCGATGATGTAGACAGCATGGACGATACCTGGGATGTAGCCGAGTAATGTTAGCAGAATGTTTAGCCAGAAGTGCTTGCCCAGCCCGACCTCGAGAAACACGCCGAGTGGTGGCAGCAGAATTGCAACGATGATTTTGATGATATCCATTTCAGACCTTTAACGTGACTTCCTTAATTCTTTAACGCGCCAAAGGTGCTTCGGGTTCCCTGTAACCGGCAATTCGCTCTGCCTCAGTCGGGGAAAGAGACGGGTGAAGGGTGGGACAAGCTGTGTGGACTCTAAAGCTTAGGCCGCTTTCGGGGGCGGCCTGTGAACCGGAGAATGCGCCCGGTTCACAGTCTGGGGTAAGAGGAAAAGCGCCTTTACTGCGAAGCCTGTCTCGCGGTTCGGGCCGGTTTTGGTACGTCTGATTTACCGGCTGGCCAGCCTTCCCGTTGCTTGGCACGGTCCCCGTCGACTTCTTCGGTTTGGTCGTGGAACAGGTGCACTTGCGTCGGATAGGGCATGTCGATGCCTTCTGCATCCAGCGCCTTGTATACGTTCTGGAGCACTTCGCCAAAAGTGTGAATTTGGCTTGCGCGATCGGATTTTGTCCACCAGCGCAACCGGATGACGTTTGCAGAGTCGCCCAGTTCAATCGGGATCGTTTCCGGTGCGGGATCACTGCAGACGCCTTCGACATCCGCACAGACGTCGACCATCAGCTTGCGTGCGGTGTCCCAGTCATCGTTACAGCCGATGCCGATGTCATATTCGGAACGACGCGTTTCAAAAGCGGTATTCACTACAACGCTGTCAGTGTAGATATCGGCATTGGGTATGACGACACGGCGACCGTCATACGTTTTAATCAGGGTTGCGCGCGTCTCGATCCGTTCCACCGTACCCTCGTGGCCCCCCGACACGATCTGGTCGCCAATTTCGAACGGCTGGCGCAGCAGAATAAGAATGCCCGCAAGCATGTTCTGCAAAATGTCTTTGAAGGCAAAGCCGATTGCGACAGAGCTGACCCCCAACCCTGCAATCAGATCCCCCGGTGAAATCGTCGGGGCAACAATCGTGACTGCAAGCATAACTCCTACGATCACAATCGCCCATTTGACCAGTGACCCGCCGACATCTGCAAGGCTCGGACGATCTCTTTTGCTGGCGTATCGCCTGACAAGTGAGCTGACGCCTTTGGCTATCAGCCAGAAAACGACCAGCACCACAATTGCTACTGCTATGTTGGGCAGCAGTTTGAACAGGCCATCCAGCCATGCATCTATTTTGTCAAATATCAAACCGGGGTTTGTGTCCACTTCATCCATATGCCTATCCTTAATGATTATGTTAATTGAATTAGGGTCGTGTGGGATATTGGCAAACCCGCTAGTAAAGTGCGTGGATTGGCGTGGGCACGCAGGACAGACAACAAGAGCCAAAATGTGGAAAATCAAGCTGGTGTTGTGTTTCCCAAACGGTAGAAATCATCTGTGGGGCGACGACAGCCACGAAAGGAAGTTCCGATGAACATCGTTGAAGCATCTATCGCAGACTTTCGTCTCGGCTTGGAAAGCGGGGAGATAACCTGCGTGGAATTGGTGAAGGCCTGTCTGGAGCGGATCGCGCGGCTGGATAAAAACGGGCCCTGTTTGAACGCGGTGCCTGTTCTGAACCCCGATGCCCTGCAAGAGGCGGAAGCTTCGGATGCGCGGCGCAAGGAAGGCCGCTGTCTCGGCCCGCTTGACGGCATCCCCTATACCGCGAAGAACAGCTACAAGGTAAAGGGTTTGACGGTCGCCGCCGGTTCGCCGGCTTTTGAAAAACTGGTTGCGAATGACGACGCTTTCGCGATTGCGCAATTGCGCAGGGCAGGCGCAATTCTTCTGGGGCTGACCAATATGCCGCCGATGGCGAATGGCGGAATGCAACGGGGCGCGTACGGGCGGGCTGAATCGCCCTACAATCCCGACTATCTTACAGCGGCGTTTGCTTCTGGCTCGTCCAACGGCTCGGGCACTGCGACCGCTGCAAGCTACGCTGCATTCGGCCTTGCGGAAGAAACATGGTCAAGTGGCCGTGCGCCTGCTGCAAACAACGGCCTTTGTGCCTACACACCAAGCCGCGGCGTTATCTCGGTGCGGGGAAACTGGCCGCTTGTGCCAACAATGGATGTGGTGGTGCCCCATACCCGCAGCATGGCCGATATGCTGGAGCTTCTGGATGTTCTGGTTGCAGATGATCCTGATCCGCGCGGCGATTTCTGGCGTTGTCAGCCTTGGGTGTCCTTGCCTTCGGCTTCGGAACACCGGCCTGAATCTTATGCTGCTCTGGCTGGACAACCGCTTCGCGGTAAACGCTTTGGCGTCCCCGCCATGTATATCAATGCAGACCCGCTAGCAGGGACTGCGGCAGACGGGGGGATCGGAGGACCGACCGGACAGAAAATTGACACCAGGGATTCTGTCATCGCTCTTTGGGAAGCTGCAAAAAAAGCGCTGGAAGCCGAGGGTGCGGAAGTGATTACCGTCGATTTTCCGGTGGTGACGAACTATGAAGGCGATCGGCCCGGAGCCCCCAAAATTACCAACCGCTATCTGCTTCCGGAGGGGTATCTGAAATGTGAAATCGTGGATCTTTCGGTTTGGGCATGGGATGACTTCCTGAAGGCCAACGGCGATACAAAAATTCCCGATCTGGCAGCCGTGGACGGTTCGAAAATTTTTCCGGCCCCCGACGGGGCGCTGCCGGACCGTTACACAGGGTTTGAAGATGACATCGCCGATTACCCCAACCATGCGCGCCAGCATCCGGTAGACAGCTTCCTTGACATACCGCTTCTGGAAGGCGGTTTGCGCGGACTGGAAACGATCCGGCGGGTGGATCTTGAAGACTGGATGGACGAACTGGCGCTGGATGCCGTTGTCTTTCCTGCGGTGGCGGACGTGGGACCGGCCGATGCCGATGTAAATCCGGACTCGGCAGACAAGGCATGGCAGAACGGTGTCTGGGTGGCCAATGGAAATCTGGTGATCCGACATCTGGGAATCCCCACGGTCACACTGCCGATGGGTATAATGTCTGACACACGGATGCCGGCAGGGTTGACCTTTGCGGGCCGGGCCTATTCCGATGCCGCTCTGCTCTCCTATGCAGGCGCTTTTGAAAGAACCGGATCCTATCGTACGCCACCCCCGCTGTAATTCTTCGAATCCGGCGGCGGGCCAACTACAGCTACAGGATACGAATCACGGGTTCGCCAAATTGGGGGCCCGTAGGAAAACGCTCGCGAGACCGTTTCCTTCCTGTCTGCCTGTAACATTTCTCCGTAGCTATCCCGCAGATTTCAAATCAAAATTCTGACGTTGACCCATTTGTGTGACATTGTCACAAATATTAAGTGACAATGTCACATAATATGATACACATGTTAATTAGGGAGACAGGGGATTAGCGACATGGAAGTAGAAACCAAGTTTAAGGAAACCGTGGAAGAAACGCAGATCGAGAACCTTTCCGAGGCTCTCAGTTTCCGGATCGCACGGCTTGCAGCGATAAACGAGCGTAACGGTGTCCACTACTTTCGAAAACATCTCGGGGTGAACCTGTCGGAATGGCGCGTCATCGGTCTGGTTGCGGAATCCGAACCGATGCTGACAAGCACCCTGCGGGAAATCCTTGTCATGGATCACGGCCTGCTCAGCCGTGTGGTGAAGGAACTGGTCGCGCGGGATTTGCTGACCAGCGGGCCTTGTGAAGCGGACAAGCGGCAAACCGAGTTGTCCCTGACGCCGGAGGGCCGCCGCCTGCACGCGCAGTGCATTGCCTTCACGATCCAGCGCAATACGGCGATGGCCTCTGTTCTTTCGCCAAAGGAGCAGGCGGAGCTTCACCGCTTTTTGGAACTATTGATTTCGCATAACGCCGAATTGCTGAAAACCAAACAGGAACCGGGATCATGATTGATACGCCGCTGCCCCCAAGAAACCCCCTACAGGTGCTCGGACGGGCGCTGGCGGTGGCATTTTCACTGCTCATCATTGCAGTCATTGCCTTTTTTGTTGTCGACGAAGCGAACGCCCGTTTTGGTGTTATGGCGATCAGCCTGGCGATTGTGGCGCTGACATCGGACAAGGGGCGCATGGGCCGCTTGGGTTGGGCGATAGACTTGGGGCTCATTCTCGCGTTCTGCTATTCGGCTGTCTGGTTTTTCCGCGTGAAGTCGGAACTTTACACAGGCTTTTTCACGGCAACCCCTGAAAACATCGTGGCAGGGCTGGCCGGTATGCTGGCAATCGTCGTCCTGTCGGTCCGCTGTTGGGGTGTATCCCTTTCGATCATGGCCGTGGCCTTTGTGCTTTTCGGGTTTGCCGGTCCCCATCTGCCCGGAATTCTGGAACATTTCGGAATGGATATGGGCAGTTTCATGCAGATCAGCTGGTACTCGTTTGACGGCGTGTTCGGTCGTGTAACTGGGTTGGTTGCGGATAACGTCCTTATTTTCCTGATCTTTGGCGCGGTGCTGGAGCGCACCGGAGCAGGGGCGAGCCTGATCCATCTGTCAACCGCACTGACGGCCCGTGTGCGTGGCGGGGCGGCCCATGCCGCCATCGTCGCCTCTGCCGTGTTTGGCATGATGAGCGGAAGCGTTGCCGCCAATATTGCCGGAACCGGCGTCTTCACCATCCCGATGATCAAGCGTCAGGGCTTTTCCGGTAACTTCGCCGGTGCTGTCGAAACCGCAGCTTCGTCAGGGGGGCAGCTGACGCCACCCATCATGGCGGCGGCGGTGTTCGTTATGGCCGATCTTGTGGGCATGCCGTTTGTGATGGTTATGGCCGCGGCAGCCATTCCTGCGCTGTTCAAATACATCGGACTTTTTGCACAGGTCTACGCAGAAGCGATCCGGTTGGACATCAAGAACCTGCCCGAAGACCAGATTCCGTCGATTACCGCGCGGGACTGGCTGAATTCTGCTTTGGTCTTTGTACCAATCGGTGCCTTGATGGTGGCGTTCCTTTCCGGAAAAAGTCCGGCAATGGCCGGGCTTTACGGCCTTCTGACTGCGATTGTCATGGGGCTGATCCTGAACCCAGATTTCCGCCGCGAACCCAAACGTGTCGTCAGTGCGCTGGCGGACGGGGGTGTCAGTGCGGCCCAGATCATTCTGGCTGTCGGAGTCATCGGGATCGTGCTGGCTGTGGTGAACGAAACCGGCGTTGCGATCCGCTTTGCCACCTCTATCGCTGCTGCGGGGGAAAGCAGCCTGATCCTTGCCCTGATACTGGCCATGTTCGGGGCGCTGGTCCTTGGTATGGGGCTGCCGACCCTTCCGGCGTATCTGATTATTGCGATCATGATTGCTCCGGCGATTATCAAAGCAGGGGTGGAGCCGATTGCAGCGCATATGTTCGTGCTCTACTTCGCGGTCTACTCCTCTATCGTTCCCCCGATAGCTTATGGCTGTTATGTCGCCGCCCCGATTGCGGGGGGCAACCCGCTGGCAACATCCTTTGTGGCGCTGCGCATCTCGGTGATCGGGCTGGTTGTGCCTTATGTTTTTGTCTACTCGCCCTCGCTTCTGCTGGTTGCGGACGGGTTCACCTGGGTCGAGTTCGCTTGCACCATCCTCCGGTTGCTGGCCGCTGTCTGGATGCTGGCGAGCGCCTTTGGCGGCGCGGACCCCCGATTGGGCCGGCTCGGGACGGGGCAGCGGGCCGTGCGGCTGGCTGTAGGTGCCGCCGCGCTGATGCCGCTGGCGTATTTCTGGATACCAGCCGTCGCGGCAACCCTTGCCGTAGGGCTGTTTTCCAAGGTCTCACCCAAAACAAGCTTGATAAATACCACACAACAGGAGAAAATTTGAATGCTTAACCTTATAACAAAAGCCAAGCAAATGGCGCTGGTCAGTGTGCTGGCCGTCAGCTTGCCCTCGACCGCAGCGCTGGCCGATCTTTACAAGGTGGCTTCCACCGCGCCGGGCATGTCCCCTTTCGTGGTGAACACTGCAATCGCCAAGGTTGTTAACAAGCATCTGGACGACGTCGAGTTTCAGGTCCGCGCGACAGGTGCTGCGACCAAACATATGGTAGACGCGGGAATGGGGAAGGTGGATTTCCTCTTCGGGTCGGCAACAATCAACTGGTTGATGGCAGAGAACATCGGGCCGTTCAAAAACATGGCGAATGCGCCGGAACTGGAGAAGAACATCGGTATGGTGTTCTCTTACCAGATCGGGCCCTATCACTATGTCACCCGCGCGGATTCCGGCATTGAAACGATGGCAGACCTTAAGGGGCGCACTGTGTTTGCAGGCCCTCCGGGTGGGGCGGCAAAGGGCGTTGTCCTGCGTGCAATCAAGGAAACGACAGGTCTGAGCGCAGAAGACATGAACGTTCCGACCTATGGCTATGATGCGGCCATTCAGGCGTTTCAGGACGACAAGATTGATGTAATTGTCCTGCCGACAAACATGCCAAGCCCGTCTATCCAGCAATTTGCCCTGACCAAGAAAATCCGTATTCTGGATGTCGATGTAGACAAACTGACGATCAACGCGAAAGTTGGCGGTACGGCGAACACAATTCTTGGCGATGTTTACGGCAGCAATCAGGTTGGCGGCGATGCACGGACCCACGGTGCGATTGTGAATTTCTCTGCCGGATTGCACGTGGATGAAGAGGTTGTCTATCAGGTCACAAAGGCGATTTGGGAAAACCTTGAGGAAATCCACGAAACGGCCATTTGGATGCCGTCCACGATCCGCAAGGAAACCGGCTTGTCACAGATTGCAAGCCGTCTGCATCCCGGGGCAGAGCGGTACTACCGTGAGATGGGTTGGGAGATTCCCGAACCGGTAACTTTCGGCAAGACCAACTGATCCCGTTATACGGGCCATGAAGTGATCCCCGTTGCATCATGGCCCGTAGCACTCCTGACACGACACCGCAGTTAAAATTTCATCAAAGGATTTGCGGGCTGATAAAGTCCGCGAACCGAGTTCAAATGCCTGAGAGTACGATGACTGATAAACCACGCACAGAATTTACCGGCTCCGAGCTGTCCCGTTTGCAGGCTTATGAGGTGGTCGAACTCCTTAGACGTAAAGAGGTTTCAACAAGCGAGTTGCTGGACGCGAGTTTAGCGCGGATCGAAGCGGTCAGCCCGTCGATCAACGCTACACCGACTGTCTGCCCGGATAGGGCGCGCCTTGCTGCGAAAAACCTTGATACTCCGGACGCCGACCACCCCGGTAATCTTTACGGTTTGCCAATCGGGATCAAGGATCTGACCCCGGTAAAAGGCGTGCGCACCACATTCGGCACCAAGGGACTCGCGGATAATATACCTGACAACAGCGATCCGCTTGTAGAGAGGCTGGAAGAACGCGGCGGCGTTGTGGTTGGCAAAACGAACACGCCCGAATTTGGCGCAGGTGGAAATACGTTCAACGATGTCTTCGGGCCGACACGCAATCCATGGAATACGACCCTCAACGCAGGCGGATCTTCCGGTGGTGCAGCAGCATCCCTTGCCGCAGGCGAAGTGTGGCTTAGTCACGGCTCCGATCACGGTGGCAGTTTGCGTACACCGGCAGCGTTTTGCGGTGTGGTCGGCCTGCGCCCCAGTCCGGGCCGCATCAGCAGCGGCAATTTTGACAATCTTTACATGATCGAAGGCGCACAAGGCCCGATGGCCCGCTCCACACGGGACTGCGCGTTGTTTCTTGATGCCATGTCCGGTTTTGACGGCCGCTATCCCTTGTCCATTCCGGCACCGGAGACCTCTTTTCAGAATGCGGTTCTACAGGCAGACGGGAAGTTGCGGATCGCATACTCTGCCGACCTTAACGGGTTTTCACCAATCGATGCGGAGGTGCGCGAACATCTTGACGGCGTTCTGGGGCTTTTGCAGCGGGAAGGGGCGATCGTCGAACAAACATGCCCAGACCTGACCGGACTGGACAAGACCTACCGGAGCCTGCGCGGCTTGATGTGGGCTGCCATGGGGCAAGGGGTGAAGCCTGAAATCCGCGCCCATTTCAAAGGAACACTTGAAGAAAATATTGCCAGTGGCGAAGCCCTTGGTGTTGCCGATATTGCTGCGGCGCATCGAAACCGTTCTGCTCTTTACACCAGAATGGTCGCATTGTTTGAGCAGTTTGACGTACTCGCTTGTCCCTCTGTTGGCTGTCTGCCCCACGACCAGAGCGAAGAATGGGTAAGGACAGTCGGGGGGGTCACGTTTGAAGACTATCTCGGTTGGTTGCGGTTTGCCTACCTTGCAACCGTGACCGGACTGCCCGCAATTTCGGTGCCGGTGGGGATCGGTTCGCGTGGGTTGCCCGTGGCCTTGCAACTTATCGGGAAACCGCGCGGTGAAGCAGGTTTGCTTGCTGCTGCACGTGCGGTGGAAGTGGCTGTGGGCGGGCCGCTTGGTCCGATCGACCCCAACGTGACACACACCACTTCAGCGGCCTGATCCGCGATCCGAAATACTCGAAAGGCGCTGACATGCTTAAGGCGGATACCATATTTACCAACGGTCGCATTCTGACACTGGACCCTGCGCAGCCCCGTGCCGAGGCGATCGCGGTTGCAGACGGACGCGTACTGGCCTGCGGCAGCAACGGGGATATTGACGCGTTTACCGGCCCGCAGACAAAGACAGTCCCGCTGGGCGGGCGGTTCGTTATGCCCGGGCTGATAGAATCCCATACTCATGCACTGTGGGGGGCCTGTCGTGATCTGTTTGAAGTTTACGTCGGCTATTCCGCATCCACGGATGCGCTGGCTCAGGCGCTGCGCCAGCGGGCGGAGGCAACGGCAAAGGGGAACTGGATCAGTGGCGGCCCCTGGCGCTATGAAATGCGCAACAGTTTGGGAATGACGCCGCGGGCCTGGCTTGACCAACTGGCTCCGGCACATCCGGTTGCCTTGTTCGACACCAGCCAGCACGCGGTCTGGTGCAACAGTCGGGCGCTTTCTTTATGCGGTTTTGATGAAAACAGCCCTCCTATTGAGGGCGGCGTGATCGAGCGGGATACTAACGGCAATCTGACTGGCATGTTGGCAGAAGCCGCACTTGCTCCGGTGCGAAACAAGATCAAGGAAACACCGGAACAGCTTCGAGAGGCTTGCGATTACGCCCTGCGCTATCTCAACAGTCTGGGATACACGGGGTTTAAAGAACCTATGGCAGACGAGCGGACGTTGGCCGCCTATGCAAAAGCCTGCGACGAGGGGCGGTGGAGCCTTCACGCAGCGGCACACATCACTGCCTATTCCCCCCTGTCCGACGGCAATGTCCCACTGGAAGAAATCGACCGCCTGCGCGCTACCTATTCGCGGGATGATCTGCGGCTGAATTTCGCCAAACTGTTTCTGGACGGGGTGGCACCGGCGCATACGGCATCCTTCCTTGATCCGTATCAGCCGAAGGAAGGATACGACCCGTCGGCCCATGACCCTGATGCAACGCTGCTGATGTCCCCGTCTGCACTTGCGGAGAGGGTGACGGAACTGGACCGCCACGGTTACGTCGTCAAAATGCACGCTGTCGGGGACAATGCGGTATGCCAAAGCCTGCGATGAGGGGCGGTGGAGCCTCCACGCAGCAGCACACATCACTGCCTATTCCCCCCTGTCCGACGGCAATGTGCCGCTGGAAGAAATCGACCGCCTGCGGGATACCTATTCGCGGGATGATCTGCGGCTGAATTTTGCCAAGCTGTTTCTGGACGGGGTGGCACCGGCGCATACGGCATCTTTCCTTGATCCGTATCAGCCGAAGGAAGGTTACGACCCGACGGCCCATGACCCTGATGCCACATTGCTGATGTCCCCGTCTGCGCTTAACGATAGGGTGACGGAACTGGACCGCCACGGTTACGTCGTCAAAATGCACGCGGTTGGGGACAATGCGGTCCGCAAGGGACTTGATGCGATCGAAGCGGCCCGAAATGCCAACGGACCTTCCGGTTTGCGCCATGAAATTGCGCATTCCGCTTTCGTCAGTGATGCAGACCTGCCCCGTTTTGCAGCACTTGACGCGGTTGCCGAAGTCTCTCCGAAGCTCTGGATGCCAAACGGGGCGACCCGTGCGCAGATGGATGTTCTGAGCAGTGAACAGATGGGACGCTTGCACCGTATCCGCGACCTTCTCGATGCACAGGCGCAAGTGATTTTTGCAACGGACTGGCCCGCCAGCGCGCCGGATGCGGACCCGTGGAGCGGGCTGGCCGGAATGTTGACCCGACAGGATCCAACGCAACAGTACGGCGGAACCATGAATGCCGGGCAGGCAGTCTCTCTGGATCAGGCGCTCAACCTGTTCACGGTAAATGCTGCTCGTGCAATCGGTCTGGCTGGCGAAACCTCTGTCCTGAAGTCGGGTGCCTTTGCGGATTTCATTGTTCTGGAGCAGGACATTCACAGCCTGTCCCCCGAAGATGTTTCTGCTGTGCAAGTGCAGGAAACGGTTTGGAAAGGTAAGACAGTCTTCGCGCGGTAGGCGTGCTGTAAACCGTGGAAGTTGACCCGTTTGTTCCATCCCAGTAGGCTTATCACGAAGACGTGATCCTTGGGTGCACTCTCGCGCCGGCACAATTTTGCGTTAATCGGATTTCGTCATTGGTTTGATGGAGCTGGTTATGAATAAGCCCAATACCCCTGATGGATTTGAATTTTCAAAGAAATTTTCCCCCGGAATAGATTTGCCAGAGATATCCCTGAAGGAGTTTGACGCCGGAGGCGGGGCAGACAACGCATCGGAATCAGCTGGTCTTCTGTCCGCACTGGTGCGCAGTTTGAAAGACGTGGCTCAGTCGGCTGATCTGTCTTCTGATACTTTGGCGGGTGCACTTTCAGAGGCGCTCGGGCTTGCCGGTTATGCCGACGTACAGGTCCGGGAAAACACCTTGGAGGATTCCTTCACACTGGATCTGTTGCAGCCGGACGAGGCTGGAGCATTTCATTCCGTCCTGACTGTAACCGCCTATTCCTCCGGCTTCAGTTTGTCCGCCGGAGGGAACAGTTACAATTTTGACAGTTCGGGCGCGTTGGTTTCTTTGCAACCGGCGACAGGATTGCACAGTTCGGGCTGGCCCGCAGCTGGCGGCACGGGCGCAGGGGCCGCACCACCCGCAGCCGGAGGCACCGTATCGCAGGCGCAGCTTGTGATGCTGGCCGATGGCATAGACGGCGCGCTGAGCGACCTCCATCAGAAGATTGTTGAAAATGTTCTGGCCGAAGCCCTGCCGCTGATTGGTACGGGGCTCGCGCTTGCTGCTGAAGCAGAAGAGCTCGCCCTGACTGCAACATCTGCATTGGGTGACGTGCTTTCAGAAGCTCTGAGCAGCATCGCGGATGTTGCGTCCCGTACTCAGGCAGAGGTGGAAGCCACTTTGGAAGCGGCACTGGCTGCAGCCGGTTTCGGCGGGAATTCCGTTGTTGTTTCTGTCGGGCAAAGTGGCGTGCGCATTGCTTTGGAAACGCAAAAGATCGGCAGCTACTTGCAGGACCTTGCAAGTGATCTGGGGATGGCAGGGCTTGGGGCGACCGGCGGTGGCAAATCAACGGTTGGCACCACCTTTGATTTCGACCTTGGCTTCGGTATCAGCAGCGGTGATTTCCTGTTGGATGTTTCCGCAGGTGAAGATGTGTCTGTCGGCTTCACAGTGGGTGATGTGGATTTTGACACCGCGTTTCAGATTTCGGGCCAGACGTTTGATCCGCTGGATGCAGGAACCGAATTCTCTGGGACGTTTTCCGTAGATGTGCAGGGGACCGGAGGGCGGCTGTCCTCTTCTCAGGTGGCCGGCGCGACGATGGATGCAAGGCTGAATGGTACTGCACGTCTGAATGTGGAACTCGACGCGCAGATCGCCGGAGATATGGTTCCTTCGATCGGGACGACCCTTTCCACGGAATGGGATTTCACCGGTGCCAGAGTTGACGTGAGCGATGATAACGCCAGTTTCGGTGACAGGCCGGACGTGGCGTTCGAGACTGTGAAGATGGACCTTGGCGGGTTCATGGAAGATTTCATCGGGCCGCTGGTTGAAAAAGTCGACGCACTTGTCGAACCGATCCGGCCTCTGCTGAACGTGCTGGATTCCTCGATCCGGTTGCTGGAAGTCTTGCCCGGCATTGGCGGGTTGATGGACAAAAACGATGACGGTCGGGTCACGCTGATCGATATTATCGAAATTGCCTTCCCGCGGGTGGATACAACAGCCTTTCGCACACTGGTCGATATTGCCAGTGATGTTGCCGACTGGGCAGCGTTTCTGGAGAGTACCGGCTTTGCAGAAGGCGATCTGATCCTAGGGGATATAGAAATCGGCTCTGCGGATATTCGTCTGCCAGATTTCGATTTCGCCTCTGCTCTCGCCAAGGCAGGGGGATTTGCCGATGACATCGCGGATGTGATCGATGACCTTTCCGGCACGGGTTGGGATACGCGGGATTCAGGCAGCGGTTTTACAGGGGCCGAAATCCTCGACGAAATGGTAAACGGCGGAATTTTCGGCCTGCCGGTTCTTACCGATCCCGATCAGTGGATAAACCTGCTGTTGGGAAATCCGGCGGATCTGGTGAAGGTCGATCTGCCGGAACTGGTTATAGGCCAGGACAAATCCGTTAATCTGTTCAAATTTCCCGTGTTTCCGCTTGTGTTTGTCAATATCACCGGATTTGCAAAAGCCGTGATCAACCTTGATTTCGGCTTTGATACCCGTGGTCTTCTTGATGATGATTTACAGGCGATTGACGGGTTTTACATCGTTGACGATCCAGACAGCGCCGAGATTGTGCTGGAGTCCGGCGTGGGTGTGGCGGTGGAACTGAACGCCTTTGTCGCGTCGATCTCCGGTGGTGGCGATGTGGCAGGCACCATCAACCTTGATCTGAACGACGATTTGGGGGCCACCGCAGGCAAACTCTATCATGACGAATTCATCGCGGCGCTGGAAAGCAACCCGTTCTCCATTTTCGATGCCTCCGGCTCGATCACCGCAGGCTTTACGGCCGTTGTTGACTCGCTCTTTGGCGAATTGTGGCGGTGGAGCAGCCCGCGGCTGACCATCGGCAACTTCGGCTTTGAAGGTGCAGGCGGCGGCCATAACATTGCTTCCAAATCCGGCGAGACGCTGACCCTTCATATCGGAGATTTTTCGTCGCTGCGCAGCCTGACCGCCGGAATATCGGACGAGGATGACATGGTCACAATCGGGGCTTCCCCGAGTGAAGGAAAGATCACTGTAACGCTGAACGAGGGATACACCGAAGAATTCAAAAACATCACCAAGGTCGTGGGGGACGGCGGCAAGAAGGACGACAGCCTCTATCTGGTCGAGGACATGGCCATCAGTGCCGATTTTTCCGGTGGCGCGGGCGACGACATCCTGAGCGGTGCCGCCATGGGTGACACGCTGGAAGGCAAT
Organism: Paracoccaceae bacterium; assembly: GCA_018223125.1. Lineage (GTDB taxonomy): Bacteria > Pseudomonadota > Alphaproteobacteria > Rhodobacterales > Rhodobacteraceae > Amylibacter. Next base: position 11,757 of record JAAEZA010000044.1, on the reverse strand, counting down.
GCAGGCAATGACATGCTGTGGGGGAATGGCGGCGATGACACCCTGCTTGGATTGCTTGGCAATGATGTGATGATCGGGGGCGCAGGCGCGGATACCATCGACGGTGGGGACGGCGATGACCGCATCAGCTATTACAACAGTCTTGAAGCCGTAGACATTGATCTGGACCGCACGGTGCAAGCCGGCGGCGATGCAGAGGGCGACACGCTTGCCTCTGTCGAATTTGTGGAAGGGTCTGTTTACGACGATACCGTGACAGGATCGCACGGAACCGGCAGCATCTACGGGCTTGGCGGGAATGACACGATTGTGGGCGGCACCCATGCGCAGGGGCTGTTTGGCAATGCAGGAGACGACCTGCTGGAAAGTGCCAGTTCGGGTGACACGCTGTCCGGCGGGGAAGGTGATGACATTTACATCGTGCGGGCCGAAAATATCCGTCTGAACGAAGACGAACTGGATGAAATCGACGACGTGTCGGACAGCGGATACGATTGGGTCAAGGGCCATGTTTCAATCGACCTTCGCGGCATGGACAATCACATCGAACGGATCAGCTTGTTCGGAACCGCAGAGGATGCCTTTGCGAATGACCTGAACAATCTGGTGACGGGAACCGGCAGCGGCAACGGGCTTTACGGACAGGGCGGAAATGACAAGTTGCTGGGTCTGGGGGGCGATGATGTAATCTACGGACACAGCGGAAAAGACAAACTGTTTGGCGGTTTCGGAGACGACGAACTGCGCGGTGGCAGTGAAGCCGACAAGATTTTCGGTGGCTTCGGAATGGATACGATCTATGGCGGGGCGGACGCAGACAAGCTGCGCGGCGGCAAGAACGCGGATTTTTACAAGGTGGATTCCCTGGATGAAGTACGCGAGCGCAAAGGCGGCGGGGCGGATTATGTCTGGGCCGATGACGACCACACCCTGTTGAAAGGCCAGCACGTCGAAGTGTTATCCGCCTATTACTGGAATCCGGGCATTTTGCTGGCGATCACGGCCTCTGTGCTGAGCGGGAATTACGAAGCGGTTCGTGTCGCCGCCGGAACCATCGGCACACTGGCAAGTAATCCGGAGGTAAACCTGACCGGCAACAACAAATCCCAGATACTGATCGCGGAAATGTCCGACCCTGATGTGTTTTATACAAATACTCTGGAAGGGATGGCCGGTGCCGACGTCATTCTGGGAGATGGCGTCGCGGATTTCGCGGCCTATACCCAATCGGACGCAGCCGTAACGATAGACCTGTCGGTAAGCAAGCAAACGGGCGGTCATGCAAAGAAGGATATTCTGCTGGGTATCCGCCATGTGGTCGGGTCCGAACACGACGATACCATTTCGGGTGAAAGCATGCTGGCCGGAGCGGATGCCGAATATGCTAACACGTTAAAAGGGCTCGGGGGGGATGACCTGCTGGACGGGTTCGGCGGTGACGACGTTTTGTTCGGAGGGGACGGGAAGGATACGCTTTTCGGGGGCGTTGGCAATGATACATTGAATGGCGGTGCGGGCAACGACACATTGGACGGCGGGGCCAATGACGATCGCTACATCGTCACGCTTGGCGACGAGATCATCGACAGCGGCGGCACGGATACCGTTATCGCGACGGAAGATTTCTACCTTGCTGCCGGTTTGGAGATCGAGATTCTGGAGGCTTTTGCCGTCGGTGCCGAGGACATCATCCTGTTTGGCAATACCTTTGACCAGACAATTACCGGCAATGACGGGAATAACGTCATCCACGGCGGTGCAGGCGCTGACGTAATCGACGGTGCCGGCGGCGATGATTTCGCAATCTACACCCTGTCCGGCGCCGGTGTGGATGTTGACCTTAACCGCCAGCTGCAAAACGGCGGCCATGCAGAGCTGGACTTCCTTGAAAACATCGAAAACCTGCGGGGTTCGGTGTTCGATGACGTTCTGAAGGGGCAGAATTTTGCGAAAGTCACCGGTTCCCCTGACAACACCCATTTTGGGGAGGCAGGCGACGATATCATCTCGGACTCTTACGGCAATAATACGCTCTACGGCGGAAAAGGGGCCGATACTCTTACCGGCAGCGGCAAGTTCTCCTCGCTCGGGAGCGCGGGTAGCCTGCTGTTCGGGGGGCTGGGGGCGGACACGCTGGAAGGCGGTGCGAGTACAACAATTGGCGGTGACACGCTTGCGGGAGGCAAGGGGGATGATACCTATCGTGTCACAAGTGTCGGTGACATTGTTGATGAAAACTTCGCCGGTGATATTCCGGATGGTGTCGATGGTGGTCATGACCTGATTATCGTGGATGTGGATGTCTGGGATATGGACACACCGGGACAGGCGGATATCGAAGACGCAGAGCTTGGAACGGGGCACACCGTCCTTGCCAATGATCTGGATAACACGCTGACCGGAAATGCGCTGGATAACGAAATTTCGGGCCGTGGCGGGAACGACACCATTCTTGGCAACGCGGGCAATGACATCCTGCGCGGCGGTGACGGGGATGATATTGTTAAAGGCGGCAGCGGTGACGATGAAATGTACGGCTGGAGCGGAGACGACACATTTTTCGTCAACTCCGCATTGGACACGGTGATTGAACTGGAAGGCAATGGCGTTGACCTGATCAAATCCAGTGTCACCTATACACTTTCGGATAACGTGGAAAACCTGCGACTGATCAACAGCGGGGATGTCAACGGGATCGGCAATGCTCTTGATAACGAAATCATCGGGAATGGCGGGGATAACGATCTGAACGGCCGTCTCGGGGCGGACACGCTGACAGGCGGGGGCGGTGAAGACCGGTTCATTTTCCGCGTGTCTTTGGAGGACTTCGATACGATCACCGACTTTGAAACGGGCGTGGATGAAATACGCCTCGATGATGCAATTTTCACAACGCTGTCTACCGGATCACTGGCGGTGACGGCATTTGGGTCCAACCTGTCCGGCTCTGCTTTTACAGCGGCACAGCGCATCATCTACAGCTCTGGACCATGCCGATACCATCACGGACTTTGAAACGGGTGTGGATGAAATACGCCTTGATGATGCAATTTTCACAACGCTGTCGACCGGATCGCTGGGGGGTGCAGCCTTTGGTTCCAACCTGTCAGGCTCTGCTTTAACGGCGGCGCATCGCATTATCTACAGTGAGTCAACGGGCAAGCTCTATTACGACGAGGATGGCAGCGGCAGTGCGGACAGGGTGCATTTTGCGACGCTGGATGCCGAGCTCGACCTTGGTGCGTCCGACTTCTCTATTTTCTAGCTGTTGACCGGAAAGCAGTGCCTCCGCTGACACTGGTTCCTGTTTCAATGGAATTGGCGGCTCCGGCTCGGCTTTTGCAATGTCGGGGCGCCATGTGTTCTGGATCGGAGATTCTTTTTGCGAATAATTCGCAATAACAGTTGACAGTTGCGAGTGATTTGCATTTACAGGAGGCAGATTGATTTACAGGAGAACGATGTGCTTTCCCGATTGTTAAGAAAAACCTGCCTTTCGGCTGTCCTTGCCGTTTCAGCAACCGCTTCAGTCGCTGACGACAAAATGAAAGTGGTCACGACATTCACCGTGCTGGCCGATATGGCTGCAAATGTAGCGGGTGAGGCGGCTGAGGTGGTTTCGATTACCAAACCCGGGGCTGAAATTCACGGCTACGAACCGACGCCGCAGGATATTGTACGGGCTTATGATGCGGACCTGATCTTATGGAACGGGTTAAATCTGGAACTTTGGTTCGAACAGTTCCTTTCGAATATGAAAGACGTTCCGGCTGTCACCCTGACAAAGGGGATCGAACCGATTGCCATTGCCTCCGGCAGCTATGAAGGAGAGGCCAACCCCCATGCTTGGATGGGTTTGGATAATGCGTTGATTTATATCGACAACATTACACAGGCCTTCATTGCACAAGATCCCGATAATGCAGAGACCTACACCGCAAACGCCATGAATTACAAAGAGCAGTTGAAAGCCACGATCGAGCCCTTGCGCACTGCAATCGCGGCTGTTCCGGAAGATCGCCGCTGGCTGGTGACTTGCGAAGGTGCCTTCAGCTATCTGGCCCGTGATTTCGGGCTGAAGGAAATGTATCTCTGGCCGATGAACGCTGATCAGGTCGGCACGCCCCAACAGGTCCGCGGGGTGATCGACGGGGTGCGGGAAAACAACATTCCGGTGGTGTTTTGCGAAAGCACGGTGAACACCGCGCCTGCCGAGCAGGTCGCCCGTGAAACAGGTGCGGCCTATGGCGGTGTGCTCTACGTTGACAGCCTGAGCGAGCCGGAAGGGCCGGTGCCGACATACCTTGATTTGTTGAACGTAACGGCACGAACTGTTGCAGAGGGGCTGTTAGCAGCGCCGAAGTAGCACTATATGATTTCTAAAAGAGCTTGCGGCGTCAAAGCCGCAAGTCATTTGTTTAAAGAAAGCGGGTTTACCCGCCAAAGGACATAAAATGCGTGATGACGCAATTTCTACCGGACCGGAAGACAGGGCCGCTGTGGCCGGTCTTTCTGCCAAGGATGTAACGGTCACCTACCGCAACGGGCATACGGCGCTGTGGGACGCAAGTTTTGAAATTCCCCGCGGTACGGTAACGGCCCTTGTCGGTGTGAACGGTGCAGGCAAATCGACCCTGTTCAAGGCGATTATGGGTTTTGTTCCGGCTGCCAAAGGCAGGATCAAGATCCTCGGGCTGGATGTGAACGCGGCTCTGGCACAGAACCTTGTCGCCTATGTGCCCCAATCCGAAGAAGTGGACTGGGCCTTTCCGGTGCTGGTTGAAGACGTTGTCATGATGGGCCGATATGGCCATATGGGTTTTCTGCGGCGGCCCAAGGCAGCGGATCATGCTGCCGTCGATCAGGCATTGGCCCGTGTCAACATGCAGGATTTCAGGAAGCGACAGATCGGAGAACTGTCCGGCGGGCAGCGCAAGCGCGTGTTTCTTGCCCGTTCACTGGCGCAGGACGGTCAGGTCATTCTGCTGGATGAACCCTTCACAGGTGTTGATGTGAAAACGGAAGAACAGATCATCCGGCTGCTGCGGGAATTGCGCGACGAAGGGCGCGTGATGCTTGTTTCGACCCACAACCTCGGGTCGGTGCCTGAATTCTGCGACCGTACGATATTGGTAAAGGGAACGGTTCTGGCCCACGGGCGCACTGAAACGACCTTTACCCGTGACAACCTCGAAGCGGCTTTCGGGGGTGTGCTCCGTCACTTTACCCTTGGCGGGGACGCGCTGCATGACGATGATGACGGCCGTGCCGTCACGATCTTCACCGATGACGAGCGTCCGCTGGTGCAATATGACGACAAGACCCAGCGCACGAAACGGGGCAAGTGATGGACTATCTGCTGGAGCCCTTTTCCTACGGTTATATGACCAATGCCATGTGGGTATCGGCACTTGTTGGCGGAGTGTGCGCCTTCCTGTCGGCCTATCTGATGTTAAAAGGCTGGTCGTTGATCGGTGATGCGCTGTCCCATTCGGTCGTACCGGGTGTGGCGGGTGCCTATATCCTCGGGTTGCCGTTTGCATTGGGCGCGTTTCTTGCAGGCGGGCTTGCAGCGGGGGCGATGTTGTTCCTGTCCGAAAGGTCCGGCCTGAAGGTCGATGTGATCATCGGCCTGATCTTTACGTCCTTCTTCGGACTGGGCCTGTTTATCGTGTCGGTCAATCCCATGTCCGTGTCGATCCAGACCATTACCATGGGCAATATTCTGGCGATCACGCCAGAGGACACCCTGCAACTGGCGATTATCGGCTTTGTTTCTCTGGCGGTTCTAGTGACCAAGTGGAAAGACCTGATGGTTACGTTTTTTGATGAAAACCATGCGCGCACCATCGGATTGCGCCCTACGCTGCTGAAGGCTGTGTTTTTCATCCTGTTGTCGGCCTGCGTTGTGGCTGCGATGCAAACGGTTGGGGCTTTTCTGGTGATCGCATTGGTGGTGACACCGGGGGCAACGGCCTATCTGCTGTGTGACCGGTTTCCACGATTGATCGTTGTCTCCGTGGCAATCGGCTCCGTCACCAGCTTTCTGGGGGCTTATGTCAGCTATTTCCTGAATGGGGCCACGGGGGGAATTATCGTCACTTTGCAGACCCTGATTTTCCTTGCGGTCTTTGTCCTTGCTCCGAAACACGGGTTGCTGGCCGCCAAACGCAAAGCGAAACAGGCTTTGGAGCGACGTCCAGCCGGTCTGCCGGTGGAGGTTAAGGGATGAGTATCGATACCTTGCTGCTGCCGTTCCAGTTCCCCTTCATGCAAAACGCCTTTCTGATTTCCATCATCGTTTCGGTGCCCACGGCCCTGTTGTCCTGTTTTCTGGTGATGAAGGGCTGGGCGCTGATGGGGGATGCGGTCAGCCATGCCGTCCTTCCCGGTATCGTGCTGGCCTATATCCTTGGTATCCCGCTGATTATCGGAGCGTTTGTTGCCGGTATGACCTGCGCGCTGGCGACCGGCTATCTGTCTACAAACAGTCGGGTCAAGCAGGACACCCTGATGGGCGTGGTTTTTTCGGGCATGTTCGGGTTTGGTATCGTGCTTTATGTCTCGGTCGAAACAAATGCCCATCTGGACCATATCCTGTTTGGCAATATGCTCGGGGTCGAGCCGCACGAGCTTTGGACCGCAGGGATTATCGCGCTTGGGGTAGGGCTGGCCCTGACGCTGAAATGGAAGGATTGGCTTTTGCACAGCTTTGATCCCGCACAGGCACGGGCGTCCGGACTTCGGGTGAACTGGCTGCATTACGGGATGCTCGCCGCGCTGTCGCTGACCATTGTTGCCACGCTTTCGGCAGCGGGGTTGATCCTTGCAATCGGTCTGCTGATTGCACCGGGTGCAATCGCCTTTCTGATCGTGCGGAAGTTTTCAACCATGCTTTGGGTGTCAGTGATTGTCTGTATGGTGTCGATGCTGCTTGGAACCTATGCCAGCTTCTTTCTCGACAGTGCACCGGCGCCAACGATCATCCTTATTATGACTGTGCTGTTTATTGCTGCCTTCATCCGGCGACAATTCCGCACGCGACGGGCCTCCATGCAGCGCGTAGGAGAGAAGCAGGGCGCTTAAGCTGTATTAAAGTCGCATCATTCTTTGGCGACCAACCCTTCGGGATGAAGGCCGGGGGATTGCTCCGATTTCCTGTCTTTAACCTTGTCCTTGCGCCGTGCTAGCACCGGAACCATGACTGCATCCGCCCCACCTTTATTGTACTCAACCGTTTCCAGATTGTTCATCGCGGACTGGCTGGAAGCCCTGAGGCCGTTATACGCGCAGGCGGACTACCAATCGCTTCTGAATCGTGCGGATTTGACGGTGGAGCAGGATCTTTCCCAGGGGCGGGTGACACTCGACCAACTGGTCTGCCTTTACCAACTTGCTGCGGTCGAAACCGGCGATGAAATGATGGGTCTGTGGAGCCGTCCCGTAAGACCCCGCGCTTTGCAACACCTGCTGACCTCGGTACGCGAAGCGACGTCGCTGCCGTCTGCTTTGTACCGGTTTTCCACCTTCTGGAATCTGATCCTGGACGATTACCAGTTCGCCCTGCACGAAGGTGAAACCGCGTGGACCCTGTCCCTTGAACCACAAGGCCCATGTGCCGTGCAAAGGTTCGGGCATATGTTGATCCTGAAGCTTGCCCACGGTCTGCTCTCTTGGCTGGCGCGTCATGAAGTGCCCGTCAAAGAGGTAGGATTTGCTTTTGAAAGGCCGGTTTTCGTGCAGGATTATGCGGTAATTTATCCGGCACCCGTCATTTTCCAAACGGACGTCACCTATATTTCCTTTGCCTCTGAGGATATGGGGCCGGTCGGGATGCGCAGTACGGCTGATCTGGACCAGTTTCTTGAAAACGCCCCCCGCGACTGGATATTCACCCGCTCGCGAGAGCACACACAGGCGCTGCGTGTGCGCAGTTACCTGAGCCGGACAGGTTGGGAGCAAGCCAACCTTACGGGCGCTGCGAAATTCTTGAACATGACCCCGCGTACCCTGATCCGCAAGCTGGAGGCGGATGGTACGTCCTTCCAGCGGATCAAGGACGACCTTCGCCGTGATATTGCGATCCGCTATTTGTCTGCGGGCGGGCGAAGTGTCGAAACGGTAGCCCATGAGGTCGGATTTTCCTCCGCAGCCAATTTCCATCGTGCGTTTCACCGTTGGACCGGAAGCACGCCGCGCTCTTACCGTCGCCAGAGCCGGCCCTGAACCGGAATTGTCATTTTCGGACAATAGACTGTCACCTGCAGAGATGGTTGCCGGTTTCCGGATTTGCTAAACACCTATCAAGATTACCTTATTGACCGTTTCCGGCATGTGTTATGTGCGTCCTTCTTTCGGGTGGTGGCGTTATCAGACTATGCCTCTTTAAAAGGAGCCACCCTTGTCAGATAAAATCACCTCAATCCTGAAAGCCGCCCGCACGCACGCGGCAGATGTTATTGCACCGAATGTGGATAGCTGGAATGAAGCCCGAGAATGGCCACGCGATGCCTCTGATCAAGCGGGAGCTGCCGGATTGACAGGGCTTTACGCTCCAGAAGCCTATGGCGGTCAGGGATTGCCTTTGTCCGAAGCGATACAGGTGTATGAAGAACTTGGTGTCGGAGACGGGGCCTATGCCTTTGCCCTGTCGATGCACAATATCTGCACCTATGCGGGATGCGGCTATGGGACGGAGGCTTTTAAGGAGGCTTGGGCGCGGGATCTGACGTCGGGGCGCAAGCTGGCAAATTTCGCCCTGACCGAACCTCAATCCGGTTCCGACCCGATGAACATGTACACAAAAGCCACGATCAACGGCGACGGAACCTGGACGATCAACGGGGCGAAGGCCTGGGTCAGTCTTGCGACTGAAGCCGATATATACTTTGCGGTGGTTAAAACCAGTGATGTGCCCGGACACAAGGATATGGCGATGATCGCTATTCCTGCGGATGCGAAAGGCGTCAGCTTTGGCCCGCTTTACGATACGCCGTCTTACCGGTTCATGCCGCTTGCGGAAATGTATCTCGACGAAGTTGTTGTCAGCGAAGACAACATCATTCTGCCAATCGGGCAGGGGTTGCAAGGCTCTCTCATGGCGATTGACATCGCGCGGGTCTCGATCGCTGCGGGCTGTTGCGGCTTGATGCAGGCTGCCCTTGATACGGCGCTGTCCTATTCCAAGAACCGTAAAATGTTCGGCGCAAAGAACCTTGATCTTGACGGCATCCAGTGGATGCTTGGAGAAGTATCAACCGAACTGGAAGCTTCCAGACTGCTTTACCGTAAAGCGGCCGAGGCGCTTGGCACAGATGATGGTCCGCTTATGGCGGCGCACGCGAAACGCTTTGTGCCCGATGCTGCTTTGAAAGCCGCCAATACCTGTTCACAGGTATTAGGCGGGATGGGGCTGTTGCAGCCCTACGGATTGGATCGCCTGTCCCGTCTGGCACAAATGTTAAGGATCGTTGACGGAACCACTGAAATCAGCCGGTTGGTAATCGGACGCGCCTTGCAGAAGCGGGCGGCATCCCTTCCTGACCTGCCAGTGCCAAAAGGATATGGTGAGAGCTGAACCGCAGACGGTTCGCCCGATCCCGATTATCCTGCTCCCCCGTGCGAGCGGTGATTGCCAACTGTAATGGTCTGGCTGTACCGGTCGCGCGCAAGCGTATTCTGTTCGGCACGGTCAAGTCGGGCGAGCGCTTCTGTGTCGCTGGCGCCCTTTGCACGTGCCGCCATCCAGACGCGGCGGCAGGATGCGGGGGACCAGGTAAGGGCGGCTCCCGCGATCCAGCGCCGCAGGGCAGGGGGAAGTGCGTCATAGGCTGCCATCGGGTCAACCGTGCGTCTCCGGCGGCGTAAAGTGGTTGCGCCCAGATTGCGTCTCATATGGCCTCCTGCGGATCATGGATCGGATCGAGAACCAACACGAGACGGGTCTCGCCGGTGCCTTCGATCGGGGGCGAGCGGTGAAGCAGACCAGAGGCAGGCCGCTCGGGCCAATCGGTCCCCCGCAGGACAAAAGGGGCACCGGTCGGCACAGTAAAGACGCGCGACGGTGCCTCTGTATCTGCGGAAAGACCATACTGCGTGCCAGTTCCGCGATAGGTGCAAATCAACCGTGCTGTCAGGGCGTCGATATGGAACTTGCGGCAGGCGTTGCCGCTTACCGGAGACAGGCGCAACCGAAGATGACTCGCTTTCATAACTGTTGCAAAGGCATGCGACAGTGCCGCGATGTCATCAATCAGAAGTGCCCGTTCGGAACTTTCCGGTGTTTTGTGAATTTCGCAAATCTCGGTGACGGCCCTGTGCACATCGCTTGGGCGCAGGATGATGCGTGCGTCGGGGAGAAGGGCGGGGTCAAGCCCGTCGATCCATCGCTGGAAGCCGACTGCGGGTTGCCGCCACCATAGCACCGCAGCGCACGCACGGTTTCTGATCGCGCCCAGTTCTTCCGGTGTGTCGCAAACGAGGATACTTGAGCTGGTGTTTGCGGTGATCGGAACCGCTGACTGATGGATCATGCCGTTGCCCTTGCTTTTTGCCAGCGGGGAAAAGGATCGCTCAATTGTGGCAAATCATCGACCCGACTTGCCGCATCCTGTGGCAATAGCGCTGCATCGAGACTTGATTTCAGCGCGGCCCAGTCAATGCCGGCACCGATAAAGACGATCTCTTGGCGGCGGTCCCCCCAAGGTTCTATCCAGTGTTGGCTGAGATAGGCCTTTCCGGTTTCATTGTCCGGCCAGCGTTCCGGTGGAACCGTTGCCCACCACGTGCCCAAAGGTTTGACGGAGGATAGTGCTCCGGCAAGGCTGAACTCTGCGACCCAATCGGGCCGCGTTGCCAGCCAGAAATGACCTTTTGCGCGGATGACGCCCGGCATAGGGCCGTTCAAGACGTCGTGGATTGCTTCGGGTACGAAAGGCTGGCGCGCGCGATAAACAAAAGATGCGACGCCGTATTCTTCGGTTTCCGGTACGTGATCCGCAAATCCGTAAAGCTCTTTCGCCCACATGGGGTGATCGTGGGCCTTTTCGAAATCAAACAGTCCGGTGTCCAGAATTGCGTCAGCGGGCACTTCGGAGTGCGAGGTTTCGATGATGCGGGCATCAGCATTCAGGGAACGGATGATCTTGCGCGCCGCATCAACCAGATGCGGTACGGCGTCTGCCACTTTGTTCAGGACAATGACATCCGCAAATTCGATCTGCTCGACCAGCAGGTCAACAAGCGTCCGGTCGTCCCCGTCACCAGCGGTATCGCCGCGGTCTTTTAGAAAATCGTGGCTGGAATAGTCGCCAAGCAGATTCACGGCATCAACGACAGTAACCATTGTGTCCAACCGTGCCACATCGGACAGGCTTTCGCCCTCGGCGTCTCGGAATTCGAATGTCGCGGCCACGGGCAGGGGCTCTGATATGCCGGTGGATTCGATCAGAAGTGTGTCAAACCGGCCCTCTGCTGCAAGTCGCCGGACCTCTACCAGAAGATCGTCGCGCAACGTGCAACAGATGCAGCCGTTTGACATTTCGACCAGTGTTTCCTCTGTGCGGCTTAAATCGGTGTCGGCCCGTACAAGATCTGCGTCGATGTTCACTTCGGACATGTCATTAACGATGACGGCTACACGCCGTCCGTCCCGATTGTTCAGAACGCGGTTCAGCAGTGTTGTTTTACCCGCCCCGAGGAAACCGGAGAGTACTGTTACGGGAAGGCGTGTATCTGACATTGCAGGCTCCGTTGCAG
>JAAEZA010000094.1 GCA_018223125.1 Paracoccaceae bacterium | reverse complement strand
TTTTACCCGTTCTGCAAGTTTTCGCTCTGTATGCAACGGTATACTATCGACTTCACCGGATCTATCGGCTAAGGAGCAGCGAGCAACATTCGAGAGGTTTCCAATGTCAGATATTATCTACACCAAAGTGGACGAAGCACCGGAACTGGCTTCCGCATCCTTCCTGCCGATCATCCAGAAATTCGCCGCCGCTGCGGGCGTTTCTGTTGGCACCAAGGACATCAGCCTTGCAGGTCGTATTCTGGCGACCTTCCCAGAACATCTGAAAGAGGAGCAGCGCCAGTCCGACGATCTGGCCGAACTGGGCCGTCTGGTGAAAACAGCAGAAGCCAACGTTATCAAGCTTCCGAACATCTCGGCCTCTGTACCCCAACTGGTTGCCGCAGTGAAAGAGCTTCAGGCACAGGGGTATGCACTGCCGGATTATCCTGAGTCCCCCGAAACCGACGCGGAAAAGGAAATCCGTGCAAAATACGACACGCTGAAAGGCTCGGCCGTGAACCCTGTTCTGCGCGAAGGCAATTCTGATCGCCGCGCAGCAAAAGCCGTCAAAACCTTTGCCCAGAACAACCCGCACCGCATGGGCGACTGGACCGCAGACAGCAAGACCCGCGTGGCGTCTATGTCCGGCGGTGATTTCTTCTCGAACGAAGTGTCCGCAACGCTTGCCAAGGAAACCGGCGCGAAAATCGTTCTGGAAACCGCCAGCGGCGAAACCGTTCTGAAGGACGGTCTGTCCTATCCGGCCGGAACCGTGGTGGACGCAACCTTCATGAGCGCAGCGAAGCTGGATGCCTTCCTTGCCGAAGAAATCGAAAAGACCAAGGCAGAAGGCACACTGTTTTCCCTGCATATGAAAGCCACGATGATGAAGGTTTCCGACCCGATCATCTTTGGCCATGCTGTCAAAGCCTATCTGGCGCCGGTGTTTGAAAAGCATGGCGATGCGCTGAAGGAACTGGGTGTGAACCCGAATTCCGGTCTGGGTGCGTTGATGGCAAATGTTGCGGGCAATGATGAAATCATGGCCGACATCAAAGCCTGCATGGATGCCCGTCCGCCGATGTATATGGTTGATTCCGACAAGGGTATAACCAACCTGCATGTGCCATCCGATGTGATCATCGACGCCTCTATGCCTGCGCTGATCCGTGCAGGTGGCAAGGGCTGGGGTCCGGATGGCAAGGAAGCGGATGCAACCTGTGTGATCCCTGACAATTCCTATGCACCTGTTTACGACGAAACGATCAACTTCTTCAAAGCCAACGGCAAGCTGAACCCTGCAACTGCGGGTACAGTGCAAAACATCGGTCTGATGGCGCAGAAGGCGGAAGAATACGGTTCCCACCCGACAACTTTCGAACTGGCCGAAGCGGGTACAGTGAAGATGATCCTTGACGATGGCACCTTGCTGCACAGCCACAAGGTTGAAGCCGGTGACATCTGGCGCTCTGCCTCTGCGCGCAAAGCCCCGATCGAAGACTGGGTCAATCTGGCAATCGACCGTCAGAAGGCCGAAGGCTGCCGCGCGATTTTCTGGCTTGATGAAAACCGCGCCCATGACGCCGAACTGATCGCTTATGTGAAGCCGATCCTTGAAGCCAAAGGCGTTGCCGACAAGTTCGAGATCATGGCCCCGCGTGAAGCGACCCGCGCCAGCCTTGAAACCATCACCAAGGGTGAAAACACCATTGCCATCACCGGCAACGTGCTGCGGGACTATCTGACCGACCTGTTCCCGATCCTTGAACTGGCGACTTCGGCCAAGATGTTGTCTATCGTGAAGCTGATGAACGGCGGCGGTCTGTTTGAAACAGGCGCGGGCGGTTCTGCCCCGAAACACGTCCAGCAGCTGATGGAAGAAAACCACCTGCGCTGGGATTCCCTGGGCGAATTCTGTGCCTTGGGCGAAAGCCTGACCTTCCTTGCAGATGCACGGGACAACGCCAAAGCGCGTGTTCTGGGTGAGGCAGTGGATGCGGCGACCCAAGGGATTCTGGACAACGACCGTTCGCCTTCGCGTAAAGTGGGTGAGCCTGACAACCGCGACAGCCACTACTGGTTTGCCCGTTACTGGGCCGAAGCACTGGCGGCACAAGGGGACGATGCAGAGCTGGCGTCCCACTTTGCACCGATCGCAAAAGCGTTGGCGGAAAACGAAGAGAAGATCGTGTCCGAACTGGCTGCTGCACAGGGTAAAGCCGTTGATCTGGGGGGATACTTCCACACAGATGACGCAAAAACTGCTGCTGTGATGCGCCCGTCCGAAACACTGAACAGCATTATCGGCTGAATCGCCCGTAAGCTTTAGATCTACAAACCGCCCGTTGTGAAAACATCGGGCGGTTTTTCTTTGCCTGCGGTTTTTACTGGCTTGCGGCGCGGTCCGGCATATATCCGCTACATGAAAAAAGCATTTATGACCCATGTCAGCGCGCTGGCCCTGACCAAAACCGCCGACGGGCTGATCAATCCGAAACTGGTCCTTGCGTGGTTGCTGAACGCCCTTGGCGCACCCGGCTATCTGATCGGCTTTCTGGTGCCGGTGCGGGAATCCGGTTCGCTGTTCCCGCAACTGCTGTTCGCGCGCATGCTGGAACGGCGGAGCCAGCGCAAGTATTTCTGGGCGGGCGGGGCTGCGGTTCAGGGGATCGCGGCCTTTGGCATGGCGGCCGCAGCCGCGTTTCTGGACGGGGCAGCGGCGGGGTGGACGGTTCTTGCGTGTCTGGCCGTGCTGGCAGTGGCGCGGTCTGTCTGTTCCGCCAGCTTCAAGGATATCCTTGCCCGCACCGTTGATAAAGGGCGTCGGGGCAGGGTGTCCGGACTGGCGGGAACCCTGTCGGCGGTGGTGGTTCTTCTCTTTGCCGTTTTGCTCAGCTTTGACATCCTGCCACGGGAACCTGTTGTGATCGCCATTGCGATTGCGCTGGCCGGAGTATTGTGGCTGCTGGCCTCTTTCATCTTTACGACCCTTGACGAACCGGAGGCCGAAACGTCAGACGATGCAGAACAGTCGCTGAGGGGGCTGTTCAAACCGCTGCGCGAAGACGGCGAATTTCGGACCTATATCGCCACCCGCGCACTGCTGATTTCAACCGCGCTCGCGCCGCCATT
>JAAEZA010000043.1 GCA_018223125.1 Paracoccaceae bacterium | reverse complement strand
GGTCCGACGCGCCGAATTTACCAGAGCCGTAAACCGCTGTGGTGCGCATCAGATAACCGACCGCGCGGATTTCTTCCGCATCGGGCTGGCGCCCTTCGGACAGGGATTCGACCACATGGTTGAACAGGCGCACGGAGCGGTTGGCACGGGCAAGCGTCAACTCTTTTGCGGTGATCCGTCCGGCTTCCTGATAGGGAACGTTTTGTGCCAGCCGGGCGATATCATCCGCGTCGGGCTCTCCGTCAAACAGGGTGAAGGTCGCATCCCAAGCGGTAGCGATGACCCTGTCGGACCGCTGCTCGGGCGGCAGATCATGGGCAAATGCCAAAAGGCTGTAACTGCGCTCTGCACTGCGGACGCGGTAGATTGCATGGCCGACACCATTTGCATCCACTTTCCAGACCGGACGGTCGACCTGCCAGTCTGAACGCTCCAACCGGCGCAACATCACCCGCAGGAACGACAGCCGTGTCGGATGTCCACACCCCATCCGTGCAAGACGCATCACTTCTGCGGCGGGACGCATGTAACGGGCGGCCTTTGGCGGGGTGATCGACGGATTTACGGACATCACTGTGTTCCCTTCAGTCCTGTATTCGGTGAAGGTATGGCGCCAGCCTGCGCCATACCGGTTACATCAGGCCCGCGCGGCAGCGGCCTGCGGTTTGCGGCCCAACATCCACGTGATCCGCAATGCGTCCCACAAGGAGGGTAGCAGCAGAAGCGACACCGGCACAGCCGTCACAACGATGAAACTTTGCAGCTTGCCGATACCTCCTGCGCCGGTAGAGATCAGGATCAGCGCCATCACCCCCATCGCCAGCCCCCAAAAGGCGCGCATCGCGCAAGAGGGTTCGCCGTCCGTCATGGTGGTCGAGATGACATAACTCATGGAATCGCTGGTGGTGGCGACGAAACACATGGTTAGCACCAGAAACAGAACCGACAGGATCATCCCCATGGGCATTGCCTGAGTGATCGCCAGCAGTCCGGCCGGCAGGTTAAAGCCTTCAAACGGGCCGGAGATCACACCGGGCTCCGCGATTTCAAAGAAGATGCCGGAGCCGCCGATAATCGTGAACCAGAAGTTGGTGATCAGCGGTGCCATGACAGACAGGGTCAGGATAATCTGGCGGATAGAGCGACCACGGCTGATACGGGCGATAAAGATCGCCATCAGCGGACCATAGCCCATGAACCAGCCCCAGAAGAACACGGTCCACCAGCCGAGCCAGCCTGCATCGCCAAACAGACCCGCATCCCCGCGATAAAGGGTCAGATCGAAGAAATGGGTCAGATAAACCTGCATACCGCCAAAGAAGCCGGCGAAAATTTCTGTGGTCGGACCCGCAACCAGCATGAACACCAGAAGGATCACAGCAAGCACAACATTGATCTGCGACAGCAGTTTGATGCCTTTGGCAAGGCCGGTGATTGCAGACACGGTATAGATTGCGACCAGCGACAGAATGGCAATGGATTGGGTTGCAAAGGTATCCGGAATGCCGGCCAGTTCGTTCAGACCGTAGGACAGTTGCAGCCCCAGAAAGCCGATAGGCCCGACCGTGCCCGCCACAACGGCGATCACACAGGACGCATCCGCAATCAGGCCGACCGGCCCGTGCAGGGCACGCTCTTTGAACACCGGATAAAGCAGGGTGCGCGGTGCCAGCGGCAAACCTTTGTCATAGTGGTAGTGCATCAGCATCACCGTGGTCAGCGACCCGAGGATCGCCCAAGCCAGAAAGCCCCAGTGCAGAAAGCTCTGCGCCAGAGCAGCATCGGCCCGCGCCTCTGTGTTGCCGCTCAGATCACCGAAAACTGGCGGTGTAGACAGGAAATGTGCAACCGGCTCTCCTGCCGCCCAAAAAACGCCGCCCCCCGCAAGCAGGGTACACATGATCATGGAGCCCCAGCTGAAGCTGCTGAACTCCGGCAGGGACAGCCCGCCCATTACGGTCTTTGATCCGGGCAACACGCAGAGCAGCAGGCCGATCAGAAAGGTCGCCAGCAAAAGGATCTGCCAGTACAGACCGAAATACTTGGCCGAGAAGGCAAACGCACTGTCCACCAGCGCAGACAAACCTTCGATGTCCAGAAAAGCATAGGCGCAAAACAGCGCGATAAAGCCCCCGCTTACGGCAAAAAGTGCCTTGTCTGTACGGCCGCCCGTCTGGCCGGTTATCCTGTTGGTATCGCTCATCTTAGACCTCCACAAAGCGATGGCACATGGCCTGCCAGCCACGCGTTGAATGTCTTAAGGGACGGATTGTGCCCCGAAGCCCTGTTCGAAAAATGCGAACCAGTTGTCGCCCATAACACCCTCTGTCGTGGACTCATCCAGCCCTGCGGCCAGCAGACCGGCGCGAATTCCCGCCAGATCGCGGTTGTCGTGGAACCAGTGGGGCATTGGCGGGAAACCGGCGTTATCGGCACTGCCTTCGCCATAATCCATGGCCTTGGTCCAGCGCCCGACCCGCATCCATTCGACAATGCTGTCAGGCTGGTCCTGACACAGATCCGAGCCGATCCCGACCTGTCCTGCCCCAACCAGATCAACGGCGCGCGCAGCCATATCGCACCACGACTGAAGCGTGCACCGGCCCCCGTCCTTCAGGTGGTGGGGATAGATCGACAGCCCCAGAAATCCGCCGCTTTCGCCCAGCGCGCGCAGCAGGTCATCGGATTTGTTGCGCAGCGCAGGATGCCAGCTGGATGGATTGGCATGGCTGATGGTGATGGGGCGGGTAGAATGTTCAATCGCCTCAAAGGTAGAGCGATCGCCCGAATGGCTCATGTCTACCACCATCCCGACACGGTTCATCTCGGCCACCACCTGACGGCCCATACGGGTCAGGCCGGTGTCATCGTCCTCGTAACAGCCCGAAGCCAGCAGCGACTGGTTGTTATACGTCAGTTGCATGAATCGCAGCCCGAGCGTGTGCATCACCTCGACCAACCCGATATCGTCCTCGATACAGGACGGATTCTGCGATCCGAAAAAGATCGCCGTGCGTCCGGTTTCACGGGCGCGGCGTATATCGTCAGCGGTACGACCCTGAAAGATCAGGTCGGGAAACTGCTCGAACCACCGGTTCCACTGCTCGATCACCAGAACCGTTTCGCGGAATGTCTCGTGATAGGTGATGGTGACGTGGACAGCATCCACGCCCCCCGCACGCATCTGGCGGAAGATCTTTTCCGACCAGTTGGCATATTGCAGACCGTCAACCAGATAGGTCACGCCGGTTCTCCTGCCGAGACATAAGCCGTTTTAACAGTGGTGTAGAATTCCGCCGCATAAGAGCCCTGTTCACGCGGACCAAAGCTTGACGCACCGCGGCCCCCGAAGGGTACGTGGTAATCCGTGCCCGCTGTGGGCAGGTTCACCATCACAGTGCCCGCCCGCATGTTGGCGCGGAAATGGCTGGCACGGGCCAGTGAAGTTGTCATGATACCGGCGGTCAGGCCGAACGGGCTGTCATTGGCAACCGACAGCGCCTCTTCGTAGCTGTCTACCTTCTGCACGGCCGTGATCGGGGCAAACATTTCCTCGCGGTTGATCCGCATGTCATTGCGCGTGTTCGCAAAGACCGCAGGCGCTTGATAGAAACCTTCGCTCGCCAGTTCCAGACGCTCTCCACCACAGAGCAGTTCTGCGCCTTCACCCTTGCCGGTTTCGATATAATCGAGGTTCTGGCTCAACTGGCTTTCGCTGACAGCAGGGCCGATTTGCGTGCCCTCTTCCAGCGCGTGACCCACTTTCAGCGCCTGTGCTGCTGCGACCAGTTTCTCGACAAACGCATCGTGCAGGTTGCTGTGTACGATCAGACGGCTGGCCGCCGTGCATTTCTGCCCAGTCCCGCCAAACGCCGATCCTGCTGCATGGGCCACCGCCAGATCCAGATCCGCATCATCCATCACGATCAGCGGGTTCTTGGATCCCATCTCCATCTGCACCTTGGTCATGTTCTGCACGGCGGCAGCGGCAATGCCACGGCCCACGGGAACCGAGCCGGTGAAGCTGATCGCATCGACCTGCCCGCTGTCTACCAGACGCTGCCCCACGTCACGCCCCGGTCCGGCCACAAGGTTGAAAAGACCCTTCGGGATGTCCTGACGGGCGATGATTTCGGTCAGGGCGATGGCACTTGCCGGTGTCACATTCGCCGGTTTCCACACAATCGCATTCCCGAAAGCCAGCGCAGGGGCAATTTTCCACGCAGGTGTCGCCACCGGAAAGTTCCAGGGCGAGATGATCGCCACCACGCCCACCGCTTCGCGGCGCACATCAATTTCGATCCCCGGACGCACGCTTTCGGCCAGATCGCCATGCTGGCGCAGACATTCAGCGGCGAAATAGGTAAAGAACTGTCCGGCGCGGTAAACCTCTCCCTTGCCCTCGGCCAGCGGCTTGCCTTCCTCGCGGGACAACATCCGGCCGATTTCTCCGGCGCGGGCCATCAACTCGGTGCCGATCGCCATCAGCACATCGTGACGCTTCTGGATACCGGCAGCCCACCAGACAGGCTGGGCACGTCGGGCCGCAGCCAGCGCCGTGTCAAGCTGCCCCGAATCCGCCTGTGCATACATGCCGATAAGGTCCGAAGTGTCGGACGGGTTGCGGTTTTCGATCTGGCTGGCACCGTCTGTCCACAAGCCGTCGATGTAAAGTTGCGTGCGATTGGTCACATCAATCTCCTCTTTGCTTGACATGGGTGTAGACCAGCCCAAAGATTTCAGTCACTATGAATAAATTGAAGATACATTCAGGAAAATTGAATGTCCGTAAAACTGGAGATGCTCCGCACTTTTGCAACTGTTGCCGCCCAAGGCACACTGTCAGGTGCCGCAATGTTGCTGGGGCGCACCGCTCCGGCGATTTCCATGACGCTGGCCCAGTTCGAACAGGAGGTCGGCGCGCCCCTGTTTGAAACCGATCGCAAGAGCCGCCTTACACCACTTGGCCAACTGGTGCTGGAAGAAGCCCACCGCGCCATTGAGGCTTTTGACAAAAGCGTTGATGCGATCCGCCGTCATACGCTTTCTACTGCGGGAATCGTCAGGATTGCCGCGGTTCCTTCCGCCACGGTGGCGCTGCTGCCCGATGTCATTGATGCCTTTCGCAAAGCACGCCCTAATGTCCGAATCGAAATCAGTGATGTGGATAGTGCAGCGGTGCGCGCCCGCCTTCACCGCGACGAGGCCGACATCGGGATCGTATCAGCAAGGCCGGGTGATCCGCTGGAGGGCGAACGCATTTTTTCAGACGATCTGGGAATTGTCTGTGCTGCGGGCGGGGCGATCCATCGTGCCCATCTGGATGCCGCAGGGCCTTCGGACTGGGGATTGCTGCGCCTTGAACCGCTGATCCTGAACCCCCTGTGCGAACTGGTGGAAGATGAAACCGTAGATGCGCTTGGCGTGGCCAGCGTGCTGGAGGCGCGCAACACCACAGCCATTCTCTCTTTCGTCAGGCGCGGGTTTGGTGCCAGCATCCTGCCTTTTGACGCCGTGCGCAACCAACCCGACGGGGTGGAATTCTTCGTCCCCTCCGGCTCGCTCAGCCAGCGCGAACTGCGAAAGATCAAGCAGGAACCGGACACTTTACGCGGTCCGGCGCTGGAATTCTGGAGACTTCTGAACCGTTAACGCCTTTGAACGGCACTCGTCCTTGGCTTGAAGCAAAGCCCGAAGGGTCAACCTTGAAATCTGCGGCTGTTTTTTCCTAATCTGAATGTGAACCGGGTCGGAAGCGCATTTGCCTGTTCAGGAACAGGGGCATTGGGACAGGCTTGACAGACTTTTATCTGTGCCGTCTGCTATCGCATTACCGGCGGAACCATAAGTGACCTAAGCCATGGACGTGTGTATCGGGAGGAAAGGGATGTCCAAAATTGAAAACTGTGCGGTCAAAATGGCCGGTACGGGCGAGACTGCCCTTGTTTTCCTCCACGGCTACGGATGTGACAGCAGCATGTGGCACAAGGTGACACCCGAATTCGAAACACGTTTCAAAGTCATAACCTACGATCTGATGGGCTATGGCCGGTCTGAAATAGAGCATTACGACCGCGCCCGCTATTCCACGCTCGACGGTCATGCAGAGGATCTGATCGACATTCTGGACGAACTGGATCTGGTCGATGTAATTGCTGTGGGTCATTCCGTCAGCGCAATGACTGTTGCTCTGGCCGCAAACAGCCGTCCGGACCTGATCGCAAAAACCGTCATGGTCTGCCCGTCCCCGAGCTATATGAACGAGGACGGTTACACAGGCGGGTTTGAGGAAAGTGACCTGCTTGGCCTGCTCGACATTCTCGAAGTCAATTATCTCGGCTGGGCCGCCGATATGGCCCCTGCGATCATGGGCACGCCCGACCGTCCCGCGCTCGGAGAGAAACTGACCGCCAGCTTCTGCCAGACAGATCCTGACATTGCAAAACATTTTGCCAGAGTGACGTTTCTGAGCGACCATCGTGAAGACGTCAGGAAAATGGCCCAGCCAACCCTTGTGATTCAGTGCCGCGATGACATCCTAGTGCCTGACACAGTGCGCGCGTGGTTTGACGAAAACCTCAAGCGGGGCAAGCAGGTACTGCTGGATGCGACAGGCCACTGCCCGCATATGAGCTTTCCCGAACAGACAGTCGCTGCGATCTCTGCTTTCCTGCATCCGGCCCCGCAGAAATGAACGCGGAATTCCGGTCCCTGCCCGATCTGGATCTCTGGCCCTGTGGCCTACTGGTGATTGATGCGGACGGTGTGATTACCAAAACCAATGCCGCACTGCGGGACTGGTTAAAGCAGGATGACGGCGCGCCTGACACAAAGATCCGTCTGGTCGACATACTGACACCCGCAAGCCGGATTTTTTTTGAAACCCACCTCCGCCCGATCCTTTTTTATGAAGGAGAATTCGCGGAGGTTTCGCTGGAACTTCTCCGGCGTGACGGCAGCCGGTTCGGTGTTTACGTAAACGGTCGTGCAGTCCGACCTGACGGACAGATGACCGAAGCATATTTCTGCATTTTCAAAAACGAACAACGCCAGTCGTTCGAACGGGAACTGGTACAACGGAGACGTGAAAGCGACGAGTTCCGGATTCTCGTGGAATCCTCGCCACACGCCATAGTCTCGTCGGACAAGTCGTTTAAAATCCACGCGTGGAACCCTGCCGCCGAACGGCTTTTCGGTTATTCCAAAGATGAAGTAATGGGCCGGAGGTTCGATCACCTTCTTGTTCCGCAAGATGAACTGGACGAACTCGAAATCAAAGTGCCCGATGTGATCGCCGGAGAGGTTCTACGCAGCGAATCCGTCCGGCTTCATAAAGACGGCCGTGCCCTTCATGTAGAGAGGAGTTTTGCGGCCATCAGGGACGAAAACCAGTCCCACACCGGTTTCGTCACCATGTACAGCGACATAGCCAAGCGAAAGGAATCCGAAGATCGCATCAAGACCCTTCTGCACGAGATCAACCACCGCTCAAAGAACCTTCTGACCATTGTAGAAGTGATCGCACGACAGACCGCCAGGCGCTATCAGGGGGATGCTTTTCTTGCTATCTTCTCCAACCGGCTACGCAGTCTGGCTTCCAATCAGGATGTTCTGCTGAACAGCGGTAGCATTCATGTAGATCTTGATGCATTGGCGCGGGCCCAGTTAACCCATCTTGTCGACGTGTCCGATGCGCAGGTAAATATCGCAGGGCCCACAGTGCACCTTAATGAATCCGTCTCACAAGCTGTGGGTATGGCAATCTTCGAACTGGCCACAAACGCTGCAAAGTATGGCGCCCTTTCACAGGAAAGTGGCAAAGTCGATCTGACTTGGGAAATCACCGGAGATGACACCCCTACCCTGAAAATCTGCTGGCTTGAATCCGGCGGCCCCCTTGTTTCGCCACCAACGCGCACAGGCTTTGGCTCGCAGGTAACGGGGCTCTTACTGGAGGGCACCACTTCGGGAGAGACACGTCACGATTTCGCAGCAGATGGATTGCGATGGAGCTTCAGCGCACCAATGGACCAGATGACCTGACCGGCGGAAAGCCGGATTGCCACGGGCGCAATCTGCGCCATATCTCTTGTTCCGGGAAACAAACCCCGTCACGGTGGGTTAAACAGTAAAGGAAAGCTTTATGGGTATCACAAGCGTCTTTGTCCTTTTGATCGTCGGCGCGGTTGCAGGTTGGCTGGCCGGTAAAATTGTCAAAGGGTCCGGCTTTGGCCTGATCGGGAATATTGTGATCGGTATCCTTGGCGCTTTCATCGCGACCTTGCTCCTGCCCGCCATAGGACTTCCCGTCGGGGGCGGGTGGATCGGCTCTATCATCAGCGCCACAATTGGCGCTGTGATCCTGCTATTCCTGCTGCAACTTCTCCGAGGGGGCAGCTAATCAGCGCCCAAACGTCATAGAGGCCCAGAAACTTTCGTAAAACGGCCCGTCTTTGGACTCGGGCCGTGCGATGTGAACAGAGTTCAGCAGGACGAAACCGCTTTCAGGTACATCCACTTCGGCAAAACCGGCCTGATCGGTGTGGACCCGTGCGGTCGTCACTTCGGCCTCTTTGATAAACACATTAATCGGATAATCCGACACCGGCGCCCCCTGCCAGAGCAGTTGCACCCGCACCCGTTCCGTATCCGGCGCATAGGGCGAGCCTTCAACGACCAACTCGAACGGCAGGCCCAGCGCCTGATCTTCACCCCCGTCATAGGGTCCAACCTGCACAAGCGCCTTTGCATTGCGGGTGTATGTTTCGGTGATGTCGATCTCCGGCCAACCGTTTTCACGGTGCGCCTCAAGCACAAAATCAAGACCCTCGGCCAGTAGGTATTTCTCCAGCAGATCGGGATCACGATAGGTCAGACGGTTCGCGTTCGAATGATAGGCAAGGATATTCAAACCCGCCACAGGCTCTGCCACTTGCAAGGCCGGGCTATCCCCGACAATTCCATTGTGATCCAAAGTGCCCTTACTGTTCGTAATAGTAAAAGACTGAAACTGCGCTGGAATGTAGGGAAATGTGGACCCTTTTAACTCGGACCCCACCTTGAGAAAGGCCATCATCCGCCCGTCCGGTGCCACGGTAAAATCCAGCGGCTCGATCCAGTATTCATGCGCCAGCAATGGACCCGACAATCCAAATGCCATAGATACGAAACACGCCTTCAACCAATTCATAGCAGAAATCCCCTCATGACCTTTCACAAATCATATAGCGCGATGCTTCTCTTAGCCACGCTTGCCGCATTTATTATTTCGCTCTCGCCCTTGCGCGCCCATGAAGCCACGCCTTCCATCATCAACATGGCTTTGAACGGCACCGAGTTGACACTATCGATCGACACGAACCTCGAAGCACTGGTTGCGGGTGTGGCAGACGAAACCAATACCGAAAACGATGAAGAAGGAGAGAAAGAATATCTCCGCCTGCGGGAAACCGCGCCTGCCGAACTCTCTCAGGCCTTTGCAGAAATGCGACCCGTGTTCGACCCGACACTCGGACTTTTCCTTGACGGAACGCCGGTAGAGCTCCGCTATCAGGACCACTCCATTCCTCCGGTCGGGGATCCTGAAATTGCCCGCGTCTCGACCCTGACTTACAGCGCAACGCTTCCCGCTGCATCCGGCACGCTGACATGGAACTTCCCGTCAGACTACGGGGACAGCGTGCTGCGGGTCTTCCTGCCTGATACTGTGGATCCTGTGATCGCGGATTACGTGGCAAGCGGTGCGACAGCCTCCGTGGATCTCGACAACATCGCCCCGCAAACTACCGGAGAGGTCTTTTGGGATTATATCGTGGCGGGTTTCGACCACATCATCCCCAAGGGACTCGACCATATCCTGTTTGTGATCGGCCTGTTCCTGCTCTCGGCCCACCTGCGCCCGCTGCTGATGCAGGTCACCATGTTCACGCTGGCCCATACGATCACGCTGGCGCTCGGCGCGCTCGGATATGTGAATGTGCCAGGCTCGATTGTTGAACCGCTGATCGCCGCCTCTATCGTCTTTGTCGCGGTGGAAAACATCTTCACCGAAAAACTTACCGCATGGCGGCCCTTCCTGATTTTCGGTTTCGGTCTGCTGCACGGGCTCGGCTTTGCATCTGTGCTGGGCGACTTCGGCCTGCCAACGGCACAGTTCATACCCGCGCTGATCGCCTTTAACATCGGTGTGGAAATCGGCCAGCTTGCCGTGATCGCCATCTGCTTCCTCGCGGTTGGCATATGGTTCCGCAACAAGCCGTGGTATCACAGCCGCATCGTCGTTCCCGCCTCCGCCGCCATCGCAATCATGGCTGCTTACTGGGTGCTGGAGCGTACAGGCTTTATCGCCTGAGCCTTCTTCTGGCGTACAATATCCCGGGGGTCCGGGGGCAGCGCCCCCGGCTTCCCGTCCCCTAGTGATCCGAATAGGGATCAAGGGAATCCCGCAAACCGTCACCTAAGAAGTTAAACGCCAGCACGACGACAATCACCGGCAGCATCGGAATCGCGGTCCAGGGGTAAATCTCGATCGACGCAAGGTTCTGCGCGTCGTTCAGCATCACCCCCCAGCTTACCGCCGGCGCCCGCAGCCCCAGTCCCAGAAACGACAGGGCCGTTTCGCCAAGGATCATGGCAGGGATCGACAACATGGCGCTGGCGATCAGGTGGCTGGCAAAATTGGGCAGCAAATGCTTGCGGATGATCCGGTTCGGCTTGGCCCCCATCATTTCAGCCGCACGTACGAATTCCTCTTCCCGCAGGGCCAGAAATTTGGACCGCACCGCCCGCGCAAGGCCGGGCCAGTCCAGCAGCCCCAGAATGATCGAAATCACAAAGAACACCGCCATCGGTCCCCAATGGCTCGGCACGGCGGCAGACAGGGCCAGCCACAGGGGCAATTCCGGCAGGGAACGCAGCACTTCGATCACCCGCTGCACGCCCCAATCTGTCCGCCCGCCGAAATACCCCGCAAGTCCACCGATGGTAATCCCCAGAATGAAGGAAACAGTAATCCCGATCAGACCCACCGTCAGAGAGAGCTGCGCACCATAAAAGATGCGCGAGAATATATCCCGCCCCAGCCGGTCTGCCCCCCACAGGAACACGGTTGCCCCTTCGGGTGCGCAGAACAGATGGGTCTCGGCACGGAACAGGCCAAGGAAGTTGTAATCATCCCCTTTGCAGAAATATTCCAGCCGCGCCGGATTTTCGCGGTCCTCCACATAATTCCAGCGGAAGTTCTCCAGATCGGCCTCGGCGGTGATCGGATAGACATAAGGCCCGATGAACGTCCCGTCATGGAACAGCCTCACCATCTGGGGCGCTGCATAAAGGTGATCGGCATTGCGTTCGTTCGGAGTGTAGGGCACCAGAAACCCCACAAACGGCAGACTGAGATAGGCCAACAGCAGGAAGATACCCGACCACAGCCCCAGTTTATGCCGTTTGAACTTGCGCCAGATCAGCTGCCAGCTCGGGGCATCCAGATCGGGGCGGTCGAGCGATTTGATGTCCTCATCCGGATCATAAGGCGCGTCATCAACGTAGTGATTGTTCGGCAGAGTGGTCATTTCCCGCGCCCTCCAAACCGGATTCGCGGATCAAGCAGCACCAGCAGCACATCGGAAATCATCGTCCCGACAAGGGTCAGGGCCGCCACAAACAGCAGGATAAATCCGGCCAGAAACTGGTCCTGCGATTTCAGCGCCGTCAACAGCGCCGGACCAATTGTCTGCAAGCCAAGCACGACCGACACCAGCACCGATCCCGACACAAGAGATGGCAACAGGTTGCCGATATCTGCCACAAACGGATTGAGTGACACACGGAAGGGGTATTTCAGAATGGCCTTTACCGGCGGCACCCCTTTGGCCCGTGCCGTATCCACATAGGGTTTTGAAAGCTCGTCCAGAAGGTTTGCCCGCAACCGTTGCATCATCGCAGCCGCGCCGGATGTTCCGATCACAAAGGTGGGAATAATCAGGTGCAGCAAAATTGACTTGATCTTCTCCGGAGACATGGGCTGGCCCTCAAACTCCGGCGCCATCAGCCCGCCAATGGGCAGGTCCAGATATTTGTGGCCGTAGTAAAACAGGATCAGCGCCAGCAGGAAATTCGGTGTGGCCAGACCCAGATACCCCACAAAAGCCGAGGTATAATCCACCCATGTTTTGGATTTGGCCGCGGCCAGCACACCCAGCGGCAGCGCCACCAGATAGACAAACAGCACCGCTGCCACATTCACTAGCACTGTCAGCCACAAGGCCCCGCCGACAATTTCCGCAAC
The DNA here is from genome assembly GCA_018223125.1 of Paracoccaceae bacterium. GTDB lineage: Bacteria > Pseudomonadota > Alphaproteobacteria > Rhodobacterales > Rhodobacteraceae > Amylibacter. The sequence goes on along the minus strand of JAAEZA010000043.1, from coordinate 25,274 downwards.
GGGACGGTCAAATTCGAACGACCAGCCGAAATCCCCCTGAATGATACCCGAAAATCCGTGCGGGCCGGGCCAGAAGCCCATCCAGATCAGGTATTGCTTCCACAGCGGCTGATCCAGCGAATATTCCACCCGCAGGAACTCTACCTTGGAAATCCCGTCTGCCTGCCCCGTGGCCCGCAGTTCGGCGATCAGGTTGGACAGGTAATCACCGGGCGGCAGGTTCATGATGAAGAACACCAGCGCCGACACTACGACAAGGGTCGCGAGCATCGTGATGAAGCGGTAAATCGAATAACGCAGGATGAGCATCAGTTCGTGACCTCTTGCGCGAAGAAGAATTCATCCATCCGGTGTATCCCGAAATGCGCGCCCGGATCCCAGGCCCACAACCCTGCCTCGGGCACGTTCTTTAATTTTTCGGACACGACAACGGGTTGCGGCGCTTCTGCCAGAATGCCGATCGCGTATTTTTCTTCTGCGTGAATTTTCAACATCTCCTGCCAGATCGCCACCCGCCGTGCGCGACTGTCGGTCCTTTCCCATTCTGCGGCCAGATCCATCAGACGGGCGGCTTTGGGCATATCCACCGGCTCGCCTGCTTCGGAGTTGGTCTGGTAATACTGCCCCCATTTCGGCCATGCGAAAAAATCCTGTGCGCGGGGCGCAAGATAGCCCGGCGAGGTATTGGGGGTCGGAATACCGTTGTCCCACCCGAACCAGACCGCCGCCATCGACTGGCCGGAATAAACGTGCTGGCGCAGGATATCCCGGTCAAGCGGGCGCATTACCAGTTCCACCCCGATGTCGCGCCATGTGTCTGCGATGATTTGTAAGGCGTTTTCAACTTCCTGACGTTCGCCTGCGGTTTCCACCAGAATACGCATCGGGCGGCCATCCTCCAGAACGCGTATACCGTCGCCCCTGCGTTCGGTATATCCCAGATCGTCGAGCATCCGGTTCGCCCGTTCCGGATCGTACTGGGCATAGCTGTTCAGGTTGGACTCGCTAAAGAACGGGCTGGCGGGTAGCGCCGTCATATTCCCTTCAGAGGCCAGCCCGAAGTAAAGCGCGCGGTTGATCATCCGCCGGTCAATCGCAAGGGAAAGCGCACGGCGGAATTGCACGTCCCGCAGAATCTCACGCCAGACCGGATCGGCGTGGTTCAGGTTCAGGTAAATCGCTATCTGGCTGGCCGTTCCGTTCGGCCACAGGTGCACCCTGTAGCCCTGCCCTTCGGATTCGCCTTTCTTCAGCACCGCTACGTCGTTGAAATCCAGACCGCGCGCCTGAAGGTCCACCTCTCCGGCGTTGGTTTTCGCAGCCACCAGACCGGAGCCGACGATGCTCATTTCTACTGTATCGATATAGGGCAGTTGCAAACCGCGACTGTCTATCCGGTGATAATAAGGATTGCGTACGAACAGGCGGCGACTGTCCATTCCGGTGTCCGCCGGTATCCACGGCTGCAAGGTCGGCAGGCTGGGATTGTCGAATTTATACATATTATCGCGCTTGTTATGCAGCGCGGCCCAGCCGCGAACCTTGGCCTTGGCCACCGCCTTGGCGAGTGTCTCCGGATCGGCGTATTTTGTGTGGAACTGCTTCAGATATGTGGACGGGCGATAAATGAACGGCGGTCTTGCCTGTGCCAGATGAGGCAGGAAACCCGGGTTTGGTTTGGACCAGCGAAAGATAACGGTGGTTTCATTCGGGAACAGCACGCGCGGGTATTCCCCGTCCACCCGCAGAAAGGACGGCGGCCCGCTGGGGGAAAGTTCCGCATTGTTGGCCACATCGTACCACCAGTAGCGGAAATCATCCGCGGTAAAGGGTGCCCCGTCGGACCAGCGGTGCCCTTCGCGCAGCTTCAGAACGAAAATCCGTTCATCCGCAACTTTCACATCCGCCAGAATATCCGGCACAAGATTGTATTTTGCGTCATACCCCACCAGCCGTCCGTAACCGTACACAACCATCTGCCGCACGTCTTTGGAACGCGTGACCATCGTGCGCAGATTGCCGCCGTGCTGGCCGAACTGGCGCCCTTTCCCAGCAAGGTCGACCACAAACGGATTGCGCGGCATCCGTTTTTCAATCGGGTCAAGCGCGCCCGATTTGACTTCTGTCTCCCAAAAACCGGTTTCCTGCATCGCGACATCTTCTGCCAAAGTGGCAAAAGGCGCTGAAGCCAGAAAGGCGACAAGGCAAAGGCAACGAATGACAGGCTTCAACATCATGGGTTTACCCGGACCAGATGGCCCGGCTCCGTTTCGACCAGAGGCGGCAGGGAACTGCCTTGCATGGCATAGGCTTCGGGCCAGGTATGCGGATCACCCGCGCCCAGCGCCACGGTCTGAAGGTTGATTTTCTGGCTGACGTCCGCCTCAAGACAGGCAGCGATCAGCGCCTTGGTATAGGGATGGCGGGGGGCTGTGAACAACACATCCGGCGCCGCTTGTTCAACAATTTGACCCTGTCGCATCACGGCGACCTCATCCGCGATCCGTGCGACAACGGCCAGATCGTGACTGATGAACAAATAGCTAAGACCGAAATCGTCGCGAATCCCTTCCAGCAATTCCAGCACCTGCTTTTGCACCGACAGATCCAGCGCGCTGGTGGGTTCATCACAAACCAGCAGGCTCGGGTTCAGGGCAAGCGCACGGGCAATGGACAAGCGCTGGCGCTGGCCACCGGAAAATGCATGGGGAAAGCGGCGCAGCATATTCTTGTCGAGCCCGACTTTTTCCAGCAGTTCCGCCGCCCGTTCCCTTTGTTCCTTGCGGGTTCCGATCCCGTGAATCCGCAGCGGTTCGGTCAGAATATCAATAATCTGCATGCGCGGGGACAGCGAACTGAACGGGTCTTGGAACACCATCTGCGCCTCGCGCTGGAAGGCCTGCCGTTCCGATTTGTCCAGATGGGCCACATCCACGGGCAACGCGCCTTTTTCCGGCCAATAGCGGATCGCCCCGCCCTCATCTGCGGCCGTTGCGCCCAGTGCGATATTTGCCACGGTCGATTTGCCTGAGCCGCTTTCGCCCACAATAGCGAAGGTCTTGCCCCGCTCCACCGTCAGGCTGACGTTTTTCACAGCCTGAACCTCGCGTCTTTTACCAAAGAAGCTGCCAGCGCGGGAGACAAAGGTTTTGTTGATCCCCTCAAGCTGAAGGATCGGGTCCACCACAGGCCGCGCCGCCGAGGGTTGCGCGCTGTGGGGAATGGCTGGTGCCGCCGCCAGCAGCTTTCTCGTGTACCCGTGCGCCGGAGCGCCGATTACGATATCGGTTGGCCCGCTTTCCATCACGCGCCCCTTGCGCAGCACACAGACCTGATCCGCGATATTTGCCACCACCCCCAGATCATGGGTCACAAAAATTACCGCCATTCCGGTTTCTTCCTGCAACCCCTTGATCAGTTCCAGAACCTGCGCCTGCGTGGTTACATCCAGCGCCGTGGTCGGTTCATCGGCAATCAGCAATTCGGGCCGTGCAATCATCGCCATGGCAATCATCGCCCGCTGGCGCATCCCGCCCGACAATTCGAAAGGGTAGGCCGCGAAGGCCCGCTCCGGATCAACGAATCCGACACGGCGGAATTTTTCGACCACCTCGGCCTTTGCGCTGGCGCGGGAATGGCCACGATGCAGGGTCAGAACCTCGGCCACCTGATGACCGATCCTATGCAAGGGCGACAGGCTGTGCATGGGTTCCTGAAAGATCATCGAAATGCGATCTCCCCGCACATCGCGCAGCTCTTTTTCGGACAGGGAAAACAGATCAACCGGCGCGGAAGCCTTTGGATCAAACACAGCCGTGCCGGAATGGATCACCGCGGAACGGGGCAGCACCCGCAGCAAGGACCGGCAGGTTATCGTTTTACCGGAACCGCTTTCGCCCACCAAGGCAAGAGTCTCGCCCCGATCAATCGAAAAATTCACATCCGTAATAATCGGTGGCTGGTCTCCAAACCCGATCGACAGGTCGTTAACCTGCAACAGCGGCGTGGTCTCGGCGTTCATTCTGGTGTCCCGTTTGATCATGGCCTCTTTCAAGGCCGCAACTCCAGTTAACCCGCCACGCACGAAAAAAACAAGGACTGCGGCAGGTTACAGACGCAAATCGACGGCGGATTTAGGCAAAATATGCTTCAGATCATAGATGACGCTGGGAGAGGCACAAAGCGCGCTGATTTTTTCCGGATCGCCCTTGGCAAATTCGTCATGGGCCACAGCCAGAACAACCGCGTCATAGCGGCCCTGTTCGGGTGCATCTACCAGATCAAGTCCATAGATCGTGCGGGCTTGTTCCGGATCAGCCCAAGGGTCGTGCACATGCACCGTCACCCCGTAATCCTGAAGTTCCGCAATCACATCCACCACGCGTGTGTTGCGCAGATCGGGGCAGTTTTCCTTGAACGTCAGTCCCATCACAAGGATCTCGGCCCCTTCAATCGCGACCCCCTTGCGGATCATCGCCTTGATCAGTTCCGATGCCACAACCTTGCCCATCGCATCATTGATCCGGCGCCCTGCAAGGATCACCTCGGGGTTATACCCGACCGCCTGCGCCTTATGGGTCAGGTAATAGGGATCGACCCCGATGCAATGACCGCCCACCAGTCCGGGCCTGAAGGGCAGGAAGTTCCATTTTGTGCCAGCGGCCGCCAGCACATCGGCGGTATCTATACCCAGCCGGTGAAAAATCATTGCCAGTTCGTTCACCAGTGCAATGTTCAGATCACGTTGGGTGTTTTCGATTACTTTGGCCGCTTCGGCCACGGCAATGGACGGGGCCTTGTGGGTACCGGCAGGCACGATCGCGGAATAAAGGCTGTCCACAAAATCCGAAGCTTCAGGTGTACTTCCGGAGGTGACTTTCACAATGTTTGGCAAGCGACGCTGCATGTCACCGGGATTGATCCGCTCCGGGCTGTAGCCGACAAAGAAATCACGGTTGAACACCAACCCAGAGGCACCTTCGATCACGGGCACACAATCCTCTTCGGTCGCACCCGGATAAACCGTGCTTTCAAAGATCACCACGTCACCCTTGGACAGCACCCCACCGACCGACCGGCTGGCGGCAAGCAACGGGCCGAGATCGGGACGTTTATGGGGATCCACAGGGGTTGGCACCGTCACCACATACACGTTGCAATCGCGGATTTGCTCTACAGTATCTACAAATTGCAGGTGCTGTGCCTGCGCCAGTTCATCCGGCGTGACCTCGCGGGTGAAATCCTCGCCCTTGCGCAGACTGGCGATCCGTCCGGCGTTCAGGTCAAACCCGACCGTCGGAAACAGGCGTCCGAATTCCACGGCGAGCGGCAATCCGACATAGCCAAGTCCGATCACGGCGATTCGGGCTGATTTCATATCCAACATAGCAATGCTTCCTTCTGTGCATCACACAGAATAATAATCCCGATACCAATCGACAAAGGCACGCACGCCATCGTGAACATCTGTTTCGGGCGCATATCCGACCAGTTGCTTGAGCAACTCGCAATCCGCCCAGGTGGCCGGCACATCGCCCGGCTGCATATCCATGTAGTTCCGCGCGATCTTGCGGCCGATGGCCTGTTCTATCTCGTCCACGAAATCCAGTAGGCGCACCTTGTCGGAATTGCCGATGTTAACCACACGGAACGGCGCCGCGGGTGACAGGCTGTCGTTTTCCAGAGGCGTCCAGTTCTCACGCTCCGCCACCCGCGGGGGCGGTGCCTTTACCAGCAGGCTGATGGCGCGGACGAGATCGGTTACATAGGTGAAGTCCCGCTCCATATCGCCGTGATTGTAAACATCGATGGGATCACCGTTCAGACCGGCCTTCACAAATTTGAACAGCGCCATATCCGGGCGCCCCCAAGGGCCGTAAACCGTAAAGAAACGGAACATGGTTGTCGGCAGTTTCCACAGATGGGCATAGGAATGCCCCATGTTTTCATTGGCCTTTTTCGTCGCTGCATAAAGCGTCATCTGCGTGTCGGTCTTTTCCACCTCGGTGAAAGGCATCACCTCATTTGCACCATAAACGCTGGAGGTAGAGGCCATCAGCAAATGGTCCACCGCCAGTTCGCGGGCCAGTTCCATGATGTTAAACGTACCGACAAGATTGGTTTCAATATAGGCGCGGGGGTTTTCGATGGAATAGCGCACACCGGCTTGGGCTGCGAGATGGACAATCACATCCGGTGCAAAATCCATCACCGGCGCTTGTAATTCCTCAAACGCGCGAATGTCCGTTTCAAGGGCGCTGAACCCTTCATTCTGGGACAACATGGCGTGGCGGCGGCGCTTGAGGTTCACGTCATAGTAATCGGTCATCGCGTCAACGCCAAGAACCTGCCACCCGTTGTCAAGCATCACCTGCGCGAGGTGAAATCCGATAAACCCTGCGCTGCCTGTGATCAGTATTTTAGCCATGACGTGCCTTTTTGCAGAAACACCCAATCCTTACCTGCCGCAAGCAAGCTCTGCAATCAGGCTAATTCGCTTGAACCAAGGCCTGATTTAGGTAGAACCACAGTTTATCAGGAACGTTTTCTTCCAGCAAAAGGCTTTAATATGCAGTTAACTATGATTGGTACCGGTTATGTCGGGCTCGTTTCAGGGGTTTGTTTTTCCGATTTCGGCCACGATGTAATTTGTGTCGACAAACTGCCAGAAAAAATCGAAGCCCTCGAAAACGGCATTGTTCCGATTTTCGAACCGGGACTGGAAGATTTGATGGCGCGCAATGTAGCGGCCGGGCGGCTGGGGTTCACACTGGATTTCGCCGATGCCGTGGCCAAAGCGGATGCCGTTTTTATCGGTGTGGGCACACCCACACGCCGCGGTGACGGGCATGCGGACCTGACCTATGTCTATGAAGCCGCCCGCGAGATCGCCCGCGCCATGGACGGCTATACCGTTGTTGTGACGAAATCCACCGTGCCGGTCGGCACAAACCGCCGGATTGAGGAAATCATCCGCGAAGAAAATCCAGAGGCTGATTTCGATGTGGCCTCCAACCCAGAATTTCTGCGTGAAGGTGCCGCAATCGAGGATTTCATGCGCCCCGACCGCGTAGTGGTTGGTGTTGAATCCGACAGGGCACGCGACGTGATGGCGAAAATCTACCGTCCTCTTGCCCTGCGCGAAGCTCCGATTGTCTATACCGATCTGGAATCCGCCGAGATGATCAAATACGCCGCCAATGCGTTTCTGGCGACGAAGATCACTTTCATTAACGAAATCGCCGCCCTGTGCGAAAAAGTCGGTGCGGATGTGAAATCTGTTTCCAAAGGGATGGGCATGGACAACCGGATCGGCTCCAAATTCCTGAACGCCGGTCCGGGGTATGGCGGTTCCTGCTTCCCCAAAGACACAAAGGCACTGGCACGGATCGGTCAGGAATATGCCAGCCCGATGGAAATCGTCGAATCCGTGATCGACATCAACGAAGCCACCAAACGGCGGATGATCGACAAGATCATGGAACTTTGCGACGACAGCGTAAACGGCAAGAAGATCACCGTTCTGGGTGTAACCTTCAAACCCAACACCGACGACATGCGCGACAGCCCATCCCTGACGATTGTGCCCGCACTGGTCGGGGCCGGTGCAAATGTGCATGTAGTTGATCCCCAAGGCTATAAGGAAGGCAAGGACCTGCTGCCCGGCGTGACATGGGAAGATGATGCCTACACTGCGATGCAGGATGCGGAAGCCGTGATCCTGATGACAGAGTGGAACGAATTCCGCGCACTGGATCTGGACCGGATGGTCGGCACGATGAAGACACCGAAAATGGCAGACCTGCGCAATGTTTACGATCCGGTTGAGGCTGCAAAGGCCGGCCTGACCTATGTCAGCGTCGGGCGCTAAACAGCGGACCTTGATGAAACCGTTACGCGGTCATTCTATAGGGGATCAGGCTTTGCAGCCTGCCCCGCCCCCACAGCCAAGGTAACGACATGACAACTGCAAAAACACGTCCCTTTCCTACGCCGGATAAAGGGAACGCCGGTGAAGTGTTTGCAGTTTTTCTGAAACTCGGCCTGACCTCTTTTGGCGGGCCGGTTGCGCATCTTGGGTATTTTCGCGACGAGCTGGTCACAAGACGGCAGTGGCTGACGGATGCGGATTATGCGGATCTTGTTGCACTTTGCCAGTTTTTGCCCGGCCCTGCATCCAGTCAGGTTGGCTTTGCGCTCGGGCTTATGCGGGCGGGCTGGACGGGTGCCTTTGCCGCCTTTGCCGGTTTCACCTTTCCATCCGTCATCATCCTTTTCGCCTTCGCGCTGGGCGCAGCCACCCTGTCCGGCCCGATCGGGTCCGGCGCACTGCATGGCCTGAAAATCGTGGCAGTTGCCATCGTCGCGCAGGCAGTCTGGGGGATGGCCCGCACGCTGTGCCCCGATCGCACCCGCGCCACGATTGCTGCGGGTGCAATCGGCATCCTCGCCCTGTTTCCCGGCGCATGGGGCATGGTGGGCGCCATCCTGTTTGGCGCACTCGCCGGACGCCTGTTCTGCCACAGCGTGGCAAATTACGCGCCTGCACCACCCCTGCCGGTTTCGCGCACAGCGGCAGTGTTTTGCCTTTTCCTTGCCGTTGGATTGCTGACACTGCTCCCCATACTCGCCCCGCTTTCCCCAAGCCTGAGTATCCTTGACAGTTTCTACCGTGCAGGCGCGTTGGTGTTCGGCGGCGGCCATGTGGTGCTGCCCCTGCTGGAAGCCGAAGTCGTGCAAAGCGGATGGGTGTCGGCAGATGCGTTTCTGGCGGGCTATGGCGCAGCGCAGGCTGTGCCCGGTCCGTTGTTTACCTTCGCGGCCTATCTCGGCGCTGTACTTGGCAGCGAGCCAAACGGGATAACCGGCGCAGCACTGGCGCAAACAGCGCTGTTTTTGCCCGGTTTTCTGCTTCTGACAGGGGCGCTCCCGTTCTGGCAGAGCCTGCGGAACACCCCAAGCGTGCAAAGCCTGATGCAAGGGGCGAACGCAGCGGTGGTCGGTATATTGGGGGCCGCGCTTTATTCGCCTGTTTTTACCAGCGCCATCGGCGGAATGCCGGATCTGGCGCTGGCGGTGGGCTGTTTCGTTCTGTTGATGGTCTGGAAGACACCGCCCTGGGCTGTGGTCGCGCTTTCAGCCTGTGGCGGTGTGCTTCTCAACCTCTTGGCCTAACCCCTTCAGGTCCGGTAGAAATAATACCTGTCCGGCGCAATGTGTTCCGGCCCTTGCACCTGATCGAACCCTTCAAGCGGCTGGCCCGACACGATCATTCCGCCAGGCACCATGACCTTGGCGATCAGCGGGCTAAGCCGCGCCGCCTCGGCCACGTCTTCTTCTTTTACGCCATAGCCGAAATCATAATGGGCAAGTACGATTTTCGCGTCCATTTCCGCCAGTCGCGCAAGTCCCTCTTCCGCCTCTCCTTGCAGGAAATCCAGTTCCGGTGGCACGCAGGACGGATGGCATTGCAACACGCGGTCCATCACCCAGATGCGGCGATCCGGCATGGTTTCGCGCATATGATCATAGGTGCGCCCGTTGCCAAGCCCCATGTCCAGACCGTCGCCTGCGTGGCTTTCCACCAGTTTTGCGGCCCAGTTCAACCCGTCGCGCTGGGCTGTGAACCGCCGCAGCATACTATCCAGTCTGCTCATTTTATTTACCTCTTCGCCATATCTTGCGCGGACCAAAAATCCACAGGTCCGCTTTTGAATTTCATCAGGAGTTCTTCGGAAAATGCCCAGATATCCGCGTCATGGGCCTTGTGGTGCGTCAGATAGCCGTAAGGCTCTGTATTGTCGGCCTGCCCCAGACGCCGCGCTGCCAGTTGATCCACCATACGTGCGATGATTTTTTCCGGATCGTCAAGAGAACGGCTGCCGCGCCAGTTGATCGGGTCCACATGGGTGTTGATCTGCTCCATCCCGCGCTTTGACCAGCGGTTCCGGCGCGGACCGTAAGTGGAAAAGCCTTTGTAGCCGAGAGTTTTCAGTTTGAACTTGTGATCATTGCCAAAGCGGTTCCACGGCGGGACGAACATCGGAACGAAATTTTCCCCGAACCCGTCCTCCATAAGCTGCTTTCCCGCTTCCAGTTCCCGCAAGACCGCATCAGCATCCCGATCAGAGGCAAACTCGCACTTTTTAACTCCGGCAGGCGTATGGTCCTGATGGGCATACCCGTGTGTTACCGGAACAAGGTTTCGGTGACTGGCAACATAACGCGGCAAGTCAGGCTGCAGCTTGCTCGGGATCACGGCCAGATAGACATCTACACCAGCCTTTTCCGACAAGGCGTTCAGTTGCGCGAGCTCCGGCGTCACATGATAGGCGTCATCGTCCCGCCACCAGAAGGGCATGCGCATGTCCGCCGCACGCCATGCGTCGAATTCAGTGTCTAACGGGGCCCAGAGATTGTTCATGCACTATCCTCCTGAACCGATTTCTTTTCAAAGAACTGCTCTACGATTTCAACAGCTTGCGATGCACCCTGAAACTGCTTCGGGTCAAGCGGCAGGACATCCGCCCCGTTCAGACTGTTTATCGCCGCAATCAGGGTCTCGGGGGTGGCCTCTGCCGCTGGTACAACGGTAAATCCCGTATTTTTTGCGAGGCTTTCAGCCCGCAGGGTCTGTTCCACCTCGCCCCCCGCATCAAAGGGTACAAAAACCGCAGGGGTACGGGACTGCAGCAGGTCCATCGCAGTGTTGTAACCGCACATGCAAACCGCTATTTTTGCCCCTGTCAGCATCTGGCGAAAATCGGGGCGGGTGGTTTCAATGGTCACGTTGTCGCTTGTCACTTCAGCCTGTAACTCTTTGATAACACTTTCCTGATCGCTGCCACCGACCAGCAGGCGCCAGTGGTTTCCGGTGTCCAAAGCCGCGGCTTTCACTGCCGCCCTGAACAGGTTGTAACCAACAGATCCTCCGCCAGCTGTGACCAGAACCTCTCCGGCGCCCGTCCCATCGGGATGGGCACCGGCAGCAGGGGGCGCCACATATCCGGTATATTGCAGCTTGTCCGCAAGCATCGCACCCACCGGCCAGCTTGCTTCCAGCGGGGTCAGTCCAGCGTCGGAATGCACCAGAACACCGTCATAATACACCGCTGTAACCGCCTCTGTTTCCAGTGCTTTTTCCGGCTTTGACGGCGGTGCAAGGATATCGCGGATGGAACTGAACACCAGCGGCGGGTCGGGGGACTCCTGTGCGCGGTTCAGCAGGGCCTGAAATTCCCCCTTTAGGACACGCCGCCCGAAAGGGTAGAGTTCGGTTATGATCACATCCGGTTCGATCCGTTCCAGACAGGACATCAAAGCCGCCTTGCGACTGGCAAGGTAATCCGCATCCGCCACCCCGCCCTGTTGTGTAAGCAGCGTGGTAAAATTTACCCCGTCGGATTTTACCGGCGGAAGCTGGTGCAACGTAATCCCTTCCGTCAGAAGGTTGCCGACAGGCACCCCGCCGGAAACCACATGGGCATCATGTCCGGCATTGCCGAAAGCGCGGCCAAGGGTCAGGGCACGGCTGAGATGGCCGGTGCCAAGCAGATGGGTCACAAGGATCATAACGCGCATGGTTAACGGGTCTCCAGACGGACCGGATCACCGGAAACAGACAGGGCGTTCCCGTTCCAAACCATTACAAACAGGCGGTTGCGTTTGATCCGGAATGGTGCGGGGCCGTCAAAATTCCAACCCGTTGCCCGTGCCAGAAGCACACGCATAATTCCGATATGGCAGACTGCGATCGTGTCTTGGCTAAGGCTATCCAGCCACGGCGCTAATCGCTCTGCAACATCGCGCGGGCTTTCCCCGTTTGGCGGGCGATAGTCCCAGCCCCAATGCTCTATATCCCTGAAGCCGGAATTCGGATCGGCCTTCAGTTCAAGACCCTTTTTGCCCTCCCAAGCGCCCCAATCCATTTCGATAAGCGCAGGTTCTTCACGCGGGTCACGGTCCGCGATCAAACGGGCGGTTTGTGTCGCGCGCTGCAACGGGCTCGCCACCAGATCTGCGTCCTGCCAGCCATCCGGCAGTTTCAACGCCGCAAGGTCGGCGGCCGCCTGTTCTTCCAAGGCAATATCGGTGCGCCCCTGTATCTGCCCTGCGCGGTTCCACGGCGTGTGGCCGTGCCGGATAATCGCCAGTCTGATCATTGCGTTACCTCTTTGAATTTAACTGCTCCGGCGAGTGTCTTTATCGCGGCACCAAGCAAATGCTGCTGCGCATACTGGCGCACGGCACTGCCTTGGGGCCCCCGACTGAAAGCCTGATCTATCGCCGCGCCAAAGGCTCTGGCGTCATCCGGTGGTGTCAGAAAACCGGAAGGGCCGACCACGTCGCGCACGCCTGCGCGATCTTCGGCAACCACCACCAGACCGGCGGCCTGTGCTTCGATGTAAACCATTCCGAATGCCTCATTCACGCCGGGCCAGACGAAAAGATCCGCCGCACCCATTTCTCTGGCGACCCCTCCATCGTCCAACGATCCGAGAAATGTAATGCGCTTGCCAAAAGGAGCAAACAGGTTCCGCACGTCAGGCTCGGCAGGTCCACTCCCGACGATGCGCATGTTCCAGCCCTCTCTTTCCACAAAATGAAGCGCCGCTGCGAGGTTCCGGTAGGACGCCAGTTTATCGCCCCTGCGCAGCATCCCGACCGCCAGCAGGGTCTTCCCCGCTGCCCTGTCAAGCACGTCCGGCAGGCTGTCGCGATCCAGAAACGGGTGCAGGTGCACCAGTTCTTGCGCCTTCGGACGGGCCTTTTCCAGTTCCGGCAAATCCCGCCCTGTAAAATAGAAAATCACCGCTGCCGCGTCGCTGGCTGCATCGGCACGGCGGGCGAATTCGGCCCAAGGCCCTTGCAGGCGCTTTGGCGCGCGGCTGGCTTCGACCAGATGATAGGGAATGCCCAACGCGGCACAGACCTGCGGGCCGATCAAGTCCGGTGCCTTGTAGTAATTGTGATAGGTGACCCATGCATCCCAAACCGGCCCCTTGGCCATCAGTCCCTGCGCGATCCGATCCGCTTCAGCTACAAGCGCGTCCTGTGCCGCTGCATCGCCGTCTGCTTCGCGACTGCGAAATGTGCTGACCAGTTCCACTGTGCCCAGTCCCTCCAGCGCGTGCATCAAGGCCCGCGCAATCGTGCGGTCCCCGCTCGGCGTGTCATGGGTCGGCGGTTTCAACGGCGCGTAGAAAGCGATGCGCGGCGGGCACCCCTGTGTCATGAGATCAGCGTATTCAGGCGCGCAGAGAGTTCCGTTATGCCCGCATCCACCCCGAAATCCGCCACCAGCCGGTCATACGCGGCTTCGGCATATTGCATTCGCTGTTCGGGATTGCGGGCCAGATCCATCATTGCAAAGGTCAAAGTTTCCGGAGAATCCTCGACCAGCAGCCCGTGTACACCGGAAGTTATGAATTCGGGAATGGCGCTGACCGGCGTGGACAGGATCGCCAGCTTTTGCGAAGCTGCTTCCATCAGCACATTGGGCAGGCCGTCGCGGTCCCCGTCCTCGGCAATGCGAGAGGGCAGCACGAACAAGTCATTGCTACGCATAGCCTCTACCACTTCGGGCTGGTCGCAGGCGCCGCGCCATGTGATGCGGTCGTTAATGTCTTCGGCCTTAGCCATCGCGACAAGATCGTCCTTCAGATCACCGCCGCCAATGTGCGTCCAGTGCCATTTCAGATCATCGGGCAGCAGCGACAGCGCCTTAACGAGCCGGTCGAACCCTTTCTTTTCCACCAACCGTCCGACAGACAACATGCGGAACACCCCGTCATCAGGGCGCGGTGGCGGGGGCAGCGGGAAACGGTCCAGATCAAGCCCGTGATACAGCAGGCTGACACGCTCTGCCGGTTCGGCCATTTGTTGCAGATGCGCCGCGCCAAAGCCTGTGCAGGTCACACCAAAGGCGGCACCTGTACCGTCATCCGCCAGTTTCTCGCGGATTTCCCAATCCGGCGAGGTCCAGATATCCTTGGCATGCGCTGAGAAGGACCAGCCGATGCCGCGGATCAGCGCCGCATACCGCGCAACTGACGATGGTGTATGCAGGAAATGGGCGTAAAGACCCTTGGTCCCCGCAGGCAGTTCCGCCGCCAGCACACAAGCCTGACCGAACCGGCGCACCCTGTTGCGGGTCAGATCGCGGCGCAGGTCCTGCATCCAGACCTGATGGGCCTTCTTGAACCCCGGCATTTTACGCGCTTTTGACCAGCCGCGCACAACCCGTGCTTTTTCGTGATGCAGGTATTCCGGAAGATACCGCACCCTTGCGCGGGTTTCGTCATGCAGCGGGTGGGTTTTCTTGTCGGTTGGAAAGCGCAGCGACCAGATGTCAAAGCTGTGCCCTGCCCGCTCCAGCGCGACGAGTTCTTGCGCGATAAAAGTTTCGGACAGGCGCGGCCAGCCTTTAACGACAACCGCCAGTTTCGGGTCTTCAGCACTCATTCTGCGGCCTTTATATCCGGTGTGTCCAACAGGTCACGGACCCGCGCAACGATGTGATCCAGGCCTTCCAGAAGGTCCGGATATTCCCCTGTTGAGGGCAGCGGCTGCTCCGGCAGGGCGCGGATGGCGTTTATCATCACATCCGTCCCCGGCCCGTCACGATCCGGATCGAGCATCCGCACCAGCCCCAACTGTTCGGCCCGTGCCGCGCGGATGTATTGTTCCAGACGGGGCACCTTGCGGGGCATGATGATCGCCCGTTTGTCAAAAGACAGGATTTCGCAGAAAGTGTTATACCCGCCCATCGCGATTACCCCGACCGCATTGTCGATCAGGTTTTCCATCTTGCTGTCAAAGCCGAGCGAAATCACCCGCCCCTCCAGTCTGGCGACACGGTCTTCAAATTGTGTGCGTGTCTCACCGGAAAGGAACGGGCCGTAAATAATATGGGCCTTGGGGGTCAGGGTCGGTTCGGCTTCATAGGCGCGCAGCACCTGATCCACCAGTCTTGCACCATCACCACCACCCCCCGGCGTGACGAGGATGTAAGGCTCTACATCTACATCCGGCCCGTGATCCCATGTCTCGCGGCGCAGGTATCCGGTGTAGTGCATACGGTGGTTGATTTCTTCGGGATAAGACACACCTTGCAACGGGTTATAGATTGACTCGAGCCCGTAAACCCAGATGTCGTGGTAAAAATCCCGCATCGCGGCGACTGCACCCTTGCGGTCCCACTCCGCGGCAAGGGTCTCTCCCTCGTCCAATACGTCCCGCAGGCCGAGTACAAGTTTCGCGTTGGTATTGGCCCGCAACCATGCCAGCGTTTCCATCAGCTCTCCGCGAAAACCGTTGGGCTCCTTGTCGACGATCACCAGATCGGGTTCGAAATTTTCGGCCGCCGCACGGATCAGACCGGCACGCAATGCAGTGGTTTCATCAATATCAAGGCCCAGCGCTTCCGAGGCGTACGAGCCGTCCGTCAGCTTTGTCACACCGGGCAGGCGGATGTGGTCTACCCTGTCGGGAAAGGTAAACCGCCCCGCAACAGGCGATCCCGTCAGGATCAATGCAGAAAGATTGGGGTCAAGTTCCGTCAAAGCCCCCGCAATCGTGCGCGAGCGGCGCAAATGGCCAAGACCAAAGGTATCATGACTGTACAACAACACGCGCGGCGCACGCCGGCCCAACTCCGCGGGTCGCGATCCATCAGAACTCATATTAACCCGACCTTTGCGTCTAACTGTTGCATGTGGCTCCCGAATTCAGCCTGCAAAAACACATTTACGCGCCTTTTCCGGCTTCCGCCACGTTTTTCATGTAAAAGGCCCTGTGCACACAGGGCAAGAGGCCCGATGTAAAGCATGACCGCGATACACCCGCGCAGATAACAACCGGCAAGTGAAAGAAAAGGGGCAAAATCCGATGCTCACAGTGACTTGAGACAGTGTTACAAATTCCGCTGTTACAAATGTCCCCGCCGTCTTGCAGAATTCGGGGAACCTCCCTGATGAAACCTGTTCCGCTCTTTCCCGCTGCGCCAAACCGCTCTAGGGTAGGTTACGCTATTAACAAAGGGTCACATATGACCATCATCCGCTCTCTTCGTCTGTGTCTGATTACCGCGCTTTTTGCCATGATCGCCGGATTTGCGCAGGCCCAATCCACCGGAAGTTCGTCATCCAACCCTATGGACGACATCATTAAATCCGCGACGGATTCGGGGATGCAGGTCATTGTGATCAACCCTGACGGTCCGGCCAAAACCGAGGAACAGACCGAGGCAGAGCGATACGAAGGCTCGCTTCTGATGAAGACGCAGGAACGGGCCTATACATTTCGCACGACCTTGCGCAATCGCGTGGCCCGTGCCCCCGAAGCGATGGAAGAGATCATTTTCATCCTGAACGGGCAAAGCCCGACGGGACATTATTCGATCTATTTCTTTATCCTGCTGACCACGATGATCAGCCTGATCCTGTCCGAATTGATCGTACGGGAGACCTACGGGAAACGTCTGGTCGGACCGTGGTTCATAAGTTTGCAGAAACCGGACCCGATCGGCTACACAGACAAGCTGCCAATTCTTCTGTTGCGCACCATACTTGCCATGATCGGGCTCGCGCTGGTGGTGATGATTTCTTACGGTGTCGGAATTGCCATATTCGGGGAATCCGAAGACGGCACCGTGCGCCTGACCGTTGCCTATATCTACCTGACCTATGTTGTGACGCGGAGTGTTGTGTTCTTATGGCGGATGATTCTGTCCCCCTATCTCGAAAAATACCGTATCCCGCATTTTTCGGACAAGGACGCACACAAGCTGTTTTACTGGCTGTGGACCGTGGCGACGATCTCTGCCATTGTGGTCAACTTTTGTGCATGGATGAAAGAACTTGGCCTCAGTTATGATATCCACGCACTCCTGACATCTGCCCTCACACTGTTCGTTGTCTTTCTCAATGTGGCGATGGTCCTGTTCAACCGCAGGGCCGTCTCCGAAGCCATTCTGAACGGTGAACGCTATGAAGATGCCTCCCTGCCCACAAGAATAGCATCACAGGCATGGGCGCCACTGGTCATCGCCTATTTCTTCATTGCATGGGCGGAGATGACCTATCGCCTGATCGAGGCACAACCCCTTGGCCTGCCCCTGATCACCGGCTTTTATCTGGTGTTGCTGACGGTGACAGTCGTCTACGGGATCGTGGGCTATCTGATCGAACGCTTCTTCCACCGCCAGCGTCTGCTGGAACAATGGCGTGCCAAAGCCGCAGAGGACAGCCACGGCCCGGAGGCCGGTTCGGACATCACCGAAGACGACAAGGAAACCGAAAACGAACTCGCGCCTTTCCTGAACACCCACAAGATGCACACGTATGAGGATCTTTCCCGCCGCATTGCCAATATACTGGCCGTTGTCGCGGCGTTCTGGGCGATCACGGAAATATGGCAGATTGATCTTGATATGATCGCCACCAGCCGTTTTGACCGGATCTACGACATCGTGACGATCCTGTTCATCGGGTATGTCATTTACCATTTTGTCCGCATCTGGATTGACCAGAAAATCACCGAAGAAGGCGGCGATGCGGTTGAAGTTGCCCCCGGAGACGAAGGCGGAGCGGGCGGGGCTTCACGGCTTGCGACGCTGCTACCGCTCTTTCGCAATTTCCTGCTTGCGATCATCTTCGTCGCTTTTGCCCTGATTGCCCTGACGAACATCGGGATCAATGTCTCGGCCCTGTTCGCCGGTGCCGGTGTGGTGGGTCTGGCCATCGGCTTTGGTGCGCAGGCACTGGTGCGGGATATTTTCTCGGGCGCGTTCTTTCTGTTTGATGATGCGTTTCGCAAGGGCGAATATATCGACATCGGTTCTGTCAAAGGGACGGTTGAAAAAATCTCTGTCCGCTCTTTCCAGTTGCGCCACCACCTCGGACCGCTGCACACGGTGCCCTTCGGGGAAATCCAGCATCTGACGAACTTCTCCCGCGACTGGGTGATGATGAAGCTGAAGCTGCGTGTAACCTACGATACGGATGTTGAAAAAGTCCGCAAACTGGTCAAGAAACTGGGGCAGGAACTGCTGGAAGACGAAGTGGTCGGGCATCAGTTCCTGCAACCGCTGAAGTCTCAGGGCGTGATCGAGATGCAGGACAGCGCCATGATCATCCGCGTGAAGTTCATGACCAAACCCGGCGACCAGTGGATCCTGCGCAAACGGGTCTATCAGGAAATCCGCGACCTGTTCGAGCGGGAAGGCATCCGCTTTGCCCATAAAGAGGTGACAGTGCGACTGGCCGATGTGGATCCGAATGACCTGACCAAGAAGCAGAAAGAAGCTGTCGGCGCCGCTGCACTGGCAGCGATCGAAGAAGATGAAATGCAAGGCCAGCCCGAAGGCAACGATGAAGACGACCGTTAGGCCACACGAAACACGCAAGAGGAGGAAACCATGTCTCGTATCAACAGAACCACCGTAGGCGATGTGGAAATCATCGCCCTGACCGACGGCGAAACCCAATTCGGCGCAGAACTCTTCCCCGGAACCGAAGAAGCAAAGATCGACGCCCTGCTGGCAGAGGCCAAGGCAGAGGCCATCGACACGAACTTTAACGCTTTCGTGGTAAAATCCGGCGGCGATACCATGCTGGTGGATGCCGGCCCGCGCGATCTGTTCGGCCCGACCTGTGGCTATCTTGGCGACGCGCTGGAAGAAGCCGGCATCGGGCCGGATGAAATCACCCATCTGTATTTCACCCATCTGCACCCCGATCACATTGCAGGGGCATTAACCAAAGAGGGCCAGCCGGTGTTTGAAAAAGCACAGATGCTGGTGTCCGAGGCGGATCACAAGTTCTGGTCGTCACAGGTATTTACCGACGAAACGCTGGCGCAATGGCAACAACTGGCCCAGGCGACCCTTGCGGCCTATGCGCCCCGCACAGAACAGATCAAGGACGGTGATACGCTGGTTCGGGACGTGACGGCGCTGAACCTGCCCGGCCATACACCCGGCCATATGGGGTTTCGCGCGGACAGCGGATCTGACAGTTTCGCCCATGTGGGCGATATCGCCCATGCACAGGTGTTGCAATTTGCCGATCCCGAAATCGGCATCGCCTTTGACATCGATATGGATCAGGCCCGCGCCACAAGAAAGCGCACGCTGGATATGGTGACAACAGACGGGATGAAACTGTCGGGCGGGCATATGTTGCGCCCGAATATCGGCAGGCTCGAACGGGCGGGCAAAGGCTATATTTTCAAAGAGGACTAAAACAGTGACGGATGTGAAGAACAAATCTGTGATGATCACGGGGGCCAGCCGCGGCATTGGCGCGGCGGCGGCGCGCAAATTTGCCGAACTGGGCGCGAAGGTGATGCTTTGCGCCCGCTCCGGCGGAGAAATCGAAGAAATCGCCGCCGAGATCACAAAAAACGGCGGCACCGCGATTGCGCAGAAAACCGATGTGGCGGATTTTGAACAGGTTCAGGCTGCCGTAGACCGTGCCAGTTCAGCGTTCGGCGGGCTCGACATCCTGATCAACAATGCCGGTGCGCTGGACCCTGTGGAACGGCTGGAAAACGCAACTGTTGCGGCATGGGACACCATCATCGACGTTAACGTCAAAGGCGTGTTTTACGGCATCCGCGCCGCCCTTCCGGTGATGAAACCCGCAGGTGGCGGCAGCATAATCACCATCGGTTCGGGCGCTGCCACCGGCGCGCTTGAAGGCTGGTCCCACTATTGCAGTTCCAAAGCAGCAGCCCACCACCTGAACGCCTGCCTTCACGAAGAAGAAAGCGCAAACAACATTCGCGCACTGGTCCTGTCTCCCGGAACCGTGGCGACGGAAATGCAGCGGGTAATCAAGAAATCCGGCGTTAATCCTGTCAGCCAGCTTGACTGGGAGGATCACATCCCGCCGGAATGGGTGGCCGATACGCTGGTCTGGATGTCCACAAGCGACAGCGATGATTACCGCGGCGCCGTGGTCTCCCTGCGGGATGAAAACATCCGTAAACGGGTGGGGCTGATTTGATCGACGTAGAGAACCAGAACGGGCAGTGGCGCGTCACGCTGAACCGGCCCGACAAGGCCAACGCCCTGTCCCCCGATATGCTGCGCGACGTGGCTGCGGCGGCGCGAAAGGCGCAAGCCGATCCCGAATTGCGCAGTTTCGTCCTGACAGGGGCGGGTGAACGTGTGTTTTGCGCCGGTGCCGATGTGGGCGGTGGCGAGGATATGTATGCCTTCACCCGAAGCCCCCTCTGGTCTGACGCCTCCGGTGCGATTGCCGCCCTGCCCTGCCTGACCATCGCCGCGCTGAACGGCACGCTGGCGGGGGGCGGTTTCGCGCTGGCCCTGGCTTGCGACCTGCGGATTACCACGCCGGACGCAAGGTTTTTCTATCCGGTCCTCAAACGGGGCTTTCTGCCCCAACCCGACGACGTGAAACGACTGGCCGCATTGATCGGCACGGCCCGTGCCAAACTGATCCTGATGGGCGGACAAAAGCTCGACGCGGCGGAAGCCCTGCAAATCGGACTGGTGGAGCGGGTGCTGCCACTGGCAGAGTTTGACAGCCTGCTTGCAAGCCTGACCGGCGATGCCGCCGCAGCAAAGCCCCAAAGCATCGCCGCCATAAACCGGCTGTTCGATGATCCGGATGCCGCAGAATTGCAGGATTGCTACAAGGCCGCTTATGAAGATGACCCCGCAGCCATTGCGCGGATCACCGGCCGCCCGCAGGGCACGGAAACGGAAGCGGTTTAAGGCTGGCAATGACGGCAGATCAAACACCCGATGCGCTGGTGATCGGCGCCGGTCCTGCGGGGCTGATGGCAGCAGAAATGCTAGCAGAAGCGGGGCTATCAGTGTTGCTGACAGAGGCGAAACCCTCTGTCGGGCGCAAGTTTCTGATGGCGGGGAAATCCGGCCTGAACCTGACCAAAGACGAAGCCGAAGCCCCGTTTCTGGCGGCTTTTGGTTCAGCGGCTGGACCTTTGGGCACGGCACTGTCGGAGTTCGATCCGCAACAGGTCAAACGCTGGGCTGAAGATTTGGGGCAAAGCGTCTTTACCGGATCATCCGGTCGGGTGTTTCCGAAAGTCATGAAAGCCTCTCCGCTGCTGCGCAACTGGCTGTCGCGGCTGAATCAAAAGGACGTCACCCTGAAAACGCGCTGGCGCTGGACCGGATGGGAGGGGGCTTGTTTTCGATTCGACACGCCAGAGGGGGTTCAAACCGTTCGCCCGAAGGTTACCGTTCTTGCACTTGGCGGGGCAAGTTGGACGCGGCTCGGCTCTGACGGGGCGTGGACCGCACTGCTGGCAGAAAAAGGCGCAAAACTAAGCGCATTTGCCCCGTCCAACATGGGCATTACCGTCGGTTGGTCCGCCCATATGGCCGATGTTTTCGGCAGCCCGCTGAAATCTATCGCCCTGAGCAGCGGTGGCAAAACCGCCGAGGGAGAGGCCGTAATATCCCGCGCAGGGTTGGAAGGATCGCTGATCTACCAGTTCTCCGCCGCCTTTCGCGCAGGTGCAGAATTGCGGATTGACCTGTTTCCCGACCGCACGGCACAGCAGTTACAGGAACGGATCGACAAGGCGGGGGCAAAGACTTCCCTGACCAACATCCTGCGCAAGACCCTGCGACTGGACCCGGCGAAAACCGCGTTGTTTCTGGAATGCGCCCGCCAGACACCCCGCGATACGCTCGGGTCTACCCTGAAAGCCTTAACAATTCCCTACACAGGCACCGCGCCACTGGATCAGGCAATTTCGGTGGCCGGAGGGCTTTGCTGGGACTCAGTCTCGGACGATTTCGAGCTCACCTGTGCCAAGGGCGTTTATTGCGCGGGTGAAATGCTGGACTGGGAAGCACCAACAGGCGGCTATCTCATCACCGCCTGCCTTGCCACGGGTCGTGCCGCAGGTCTGGCAGCAGCCCGTGCAGCCAGATCACAAGAACCATAGTTTTCTAGGCAGGATTGCGGATCGCATCGGCCTTTTTGTAGGCATCCCGATTGATGTTGCGCCGCACATAGGCCCGCAGCGTGTCACTTTCCAGCGGGAACCCCGTGCCGCGCATCCAGCCTGCGCAATGGGTCAACAGGATATCGGGCACCGTGAACTTGTCCCCCATCAGGAATTCATTGTCCCCCAGACGCTGTTCCAGCGCCTTGAGAGAGCGTTCCATCTCCCAGATCAGGATGTCCTTGATCGCTGGTACGCGCTTTTCTTCGGGGTTGACGAATTTGTTGCGCGCCGCTGTCCAGAGCGCCCCGTCAATTTCATCACAGATAAACTGGGTGAAACTGTCCTGCGCGGCCCGTTCCAGCGTGCCTGCCGCATAGGTTAGCGCGCCGTGTTTGTCCGCAAGATACTGCAGGATCGCCACAGAATCGATAATTGTGGCCTCGCCCACTTTCAGGCTGGGAATCTTGCCCGTCGGGTTCAGAGTCGAGGCTGTTTCCCCGCGTGGGTTATCCGGCACCAGATCGTATTCCAGCCCCAGCTCCTCCAAAGCCCAAAGCACGCGGAAGGCCCGCGTTTTCGGTGACCCGACCAATGTGTACATCTGCTCTCTCCCTAAGACCGTCTTAACATTGATATGCGAATAAAGGCCCTTTCGACCAGTGCCATTTCAGGCGGCTTTCGTGCGGAACGCAGCGTCAGATCCGTGTTCATCAGATCGTCGAGCGCCTTTTCCAGCCGCGCCGCGCCAAGCCGCTGGGCCTGTCGCACCAGCCGGTCCTTGCGCGGCCCGAACACGGGCGGGCGGGCACGGGACAGGGCCGTATCGGGGCCTTGAGGGTGGGTCGCTGCGGCGTGCAGTGTTCGGAAATGGCGGGTGGCAGCGATGCACAGGGCTGTCGGGTTGACGCCCTGCCCTGCCAGCCGTTTAAGCGTGGGGACGACATCCGCACTGCGCCCTTCGGCGGCAGCGTGCACCGCATCATCCAGATTTGCATCCGCCGTCGCAGGCATACAGGCATCAATATCTTCGCCTGTAACCGGTGTGTCATCGCCGAATTTGTAAAGGCCCAGCTTTTCAATCGTCTGCGCCATTTCCCCCGGATCAAGCGTGCGGGCCAGCGTCAGCAGATCATCCATCGAAGACTGGGAGAGGTGCGAAAGATTGGCCTCTTTCGCCATCCTTTCAATATCCGCACGCCCCGGCGGGTCATCGTAGATCCCGATCGCCAGCGATCTCTGATCGCCCTCGAACGCCTTGCGCAGTTTGGAACGGGCATTCAGGCTGCCTGCCGTCGCCACAAGGGTTGCGTCTTCTCTGGTCCATTCCTTCAGGGCGGTGGCCAGCACATCTGTCAGCCCGTCGGTCGCGCCTTCGACAAACACCACACGGGGACCGGGAAAAAAGCCCTGCGCCTTCATGCTGTCCAGAACACGGGCCGGTTCCTTGCGCAGATCAGCCCCGTTGATCCGCTCCAGCCGCATTTCTTCTTCCGCCTTCGGCCCCACAAGCGCCTTGATCAATTGCTGCCGTTTCAGCGACACCCGCATGGCATCCATGCCGTAAAGCAGAATACCGGCGCGGGGGCCTTCGGGTTTGGCGATAAAGGCTGACGCCTGCGCACCGGACAGTTTCATCCCGCCCAGCCGTTTGACGTAATCGCAATACGCTGCGCGATCTGGTTGGCGAGCGCTTTGACAAGGCGGGTATTGGCATCCCGCTCCGCCACACTGGACGGATAGGTTTCCGACGTAGAGCCGTAGGAGGTGACGTTCTTCACGCTATCCTCGAACACCACCTGTTGTGTCGTGCGATCCCTTACAGTGAACTTCGCCGTGCCGGTCAGACTGGTGCGGGTCGTGCCTTCGTCTTCGGTCACGGCAAGGGCGCTTTCGCTCAGCTTCAGGGAAAAATTCAGGACATAGGGTGCGCTGTCACCGGCATAGCCCAAACGGTCCTCAAGCTGCTGGCGCAGTTCAAACCCGTTGCGCCCCTTGACCAGATCAATCGCAATCTGCCCGCGCAGGCTGGCTGCGGTTGTGCCCTCTTTGTAAACAGGCTCGAACCCGCAGGCCGCGACGCCGCCCGACAGGGCGAGCGCCAGAAAGTTTCGTCTGTTATACAACAACATTCACAATCCGCCCCGGAACCACGATCAGCTTTTTCGGCGTAGCGCCGTCCAGCATCTTGATCACAGTCTCGTTGGCCAGAACCTGTTTTTCAACCTCTTCTTTAGGCATGGATTTCGGCACGGTGATTTCATCGCGCCGCTTGCCGTTGATCTGGATCGGCAGTGTGACTTCGTCATCCACAAGCATTGCAGGATCGGCCTTGGGCCAGTCCGCCTGAGCCACCAGACCTTCGCCACCCAGATGCGCCCAGAGTTCCTCGGCCAGATGGGGGGTCATCGGCTGCATCAACTGCGCCATAATTTTCAGAACACGGATGCGCGTAGCCCTGTCCGCTTTGGATTTTGCCAGCGCATTGGTCAGTTCGTAAAGTTTGGCCACGGATTTGTTGAAGGCAAAACCTTCAATCCCCTTGGTCACTTCGTCAATGGCACGGTGGCAGGCTTTTTCCAGTGCAAGGTTATCCGCATCGGACCCTTCGCCGCTTGCGGACTCAAGCTCATCGGCAAGACGCCAGACCCGTTGCAGGTGCTTCCAGGCGGCTTCTGCACCGGAGGCTGTCCATTCCACATCCCGTTCGGGCGGGCTGTCGGACATGACGAACCAACGGGCGGTATCCGCACCGTATTGATCAATAATGTCTTCCGGATCGACCACGTTCTTTTTGGATTTGGACATCTTGATAGATGGCCCGACCGTTACGGGACGCCCGTCCAGTGTTTCATAACCGCCCTTGACCGGTTTGATTTCATCCGGATTCAACCATTTGCCGTCAGGGTCTTTGTAGGTTTCATGGCAGACCATGCCTTGTGTAAACAAAGCGTTAAACGGTTCGGTCGCACTGTCGGGCATATGGCCGGTCAGGTTCATCGCCCGTGCAAAGAAACGCGCGTAAAGCAGATGCAGAATCGCGTGTTCCACCCCGCCGATATACTGGTCCACATTCATCCAGTAGGACAGATCCGCATCCACGGTCGGGGTATCGGCACGGGGGGCTGTGAAGCGGGCAAAATACCAGCTGGAATCCACGAAAGTATCCATCGTGTCGGTTTCCCGCTGTGCCGGCGCACCACATTCTGGACAGGGTACATCGCGCCACGTGGGGTGCCAGTTCAGCGGATTGCCCGGACGGTCAAACGTCGCATCCTTGGGCAGTTCCACCGGAAGGTTCTCTTTCTTTTCGGGCACCACACCGC
>JAAEZA010000042.1 GCA_018223125.1 Paracoccaceae bacterium | reverse complement strand
TGATGGCGCCGGAACGGGGCGAGGTGGACAAGCTGGAAACCGCCTTGGTGTTCGGTTTGTCAGCTTCGGATTTTTGTGAAGACGGCACGACCGGTCACAGCCATGAATGTCCCTTCTGTCTGACCGTGTCCAAAGCCCCCCTGATCCGTCCGGTTGAGACTGTCACGGTGCTGACGCCCTTTGACGGATGGCGGGCGCTTGCAGGGTTGACCCGTCACGCAGAGGCACCTTCCCCCCATTACACTACCCGCGCTCCTCCGGTGCTGGTCTGAGACCGCCTGACAAAAGGCAATCCAGACTGAAAACGCGGGCCGTAGAGCGCCTGCAACAAAACAAGCGCAGATTGTGGTGCGGCCACGGGCGCTGTGTTACGGAGAATTAACGTGTATAAAACTATTCTGATGGCCGGCGTTCTGGCCGGTTTGGGCAGTTCTGCTCTGGCCCATGCAACACTGGAGCAATCCCAGGCAATAGCCGGCAAGACGACGAAAATCACCCTGCGGGTGCCCCACGGTTGCGACGGACAAGCAACCCATACTGTGCGGGTGGCTCTGCCCGACGGGTTCTATGCGGCCAAACCGATGCCAAAAGCTGGCTGGAGTCTGAAAACCGAAACCGGCGCTTATGCGCAGCCCTACAACAATCATGGCACCGTCATGACAGAGGGTTTGCGATCCGTACAATGGCGCGACGGCCACCTTGAGGACGGCTGGTACGACGAGTTCATCCTGCGTGGTGTGGTCGGTCCCGAAGTCGAAGCGGGCAGTGTGCTCTATTTCAAGGCGGTTCAGGACTGTGCAGACGGATCAGTGGACTGGACGGATACGTCCGGTTCCCATGACGTGCCAAATCCCGCACCCGGTCTGGTTGTGGTCGCTGGTGAAAGCCACCAAAGCCATAGCGGGCATTCATCGGGTCACGGAAGCGGACATGACAGCGACCACGGTGATGCAGGCCACAAAGACGGTCACGATCATAACCACGAAGCGGCCCGAACCGTGACTGTGGGCGCCCTTGAAATCAAAGGTGGTTTTGCCCGCGCAACCCTGCCCAACCAGCCGGTTGGCGGCGGCTTCTTTACTGTCACCAACACGGGCGAAGCCGATGACAGGCTTCTGTCTGTGGCAACCGACGTGTCCCCGCGCGGGGAAATTCACGAAATGTCGATGGATGATTCCGTGATGAAGATGCGCAAGCTGGAGGATGGCCTTGTGATAGCGGCGGGCGAAACTGTTGTGCTGAAACCGGGCGGGTATCACCTGATGTTCATGGAGCTGACACAGCCACTGGTCAAGGGCGAGGTCCTGCCCGTAACCCTGACCTTTGAAACCGCTGGCGCGGTGGTTGTCCCGCTTGCTATCAAGGCGCCAAACGCCCGTGGGTCGGACAATCATTCAAGCCACGACGGACATTAGAGCGGAGCAGACAGGATGACTTTTCAACGTAAACACTTCGCCATTCTTGGCCTTTGGGTCATTGCAATGATTGCACTTGGTCTGTTTGTCTGGGCGCGTTTTGCCCAGCCGACCTATCAGAATGCGATGGCGGATGTGATCGGGCCGGGGGATTACGAACTTGTCACCACCCGTGGCGAGCCCTTCACCCAAGACAGTTTGAAGGGGCGGCCTTCGGCTGTGTTCTTCGGCTTTACACATTGTCCTGATGTCTGCCCGACAAGTCTCGGGGATATTGCGACATGGCAGGAAGAACTTGGCCCCGACAATCAGATCCGTGTGTTCTTTATCACGGTCGATCCTGAGCGGGATACGGTGGAAAGTCTCAAGGACTATGTGGAATGGGTGCCGGATGCGGTTGGCGTGTCCGGTAGCCCCGAAGAGATTGCAAAAGCTGTGAAAGCCTTCAAAATCTACGCCCGCAAGGTTCCGCAGGATGACGGCTATACGATGGATCATTCCTCCAACGTGCTGCTGTTTGACGCGAACGGCCGCTTCTTCGAGCCGGTCGGTTATCAAGAAGCGTTCGACCGCGCGATTGCCAAGATCAAACGGATGCAGCGGGGCTGATAAACCGACCCGTTTGGTGCTGAAACTGACTTAACCCCGTTCGCGCAAAAAGGCCCGAGGCGGCGGATACTGTTATCCGCCGCACAGCAGAGTTGCGCGAATTTTCCGGCCTTCAATGGCCAGTTGACCGCTGCACGAATGGCCGCTGGCTTGCAGGCGGTCTGTTTAATGGTTCCCTAAAATGAAAAAAACGACTGAAAACCTCCTCCCCTCCAACGGGCTCTATCGGGCTGTATGGCGCTGGCATTTCTATGCCGGATTGCTGGTACTGCCTTTCCTTATCCTTCTTGCCGTTACTGGTGGCATCTATCTGTTCAAGGATGAGATCAATAACACGGCCTATCGCTCTTTGAGGATCGTAGAGCCACAGGACACGACCTACGAACCGCCCTCTCTGATCGTTGCGAATGCGCTGGCCTATGATGGTGGCACGCTGAAAGCCTATTTTCCCCCTGCCGCGCCGGATAAGGCGGCGCAGGTTCGGGTTTCCGGAGAAGACGGACTGAAAAACACAGTTTTTGTGAACCCCTACACCGCCGAGGTTCTGGGCAGCCAGTGGGACAGCGGAGCATCAGGTAGTCCGGCAATGTGGGTTGTCCGCAAGTTACACTCGCTTGAATACATTGGCTGGATTGGAAACCGGATTATCGAAGGGGTTGCCGGTTGGCTGGTGCTGTTGGTTGGAACCGGGTTGTATCTGTGGTGGCCGCGCAACCGCAGGGCCGGTGTTTTGACAGTTAAGGCAAGGAAGGGTCGGCCGTGGTGGCGGGATGTCCATGCGGTAACCGGCTTTTACACCGCAGGTTTTATCCTGTTCCTGTCGCTGACCGGCCTGCCGTGGTCCGGCGTCTGGGGCAAACAGTTTTATGAATTGTCGTACAAGGTGGGGCTGGGGATGCCTGACGGTTACTGGTCCTCCTATCCTGTATCCAACGTGCCTACGGGGGAGGTTCTGGACCGCACGCCCTGGATACTGGAGCATCAGCCCCTGCCTCTATCGACCGCATCAAAGGGAATACCGGCAGGGCTGGATCAGGTCGTGGCGAAGGTCGAAGAACTCGGGGTTGCGGCAGGCTATACGCTGAATATGCCCTCCGGTCCGACCGGCGTTTTCACGGCTTCGGTTTATCCTGATGATATCACTCAGGAACGGGTGGTGCATCTGGATCAGTACACCGGCGAAGTTCTGTTTGATATGGGGCTTTCGGACCTTGGCACGCTCGGTTTTCTGGCTGAATGGGGGGTCAGTATCCATATGGGGCAGGCCTTCGGAACCGCCAACCAGATTGTGTTGCTCCTTGCCTGTGCAGCAATGGTTCTGATGGCTGTCTCGGCGGCGGTTATGTGGTGGCGGCGGCGTCCGGCGGGCAAACTGGCCGCGCCGACATATCCCGCAGACCTGCGGGTGCCCCCCGCGATCTGGATCATCGCAGTTCTGTCAGGCGTGTTTTTCCCGCTGGTGGGGCTGTCGATGCTTGTCTTTATTGCCATCGAATTCTGTCTTCACGGGGTGGCGCGATTGCGAACAGCTTAGACCGCAGACGCAGGGTTTCGGGTGGGCGGTTTGCCTGCCCGAAACCTGAAAAACGCCTTTGTGCCCACTTGGGAAGATGAGACTCCGCGGGAGGTTTTTCAAAGATATGTTGATAATCTCCGGATAAGCTCCGACACTGCAGGGTATTCTGACCAATAAAGAGGTTAACGCGATGCCCTATCTGGAGAGCCTTCGGGTTTTTGTGCGTGTGGTAGAGCTTGGCAGCATCACCGCGGGCGGTCGGGATTTGCGACTGACCCCTGCGGTGGCAAGCAACCGGATCAAGGAGCTGGAAAAGCGCCTTTCGGTGCGCCTGTTCAACCGGACGACCCGTAAGCTTTCCCCCACAGACGCGGGGATCAGCTTTTACGATCACGCCCGACTGGTGATTGAAAACCTTGAAAATGCCGAAGCGGTGATTGCGGGGTTTGCCGGAAACCCGCGCGGGACCATTCATGTGACCGCGCCCCTTGGAATGGGTAAACGGATCGTCGGGCCTCTGGTGCCGGATTTTGTGGACCGGTATCCCGAAATCTCGGTGCGCCTGCGGTTGTCCGACCGGAAGGTGGACATTCTGGAGGACGGGCTGGATGTGGCCTTTTTCGTGGGCACACCGCCGGATTCAACGCTGAAACTGCGCAAGATTATGGACTGCCCCCGTGTGCTCTGCGCGGCGCCGTCTTATCTGGAAAAACACGGGACACCGCAAAGGCCACAGGATTTGACAGATGGCAAACACAACTGTCTGTTGCTGCGCTATCCCCGCTCGCCAGAGTATTTCTGGACGCTGGGCACAGCGGGCGGCGCGCAAAAATGCGAAGTCGCAGGGAAATATGACAGCGACGACGGGGATGTTCTGACCCGATGGGCGCTGGACGGGCGCGGGATCGTGAACAAGCCGCGCTATGATGTTGCGGATGACCTGAAGGCGGGGCGTCTGGTAGAGATCTTGCCAGACACGCCCCCTGTCGCATCGGTTATGGGATGTCTTTATCCCCACCGGCGTTTGCAGGACCCGAAGGTGCGCAGCTTTATTGATTTCATGATCGAAGCCGCGCGCCAGAAACTTTCGCACCCGATCAGGCCGGATCAATAAAGCCGATTGTGGTTTCTAGTCCCTGCCGCATGTGATCCTTCAGATGGGCCAGCATCGCGCCTTTGTCGGAACCGCAGGCAAGCCGGATGTATTCGTCATGGGATCCGCGTGCTGGCCCCTTTCGTTCGTGGGCCTGCTGGTGCATGGCGAAGTAGAATTGCAGGTTCGGTTTCAGGCGGTTCCAGCTTTGCAGCAACAGGGCGTGAACAGAGAGTTCATAGCACCAGCTGTGCAAATGTAGTTCCTGTTCGATCGCAGCCAAGGGATCTTCGGGTGCGTCGATAGCGGAAATCAGGCTTGCGTGGCGGTTTTCCAGTTCCTTTATTGCCTTTGGGGTGCGTTTGTCCCAAGCCTGTTCGAAGGCGAATTGTTCCAGTGCGGTGCGCAGGGAATAGATCTCCTCCAGATCCTTTCGGGTGATTTCGCGCACAAACAGCCCCTTGTAGGGTTTGGAGACCAACAGGCCGATGTCCACCAACTCGCGGATCGCCTCGCGCAGGGGGCCACGGCTGATCCCAAGGGCGCCAGCCAGTTCGGTTTCCGTCAACCGCGTCCCCGCCGCCAGTTCGCCTGTCACAACAAGGCGGCGCAACTGTTCTACCGTGCGCCCGCGGATTGTGGTGTCTTCCAGTGGCTTGAGCGCGGCGAGTTGGCTCATGCTTTTTGTTCTGCGATGTTCTGGCGGATCAAGTCTTTGTACAGGCGCTGGATGCGGGCCATAACGGGGCGTTCTCCGCTGCCGATGATCTTGCCGTCAATCTCTGCCACAGGGGTTTGCGCCCCGAAGGTTCCGGTCAGGAATGCCTCATCCGCGCTATAGGCCTCATAAAGCGAAAAGTTCTTTTCAAAGATGGGAATGTCATTGGCGCGGCACAGATCAATCACCTTCTGGCGGGTCACACCGTTCATGCAATAATCGCCGGTCGAGGTCCAAACCTCCCCCTTACGCACGATGAAAAAGTTGCAGGCGTTGGTGGTGTTAACAAATCCGTGCGGATCCAGCATCAGCCCTTCATCCGCACCGGCCTGTTCTGCCTGCAGGCAGGCGATAACACAGTTCAGCTTGGAATGGCTGTTGAACTTGGCATCCTGACTGTTGGGCAACCCGCGCACCTGCGGGACAGAGGCCAGACGGATACCGGCACTGTGCAGGCTGTCCACCGGTTTGGAATGCTCCATGATGATCACCAGCGTCGGACCGGAACGGCTGAGCGAGGGATGCTGGAACGGTTTTACCTTGGTGCCCCGTGTCAGCATCAACCGGCAATGCACATCGGTGGTCATATCATTGGCGGCAGCGGTTTTGGTCAGTGCCTCCAGAATACCCGCACGGTCCATCCCCACATCCAGCGAGACCGCTTTGCAAGAGCCGAAAAACCGGTCCATGTGTTCATCAAAAAACGCCCATACCCCGTCATAAAGGCGCATGCCTTCCCACATACCATCCCCCAGCATGAAGCCGCTGTCATAGACAGATACCTTGGCTTCGTCGCGATGGAACAATTCGCCGTTGATGTAAATTTTGATGTTCTCGTTGCGGGCGTCTTCATCCGCGTCATGGGTGGTGTGGCTGGCAGGTTTTGAAACGGTCATTCAGGGGTTCTTTTTGGTTATGAATTTCAGGCCACGTTGGAGCCATATTGTAAGATTGTCAACAATCCTGCGCCGGATCAGGCAGCTACCCTGGCCTGCTGGCGAAGTAACCGGAGCTTCGGAACGCTGCGGCGTGTTTTGTGGTGCTTGTCTCCGACGCGGCGGAGAGGCTAGAACTTTGACCAGAACCAATGCCATAACAGAAAGAGACGACCATGAAGATCAAAGCCGCCGTTCTGGAAGAAGTTGGACGGGCCATGCCCTACGAGCAAACCCGCCCGCTGGTGGTGCAGGAAGTAGATCTTGAAGGCCCGCAATATGGCGAGGTTCTTGTGCGGATTGTTGCGGCAGGGCTGTGCCATTCCGATCTTTCCACAATTAACGGTGACCGGCCCCGCCCCGTGCCGATGGTGCTGGGGCATGAAGCGTCCGGTGTTGTCGAGGAACTTGGCGCTGGGGTGACAGATCTGGAAGTGGGCGATCATGTGGTCTGTGTCTTTGTGCCCAGTTGCGGCCATTGCGCCCCGTGTCAGAGCGGCCGTCCCGCACTTTGCGAACCCGGTGCTGCAGCGAACGGGCAGGGGGTGCTTCTTGGCGGTGGCACCCGTCTCAGCCGCAATGGTGAGCCGGTGCTGCATCATCTGGGTGTGTCCTGTTTTGCGGAATACGCCACCGTGTCGCGTCATTCTCTGGTGAAAGTGGACAAGGAAACGCCCCTTCACATTGCCGCCCTGATCGGCTGTGCCGTGTTGACGGGAACCGGCGCGGTCTTCAATACCGGCGCAGTCCATCCGGCGGGAACAACAGCTATTGTCGGTCTGGGCGGTGTCGGGCTGGCGGCTGTTATGGGGGCCGTTGCTACCGGGGCGCAAACGATTGTCGCTGTCGACCGCATCCCCGAGAAACTGAAACTCGCGGCAGAGCTAGGGGCGACGCACACAGTAAATGCGGATGATGAGGACGCGCTGGAACAGATCCGCGACACAACAAACGGCGGCGTGGAATCCGCGCTTGATTTCACCGGCAGCGCGCGCGCTCTGGAATTCAGTTTCGGCATCACAAGACGGGGGGGGACCACTGTGACCGGTGGTCTGCCTAACCCTGCTGCGCGTCTGGACTTGCCTGCGGTAACGTTCACAGCCGAAGAACGGACATTGAAGGGCAGTTATCTAGGCTCCGGTGTGCCATCGCGGGATATCCCCAAATTCCTCGGCCTGCATAAATGCGGCAAGCTTCCGATTGAGAAGCTGATGACTGACCGTCTGAAGCTTGAGGACATTAACGCCGGTTTTGATCGCCTGCATGCAGGAACCGAAATCCGCCAGATCATCGACTTCACCTAACGCACTGCGGTAAACTTCCGATTGTCCTGTCGGGTCTGTTATATATACTCGGCCGGAATGCGCCGTGTGATATATTGCGGCCATCGAGCAGGAGCCGCCGATCGTGTCCAAAACAGAAGATGCCTATCAGGCGTTGAAGCAGGATATTCTGTTTACCCGTCTTGCACCTGACGCGCCGCTGAACCTGAAGAAGCTATGTGCGCAATACGGGTTCGGTTGGACCCCGATGCGAGAGGCCTTGGCGCGGCTCGAATCCGAACAACTGGTCCATTCGCGGGAAAACCGCGGTTTTGTCGTAGCGCCCGTGTCAGAGGCAGAGTTGCACGACCTGACCAATGCGCGCCAGACGGTTGAACTGGCCATGTTGCGCGAAGCGATGGAACAGGGCGACGAGGCTTGGGAAGAAGCGATTGTTACGGCCCATTTCCGTTTGGGGCGCTTCAAGGTGGATGCAGGCCATCTGACAGAGTCTGATTTTGACGCCTGGGAGTCGCTCCACGACCGGTTTCATCGTGCCCTGCTTGCGGCGTGCCCGTCCAAAACGCTGCATTACTTTTACGATCACGTAAATGCCCAACTGCTGCGGCACCGCAAATACCTTGCCATCAGTCCGGCCATTCGTGCCGCAGAAAGCGGCGGCGCGGAGCGCGAAGCGATCCTTGCCAGTCTTGCAGAGGCTTTGTCGCTGGAAGGCCACACGGCTATCATGGAAGCGGTCATCGATCGTGACAAAAAACGCGCCGAACAATTGCTCGGCGCGCATATTCAACTTACACGACAGGTGTTTACCACTGCCTTGGGCGAAGCGGTCAGGTGACGGCCTGACGGGTTTTGAATTTGGTCTGATCCCATTCACCGGTTTCCATGATTTCCCGCAGGTGACTGACTGAATCCCAAATATCCTGAAAGGTTACATAAGGTGCGGCAAACCCGAACCGCAGAATATCCGGCGCACGGAAATCCCCGATCACACCCCGCGCGATCAGCGCCTGCATGATCGGATATCCCTCCTCGTGGGTCAGCGATACCTGACTGCCCCGCGCTTCGGCCTCGCGCGGGCTGGCGAGTTCGAAACCCATACCAGACAGTTCCTGTTCCACCAAAGCGATGAACAGATCGCCAAGCTGCTGGTTCTTCTTGCGAAGGTCCGTCATGTCCACATCCGCAAAAACGCCAAGTGCTTCTTCCAGCGCGATCAGACCAAGCTGGGAGGCCGTGCCGGTCAGCATTTTGTCAATCTTTGCATGGGGTTCATAGCTTTGGGTGAAGGCGAAAGGCTGTGCATGCCCATGCCAGCCGGCGAGCGGCTGGTGCATGTCGGGCAGGTGGCGGGAGGCGACAAACAGGAATGCGGGCGCACCCGGTCCACCGTTAAGATACTTATACCCGCAGCCCACAGCGAAATCCACGTTGCAGCCGTTCAGATCCACCGGTAGGGCACCGGCCGAATGGGCCAGATCCCAGATGACCAGTCCGCCAAGGGCTTGGGCCTGTGCGGTTATGCCCTTCATGTCGTAGATGCGGCCCGACTTATAGTGCACATGGGTCAGTTGCACGGCGGCCAGCGTTTCACCAGCTTCGGCAATGGCCTGTTCTACCGCCTCGGGTGCGACGCAGCGCAGCTCGTATCCCATCATTTCCGCGACTTCGGCGTTGATATAGACATCCGTCGGGAAATTGCCTTGCTCAGATATGATAACCTTGCGATCCTTGCGCATTCGCAGCGCCCCGACGAGCACTTTGTAAAGGTTTACGGAAGTGGAATCGCACACGACGACCTCATCCGCACCTGCACCGATCAACCGTGCAATTGCAGCGCCGGTTCGTTGTGGCGCGGGATACCAGCCTGCGTCATTCCAGCTGCGGATCAGGCCTTTGCCCCATTCCTCTGTCACTGCTTTATGCAATCGCGCATCAATGCCTTTTGGCAGCGCGCCAAGGGAGTTACCATCGAGATAAATTACACCGTCCGGCAGATCAAAACGGTCCCGCAGATAGGAAACCGGGTCATTGGCATCCATCTTTTCAATGGCATCACGGGTATAGGTTTGCTGGGTCATATCAGGCTCCGAAGGGGTTATGAAACCGTTTGTATATATTCTGGCGATTTATTTCAATAATTATATATAATTTAGATAGAGCATGTTCCGCTGTAGTTCGTGCCTATGAAACGAAAAAAGACCGCACGCTGGCGGTCTTTTTCTAGCACTTCTGGCAAAAGGCCTTATCCGGCTTTGGCAGGCACGGCATCCTTGTCCGCACCGATGTCCCAGAACAGACCTGCCATCACTTGCAACGCATCGCGGCAGACGGGTTTTAGCACATGTTCGTCCGGTGCATGCTGGGAACATCCGCGATAGCTGTGCGGCACCCAGACCGTTGGCAGTTCCAGCACATCGCTGAAGCTGTCATTGGGTAGGGAGCCTGCAAGATTGGGCAATACATGGGGTTCCTGCCCTGCGGTGCGGGTTAGACTGTCCTTCACATAAGTGACCCACGGGTGGTTCGGATCCAGACGGGTTGCTGCAAAGAAACCCCGATCCTGCGGGGTGATTTTTACATCCTCAAACCCGTTTGCGTCCAAATGGCGTCGCAGGGCGGGCAGGATGTCGTCCGTTTCCGTCCCCACAACATAGCGCAGTTGACACGTGGCCCGCGCAGAGGCGGAAATGGCATTTACCGGCGCTTCGGGCACGCCGGACGTCATGGCCAGCACAGCGAAACTGTTCCAGCCGTAAACCCGTTCCGCTGGGGTAAGGCTCTCCTCGCCCCAATCCGCGTTCACTTCCGGCCCATCACCTTCAGACACGGGAAGATCTTTCAGGGCGGCGCGAATATCATCCGTCAGGCTGGTGGGGCGCCATTCCGGGATCTGGATCTGGCCGCGACGGTCACAAATTGTCGCCAGCGCATGGGACAGGATCATCGCCGGATCCGCAAGCAATCCGCCCCAGTTGCCCGAGTGATGCGCTCCTTCGCGCAGATCAAGGGTCAGGTCAAAACCGATACCGCCACGTGATCCCATGAACATGGTCGGCCGGTCCGGTTGCAGGCGGGGGCCGTCGGATGCGATCAGAACATCAGCGGACAGGCGCTCCTTCTGTGTTTCGAAAAATTCGCGCAGACCGGCAGAGCCGGTTTCCTCGCTCATTTCCAGAATGATTTTGGCGTTAAACCCGAGCGACCCCCGCTCTGCGATAACAGCCTCAAGGGCTGCGATGTTGATCAGATGCTGCCCCTTGTTATCAGCGGTGCCGCGCCCGTAAAGACGCTCGCCCTCTTCAACCAGTTTGAACGGGTGCAGTCCCTCGCGCCACTGTTCGGTCTGGGCGCGGATCACATCGCCGTGGCCATAGGTCAGAACCGTGGTCAGGGCAGGGTCTTCGATCCGTTCGCCAATCAGCAACGGGCCACCGTCAGGGTTAGGGTTCGGGAAGATTTCGCAAGTGAAACCGGCGGCTTCCAGACGGGGCCGGATGGCCTGCTCCAGATAAACCCCCAGCTTTTCCTTTTGCTCCGGATTCTGGCTCTCGGTTTCATGAGAGACCAAATCAGCCAGTTCTGACTGGAAGGTGCCATCATCAAAATAGTTGGAAATACGCTCTATAGTTGCGTCGCGGCTCATATTTGATCCTCGGATATTGCATCGCCCCATGGCGACATGATTTCGGTACAGCCTGCGTTTTTCCCGTCACGCCGCATAACACCGGCGGTGCAGGCAAAAGCGTAGGGAAAGACAGTGCGGCGGGTGGCGTGAATGGGGTGTTTTTCGGCCAGTCCAGCCTGAACCTGCGCTGGCAAGGCATCGTCGATCACGACGGTATCGCCGCCCGAGACATCAATGCGCGGGTGGTGGAAGGCGTCCGACAGGGACATGCCGTAATCGCTGACAAAGGACGAGAGCTGGGAAACCGCGCCTACGATCTTGCGACCGCCCGATGCGCCAAAGGCAAAGCGTGCACCATCGCCGGTTTCCCCAATCACGGGGCAAACGTTCATCAGGCAGGGCTTGCCCGCCGCCAGAGAATTCGGCTTACCCTGTGTCGGGTCAAACCACATGATCCCGTTGTTCATCAGGAAACCGGTCGATGGCGACACAACGCGGCTGCCAAAGATCGACAGCAGGGTCTGGGTCTGGGCCACCATATTGCCGTGGCGGTCCACCACCGAGAAATGCGTGGTACACCCCGGCGCTTCGGGGGATTCCCCGTCATGGCCCATTTCCGCAAGCCGTTTGGCATAGGCTGATTTCAACCCGTCCACATAGGCGGCATAAGCCGAACCATCCGGCGTTGCGCCGGTCATGGCCGCAGGGTCAATGTGTCTGAACACCTGCCGGAACGTCGGGCCTGCTGTCAGACCGGGCAGAACATTGAATTTTGCAGTGCCATGGGTGAATTGCAGGGCTTCATGGAAACTGGCGTTATAGCTGCGCAGATCCTCATGGCTCAGACTGCCGCCTTTGTCCTGCACATCCGCGGCCATTGCCAAACCCAGATCGCCGTCATACAGCGCGCGATGGCCTTTTTCTGCAATCTCTGTAAGGGATTGTGCCATGGTCTTCATGTTCAGACGCTTTTCTGCAACGCTTGTCCATCCGGCGATGGTGGGCCACTGGCCGTCTTCCAGAAACAGTGCGGCTGCGTCAGGGTCTTGCGCCAGTGCGCGGGTGGTAGAGGCGATGATCAGCGCCGCATACCAGTCCACATAAAGACCCTCGTTTGCCAGATCGACCGCAGGCTGCACAAGATCGCGCCACGGCATTTTGCCAAACCGTTCGTGTGCTTTGCCGGCGCCATCTACAAGGCCCGGAACCGCGATGGATTTGGCCCCCTGAACGTTGCGGTCCTCGACCACCTTTTCCCAAGGAAACAGGTCATCCGCCTTGCCTGCGCCCGAAAGCGGGTAATCCGCGACGGAGAGGTTTTTCGGAGAGCGCATTCCGTAGTTCAGCGCGTAAGCCTTCTGTTCATCCGCGCGCCACAGCATCATCGCCCCGCCACCGGCAGGGCCGGACATCCACGGTTCGACAACACCAATCGCAAAGGATACAGCAGTTGCCGCATCCACGGCGTCTCCGCCCGCGGCAAGCACTTCCGCACCGATGCGCGCAGCACGGGAATGTTGTGCCGCAACCACACCATGTTCTGTTTCGATCACGGTTTTGCGGACAGTTTGACTGTTCGAAAGATTCGGGATCATTACACGCCCTCCCGCACCAGAGGTGCGCCTGCGTCATGGCCGTTTTCCCCGTCGAACAGGTGGCATTCCACATGGCCTTCAGCGGTGGGAACAGGGCGCGGCGGGATGGTTGCGCAATGGGTCATCGCCATCGGGCAGCGAGGGTGGAAATGACAGCCGCTTGGCGGGGCAATCGGATTGGGGTATTCCATGCCCAATTCCGTATCGGGCACGCCTTTACCGGCTTCCGGTGTCAGCACCGATTTCAGCAGCGCCTGCGTGTAAGGGTGCCCCGACGTGTCAAACAGGCCACCCACGGAAGACTCTTCAACGATCCGCCCCAGATACATAACCGCGACCCGTGTGGCGAGATGTTCCACCACGGCAAGATCGTGACTGATGAAGAGGTAAGTCAGATTAAATTCCGCCCGCAAGTCGTTCAAAAGGTTCAGAATCTGGCTTTGCACCGACACGTCAAGCGCGGAGGTTGGCTCGTCACAAATCACGATTTCCGGCTTCATGATTAGCGCCCGCGCGATGGCTACGCGCTGGCGCTGGCCGCCGGACATCTGGCTCGGATAGGTCCGCATCACCCGCTGTGGCAGGCCGACGATATCCAGAATCTCGCGCACGGCCTTATCCTGTGAATTACTGTCGCCAATGTTATGCACCCGCAGGGGAAGCGAGATAATATCCTCAATAGATTTGCGCGGGTTGAGAGAGGAATACGGATCCTGAAAGATCGGCTGGATCCGGCGGGCGAGCGTTCGCCGGTCCGTTGCGCCGATGACTTCGCCGTCGACCCGCACTTCCCCTTTCGTCGGGTCTTCAAGGCCCAGCAGGATTTTGGCGAGCGTGGACTTCCCGCAGCCGGATTCACCGACAAGGCCAAGGACCTCCCCCCGTTTGAGGGAGAGAGACACATCATTGATCGCTTTCAGGGGTTTCGGCTTGCCAAACATCCCCTGTTTTACGGTGTAGGTTTTGGAAACGTTACGCAGTTCCAGCACCGGTTGGTTTGTGTCGGTAGTGCTCATACGGCGGCCTCCGCGGTTTGATGGCCTGTCTCATGGACGCAGCGGAAACGGTGGTTCTCCGCAGGCTTTCTGTGGGGGATGGCGTCGCGACAGGCGGCAACGGCCTGATCGCAACGGGTGCGGAACGGACAGCCGGTTACACCGCCGACAAGGTTCGGAACAATGCCCGGGATAGTGCCAAGCCTCGCACCCCGTTCGGTTTTGCCCGGTTGCGGGATGCAGCGCAGCAGTCCGCGGGTGTAGGGATGCATCGGCGCGTTGAAGACCTGCTCTGCCGAGCCGGTTTCAACCAGTTCGCCCGCATACATAACCGCGACCTTATCCGCGACACGGGCCACAACGCCCAGATCGTGGGTGATCAGGATCATCGCCATATTCATTTCCCGCCCGAGATCCACCAGCAGACGCAGGATCTGCGCCTGAATGGTCACATCCAGCGCGGTTGTAGGTTCATCCGCAATGATCAGTTCGGGTTCGCACATCAGCGCCATTGCGATCATGACGCGCTGGCGCAGTCCCCCCGAAAGCTGGTGGGGATATTGCGACAAGCGGCTTTCAGCGGCCGTGATGCCGACTTTTTCCAACAGCTCTACAGCACGGGCACGGGCGGCGTCCTTGCCGACATTGCGGTGCAACAGCAGTGCTTCCATCAACTGGTTGCCGATGGTGAAGGCCGGATTGAGCGAGGTCATCGGCTCCTGAAAGATCATCGCCATCCGGTCGCCGCGCAGGGCACGCATTGTCTTGTTGTTGGCTTTGGTCAGGTCAATGCCGTCAAAGTCCATCTGTGTTGCGGTGCGTTTGATCCGCCCGCCCAACAATCCCATCAGCGCCAGCGAGGTCAGGGATTTCCCCGAACCGCTTTCGCCAACGATACACAGGGTTTCCCCGCGATTGAGGTCAAAATCAATGCCGCGCACCGCATTGAGGGTCCCGCCGCCGACCGGAATGTCGATGGTCAGGTCTTTTACGCGCAAAAGTGGACTGTTCATCAGCTCAACTCCGGTTTTCTGGGGCAGTGACGTCACGCAGACCGTCGCCCATCAGGTTGATCGCCAGAACCAACACAAACAATACGGCACCCGGGATCAGGACCATCCACGGCTCGAACAACATCATGTTCTTGCCTTCGGACACCATCAGGCCCCAGCTCGGGGTGGGGGGTTGCACGCCCAGACCCAAGAACGACAGCGCCGCTTCCAGCAGGATGGCATGGGCCATTTCAAGGGTCATCACAACGATCAGGTTGTTGGCGATGTTTGGCATGATCTCGGACATCAGCACACGGGGTGTGGAACAGCCGACGGCCTTGGCCGCCGCCACATATTCGCGGCCCCGCACCTGCAGGGTGCTGGAACGCATCACAACCGCGAACCGGTCCCACAGCAAAAGGCCGAGAACCACGATCACCACCTGCAACGATCCGCCAAGGATCGCCACAACTGCCAGCGCCACCAGAACCACGGGCATCGCCAGGCGCACGTTGATCAGATAGGTCACAACCGCGTCGACCTTGCCGCCGAAGTATCCGGCAGCCACGCCCATCGCAGTGCCGATCACGCCGGAAATCGTGGCAGCCACCAGACCGATCAGCAGTGAAACCCGCGCGCCATAGATCAGGCGGGACAGGTAGTCCCGCCCCAGATGGTCTGTGCCAAGGGGATGTTCCCATGTGCCACCCAGAAACACCGGCGGTTTCATCCGCGCCATCAGGCTTTGGGCATAGGGGTCATGGGGGGCCAGCAACGGGGCAAAGATTGCGACCAGCACAAGAATGGACAGCACGACGACGCCGATCATCAGACCCTGATGGCCGAAAATCCGTTTGCGCAGCATTTGCCCGGGGGTGGGGCCGACAATGGCCTCCAGCATCGGGTCGGGTGTCATGTTTGTAGTTGCGTCGCTCATATCAACCGGCCCTCATACGCGGGTCAAGCCAGGCGTTAAGAACGTCCGACAAGAATGTGAAAACGATATAGAAAAGGGAAAACACAAGGATCAGCGCCTGTACGGTTGGAAGGTCGTTCCGCGCGATGCTTTCCCAAGCCAGATAGCCGGCACCGTGCAGCGCAAAAATGCTTTCCACAACAATGGAGCCACCAAGCATAAAGCCCATCTGGACCGCGGCGAGGCTGACCACAGGAATGATCGCATTGCGCAGTGCATGTTTGAACAGAACCTTAAACTCGCTTGCGCCCTTGGCCCGCGCTGTGCGGATGTAATCAGAGGATAGAACCTCCAGCATACCGGCGCGCGTCAGTCGCATGATGGCAGGCATCGCGTAATAGCCCAGCACAATGGTTGGCATGATAAAATGCCGCCATGTGGACGTGCCGGACGGTGGCAGAATGCCAAACTGGATCGAAAACACCACGATCAGGATCAGGCCGAACCAGAACGACGGCATTGCCTGACCGGCGACGGACAGAAACAGCGCGACACGGTCAATGATGGAGTTCGGGCGGATCGCTGCGGCCACACCCAGTGGCACCGCTGTGAGCAACGCAAAAGAAATCCCGCACAGGCCCAGCAACATGGTGACTTGCAGACGTTCTGCAATCAGGCTGGCCACAGGCAGCTTGAAATAATAGCTTTCGCCCAGATCCCCGACCAGAGCAGAGGACAGCCAGTCCCAGTACTGGACCAGCATTGGGCGGTCAAAACCATAGAGAACCCGGATCGCCTCGACGTCCTGGTCCGATGCTGTTTCGCCTGCCAGTGCGGCTGCGGGATCACCGGACAGGAACATCAGCGAAAAACTGATGAAAGACACGGTGAACGCAACCAGAACGGCAAGGCCCAAGCGTTTCAAGATAAAGTTCAGCACTGGCGTAAATACCTCATAGCTAAGTGCGGGAAGGGTGCCCTGTCTGCTGCCGGTTCGAAAACCGCGCGGAGGGCGAAACAAAAGAGGGCGGAGGCCATGACAGCCTCCGCCCGCTATTCAGGATAGATTAGTTCCAGCTCATGGTTGTAAAGCGCAGAACCTCGTCCGGTGTTGGTGTGTAGTCGATCTCTTTAGTGTACACGTAGTTCGTGTTGTAAGAGAACATCGGCACCCAGTAGGCCTGATCAGCAATCTTCTTCAGGGCCTTGGAGTAGTTTTCCTTGCGCACTTCGGGATCCGTCGCGCTGTCGGCCACGTTCAGCCAGTCGCGGACTTCTTCGTCTCGTGCATCATCCAGAGATCCGAATTTGAAAAACTGGCTGGTGATCGCAGAGGTGTCGTTGATCGAGTAGGAGCCCCATGTTTGGAAGGACACCGGCGTACCCTCTTTCATACGCAATTCGCGCAGGGCGGAATATTGCAGCATGTTGAAGTTGGTGTCGATGCCAACCGCATTCAGGAAAGACGCGATTGCTTCGGCATAGTCGCGGTCGCGGTATGCGTAGAAATCGGTTGAGAACCCGTCCGGATACCCGGCTTCGGCCAGCAGGGCCTTGGCTTTTTCAGGATCGTATTCATAGCTTGTCAGATCCTGTTCACACCCGAACTGGCTGGGGAAACAGGCGGAAGAGACAACTTTACTCTTGCCTTTCAGCAGCGCGCCAACCAGTGCTTCGCGGTCGATCGCATGGGCCACGGCCTGACGCACTTTCAGCTTGGTAAACGGGTTGTCTTCACCTGTGCGGCCTGCCGCGTCCAGTGTCAGATAACCGATCCGCATCGTGCTTTCGTTAGCCACTGTAAACTGCTCCATTGTAGAGAGTTTTTCAGCTTGGTCTGCAGGTGTTTGCCAGATCAGGTCCAGAGAGCCCGAGAAAAGTTCCGCGATCTGTGTGTTCACATCAGGGATCGTACGGATATCAACTTTGGCGATCTCCGGCTGACCTTTCGGACTGTCATGATAGTTCTCGTTTTTCTCCAGCACAAAATGGGAGCCGGGAACAACCTTGCTTACTTTGTAAGGGCCGGTGCCGACAGGTTCGAGACCCATACCGGACGGACCGACCTTGGCGTAATACTCGTTCGGGTACATGGATACCGGACCGGAAAGGAATTCAATCGCTGCCGGAAATGCCGCTTTCAGATGGATGCGCACGGTGTAATCGTCGATCTTCTCGGCAGATTTCATCCAGTTTACATTGCGCTGTGTTTTCACACCGTTGGATTCATCAGCAACGAAGTTGACTGTGTAAACCACGTCATCTGCGTTGAACGGTTCACCATTGTGGAAGGTTACGCCTTCACGGAGTTTGAACTCCAGCGTAGTGTCATCGATCCACTCCCAAGAGGTTGCAAGGTTGCCTTTGTATTCGTTCGTGGCGGGATCACGATAGATCAGCCCGTCCCAGATTGCCCGTTGCAGAACAACGCCCTCGCGGGAGGAGTTGAAGTAGCTGTCGACATTC
Source organism: Paracoccaceae bacterium (assembly GCA_018223125.1). Lineage (GTDB taxonomy): Bacteria > Pseudomonadota > Alphaproteobacteria > Rhodobacterales > Rhodobacteraceae > Amylibacter. The sequence continues at coordinate 19,596 of JAAEZA010000042.1, read as the reverse complement.
TCCAGCTCTTTTGTGAAGGCCGCGTTCAGGACGCCGTCAGCTTTATTGGCTTGTACGGCGCCCGCTGCGATCATCGCAACGGCAGCTGCAGCCATTCCAAGTGCTTTAACTTTGAAAGTCATATTGTTTCCCTTGTTGTACATGCCAGAGTGCCCTGGCTTCGTTGTTGTCATATTACATTATAATATGTAGCATCGAATTGTAATTAAGGGTATCAATCGTGTTAACGAGTCGTCAAGAATAAATCATTCCGGTAAAGAATGTTTCTCAAACAGATGACCTGACGTACAAGACCTGGGAGGGGTAACAAGGTTGAATATAGAAAATAAGCCGAAGCAGAATACGCTGTTTGTGGCCTCTCTCGCAAAGGGGCTCAGCATTATGAAGGCATTTGACGAAAACCATACAGAAATGTCGCTGCCCGAATTGGCAGAACGCACCGGACTGGAAAAAAGCGCTGTGCAGCGGCTTGCGAATACATTGCATCTGGAAGGGATGCTGGAGAAAGATCCGAACACGCGGCGGTTCCGTCCGTCCCATGCCTTTCTCAATCTGGCCTATTCCTATCTGTGGTCCGATCCGCTGATCCCTGTTGCCATGCCCAAACTTATCGACCTGTCGCAGGAACTGGCTGAAACCATCAACCTTGCCGAAATGTCCGGCGATCATATCATCTATGTCAGTCGCCTGCCCTGCAAACGGACCTATTTTGCTGCGACGGTCATCGGACGGCGGCTTCCGGTTTTAAGTACGTCTTCGGGGCGGGCGATGTTGGGCACCCATCCGAAGGACCTGCGCGAAAAGGCTGTTGCCGAATGGTCGCTGCGCCGGTTCACCCCAAGTACTACGCTGGATCGGGAAGACATCGCCCGAAGTGTTGAAAAAGCCCATGTGGACGGTTTCGCTATCTCCCGTAACCAGATGATTTTGAACGAGATCGGAGTTGCGGCGCCGATTTGCGGTCCTTCCGGCAAAGCCTTTGCCGCGATCCAGTGTTCGGTTTCCTCCTTCCAGTGGAGCGAGGAGGAAATCCAGAAGAAGATTGTACCGCTGCTGCTTGATACAGCGAACGCAATGGGACCGGCCCTGCGTCACTAAACAAAAAGGTTTACCTTGTATTGTTAAGCCCGATGGGGTTAGCTTCGGGCAGGCCGCGTATTCTGGCTGCATTTTATATTGTTTATCGTGTTTTGAATGACCAAAGTTATTATTCACGTCGGGTCCCACAAGACGGGTACGACGTTGTTGCAATCTGTCTTGGCACGCAATCGATCGGCTCTAAAAGCGCGCGGTGTATATTATCCTGAAACGTTCCGGTTCATGGGTACGAAGCGCAGCACCGAAGTCAGCACAATGGCTCATTTTGAACTGCCAAAGGCACTTGCGATTTACGGCGCAAGGGAGCGTGAGGAACTTGCAAGGTTCCGCCAGCATCTGCTGGATGTCAGGCAGGAATACAAAAAAATCGTCTTTAGTGCGGAAACCTTCTACCGGATGCTGCCAAATAAGACGAACCTGACAGAGCCGGAACGTACGGTGGCGAAAAATGTGCGTGGGCTGCGTTCCGTTATCTTTGCCCGTCTTGCAGCATTCCTTGAAGGGTTTGATGCGGAAATCCTCGTCTATTTCCGGCGGCCTGACAGTTTTGCAGAATCCATGTACAGCGAAGGGATTGTAAACGGCAAATCGATCCGCAGTTTTGACGAGTTCCAGTCATTCCAGAAATTCCGTTTTGACTACGGTGCGCAGCTTGCCACCTTCAAGGAATATTTTCCGGTCCGCTCTTTCGTGTTCGAAGAAAAGGTAAAGGGTGGTCTGCTAGAGAACTACTTTGCCGATCTGGGGATTGGTTCGCCGTTTACACATGACGCTGCCATGGAACGCCGCGCTGTACCCAAGCGGGCAACACTGTGGTTGCGGCGCTGTAAGTTGGTGGCTGCCATCGAAAAGCGCGGGTTTAACCAGCGGAGACTGTTTGCTTATCTGCCAGAGCATCGCGGGTATTTCGGGGGTGAAAACCGTTACAGCTTTTGGGAGAATACGCAAACGCGGGATGCTTTCACCGAAAGGGCGCTTCGCAACGCGCCCGAATTGGTCTTTCCCGCAGCGCCGTCAACGGTTCCTCCGTTGTGTGCCTGGACCCTTGCCGACCATCAGGCTGCCGAAGATGCTTTCCACGATTGGCGGCGGCGGGAGCAGGATTGGATAAAGGAGCGTCGCAAAAACCGGATTCTACCCTTCATGGTCGATCCGGTCGATGACGCTTAAGCGAAACTAGAGTTCTGAATGCCACGGCGCGTTGGCGCCTGCGCGTGAAACGACGATCCCTGCCACACGTGCCCCAAGCGCGAGCGCATCTGCCAATGTATCTTCTGAAAGGGACGCAATCGCTGTTTTGGTCAGGACGTTTGCCTGTGCAAGTGATGCCAGCACGCCGGCGTTGAAGGTATCGCCTGCACCTACCGTATCGACCACGTCCACTTTTTGCGCAGCTACGCTGATTTCCGCCCCGCTCGCCAGAAAGCCGGTTGCCCCTTCGCCGCCTTTGGTCAGGATGACCAGACTTGGCCCTTGGGCCAAAAGGTCGGCGGCCTTTTCCGCCGCGTTCTGTGGGCCGGTAACAAGCCAGTCCAGATCTTCATCGGAGATCTTCACAATGTCGGAAAGCGCAATCATCCGCTTCAGGCGTGTCCTGTAAGCGGCTTCATCTGCGATGAAATTCGCTCTGATGTTCGGGTCTATCATAATAACGCGCCCGTCACCCTGAGACGTCAGGAGCGCTTCGTAAGTTTGCGCACAGGGCATACAGGCAAGGCTAATCCCCCCGAAGAACAACGCGTTTATGTCATCAGGTAATTGCGGCAGGTCGTCCGGTACAATCATCCGGCCTGCGGAATTCTCGTCGTAGAAATCGTATTTGGCCTGACCGTTCTGCAACTGCACAAAAGCCAGAGTCGTCGGGCGGGATGAGATTATGGCATGTTCGGAATTGACGTTACTTTGTGCCAAAGCATCCTGCAATTGCCAGCCAAACAGGTCCGATGATAATCCGCTCAACAGTCCGGACTTCACACCCAGACGTCCCAATGCGACAGCGGTATTGAATACGGCACCGCCGGTGTGGGGGACGAAGCCCGCCGGCCCCTGAACGGTGGGTTCGGGGATCATATCAATCAGGGCTTCGCCGCAGCAGAGGATCATGGGTTCAGATACTCTTGCAAAGCGGCTGCCAGACCCTCGTTTTGAATACGGGTCAGGGACCGGCAGAATGCCTCTGCAAAGCGTGGGTTCTCGCCAAGGTCGCCGTAGTATCGGGTCATTTCCAGCCAGCGCATCGGTGCATCGGCAGCTTCCTGCGCTACTTTTTTCAGTTCGTCCCAATGGGGATCGTTCGGCGCGATTGTGCTGCCATCTTCACGGTGGCCCTGACAGTACCGCGCCCAAGTTGCCGAAACCAGTGCAAGCCCTTCTATAGGGGTGCCGCTTTCAAGCCCGTCGCGGATGGAGGGTATGATGAAACCGGGTTGCCGGCTTGAACCGTCAAAAGCCACACGACGGGTCGTATCGAAGATTTCCTTGTTCGAGAAACGGCCCGTGATCAATTCAAGATAGGCAAGCGGTGTCATGTCAGGAACCGGCGCTACGTGCGGCGCGATTTCCTCTGTTTCGACCTTACGCATCAGAGCATTCAAACCGGGATGGGCCATTGTTTCGGCAATGGTTTCCAGTCCCATCAGATCTCCTGCTGCGGCGATGATCTGATGTCCGCCGTTTAGCATGCGGATTTTCATGGTCTCGTAGAGTTCGACTTCATTGGTCAGAACCGCACCCGCATCTTCCCAAGCGGGCCGACCCGCACAGAAAGAGTCTTCAATCACCCACTGGCGGAAATTTTCGTGGGTGACCGGTGCGTTATCGGCGATACCGAAAGCCGCTGCCAGAGCGATTTCCTTGGGTCCGGTGGCCGGTACGATGCAGTCAACCATAGAGTTGGGGAAGCTGCAATTTGCGTCAATCCACTCTGCAAGCTCCGGATCGGACATGCGCGCCAGTGACGTCAGCGTCTGGTGCAAGACTGCGCCATTATCCTGAAGGTTGTCGCAGCTCATGCAGGTGAAAGGCCCGACGCCGTTGTCGCGGCGCAAACGAAGAGCCGCAATCATCGCGCCAAACGCTGTCCGTGGCTCGGCCGGATGGGCCGCATCGTGCCGGATTTCCGGATGTTTGGGGTCAAAACCCCCTGTGGCGGCGTCGCGGTAATACCCGCCTTCGGTAACGGTCAGGGACACAATACGGATTTCGGGGCGTGCCATATAGGCAATCAGCGCGTCATTGGAAGGTTCAACCGGCAGATAGTCGATCATTGCGCCGCAGACTTCTGCCGATGTGCTGGCGGGATCGAGTTCGATCAGGGTTGTCAGGCAATCCTGCGCCAGTAGTTTTTCGCGCTGCAATCCGTCCGACGGGCGTACACCTGCGCCAACGATGGCCCAGTTATGGTTCTTGCCCGCATCAAACAGTCGATGCGTGTACCATGCCTGATGGGCACGGTGGAAATTCCCCAGACCGATATGGACGATACCTGCGGAAAGGGATGTACGGTCGTACTTCGGAACGCGGATGTCTGCGGCCAGTTGGTCAAGAGAACTGTCAGCCAGTGGTACAAGCGGTTTCATTTTTGTTTGCCTTGCTGTCGGGTGGCCAAGGGGCAACCCCGGGCCGTCTTCACGGCCCGTCGTGTCGTGGAAACCCATTTCGTCATTCCATCCGCAAGCCGGAGGCGTCAAAGCGGTGGATCTGATCGGCGCGCGGGGTAAGATGGATGGTATCGCCGTGTTTGTAACCGAGCTCGCCGGTGGCCCGAACGGTGAGTGTTTCACCCAGTCCGGTCCCGTGCACGTGGAAGAAGGTGTCAGAGCCGAGATGCTCGGCCACGGCGACCTTGCCCTGCCACAGTCCGTCACTGTCTGTCACGTCGATATGTTCGGGGCGGATGCCAATGGAATGGGCGTCGTGTTTGGCGGCTTCCGGCCCTTCTATAAGGTTCATTTTCGGGGATCCGATGAAGCCTGCCACAAAGCTGTTGCGCGGCTTGTGGTAGAGCTCCAGCGGACTGCCGACCTGCTCGATAAATCCGGCCCGCAGAACCACGATCTTGTCGGCCATTGTCATGGCTTCTACCTGATCGTGGGTCACATAAATCATTGTTGTTTCAAGGCGTTTGTGCAACTCGCTGATTTCCAGCCGCATACCGACCCGCAGGGCCGCATCAAGGTTGGAGAGCGGTTCGTCAAACAGGAAGGCCTCGGGTTCGCGCACGATAGCCCGACCGATGGCAACCCGCTGGCGCTGACCACCGGACAGCTGGCCCGGACGGCGTTCCAGATAGTCTGTGAGGTTCAGGGCAGCAGCGGCCTGTTCGATCCGTCGGTCCTGTTCCGCCTTGTCAACGCCGGCCATACGCATGGGGAAGGCAATGTTCTTACGCACACTCATATGGGGATACAGAGCGTAGGACTGGAACACCATCGCCAGACCCCGTTTTGCAGGTGGAACATGGGTTGCGTCCACACCATCGATTTTCAGCGTGCCGGAGGTCATGTCTTCCAGTCCTGCAATCAGGCGCAGCAGTGTGGATTTACCGCAGCCCGATGGCCCGACAAAGACTGTGAACTCTCCGTCTTGGATCGTCAGATCAAGTGGCGGGATAACTTCGACATCGCCGAAGGTTTTGCTCACTTTTTCAAGTATAATCTGTCCCATGTGTAAATTCCTTATTTAACCGCGCCGAAGGTCAGGCCACGGACAAGCTGCTTCTGGCTGAACCAGCCGAGGATCAGGATTGGTGCAATCGCCATAGTAGAGGCGGCTGACAGTTTGGCGTAGAACAACCCTTCCGGGCTGGAGTAGCTGGCGATGAACGCGGTGAGCGGGGCCGCTTTAGCGGCGGTGAGATTGAGGGTCCAGAAGGCCTCGTTCCACGCAAGTATGAAATTCAAAAGCAGGGTGGAGGCGATGCCTGGAACGGCCATCGGTGTCAGCACGTAAAGGATCTCGTCCTTAAGCGTTGCGCCGTCCATTCTTGATGCTTCCAGAATTTCGCCCGGAATTTCGCGGAAGTAGGTGTAAAGCATCCAGACAATGATCGGCAGGTTGATCAGCATCAGAACTACAGTCAGACCGATGCGGCTGTCCAGAAGGCCCATTTTAATGAAGATCAGGTAGATCGGGTAGAGAACCCCGACTGCCGGAAGCATTTTTGTAGACAACATCCATAACAGGATATCCTTTGTGCGCCGCGATGGTACAAAAGCCATCGACCAAGCTGCAGGGATCGCGATGATCAGGCCAAGCAGTGTGGATCCACCGGCGATGAAGACCGAATTCCACAGGAAGCGGGCATAGTTGGACCGTTCCAGAACCACCTCGTAGTTTTCCAGTGTCCAGTCAAAGGCAAGGAAGACCGGAGGATCGGCAATCGCTGTTGCTTCGGTCTTGAAGCTGGTCAGGATCGTCCAGAGGATCGGGAAGAAGATCAGGAACCCGATGCCCCAAGCGGCGGCGGTATTGATGATCTTGCGTTGTGTTGTGACGCTGCGAGCCATGTTCAGTTCCTCCTCAGGCGTCCAGATTCTTGCCAACAATGCGCATCAGGAAGACGGCCATTATGTTTGCAAGGATGACGGCATAGATGCCACCGGCAGAGCCAAGACCAATGTTCTGGCTTTCCAGTACGCGTTGATAGATCAGGTATGTCAGTGTGCAGGTGCCAAAGCTGCCTTGGGTGGTCACAAAGATTTCGGCAAAGATCGACAGCAAGAAGATCGTCTGGATCAATACAACGATTGTGATCGCACGGGACAGGTGGGGCAGGGTGATATAACCGAACCGTGACAGGGCAGGCGCGCCGTCCATTTCCGCTGCTTCAAGCTGTTCGCTGTCAAGGGACTGGATCGCGGTTAGCAGGATCAGGGTTGCGAACGGCAGCCACTGCCAGGACACGATCATCACGATAGAGCCGAGGGACGCCTGACTGAGCCATTCCACCGGAGTCAGTCCGAAAGCCTGCCACAGATGGGCAAAAAGACCGTTCACCGGGTCCATAAACATGTTCTTCCAGACCAGCGCGCTTACGGTGGGCATCACGAAGAAAGGCGCGATGACCAGAATACGCACAATGCCTTGTCCCCACATGGGCTGGTCCAGCAGGATTGCAAGCAACACTCCGAATACGACGGTGATGAACAGGACACCCAATACAATCACCAGTGTAGCAGTGACCGAGGGCCAGAACGCGCTGGAGGTGACGAAGCGGATGTAGTTGTCAAAACCGACCCACCCGAGGTCTCCGCCACGCATTGGCAGGTATTTCTTGAAAGAGAAAAACAACGTCATCGTCAGGGGCACGAGCATCCAGCCTAGGAGCAGGATTACAGCCGGGGCCATCATCAAACGGGCAGCAGAGCGGGAATGTTGAGTCGCCATGACTTATCTCCTCACGCAGGTCGGTGCGCGGCTGTTCGTACGCCTTTTGCGCACTGTTGTTTCTGTCTGTCAGGAAAGAAGTATAACACAGCCCGGGGGTACAACCGAGGGAATGCCCCCCCCGGGCTGTGCGAGGAAGGGATTAGTAGCCTGCGGCTTCCATTTCGTCGGCAGTCAGAGCCTGCGCTTTCTCAAGCGCTTCTTCCACTGATTGCTGGCCTGCCAGCGCTGCGGAGAATTCCTGACCAACCTGAGTTGCGATACCTGCAAACTCAGGGATGGCGACGAACTGCACGCCTGTGTACGGAACCGGATCAACTGTCGGGTTGGTCGGATCTGCGGAGTTGATGGAGTTCAGTGTCATCTCTGCAAAAGGAACCTTTTTGTATTCCTCGTTCTCGTAGAGGGATGTGCGTGTGCCCGGAGGTACGTTTGCCCAACCTTCGTTTTCGGCAACCAGAGCTGTGTACTCTTTCGAGGTAGCCCAAGCGACGAACTTTTTGGCTTCTTCTGTAGCATCAGAGCCAGCAGGGATTGCCAGTGACCATGCCCAAAGCCAGTTGCCCCGTTTGCCAAGACCATTGTCCGGTGCCAGTGCAAAGCCGACATGTTCGGCAACGGTGGAGTCTGTCGGGTTGGTTACGAAAGACGCAGCAACTGTCGCGTCAATCCACATGCCGCATTTGCCTTGCTGGAACAGGGACAGGTTTTCGTTGAACCCGTTTGTCGACGCACCCGGAGGACCGTAGTTGTTCATCAGGTCCATGTAGGTGTTCAGGGTTGCTGCCCATTCTTCAGTGTCGAACTGCGGTGTCCAGTTTTCGTCAAACCAGCGTGCGCCGTAAGAGTTGGCCATCGCAGACAGGAAGGCCATGTTCTCGCCCCAGCCTGCTTTACCGCGCAGACAGATGCCGTAGATGCCTTTTTCCTTGTCGGTCATGGCTTCTGCGGCCTTGGCGATTTGGTCCCATGTTGGTGCTTCTGGCATTTCCATGCCAGCGTCAGCCATCAGGTCTTTGCGGTACATAACCATGGAGCTCTCACCGTAGAACGGTGCGGCGTACAGGTTGTCATTAACAGTCAGGCCGCCGCGGATCGCGGGCAGGATATCGTCCTTGTCCCATTCTGCGGGCAGGTCGTTCAGCGATACCAGCCAGTCCTGCGCACCCCAGATCGGCACTTCGTAAGTCCCGATTGTCATCACGTCAAACTGCCCGCCTTTAGCGGCGATGTCTTGTGTAACGCGCTGACGCAGGACGTTTTCTTCCAGAGTAACCCATTCCAGTTTGATGTCTGGGTTCTTGGAAGTGAAATCTTCGGTCAGACCCTGCATACGGATCATGTCGCCGTTGTTCACTGTCGCGATGGTGATTGTTGTTTCCGCAAATGCGGCATTCGCTGCCAGGATAGCAGCAACGCTTGTGAAGCGCAGTGGCATAGTCAAATTCATCCCTAGTCCTCCCTTGGTGAATCAAATGCTGAAATGACTGTAGTAGCTATCTTATCTCGAAGTCAATTATAATTTAACGCGCGTAAAGTTTATCAGGCGGAGGAGCGCATGATGAGACGCCCCTCATATAGAGTATCTTCGTGGATTTTGCTGGCCTTACCGTGTTCTATCAACGTGATCAGCGTGTCCACGCTGCGTTCGGTGATGGCTTCGTAATCCTGCGAGATCGTCGTCAGGGACGGGCAGGTATAGCGGGAAAACGGGTGATCGTCATGGCCTGCGATTCGCAGGCTGCATTCCGGCGAAATACCGACCTTGATGCCCAGTTCGTAAGCTGCGGCCATAAGCCCGATCGCCAGACGGTCGTTACTGCACAGGATGGTCCGGCTCGGCAGTTCCCCCCCGTTCAAAAGCTTGAGCCCGCCGGTATAGCCGATTTCCTCAAATTCCCAGGTGTCCCCTTCGACACGGATCACATGGGGGGTATGGCCAAGTTCTTCCATTGCCTGGGTATAGGCGGCCCGACGTTTGTTTGCGTTGGGGTTGACCGGAGGCATTTCGAAAAAGCAGGGCGGCTCTCCGGTACGGCAGAGATACTCTACCATCAAGGGCACCGACTGGAAGTTATTGGAGCCGATAAACGTCGCCCCGATGCCTTCAAGGTTGCTATCCACCAGAACGGTCGGGATTTCCTTGCAGAAAGCTTCCAGTTTCTTCTTGTGGGACGCCCGCCCGATGGGCGCCATCAAGACACCGGCAGGGCGCATGGAACGCAGGATTTCAAGTATCTCTACTTCGTGGTCGGGGCTCCCGTGAGAGCTGAATGTCGAAGGCGAAAATCCTGCCTCGATGCAACACTGTTCCAGTTTTCGCGCAACCTCGGAAAAGAAGGGATCGGCCACATAGGGCACGACAATCCCGATATTCTTTGTGATCCTGCGGTTCTGGTTTACCGCGTAAAGGTTCGGACGGAAATCATACTGTTCCAGTGCCGCTTCGATCTTTTGGCGGGTGGATGCTCGGACGCTTGAAGGCTCGTTAAAGTACTTTGATACTGTCGGACGGGAAACACCGCATTTTGCGGAGAATTCTTCCATATTCCGAATTTTCTGAGCAACCATCAGCCATCCTTGTTTAAGCTTCTCGGCCCGCAAAAATAAATTTTCCGCGCGCAAAGTTATACTGTGGTACATTCTCGCTCCGGTCAACAGAGCAGCGCGGGAAATGCGGATACTGTTACGGGAGACCGGAAACTTTCTGTCTCATAGGCTGAAGAATCAACCGAAAATAGCCGGTTCAGGTCAGGGGAAGGCGCCGTTCTATGATTCGCGACAGAATGCTTGCGCCGACAGGCAGGATGTCATCATCGAGCGTATAGGCAGGATTGTGCACAGAAACCGTGCCACTATGCCCGAGTGTACAATAGGCGCCTGGCACAACCTTTAGCATGTCGGCAAAATCCTCGCTTCCGGTGCGCAATTCGTCAGAGCGTTCGATCAAATCATCCCCGACGATCTCAGCGGCGGCGTCCAGCATCTGTTCGGACAGGTCCGCATCGTTCATCAAAACGTCGAACACGTTCCAGATTTTAACATCAATCTCGATTCCGTGCGCCTTCGCCATACCGGCGCAGATTTCGTTGATGCGCGTTTCCACCAGCGCGCGCACGTCATCGTGGAAATAGCGCAAAGTGCCTGTCAGCGTGGCAGATGCGGGTACGACATTATAGGCGTTCCCCGAATTGAAGGTGGTCACAGACAGAACGGCCGGTTGGCTTGGCGCGACATTGCGGCTGACGATGGATTGCAACTCTCCCACCAGAGAGGAAGCAATCACAATTGTATCGCGGCCCGCGTGGGGCATGGCAGCGTGGCTGCCAATGCCGTTGACCGTGATATCAAAGAAACAGGCCCCCGCCATCGCAGCGCCGGGTTTCACACTGACATGATTGGGCCGGCCATTGGGGTTGTTGTGCATCCCGTAGATTTCATCACAGGGGAATTTTTCAAACAATCCGTCAGCGATCATAGTGCGCGCCCCGCCCAGTCCTTCTTCGGCGGGCTGAAAGACCAAAACAGCTGTGCCGTCGAAATTACGGGTATCTGCGAGGTATTTGGCAGCCCCGAGCAGCATGGTCGTGTGGCTGTCATGACCGCAGGCATGCATCACACCCGGTGTTTTGGAGGCATAGGGCAGGTTCGTCGTTTCATGGATCGGCAAAGCATCCATGTCGGCCCGTAACCCTATGCGCTTGGGGCCTTTGCCTTTGCCGTGGATCAGGCCGACAACGCCCGTCGTGGCCAGACTACTGTGCACCTCGTCAACTCCGTATTCCTTCAACAGGTCTTGTACGATGCTGCTCGTGCGGTGCTCCTGAAAGCCGAGTTCCGGATGCGCGTGAAGGTCACGCCGTATCTTGGTCAGTGTCTCGGCGTGGTCGGCAATCTGGGGCAATACGGGCATGGTGCGGTCCTGAATCTCTCTGGGTTCGCAGCACTTTAGGCCGCGAACCACAAGTTGACCAGAGACTAACCCGCCAGTGCCGCTTCCTTGCGCTTTTCGATCTGATGTTCATCCTCGACCAGCCCGATCTTCCAGTAACCGGCGATATAGGCATCCGCTTTGGGCAGTTTGCGGTCTATAAGGAGATATTGGCGCAGGGCGCGGATCATACTGCTTTCACCGGCGATACACACCTGCAGGCGTTCGTCGGGCCACGGAAGCTGGCGCACCAGTTCTTCCACCTGACCATCCGGTCTGGAAGGGTCGGGGTTTATCACCCAGCGGGCAGTGACCCCTGCCGGCATTTTCAGGGGCTGCCGGTCATCGGGATGGGTGATCTCGAAAATCGCAGTGCCTTTGGCACGTTCGGGCATCGCCTCTAACGTGGCCGCAGCAAGCGGCAGGGCAGACAGGTCGGCGACCACAAGATACTGGTCTGCCTCATAGGCTTTAACCTTAACAGGGCCGGGTCCGGCAAAGCCGCAAAAAGAGCCCACCTGCGCGGCCCTTGCCCATGCCGAAGCCGGACCGGCGTCTCCGTGATCGACAAAATCAATGTCCATTTCACAGGCTTTCTGCCTTTGGTGGCGCACGGTGTAGGTGCGCACAACCGGACGGGGGCCATTGATCAACTGCGCGTGGAACGAAGCCTTGTCCTGTCCTGCCTTTGGAAGGAACAGCTTGCAGTTTGCCCCCTCGCAGCCGTTAGCAATCTCTCCGATTTCGGGGCTGTTAAAGGTGACGCGGATCATATGGGCCGAAACACGGCGCACGGCGGACACGGTGAAAAGGCGGGGTGGGCGTTTGCCTGTGGCTGGTTTTGTCATGGTATCTTCCTGCGATCATTTGGGTGGGATGATACCTGCCTGTTTGATCAAGCCTATAACACGCCGTGATGAGGGGTTCGAGCGCAAAGCGGTTCGCGTATGATCACATCTTTGTCTCCAGCGCCGCTGCCTGTGCATTCTTGCGCAGGAAATAGACAAAGGACACAACTGACAGAACCAGCAGGGCCACGGCGACCGGACTTTTAAGCATTTGCGTCAGGTCGCCGTTCGTCAGGGCCAGCGACTGGGCAATGGATTTTTCAAAACGCGGGCCTAGGAAGAAGGCGATGATAAAGATCACCAGCGAATATCCGAAAGTAGACATCAGATAGCCGACAATGGCGAAGATCAGCATGATGGCTACGCCGAACAACCCGCTGGTGGCCATGGAAACGCCCACGATGCACAACAGCAAAGCAGCGGAAAAGATGATGGATTCCGGTGCCGAAACGACTTTGGTCCAGAACCGCAAACCCAGTTGTCCGACCCACAGGTTTACGAAATTTGCCATCAGCATTGCACCAAACAGCCCGTACACAAGACGACCCTGTTGTTCAAACAGCAAGGGGCCGGGCTGCATTCCGTGGATCATAAAGGCCGAGATGATCAGGGCCGCGCCCACACTTCCCGGAATGCCGAGCGTCAGGAGCGGAATCAGGTTCGCCCCGACCACCGCAGAGTTCGCGGATTCAGACGCTGCAATCCCTTGCAGGTTGCCTTTGCCAAAGCTTGTCGGGTCTTTAGAGCCGGCTTTTGTCATAGCATAGGACATGAAGGCGGCGGCTGTAGACCCGATGCCGGGCAGGGCGCCAAGAATCGTACCGATTGTTGCGCCGCGCAACATTGTGTAACGGCAGGCCCAGTATTCTGCCCAACTGACGCGGCGATCTTCGGGTGTCTGGGAACCGTCTGTGATGATGCCGGATTTCACATTGCCATGGGCCAGCGACATACGCCGCAGGATCTCCGAAATGGCAAGCATCCCGATCGCAACGGACGGCAGGGGCAGCCCGTCAAAAAGATCCCAATATCCGAAGATCAGCCGCGGTGTATAATGTTCCGGATCCTGCCCGACCGAAGCCACCAGCAAGCCAAGCGCAGCGGCGATAATGCCTTTTATCAAAGAGTTGCCGATCAGCCCGGCGAGAATTGAAAAGGCAAAAATCATCAGGGCGACCACTTCGATCGGACCCATCTTCAGCGCCATGATCGCCAATGGCGCTGAAACGGTGATAAGGACGATGTCGCTGAACAAATCCCCCGTTACGGACGAAAACAGGGCCATTTTCGTGGCCTTCAGCGGTTTGCCCTGTTTGGCCAGCGGATGCCCGTCAAGCGCCGTAGCTGCTGCATCGGGTGTTCCGGGTGTATTCATCAGAATGGCGGGAACCGCCCCGCCCACCAGACCGCCCTTGTTGACCCCAACCAGAAAGGCAATGGCGGGTAGCGGATCCAGCCCGAAGGTAAAGGGTATCGCGATTGCCATAGCCATAATCGGTCCGATACCGGGCACCGCGCCGACGAACTGGCCCAGTAGCACTCCAAAAAGCACAAACATCAGGTTGAACGGGGTAAAAGCGTCCCCGAAGCCTGCAAGTATCGTTGCATAATCCACCATGGAGCGGTCCTTTAAGGCAATGCGCGACCAAGCGCTTGGGTCACAAGAAACCAGATCAGTGCAGGCATACCGACAGCGCCGAAAGCCAGCCAGAAGGGGCGCCGCTCTCCGATGAACCACATGATGGCGAAAGCAAGCAGTGGCGCAACATATTCAAAACCGAAACGGGACATGGCAAAAAGCCCCGCGACCAGAAGCAGGCTGTAGCCCGCGGTCCGCAGGATATTCTGAAGATTTGCCACTTGATGGGTCGTCGGCTTTAAAACCAGCAAACCGCCACACAACGCCAGGATCAGGGAAATAATGTCGGGCACGGTTTTGGGATTCAGACTGCCTCCCTCCACTGCCTCGATATGGGCGGGATTGACCACGAAGTACATCGCGAGCCCGAGCAACAAAAAGAATATACCGGAAATACGGTCCGCCGACACCACGTGATCCCCCCCCAACGATGTTTCCCCCGTCGGAATGGTGACGGGGGATTAATCGGTTTTTATTTGCCAAACAGGACTTTGGCGTTGGCCAGACCGTCCACCATCATCTGCTTGGTGCCTTCGACGCCCATATTGATCGGGTCGCCTTTGACGGCATTGCGCACGATTTCCACAAACTCGGGGGCTGTGATTGCCTCGTCTATCGCGGCTGAAATTGCTTTGATCGCCTCAGGATCAGTGCCGCCGGTCATCGCAAGGAAGAATACAGGGTCCACATAGGCCGGTACACCGGATTCAGTGAAGGTTTTCACATCGGGCGCATAGCTCAGACGGGACTGGTTTGCACCGGCAATGACTTTCATGTCACCGGATTCAAGATAGGGGTATTGTTCGCCCGATCCGAAACCCGCCAGAACCTGCCCCCCAAGGATCAGTTTCATAACTTCGGCCCCGCCATCGGCGGTTACAAGGTTGAAGCTTGCGCCAGTTTTGGCTTCGGTCTGTTTCATCACGAGAACCTGTGGTGGCGCCATAGTGGCGACGGCCAGAGTGCCCTGTTCCTTGGCGTGGGCGACCATTTCTTCCAGCGTGTCAAACGGTGCATCCTTGCTGGCGACAAGTGCAAGTTCGGCTTTAGCTACAGTGCCAAGATAATCGAAACTGTCGACGTCAAACGGTAGCTGGTCGCCGCGATTAACCAACTGTACCAGCACAGGGATGCTGACCCCCATACCAACAATATTCCGGTTTGGCGGCATTTGGGACAGCCCTGTAAACATCGCGACGCCGCCGCCGCCCGGTTTGTTTTCGACAACAACGTTCCAGCCTGTGTTGTCCTTCATAACCTTGCCAAGCACGCGCCCCATCGTGTCGGTTGACCCCCCCGCGCCAAAGCCGATCTGAATTGTAAGCGGTCCGTCCGGTGCCCAGTCTTCGGCAAAAACCGGTGCGGAAAGGGCCATGAGTGCCGATGCGCCAAGCGCAAGAATTCTGGATTTCAGTTTCACTTGTTATCCTCCCGTAAGTGAAATACTTATTAATATGTTAATCATATTTTCCGGCGCCGTTCAATACAGGAATTTTTTACCACTGATAAAATTCCGGTTAAACCCTCTGTAATCATTTGAACTTACTAAAATTTCTTAAACGTGCTCTGCACGCATTCAATCTTTCCCGGATTTTGCACAGTGCAGGTTGCAAGAAACAGAGCATTCCAGTCAGGCGCCCGCTTTACATTGATGGAAGCAGAAGTTGGGGATGTTCGGCAGCCAGTTGCGCCCCGATGACTTGTGCAGTTTTTTGCAACCTGTGCAGGTATTTTTCGACAATTGTGCCTGTTTCATATTGCTCGGCCAGCCAGACCAGACTGATCGCACCTACCGTTTTGTCGCCGGAACGCACGGCAACGCTGATCGCAGTCGGGACGCCGCCGTAATCAACAGCCCGCCCCCAATACCCTTTTTCCCGCACAGCAAATCCTTTGGTCCGGATGTCGTCCACCTTTCGCGGAAATTCCATAGCAGCTGCGCGGTCGGATCCTGTTAAAGTGGCTGCCAGCCTTGCCGTGCAACGGACGCGGGTTTCAGTGTCCAGTGCCGCAAGAAACACGCACCCGAGCGCGGACCGGAAGGGGGAAGGGCGATAGCCGACACAATCCGGAAAAATCCCGTGCAAGGCGAACTGACGGGTGGTGTCTACGATTTCCAGACGTCCCTCTCCGATGGAAGCCGCCAGATCGACCCCCAGACCGGTGGCTGCGGAGAGTTCAACAATGGCAGTGCTGCCGGATTCAACCAGCGCATCTATCAGGCCCGGAGTAGTTTCCATGCGCGGAAATCGCGGGCCGATCCGGTAGCGTTTGTCGTTTTTGCTTTGGGAGAGCCAGCGGCGGTCCACCAGAGTTTTGCAGATTCTCAATACGGTCGGTTTGGGCAAAGCCGTCTGCTGGGCCAGAAACCCCAGTGTACACACGCCGAGATCCGAGACCGTTTCGAGAATATCCATACTGCGCTCTACCGAGCGATTTGTTTTTGTCATTTTCGTTCCACCTGGTGAAACGTAGTCTCGACTATACCGGTCGAACTGTCTAGTCACACGCCACACGATTCACGAACTTCGGGGGAACCGCCGTTTGTGATGATCATGGAGGAGAATAATCGGATGGTGCAGAACCTGCTTTCCCGATCCGTCAGTGGTGTGAGTTTGGCGCTGTCCGCACTTATCATTGCCGTTGTCTTTTACGTTTCGGTTTTCGGCGTTTTCAGTGAATCCTATTTGCGCGTGGGTATGCTTCTGGTGGCAGGGCTGCTGGTCCTTTTGTTCCACATCAGCGAGAGCCCGAAGGTGCTCGACAAACTTGTGGCAGTAGTGACGGCCGGTTTTCTCGGGGTTGCTGTCTGGCAATATTTCAAGGCTGCGGCCGAGATTGAAACCGGCCTCTACTTTTTGACAGAGGCAGACATCTGGCTCGGCTGGCTGGGGCTGATTGCGGTTATTGAACTGACCCGCCGCTCTGTCGGGATGGTCATGGCGAGCGTGGCCGCGATTGTGCTTATTTACGGGGCTTTGGGGCAGCATGCGCCGGGTTTCATGCGCCATGCAGGGATCACTTCAGAGGAATTGATACAGGTATTGTGGTACTCCTTTGACGGTGTGTTCGGGCGCCCGATGGCCACTGTGGTTTCAACCATCCTGATCTTCATTATCTTTGGCGCCGTGCTGGAGTTTCTGACCATCGACAGGGTTCTGGTGAAGCTTGCGCTTGCTGCAACAGGCCGTGTGCGCTCGGGTCCGGCAGCAGCGGCCACTGTGGCCAGCGGGCTGTTCGGGACGATTTCGGGCAGTGCGGTAGCCAATGTTGTGGGCACTGGTGTGATTACCATTCCCCTGATCAAGAAGCGGGGCTTCAAGGCGCATTTCGCCGGCGCGGTAGAGGCTGCGGCCTCCAGTGGCGGGCAGATTACGCCGCCGATCATGGGAGCTGTGGCCTTTATTATGGCAGATGTCACGGGCCAGCCCTACCTGACCATTTGTGCGGCGGCAACAGTTCCTGCAATCCTGTATTACGCGGGATTGTTCATGTCGATTTCCAGTGCGGCGCGGGATATGGATCTGGATGTGTCTCCGCCCGAAAAAGTCCGGTTCAACTGGCGTGAAGTCGCGCAAATCATCGTCTTCATGCTCTCGCTTACGGCAATTGTTGTCGCGATGGTTGGCGGGGCTTCTCCGGCCTATTCCGGCTTTATCGGCGTTGCCTTTGCCGTTGTCTTCGGGTTTGCCCTGCGTCCCGGCCTGCTGGCGGATCTGGCCTCGTGGCTGCGGTTCATCCGATCTGCGGGGATGATCTCTGCGCAACTGGTTGTGATTGTGGGTGCCGTCGGCATTATCATCGGCATTTTGAACCTCACCGGCGTCGGTCTGCGCTTTGCTTCCCTTGTGGCGAGCTATGCGGACGGGCAGCTGTTGGTGTCCTTGGTTCTTATGGCGCTGGCCTGCCTGTTTCTGGGGATGGGGATGCCCACGGTTCCGGCCTATCTGATCATCGTTCTTGTGATGGGGCCGGCCCTGCAACGCCTAGGTGTGCCGATTATTCACACCCATATGTTCGTGTTGTATTTCGGAGTCCTTTCTGCCGTGACACCACCCGTGGCGCTGGCGGCCTTTGCGGCGGCCCCGATTGCGCGATCGGGTGCGATGCGCACTGCTGTTGAAGCCTCGCGTCTCGCTCTGCCGGGCTTCGTGATTCCCTTCGCCTTCATCTACCAACCCGCGATGTTGCTTGGCACCGGTTACAGCCTGTGGGAATCTGCGCAATCCATTCTGTTTGTGGGCTTTGCTGTCCTGCTGATTTCGCGCGCCTGTTACCCCCAACGGGGCATGAAACGTTATGCGCCGATCGGGCTGGCTATTGCGGTTGCGCTCTTGTTCTTTGGGCCGACTGTGTCCTGGATCGCTGTCGCAGCGGGCGTCGCTCTGTCGTCCGTAGCGCGGTTTGGCGCTGTCTTTATCCCTGAAAATTCACACACCTGAGGAGGAACTTTATGACTGATACGACCCTGACACGTCGCGGCCTGCTGGCCGGAACCGCAGGAGCCGCCGTTCTGGCAGCCCTGCCCAAAGGCGCGTTTGCAAAAGAACTGCTGCGCATGTCCACGCTTGGACCGGGCACAAGTCCGAACCTTGTGATGACCACATTTGCCAATGTGGTAAACAAAGCGTTGCCCGATTATGAAATCCAGTTGAACGCGACTGGTGCGGCGACCCGTCATGTGCTGGAGGTGGCCATGGGCCGCAGCGATTTCTGCATGTCCTCTCCGGCGATTCATGCGCTGATGCGCAAGAAAGCGGCCATGTACGCAAAGATTGATCAGGCGCCGGAACTGGTGAAGAAACTGCGCACTGTGCTGAACTTCCCGATGGGGGTCTATCACATTGCGGTTTATGGCGACTCCGGCATCAATTCGCTGGAAGATGTGAAGGGCAAACGGGTCTTTCTCGGACCACCGGGCGGTGCGGCTTTTGCAACCATGGCGCGCCTCTTCAAAGCGGTGACGGGTCTGGAAGAAGGCACAGACTATGAAGCGGTAAAGCTTGGCTGGGACGCAGCGACTGCGGCGTTTCAGGACGGAAACCTTGACGTCTACTGCAACCCGACCAATGCCCCCAGTCCGGTTTTGACCCAGATCGCTGTGACAAACGAGCTGCGCTTTCTTGGCATTCCGGCGGACAAACTGGAAACCGAGGCTGTGCAAAAACTGGTGAGCGGCCCGGGCTATCGGGCGGCAAAACTGCCTGCCGGCGCTTATGGCGACAAGCAGTTGAATGACGAAGACGTAACAACGATCGGCGTGACCGTTGCGATCGTGACAAACGAGGCGGCGGATGAAGGGATGATCTACGATATGACAAAATCCTTTTACGCCGGCGTTGCGGCCGAGGCGGATACATCGCCGTGGCTGCGCGCGGTGACACCTCAGGGTGCGGTTGATGACATCAACCTGCCGCTTCATCCGGGAAGCCAGCGTGCGCTTTTGGAACTGGGCGTCGATATTCCGGATGCCGCCAAAGCCTGATAAGGCCTTTGATACCGGCCGGAGCTGTTCAGGCTCCGGCCATTTTAATTACCAAGACCGGATGACCAAGACCGAGGGATTGTAATGGCCAAGAACGTTCTGTTCATAATGTGCGACCAACTTCGCTGGGACTATCTGTCCTGCGCCGGACACCCCCATCTGGATACGCCCCATATTGACGCGCTGGCCAAGAGGGGTGTCCGCTTTG
>JAAEZA010000093.1 GCA_018223125.1 Paracoccaceae bacterium | reverse complement strand
TGAAGAAATCCGGATCGAATTCCCCCCGCCGTGTGTTTCGCAAGATGATCCGCGATATGATCGCCGCCGACCATCTGCCCGACTATCAACTGTTCGAGGACGCGGGCGACATCATCCGCGTCGTCCCGCGCAACGTGGTACTGGAGCCAAGCGAGAAGCCGGTGATTTCCGCGGCCGCGCTGGAACAGGCCCGCGCCCTTGCGCCGGAGTGGGACATCTATGCGCTGGAATCCGAATGGGTGGCCTGGTGGGCCGGCAGCGGCCGCCAGAAACTGCGCAGTGCAGACGGCGCGTTTCTGGGTTGGGTGAAACGGCGGGTTAGCTAAAGGTCGCCGTTTGCGTAGGTTTCGGTCCTATTGATTTTGAAAGCTCGAAATCCTTGTGATTGCAGGTGTGAAGAATTTCATTCCGTAACTTGATGTGGACACTAAAATGGGGTAAAAAACATTTATCGGCAGAGCCACGCCCACCTTTATAGGTGGGTTTTTTTATGACTAAATAAATGCTTGGTTGACCGAGTAATCAGAAATGGCTGTTTGAATACCGATTTAAGGCTCGGCGTGATGCTATGACCAAGTAGGACGATCTCTACAGGTCTGCCACTCAAGCCACAATTTTGTTCGGCCTAAGGTTTGAACACTCAGCGCAAGCCTTTAGGTAATCAAAATAGAAATAACCCCATCTTCGGCAGTTGCGTAAGTTGGAGTTTTTCGTAACCCCATAGTATCTCTCTATGGGGTTTTTTGCGTTGTTATGGACGCTTCTCAAGCACAGGATTTGCTGATGCTAGAAACTCTCATTCTTGGGTTTCTGGGCAGCCTCTTGGCGAGTGCCGTTTGGCATTTTGTCGTCAAGTGGTTTGACCGAAAGTAACCCGCTAGCTTTCTCTTTTTGAACTTCCAGTAGTGTTCTGGTCACGGATTCCGGTGGACGGGAGAGGTGTGTCTAACAGTATGCGAAGAACGCTTGTCTGGTAATCCTCCGCTCACCATAGAGTTCAGCTTTCCCGCCGCTTCGGCTTGGCGGGTATCAGGGACAGCAGTTCTACATCCACGGCGTTTTTCGGGTCTGCCTCCGGCTCCAGAAACCGCAGGGTGCCCCCTTTGCCGAGTTCCGCAATCAGGATCGCTTCGGGGTGTTTCTCGCGCCATTGATCGAGCGTGAATTCTTCGGACAGGCCGGTCACGCGGAATTCCCACCCCTGAGAGATCAGGGCATTGGCCTCAAAGTAGGTTTTGCCGCCGCCAATCACGCGGCCGCCAAGGGTGGCGGGCAGGGCATGGCGGGAACTGGCCTCGCGCAGGCGTTTGACCTGAAACACATTGTCCCGCCCGAATTCGGGTGCCAGATCGGTGGCCACCAGCGTGTTATAGGCGTCATTGTCCGTGGCACAGATCAGCTTTTCATAGGCTACGAAGTTCAGCCGTTCCTCGGCCGCTTTGGACAGGATATCGCCAAAGAACGTGTCCAGTCCCGCCTCGCGCGCGCCGCGCAGATGGGCATGGTTGGGATCCGCGATGATCACCTGCAGGCCCATTTTCTGTAACGCCTCTGCCAGCGCCACAGACCAGCGCGACCCGCCCAGGATGATCACCCCCGTGGTGGAAGAGGCCGTCAGCCCCAGCAGCCGCGCCATGGGGGTCAGGGTGAACCCGTGCAGAACCACAGTTGCCGCCACCAGCGCAAAGGCAAGGGGGGCAATCCGGTCTGCATCGGCGATCCCGATCTCGACCAGCCGTTCCCCGAACAGCCCCGCAACCGCCACCAGCACCACACCGCGCGGTCCGGTAAAGGCCACCAGCAGGCGTTCGCGCCAGGGCACATCGGAAAAGGACAGGGCCGCCAGAACCGGCAGGGGGCGGGCGATCAGGATCACTGCCAGCACGAACAGCAGCGCCGTCAGGTCCAGAGAGCGGATGGACTCCCAGCTCATATTGGCGGCCAGAAGGATAAACACGCCGGAGACCAGCAGAACGGTGGCGTGTTCCTTGAAGCGGCGCAGTTCTGTATAGCTGGGAAGGCGGGCGTTCGCGACCCAGATGCCCATGATCGTCACCGCCAGCAAGCCGGATTCATGCAGCACGCTGTCAGACAGGGCAAAGACACTCAGAAGCACGACGAACAGGACCGGCACTTTCATGTATTCGGGCACATAGGCCAGCCGGAAGGCCCGTGCGATCCCCCATCCGCCAGCCATCCCGAGCAGGGTGGCCACCCCGATTCCAAGGGTCAGATCCCGCGCGGCGGCGCCGGCAGAACCGGCGGTTTCCAGCACGATCACCACCTGAAACGCCAGCACGGCCGCCAGCGCGCCCACCGGATCGTTCACAATGGCTTCCCATTGCAACAGGGCGGCGGGGCGTTTTTGCAGTTTGGCCTGACGCAGCAGGGGCGCGATGACTGTGGGGCCGGTGACAATCATGATGCCGCCGAAGACCGCCGAAGTGGCCCAGCTGAGCCCTGCCACATAATGCAGCGTCAAAGCAGAGGCGAGCCAGCCGAGCGGCGCCCCCAGAACCACCAGCCGTTTCACGCCGGTGGCCGCATCGCGCAGGGTATGAAAGTTCAGGGTCAGCCCGCCCTCGAACAGGATAATCGCCACCGCAATGGCAATCATCGGCCCGAGCATGTCTCCGAACTGTCCCGCAGGATCAAGAATGCCAAGCACCGGACCAAAGACCAGTCCGGCCAGCAGCATCAGCACGATCGATGGCATGCGCAACCGCCATGCCAGCCACTGGCTGCCCACCCCGAGCGCCCCCACAAGGCCAAATGCCATGACCGGGGCCAGTCCTGCTGTTTCTGCTGCCGCCATTTCTTCCTCGCCGCTTGTGTGTGAAGAGGACGCTACCGCGCCCTGCGGGCCTGCGCCATCCCGTTCGGGGTTTCCGGCAGTCTAAAAGACCCGCAGCCTGACGGCACGGGTCTCTTGCAGGTTATCCGGTCGGACCGCAGCTGCGCGTCCTATATGCGGCCCGTCAGGGCAAGCACGATCACGATGATCAGGATGATGCCCAGAGCGCCGGAGGGAAAATACCCCCAGGACCGGCTGTAACCCCATGTTGGCAATGCCCCGATAAGAAGCAGGATGAGGAGGACGAGGAGTACAGTGCTCATGGCCGTTCCACCCTATTCGCTGACAGGGTTCTCGATGGAGACATTCACGTCCCTTGCAGGACCATCCCCGCCCAGAAAGAAGTAGCCACCAACTGCAACGATGACGACCA
>JAAEZA010000041.1 GCA_018223125.1 Paracoccaceae bacterium | reverse complement strand
TCAGTGACAGGATCGCGGTCAGGAACAGGATGGCAAGGATGTTGCCGCCGGAAAGAACCTCGACCACATCCGCAAGGGCAGAGCCGACACCCGTCTGGCTGACCGCACCGACGATGATACCCGCCGTGGCTGTGGCAATGCCGATCCCGATCATATTGCGCGCACCGGTTTCCAGCCCGTCGATCAGGTCTGCCACACCGTTGCGTATGGCGGCACCAAAGGCGGCATCCCCCCGCATGATTGCGGTCAGCGGGCGCTGGGTCAGCAGGATAAAGATCATATAGGCGGTCGCCCAGAAAGCCGAAAGCCCCGGTGACAGCCGGTCCACCATCAGCGCCCAGACCAGCACAACAACGGGCAGGATAAAGTGCAGGCCGGAACGGATTGTCGGGCCGGGCAGCGGCAGTCTCGTCACCGGCTCGTTCGGATCATCCAGTTCCAGCGGCTCTTCCTTGGAGGCAATATAGAGCAGCCCCACATAGACCGCCGTGAGGAAGGCAAAGATGATATAGCCTGCAGCTTGCGGGAAGGCAGGGCGTATCCAGCCCATGCCGTAATAAACGACGAAGGACAGCGCACAGATAGCCGCGATGGTAAACGCCATGCCGATCAGACGTTGCACGATGGGCTTTGGCGTATAGGCGCGCGGCAGACCCTCCATTCCGGCTTTCAGCGCCTCCAGATGGACGATGTAAACCAGTGCGATGTAGGAAATCACCGCAGGCAGGAAGGCGTGTTTCACCACGTCAAAATAGGGAATGCCGACATATTCCACCATCAGGAAGGCCGCCGCCCCCATCACGGGGGGCATGATCTGGCCGTTCACCGAAGAGGCGACTTCGACAGCCCCCGCTTTTTCCGAACTGAAGCCGACCTTTTTCATCAACGGAATGGTAAACGTGCCTGTAGTCACAACATTGGCGATAGAGGAACCGGAGATCAGCCCTGTCATGGCCGAAGACACCACAGCCGCTTTGGCCGGTCCCCCCTTCATATGCCCCATCAGGCTGAAGGCAACCTGAATGAAATAGTTTCCTGCGCCAGCGCGGTCCAGCAGGGAACCGAACAGAACGAACAGGAACACAAAGCTGGTAGAGACACCAAGCGCAATGCCAAAGACGCCTTCCGTGGTGATCCACTGGTGGTTCACGATTTCGGACAGGCTGTTGCCCTTGTGGGAAATGATGCTCGGCATATAGGGGCCAAGCACGGTGTAGACCAGAAAGACCGAAGCCACGATCATCAGTGCAGGACCAAGCGCGCGGCGGGTGGCTTCCAGAAGGAGCATCAAGCCGATTACGGCGACGACAAAATCCTGAAGCACGGGCGCACCGACGCGCCCTGAAATATCACGGTAATAGACAAACAGATAGAGCGCAGCCAGCGCCCCGACCAGTGCCAGCGCCCATTCCCAGACCGGAATCCGGTCTTTCGGAGAGCCAAGCACGCCAGCGACAACAACGGCCAGCGCGACAATCGGAATCCACCATGTCACGACGCCATCCTTGGCGCCCATCATAAACAGCCCCGCAAGGACCAGCGGCACCACAACGCCAAGTCCGATCTGAAATCCGGAACGCGTCGCCGGAAAAGCCGCAAAGGCAAGGAACATGGCAAATGCCAGATGGATAGAGCGGGCTTCGGTGTCGTTGAAAACGCCCCAGCCCACAATGAAGGGGATCGGCGAGGCGATCCAAAGCTGGAACAGCGACCAGGCCAGCGCCACACAGGTCAGAAAGATGCCAACAGGGCCGACAGCCCCGCGCCCGCCCGTGTCAGAGGACGCAACCAGTTCGTCAAGCTCGGCCTGTGTCAGCCCGCCCCGATCTCCCGTTGCAGCATTCTCTACCGCAGCAGCCTGCTGTTGATTTGGATCATTGGTCATGGATGCCCCCTGTTCCCCGCTATGGCCCGTCGCTTCGGGCTTTTGTTTTTCAGTCCGGGTCAGTTGCGGCAGCGCAGGCCGCCGCAACCGTTATCAGTTTACACAAAGGTCGCGTGGGACCGGCGGATTACATCCAGCCTTTTTCTTTGTAGTATTTCTCGGCACCGGGGTGCAGAGGCGCGGACAGGCCGGCGCTGATCATGTCTTCTTCTTTCAGGTTTTCAAACGCAGGGTGCAGACGCTTGAACCGGTCAAAGTTGTCGAAAACAGCTTTAACAACCTGATAAACAACCTCTTCATCCACTTTCGCAGAGGTCACAAACGTCGCCTTGACGCCGAATGTGTTCACATCCGCATCTGTACCTTTGTACATGCCACCAGGAATGGTCGCGGCAGCATAGAAGGGGTTTTCTTCGATCAGCTTGTCGATTTCCGGACCTTCAACAGGCACCAGAACCGCATCTACTGTGGAAACCGCTTCCTGAATGGAACCGTTCGGGTGGCCAACGGTGTAGATGATCGCGTCTACCTTGTTGTCGCCCAGCGCAGCAGCCTGTTCAGCCGGTTTCAGTTCGGATGCCAGCGCAAAATCGTCGGTTGTCCAACCCAGAGCGTTCATCACAACATCCATAGTCGCCCGCTGACCGGAACCGGGGTTGCCGATGTTGACGCGCTTGCCTTTAAGATCGGCAAACGTCTTGATGCCGGAATCTGCGCGGGCAATCACGTTGAACGGCTCACCGTGTACGGAAAAGACCGCACGTTCGTCGGAAAACTGGTTTCCTTCAAATTTGGATGTGCCGTTGTAGGCGTGGTATTGCCAGTCGGACTGGGCCACACCCATATCCATGTCACCCGCCATGATTGCGTTGATGTTCGCAATGGAACCACCTGTGGACGGCGCGGTGCATTTCAGGTTTGTTTCAGCAGTTGTGCGGTTCACCAGACGGCAGATCGACTGACCGACAACGAAGTAAACGCCGGTCTGACCGCCTGTCCCGATGGTGATGAATTTCTCTTGTGCGATACCGGCTGTACCGGCCAGCAGCGCCCCTGCAAAAGCAAGATGTTTCATGAAACGCATAGTGTTCTCCTCTTTTTTTTGCTCACGTTGACGCCCCCTGCAAAAGCAAGGGACAATTGTCCGAATGGCACAAAGCGGCAGCTCCCTTGCGAGCAGTCTTTCGGAGCTGCGGCGCTCTCCTTAAAGCGAAGCGCAAACAAGCACCAGCAGGAAAAACAAAGGCTTAAATGTCTTTTTCACTCCACTATCCAATATCAGGCTAGTGAGAGTTTTCCTGAATTGTCAAGTAAGTTGTCATTTCAAGACAGGAGTATCTCCGCTTTCTTGACCACATCCGCTTTCACGCTACTGTCAGGGCTTCGTTCGCAAAATTCCAACCCCTTTACGAGCATTCAAACGGGTGCCGGATAGGTGCGCTGCGCAAGTGGCAGGGTGCGAATCTGCTCCAGCAGACGATCCACAAAGATCCGTTCCGCACGGTTCAGCTTTTTCCTCGGGTTGCGCAGCAAGAAGATATCGACCTCGGCCGGATCGTCATAGGGTGGCAACCGCCAGAGCAGACCGTCCCGCACATCCCGCTCCAGCACATGAATCGGCAGGGATCCGATCCCGAGCCCGCATTGTATCATCCGGCGCACTTCCTCCAGTTGCGAGGACCGCCCCACGATACGCTGCGCCATATCCCATTGCTTGCGCAGCAATGCCACAGGGCGGAGCGCATCATTCAGGTCGTCGGTGTCAAAGGTCACGATGTCATGGCCGCGCAGGTCTTCCATCGTCAGGTTGCGCCTCCCGAACAGCGGATGGGTCGGGCCGCAATAAAAGCTGAAGTATTCGCGGTAAAGCAGATCATAACTCAGATCCGGCAGCTTGCGGTTTACCAGACAGATACCAAAGCTCGCCTGCCGGTCCAGCACGGCACTGGTCACAACCGCACTTGTGGCGGTTTTGATATTGAAACTGACTTTGGGATAGAGGGTTTTCGTCTCCGTCAACAGATCGTCCAGCAAGGGTGTGATCACATGACTTGCAAGATGGATGCTGATCTCGCCCGAAATTTCGGCACTGGAAGCCGTGGCGATTTCCTTAAGTCCCGAAACGCTGCGGAAAATATCCATACATTCATCATAAAGCCGCTGCCCCGCGCGGGTCAGGCGAAAGCTGCCCTTGGCCCTTTCGATCAACTGGCAGTCCAGTTCCTGTTCCAGACGTTGCAGCGCAAGGCTGACCGAAGGCTGTCCGCGCAGCAGACGATGGGCGGCACGGGTGATACTGCCTTCTTCGACAATCACCACAAATGTGCGCAGCAGGTTCCAGTCCAACCCGATCACAAATTTTTCGTCGCCCCGGTCCGCCATGTGCCCCGCCTTACAGGTATTCTACAAGATGACAGCTTACACATTATTCTGATTAATGCGATTCATGCTTTATATCAATTTGCTCAATTCAAGATCACCATGCAATAGTTAACAGGACTTTAGGGAACAGGGGCCGGAATGCCATCAAGCGAACAGAGTATAGACAAGCGGCCCTGGTTGCTGCTGTCCCCCTCCCTTTTGGCCATCAGTCTTCTGGTGGTGATCCCCATGGCCTTCATTCTGGTCTATTCCTTTTACGAGAATATCGACCTTGCCGTAGACAGGGTGGCGTTCCAGTTTGGCAACTGGGCAGAGGTGGCAACGGACGGCTATTACCGTGTTGCGATCTGGAAAACCCTGCGGCTGTCGGTGATTGTCACGGTGCTGGCTGCAGTGCTGGGGTATATCCCTGCCTATTTCATCGCGATGACGAAATTCCGCGACAAGTGGCTTTTGCTGCTGCTGCTGATCCTGCCCTTCTGGATCAGCTTCATTATCCGCACCCTAAGCTGGATCCACATTTTCGGCAATCAGGGGGCGTTGAACGGATTGTTCCAACTGCTTGGCCTGACCGACGCGCCGCTGTCCCTGATGTATAACGAGTTCACGGTCATCGTCGGCTTCATCCACGTTTTCCTGCCCTATATGATCCTGAACATCTATGTCAGCCTTGAAGGCATCGACAAAAATCTGGAGCCCGCCGCCCGCACCCTTGGCGCGACCCCGTGGCAGGCGTTCCGTGAAGTGACCCTGCCCCTGTCCCTGCCCGGTCTGGCCGCCGGATGCCTGCTGGTTTTTGTTTTGACAGGAGGCAGTTACGTGACACCCCTTATCCTTGGCGGGCCGAGCGATTTCCTGTTCGGCAACCTTATCTATGACGCCATCGTGACAGAGCTGAACTGGCCGATGGGGGCGACCCTGTCCTTCACGCTTTTGCTGCTGCTGGGGCTGGTGGTGGTCGTCTACAGCCGCCTGATGGGGCTGAACCAACTGTCAAAGGCGTTTAAATAATATGAAACTGCGCGTCTGGACCCTGCTGAAGACCTATACTGTACTTGTCTACATCTTCATGTTCGCCCCTATCGCTGTGGTGCTGGTGCTGGCGTTCAATTCGTCCCAGTTCGGCGGCTTCCCGATTGAAGGCTTCAGTTTCCGCTGGTTCGTCAAACTCTCCGAGAACGAGGCAATCATTCGCGCGTTACGCACGTCGATTATCCTTGGGGCCTGTACGGCGGTTATTGCGACAACTCTGGGGATTCTGGCCGCACTGGCGCTGGTGCGCTATACCTTCCGCGGCAAGGATCTGATCACAACGGTTCTGATCGCCCCCGTTCTGGTGCCCGAAACGGTGCTGGCGGTGGGCTTGCTGATCTTCATGCGCTGGCTGCATGTGCCCCGCTCTTTCGGATTGCTGCTGCTGGGCCATTCCATCATCGCCCTGCCCTTCGTGGTGCTGGTGGTACAGGCGCGGCTGACAGGTATCCGGCGCGATTACGAAGAAGCGGCGCGCAGTCTGGGCGCCAATCCGCTGCAAACCTTCTTTGCCGTGACCTTCCCGCTGATGCTGCCCGCCGTTTTTGCGGGGGCGTTGTTTGCCTTTACCATTTCCTTTGACAACATCACCGCCACGATTTTCTGGCGTCCGTCTGGGATGGAGACCGTTCCCACCCAGATTTTCGGCATGTTACGCAATTCCGTCAGCCCCGAGATCAACGCGCTTGGCTTTGTGATGATCTGTATCACCGTCGGTGTGCCGCTGATGGCGGGGGCGCTGGCACGCTATTACATGCGCAACACGAAATAGACCGAACCAATAAGAACCAACCGACCAACAAGGAGAAAACATATGAAAAAGATAGACAGTACAAAACGTTACGAGATGCTGAAAGAGCGGATGGGCAACGGCGACATGGACCGCCGCTCTTTCTTCGGCCTGCTGGGCGCTGCGGGGATGTATGCCGGTGTGTCCGGCGGCATTATGACAGCCATGGCGCAACAGGCCCGCGCTGCAGGAACCGAACTCTACTTTGAAGGCTGGGGCGGTGTCGTGTCCGAAGCCCTGCGCAAACATGCCTTTAATCCCTACGAAGAAGCCACCGGCAACAAGGTTGTCGATGCCACCTTCGGGGGCGAGTCCGAAGTGCTGACCAAGATCAAAGCTGCTGGTAGCACCAATGGTCACAACATCCTGCATTCGTCGGGCGTCAGCTGGTACAAACGCTGGGTGGATGCAGGTTACGGTTCGGAACTGAACCTTGCCAATATCCCGAATGTGGAAAACGTGATGGAGGCGATTATTGCCCCGTTCAAGGCGATCACGCCCAACAGCCTTTCGGCCATTCCCTATGACTACGGCACGACCGGCATTGCCTATAACACAAAATATGTGTCCGAAGAAAAAGCCAAAGAACTGGGTGCGAACCTGCTGCTCGACAAGGAATTGAAAGGCAAGATCGGCGCTTGGGGCGGCGACTGGGCCAACCGTGCATGGTACGGCGCGCTGCAATCCGATCAGAATCCGAACAATATTCAGGATTGGGATGCGGTTTGGGACAAGGCCCGTGAAAACCGTGATCTGGTGCTGAAATACTGGTCTTCCGGTGCGGAACTGATGGACCTGCTGGCGAAAGAGGAAATCTACGTTACCGAAGCATGGTCCGGCCGCGTTGCAGCCCTTCAGGCCCAAGGCCACCCCATCGCCTATATGGACCCGCCAAACGGTCTGGCGTGGATGGAAAGCATGTTCGTGCTCAAAGGTTCCCCCATGGCAGAGGCCGAAGAACTGCTGAACTTCATGCTGGACCCTGCCACTGCGATTGCCGTGGCCGAAGGGCAGAAATACCCGACCTCTCTTGACCCGAACAAGGTAGAGATGACCGACACCATCAAGGCGCTGCCTGCCTATGATCCGACAGGCAAGCTCGACACTCTGGTGTTCCGCGATCCGGTGGTCTGGAACGAAGTTGAAAAAGAACAGTCCAAACAATGGAACCGTGTCTCCAAGGGCGGCTGAGACCGGCCCGACCTGACAGACACAGTACAGGCCGCCACCTGCGGCGGCCTGTGCCCCCCTATCCAGAACCACTCCGGGAACCCCTGCCTATGGCGCGTGTTGAACTTGTCGATATCCAGAAATCCTATGGCGCGGTCAAAGCCGTCCGCAACGCCAATATCGTGTTCGGGGATGCGTCCTTTACCACGCTGCTCGGCCCGTCGGGCTGTGGAAAAACCACGATCCTGCGGATGATTTCCGGTCTGGCAGACCCCAGCAGCGGCGATATCCTGATCGGCGGCAACCGTGTCAACGACGTGCCCATCCACAAGCGCAATCTGGGGCTGGTGTTCCAGAACTACGCGCTGTTTCCCCATCGCACCATTGGCGAAAACATCGCTTTCGGATTGAAATACCGCGGCGTGCCGAAATCCGATGTGACGCGCAAGGTGCGGGACGCCCTTGATATCGTGCGCCTTCCGGGGGTGGAGGACCGTTACCCCCAGCAGCTTTCGGGTGGTCAGCAGCAACGCATCGCACTGGCCCGTGCCATTGTGATCGAACCGGATGTTTTGTTGCTGGACGAACCCCTGTCTGCCCTTGATGCCAACCTGCGCGAAGATATGCGGGTGGAACTGAAGGCCATTCAGGACCGCATCGGCGTCACCACGATTTTTGTAACGCACGACCAGTCAGAGGCGCTGGCCATGTCCGACAGTATCGTCGTGATGAGCGCTGGGCGGGTCGAACAGATCGGCAATCCGGACGAGGTTTATAACACCCCTGCCTCCGAATTTGTTGCCTCCTTCCTTGGGGCGTCCAATCTGCTGCCGGCCCGCGTTCTGGGGCGGGATGCGCAGGGCGTCGCACTGGAAACCGCAGAATTCGGCACAACTGTTGTGCCCGCCAGCCGCGCCGCGACCCTTGGAGATGCAAGTCGGGGGCAGTTGATGGTGCGGGCTGAAAAACTGTTCCTGTCCGATGGTCCAGCCTCACCAGACAGCACACAGGCGGTGATAGAAGCGGTGGATTATCAGGGCCAGCTTGCCCGTTATTTCCTGCGCGTGGGGGACACCCAGCTACAGGCCATCAACATGATTTCGGGCCGTCCCTTTGCTGCG
Organism: Paracoccaceae bacterium; assembly: GCA_018223125.1. Taxonomy (GTDB): domain Bacteria; phylum Pseudomonadota; class Alphaproteobacteria; order Rhodobacterales; family Rhodobacteraceae; genus Amylibacter. The sequence continues at coordinate 31,151 of JAAEZA010000041.1, read as the reverse complement.
GGCGGCACCGTGAACCTGACCCTCGCTGCGGATGAATGCAGCGCCCTGCCCGCGAAAGACGCCTGACATGAAAAGCCACCTGTTCTATCAAAGCCGCCTGCCACGCCCCGACCTGCAACGGGCCGAGGGCATCTATATGTGGGACACCTCCGGCAAACGCTATATCGACGGATCTTCCGGCGCGATGGTCAGCAATATCGGCCATTCCAACCCCAATGTTCTGGCGGCCATGCGCGAACAGATGGACAAATCCACCTTCGGTTACCGCCTGCATTTCCAGACCGAACCAAGCGAGGCGCTGGCCGCAAGGATTGCGGGGTTGACACCGGAAGGTCTGGACCGCGTTTTCTTTGTCTCCGGCGGATCAGAGGCGGTAGAATCCGCACTGAAAATGGCCCGCCAGTATGCCCTGACCCAAGGAGAGGCCCAACGGTACAAGGTGATTTCCCGCTACCCGAGCTATCATGGTGCGACACTTGGCGCACTGGCGATCACCGGCTATGCGCCCATGTCCGCCCCGTTTGATCCGATGATGAAACCCATGCCGAAAATTCCCGCCCCCCGCGCCTATTTGGACGGGCTGGATCCGGACGATCCTGCGACAGGGCTGCATTATGCCAATATGCTGGAGGAAAAGATCCTTGAAGAAGGGCCGTCAACCGTGCTGGCCTTTATTGTCGAACCTGTGGGCGGCGCGTCCACCGGCGCGCTGGTGCCGCCAGCCGGTTACATGCAACGCATCCGCGAGATTTGCGACCAATATGGTGTGCTGCTGATCCATGACGAGGTAATGACAGGAGGCGGACGCACGGGAAAATTCTTTGGCGCGGAACATTGGGACGTCACCCCCGATCTGATCGCCCTGTCCAAAGGCTTTGGCGCGGGTTATGTGCCCCTTGGCGCGATGATTGCGCGCAACGATATGGTCGAAGCCGTTCTTGATGCCGGCGGGTTCATCCACGGCTACACCTATGCCGGTAATCCGCTCGCCTGCGCGGCCGGACTGGCCGTTCTGGATGAAATCGAACGGCAGGATCTTGTCGGCAATGCCGCAGCCATGGGGCAAGCACTGACCGATCGGCTGCAATCGCTGTTGCAACGCTACCCCGTGATCGGGGATGTACGGGGCAAGGGGCTGTTGCTGGCCTTCGAACTGATGGCGGACCGCAGTACCAAGGCCCCTTTGCCAACCGGACTGAACGCCCACGCGCGGCTGGTGGATATTGCCTATGAAAACGGGTTGATCATCTATTCCCGCCGCACCCGCGGCGGCCTGTCCGGAGATCACTTTCTGGTCTGCCCGCCGATGAGCGTAAGCGAACCGCAACTGGATGAAATCGCGGAAATACTGGACCGTTCCATGGCCCAATTCATGGCCGAAATCCCAACCCTGTGACACTGCAATAAAAACGAGCGGGCCTGCCCGCGACAGGACTGCACAATGCTATCGACACCCCAAACCATCCGGCTGGCGGAAAAATCCGACCTGCCCTTGCTAAACGCCGCGCTGGCCGCCTTGTCAGCCGAACTGGACGATCCCCATCCGGCAACTCCGGAGTTTCTGGAACAGGCGGGTTTCGGCCCGCTACCGGCCTTTTATGCACTGATCGCGCAAAGCAGGCCGGATGTGCTGGACGGCGCCATCATGTTCTCCCCTGTAACCTCCACTTCTATGGCCAGCACGGGAAGCTTTGTCTCCGATCTCTGGGTGGCGGAAAGCACGCGGGGCAGCGGGCTCGGGCGGCGCTTGCTGGCGGCCGCGGCTGACTGGTCTGCTGCCAAATGGGGGGCCGGTTATATCAAGCTGGCCGTTTACGACCAGTCGGTAAAGTCGCGACAGTTTTACGACAGGCTCGGCTTTGTGCCAAAGGACAGCGAAACAACCATGTTTCTGGACAAAAGCGGGTTCGAAACCCTGAAAGGATGCAAATGAAAGCGTTTTTTGATGATCGTCAGTGGAACCATGATCCCAAGCATTTCATGGCGAGCGGTGCGCTCCAGCCCAACCCCGAACAGCCCGCGCGGATCGAGATGCTGCGCTCTGGTGCAGACGCTGCAGGGTGCCGTTTCGAGCCGCCACAGGATGCAGGGCTTGGCCCGATTGCCGCGATCCATTCGCCCGAATATCTGACCTTCCTGCAAAACATCTACAAACGCTGGCAATATATCGACGGCGCCGGTGCAGAGGTCATCCCCAACATTCACCCCGCGAACCGGACAGACAGCTATCCCCGCTCTGCTGTCGGGCAGGCAGGCTATCATCAGGCCGACACCGCCTGCCCCATCGCAGAAGGCACATGGGAAGCGGCCTATTGGTCGGCCCAATCCGCAATATCCGGCGCGGACAGCCTGATTGACGGCGGACATTCGGCCTATGTGCTGTCCCGCCCGCCCGGTCATCACGCCTTCGGGGATCTGGCCGGGGGATTTTGCTTTCTGAACAATTCCGCTATCGCTGCCGAGCGCCTGCGGGCCAAAGGGTTGCGGCCTGCCATTCTGGATGTGGATGTGCATCACGGCAACGGCACGCAGGGCATCTTTTACAATCGCGACGATGTGCTGACAGTTTCGATCCATGCCGATCCGGAACGGTTCTACCCGTTCTTCTGGGGCCATGCCCATGAACGGGGTGCGGGCGCGGGGCTTGGCTACAACCTCAACCTGCCGCTGGCCCGTGGAACAAACGACGCGGACTTCCTCAAGTCCCTTGATAGTGCCCTTGCCCGCGTTCGGGCCTTTGGTGCGGATGCGGTTGTTATCGCCCTTGGCCTTGATGCCTTTATTGACGACCCATTCAAAGGACTGGCCGTCACCACCGAAGGTTTCGGGCGGATCGGGGCGGCCATAGCGGGGTTGAAACTGCCGACCCTTTTGGTGCAGGAAGGCGGATATCTTTGCGATGAACTGGGTGAAAACCTGACCAGTGTACTGAACGGGTTTCAAGGGGCATGACCCAGCCGGACATCATCGTGATCGGCGGCGGCATTGCCGGTACCAGTGCTGCCGCCCATCTGGCAGAACATGCGAATGTCCTGCTGCTAGAGTCCGAACCCCAGTTCGGCTATCACTCCACCGGACGGTCTGCCGCGATCTTCATCCGCAACTATGGCAATGCCGTTCTGCGCGCCCTGAACAATGCCGCCGCCCCTGTGCTGCAGAGCGGAAAGGGCATTTGCGACAGTGGCCTGCTGTCGCCACGTGGCGAACTGCTGATCGCAGGTTCGGGTGACCTTGAAGAACTGGAAGATTACGCCCGCGACGCCACCGGACTGGAGCATCTCAGCCCAGAACAGGCGCTGGAACTGGTGCCCATCCTGCGACCGGAACGCATTGCAGCAGCCATATTGGAACCGGACGCGCAGGACATAGATGTAGACCGGTTGTTGCAGGGCTATCTGCGGCTGCTGCGGGGGCGAGGCGGAAAGACGGTTACGAACAGCCGCGTCTGTGGTCTGACGCATGACAATGGACTGTGGCGGGTTGCAACAAAAGAAACAGAATATTTCGCCCCTGTAATCGTGAACGCAGGCGGCGCTTGGGCGGACCAGATCGCGCAGATGGCAGGCGCATCCCCCGTCGGACTGACTCCGATGCGCCGCTCTGCGGTTCTGCTGGATGCGCCGCAGGAGTATAACATTGATCACTGGCCCCTCTTCGCCTCTGTCACCGAAAGCTGGTATGCCAAACCGGATGCAGGCAGGTTGCTCGTCTCACCGGCAGATGAAGACCCGACCCATCCCCATGACGCATGGCCGGATGATATGGTGCTGGCCGAAGGTCTTTACCGGTATGAACAAGCGGTAACAGTACCTGTAACACGCCCTTCCCACAGTTGGGCCGGACTGCGCAGCTTTACTGAAGATCGCACGCCAGTTGTAGGCTTCGATCCCGCCAAGGACGGTTTTTTCTGGCTTGCAGGTCAAGGCGGCTACGGCGTGCAAACCGCCCCTGCGCTGGCGGCTCTTTGTGCTGCGCTGTGTACGGGAGAGGCTCCGGATCTGGACGAAGGAACCGTGGCCGCGCTTTCTCCGGCCCGTTTCGCGCAGGGGTGATGCGGTTCTACGATCCGCCGATATTGCGCTCCATCAGCTTTTGATAAAGGCGCGGGGCGATCCGGTTCAGCCACCATGCCAGTCTGGCCACGCGCCCCACGGGGATCATATCCGCGCCTTTTGACAGTCCGCGCAGGATTTCCGCGCTGGCCTGCTCCGGCGTCATGACATCCACCGCGTCCGTGGCCGATCCGGGGCGTGCCAGCCCGCCGGATTGGGGCTCTGCGCGGCCGATATTGGTGGCGACGAAGGAAGGTGCTGCGATCTGTACTCTCACACCATAGGGCCGCTCTTCGGAGCGCAGGGACTTGAAGAACCCTTCCAGCGCGTGCTTGCTGGCCGCGTAAGCGGTGCGCTGCGTCAATGGCGCAAAGCCCGCAACGGATGATACTGCCAGATGGGTGCCTTCCGCCTGACGAACAGCCCCGAGAAACAGCGCAGCACAGGACACAGCCGCAAAATAATTCACCTCGAACAATTTCCGGTGGGCCACCATATCCTGCGTTTCAAATGGTCCGATCTGGGTCCGCCCCGCATTGTAGATCACCAGATCGATGGCGGGGCTTTGTGCAAGGATTTCAGCCGCCGCCGCACGAAGCGCCGCACTGTCACAGAGATCACAGGCCAGCGCAGTGACACCTCTTTGCCCTGCCATCCGCTCCAATTGATCGCTTGGCAAATCCAGCAGATAGACCTGCCACCCCTGCTGCAACAGATCAGTTGTCAACGCTTGCCCCAAACCGCCGGCGCCACCGGTTATCACTGCTGTTTTCACAGGTTTGCCGCCTTTCTCCATAACTCGAACACCTCCAGACTGGTCAGTTCCGGCGTATAGCCGAACCTCTGCTTCAACGCGGTGTTGTCCAGTACAGGGCGGAACTGCAAAAAACGCACCTGTTCCGGCCCGTAGCGGGACAGGCCAAGCGGTTTGGCCACCGACAGCGCCGCATGCACCAGCCCTGCGGGGATGGCGCGCACCGGTTTGCCCAGCAGATTGGCGAGCTCGGGAATGCCAAGCGCCCCGTCCCCTGCCACGTTGAAGATACCCGATGGTCCATCGGTTGCAGCCCGCCGCAAGATACGGGCCAGATCCTGCGTCCAGATAAACACGAAGGGGCTGTCATATCCCCGCAGCATCAGCAGTTTCGGCTTGTGAAACAGGGCGGTAATCTGGTTTTCCAGGCCCGCGCCCAGCACAGTTCCGACCCGCAGAACAACCTGCTCCAACACGGGAAAGTCCTGCCGCGCCTGTGTCAGCATCTCTTCCACCAGCCGCTTGTGATGGGCATAAGGGAAGGCTTCGTTCCCGCGTACAGGATCGCTTTCGCGCAAGGGAACAGGGTTGTCCGCGTGATAGCCATAGGCCGCGCCGGAAGATGTCACCACGATCCGCCCCACACCGTGTTTGATACAGGCCGCCAGCACATTGCGGCTGCCGTTTACGTCCACATCATATTCGAACGCGCGCGTGGACCCTTTGGGTGGCGAGACGACAGAGGCGAGATGCACCACCGTATCAGGCCTGTGCGCCCCGATCACGCTGTCCGGATCATCCCCTGTCACATCCAGTTTTTCAAAGGTCACGCCCTCCGGCAGGACGGGCGGGCGCAGGTCCGTGGCAATCACCTGATGCTGCACAGCGTCCAGTTCTGCCAGCAGGGCCTGCCCCACGGCCCCCGCCGCCCCTGTGATCAGAATACGGCTCATCGTTGGGCCTCGGTCCGGTTGAACAGACCGGCCAGTGCGATGCCGGAGATCGCGTGCCAGATCCCCCAGAAGGCCGCGACAACAGCCATGCCCCCCAAGCCTCCGAAAAAGCCGAAGATCAGCACCAGTCCAAGGCCCGAGTTCTGGATGCCGGTTTCAATCGTAATGGCACGGCGGTCGAACGGGCTGAGCCGCGCAAGACTGGCAAGGGTAAATCCGCCCGCCAGCGCCAGTGCGTTGTGAAGCACGACCAATCCGGCGACGAGCCATGCATATTGCAGGAAAAATCCCCAGTTCGCCGCCAGCGCCAGCACGATGAAGGCCACAAAGATTCCCATGGATGCCAGTTGCATCGGCTTGCGCAGACGCCCTGCCAGCGCCGGTTTACGGGCGTTCAGCGCGATGCCCAGCGCCAGCGGCAACAGCAACATCAGCGTCACCGTAATCGCGACCTGTACCGGGTCGATGGACGTAGCCTGCAACACCGCGCGGGTCGGGGCGTAGAGCCCGCCCCAGAACGCGATATTGAGCGGCGTCAACAGCACCGCCCCCACCGTGGCAAAAGCTGTCATCGACACAGACAGGGCCGCATTTCCCCCTGCACGATGGGTGATAAAGTTCGAAATATTTCCCCCCGGACAGGCTGCCACAAGGATCAGACCCAAGGCGATCGACGGGCGCGGCGTTGTTACCAGTACCAGCAGAAAGGTCAGCGCTGGCAACAGCAAAAACTGCGAGACCAGCCCGATAATCAGGGCCTTGGGCGCCACCAGCACACGGCGGAAATCATCTACCCGCAGATCCAGCGCGATCGAAAACATCACGACCGCCAGAATGGCATTCAGCGCCATCAGGCTGGCCGGACTGAAGTTCAGCATGATTGTGTCAAGATCCTGCATCACGCGCTCTCTTTCAGGGCTTTGATGTGCGTGTTCACGGCCCCGCGATAGGTTGCCTTATCCACGTAATAGGCCATACGCGGCAGGTCGATGTAATTCATCCCGCCAGTGGCCCGCTCAAATCCTTTGGCTTTCTTCTGCTGAAGGGCTTTGGCTTCGGCGCTGCCCTTTGCCAGCCCTGCAATGTAGCGGGCGATCATTTCGGCCTGTTCGTGACGTCCCTGCCAGCCCAGCCCCGAGGCTTCGACCATGCCAAGCACGAACAGGTCATCCCGCTCCGGATGCATCGCATTAAGGTAAAGATGGGGGGCAGACCCGCGCCAGTTCAGCAAGGCGTGGTCAATAAACGGATAGTGCAGCTTGTACCCCGTCGCAGCAAGGATCATGTCGTATTCGCCCTGCGTACCATCCTTGAAATGCACAGTATTACCGTCCATCCGGTCTATATCGGCACGGATTTTAATATCACCGTGGCCCGCGTGAAACAGGATCAGGGAATTGACGATGGGATGGCTTTCGTAAAGTTCGTAATCGGGTTTGGGAAAGCCGTATTTCTGCGGATCACCCACAAACCATTTCAGGATCGCCCCGTCCACCTTGCGTTTCAACCACATGGGCAGTTTGATCATGCCGCCCATCGTGTCTGCCGGTTTGCCGAACACGTATTTCGGCACGAAATAATAGCCCCGCCGCATGGACAGTTCGCAGGATTTGCCGTGATGGATCGCGTCCACCGCAATATCGCAGCCCGAATTGCCTGCGCCTACGATCAGCACCCGTTTTCCGGTAAATTGCGTAGGCGACCGGTAGGCGCTGGAGTGGATTAACTCTCCGTCAAAATGGCCTTCAAATTCCGGCATATTGGGTTCGGACAGTGTGCCGTTCGCGATCAGGACGCCGGCAAATTCGGCAGAGTATTCTTCGCCGTCCACCTCCCAAGTGACGCGCCAGCCCTCCCCGCTGCCGCCAAGCGGTTCGGCTGCTGTCACGCGGGCGCCAAAGGTGTAGTGGTCGTAAAGGCCGAAATGCTGCGCAAAACCGCGAAAGTAATCCCGCAAGTCACGGTGGGACGGGTATTCCGCCACCTCTTCTGCCATCGGGTAATCGGCAAATTCCGTCATCGTCTTGGAAGAAATCAGATGCGCGGTGTCATACATGGTAGACAGCGGCGCATCTATATCCCACAGCCCGCCTACATCGGTGTGCAACTCGAACCCGTGGAAGGAGATACCCTGCTCCTTCAGGTTTTTCGCCATCGCCAGCCCCATCGGCCCTGCGCCAATCAACGCATAGCTTTCAGCGTTTTGCGAACCTTCCGGTTTTGTAACGTCTTTTGTCAAAATCTGCCTCCTCAATCCCGAATAACATTGAACAATCGTTCAATATAAGGCAAGATAAATCTTGAGAGGTATCGAAGTGGATGAAATCAAACGCAAAAGGGCGCCGTCCAAACGGTCTCTGGAAACCCGCCAGCGGATTTTTGACAGTGCAGAGCAGTTGTTTGCAGAGAGGGGATTCGACGGAGCCTCGATCCGGGACATTGCCAAACTGGCCGGAGTCCAAACCGCACTTGTGAACCATCACGGCGGGGCCAAAGCGGATTTCTTTGAAGCCATCGTCGCCCGCCGCGCGGAACCGCTGGCCCAGAAACGGCTGGCGGAACTGGCCCGCATCCGGCCTGATCTGGCAAACCTGTCCGAAGAGGAAGCGGTTCTGGCGGTATTGCACGCTTTTATTGATCCGTTTCTGGCACTTGCGCGGGATGACACGGGCTGGCAGGCCTATGCACGGCTGGTGGCGCAAGTGTCTTCCGGTCAACGCTGGGCCACACTGGCGGCGACGTATTTCGACCCCACAGCACACAGATTTCTGGCGGCACTGACAGAACGCTTCCCCGCCGCCCCGCCTGCCACAGTGGCGCAAGGGTTTGTCTTTACCATATCGGCCGTGCTGGGACTGGTCACTTCACGCTGGCGCATTTCCGCGCTGGCGGACGGCAAAAGTCCACCGGACGATCAGGACGTAATCGCAGGGCTTTATACATATGCGGGCAGAGGATTCCTGGCCTTACTGGCGCAGGATTAACCGTCGCAGTTCAAGCTATGCTTTTACGTTCATTATCCGCTGCAACAGCTCTGTAGCCTCCTGCCCCTTCAGACTTTGCTGCCAGATCCGCTCTGCTACCGACTGGTGCAGTTTTACGGATTCCTCTGCTGCGGTAATCGTTGCGACACCGATCCGCACATTGGCCGAAGCGCCCAGCCGGAACGGGCTTGTCGCCACCTGCGCACTGGTGCCCTTGCGCAGAATCTGGAAAATCGTACTGGGCATGGAATCCTGCACGATCCCGATCTGCATTCCGATAGGCTGCTCTTCGATCAGGGACTGGATGTTGCGGATTTCCTGACGGGCCACCTCAAACCGTTCAGGGGGAACCGGATTTCCGCCATGCAGGTTGCCCACAAAGCCCGAGGCGACGAATTGTTCCAGATCAGTCGCAGAAACCAGACCGATGATATTGGGCTTGCGTTCGCGGAATTGTTGTTTGCGTTGCAGCAGGATTTCCATCAACTGCGAAATCGTATTTTCCAGCCCGTCGCGGTTGGCGGCGGTCTCTGGCACGCTTTCGCGCAACACCTGTGGCAACATCTCGTCGTAGGCATCTGTGGTCAGCAAATAGGGTACCGGCCCGAACAATACCGTGATCTGGTCCACCTCTGATTCAATCTGGCGCAGACGCTCGAAAAAGGTGATCGCCGAAGAGATATTCTCTGATCCCACCCCGAACAGGGATGCCAGTGAAACATCCAGGAGATCGGCAATCTTGCCCAGCGCATCAACGCGGATCGGCTGGCCTGATTCATACCTGTAGATCGCTGCGCGGGAGATGCCGGTCGCCGCTGCAACCTCCTCTGGTGTCAGCCCCGCGCCGAGTCTATAGGACTTCAACCGTCTGCCAATGTCCGAAATCATTTGATATTGAGATGTCATACTCTGGGCTTTTTCCACGTTAGGTTCATCGGGTTTAGTCCAGAATTTGCCATCTGTGTAGACAAAACTTAGATTTTTCTCATTTTTGAGATTTGTCTTGACTTTGATACATTGCTGCGGTCCTTTAGCAACGATTAACAGTGGAGAACACAATGACGTTGAAAAAAACAATAACACGCCGCGCTCTGGGCGCACTTGCACTCGGGGCTGTGGCCCTTTCCGCCGCGCCAGCACTGGCACAAGACTTCACCGCACGTATCGGCCATCTGGAATCAACCCAGCAAAGCCGTCATGTGCATCTGGAGAAAGTTGCTGAACTGGTCAAGGAACGCACCAACGGTGCCGTTGAATTCCAGATCTTCCCGCAGGCCCAACTGGGCAACCAGCGCCAGATGACCGAAGGCGTGCAGCTTGGGACACTGGAAGCTACCGTTGCGCCGGCTGCTTTTCTTGGCGGCTTTAACCCTGCAGTTTCCGTGCTCGACATTCCCTATCTGATGCCTGCTGACCCGACTGCCGCACAGGCCCTGCGCGAAGGCCCGTTCGGGGATGCCTTGCTGGCGTCATTTGACAAACGGGGTGTTGTGGGTGTGGCCTGGTGGCCGAACGGCATGAAAAACTTCACTTCCAACGCGCCACTGGATGATATTGCATCCTTTGCCGACCAGAAGTTCCGCGTGATGGACTCCAACATCCTGATCGAACAGTTCAACGCCCTTGGCGCCTCTGCCATCGCACTGCCGTTTGGCGAGCTGTACACATCCCTGCAAACCGGCGTTGTGGACGGGCAGGAAAACCCGCTCGACACCATCCAGCGCATGAAGTTCTTTGAAGTGCAGGACTACCTTGTGGTGTCAGAGCACGGCGCAATGGAAGACATGGTTCTGTTCAATCCGATGTGGTGGAACAGCTTGCCGGACGAATATAAAACCGTCATCAAGGATACCTTCAACGAAGTTGTCCCTGCCCTGACCGAGCATAAGGCGGCGGCTGTTGCAGAAGCCCTGAAAGTGATCGGTGAAAGTGACATCAACATCCGCGAAGCCTCTGCCGAAGAACGCAAGGCCTTTGCCGAGAAAATGACTGCGCCGGCAACCGCCGCCTATATCAAGCGCGCAGGCGACGAGGGCGAAGCCCTGATCGAAATCTACAACGCAAACAAATAAGCGTTCTCCTATCCGGTCGGGCCCGCCACTGTCGGGCCCGACCGCTTTATTCCCCCTGATCCGCCTTGCCGGTTGCAGCCAGAGGACCGAATTTGAAACTCCTTAACCTACTCAGACTTGTGGAACGGACCTTCCTTGTCAGCGTCTTTCTTGCCATGGTCATTCTGTTTTTCGGCAATGTCATCGCGCGGGAAATCGGCGGCACCTTTGCCAGCCGCTTTGCATGGATCGAAGAGGCCGTGCGGTTCATGAATATCTTTCTGGTTTTCATCGCCCTTGGCCTGACCCTTGAAAAGGGACGCCATGTGGGGATCGACTCCTTGCGTAACAAACTGTCCGGCATGCCCCGCACTATCCTTCTGAAACTGATCGACGTGGTGGGTTTCTTCTTTGCCGTTTACCTGGCTTGGCTTGGCACAAGCCTTGTGGAATTTGTCCTGATGACCGGCCAGCGCAGCCCGACGCTGAACATACCCATCGGCTGGGTTTATATGGCGCCGGTTACGGGATTCGGCCTGCTGGCCTTGCGCTTCGCCCTGTCCTTTTTCGCCGTGATCGACCGCTTTTCCGAAAACCAGCATGTAATCGAAGGGGATGACGCATGATCCTGATTGTTATCGCGCTCGCCATTGTCCTGCTGGTGCTTGGCTTTGAGATGTTTCTGGTACTGGGCGTTCCCGCCCTTGCCACCAAGGAACTGTTCTATGGCAACCTGCCCGATCCGGCCGTGGTACAGAAGATATTCGGCGGCGTGGATCATTCCACCCTGCTGGCGATCCCCTTCTTCATCTTTGCCGCACATCTGATGGGATCGGGCCAGATTGCCCGCAATCTGACCGGCTTTGTGCGCGCCATGATCGGCCACACCCGTGGCGGTATGGGACATACTGTGATCGGCGGCTCTATGGCCTTCGGCTCGGTTTCCGGCTCTGCCCCTGCCACGGTGGCAGCGATGGGCAAGATGGTCTATCCCGAAATGCGCAAGAACGGGTTTTCCGAGAAGTTCAGCCTTGGCTTGTTGGTGGCCAGTGCGGAAACCGCCCTGCTGATCCCGCCTTCCATCACCTTTATCATCTATGGCTGGATGACAGGCACTTCTATTGCGCGGCTGTTTGCAGGCGGTCTGGCTGTGGGCATCTTTCTGGGGCTGGCCTTTGCCGTCATGGTCTGGATAGAGGCCAAGCGAAAAGGGATCAAAGCCGATGCGAAAACCTCTTGGGGGCAGCGGTATCAGGCCCTGAAGGATTCAGCCTGGGCGCTGGGGATGCCGGTGATTATCCTTGGCGGCATCTATTCCGGCACCATCACCCCGACCGAAGCCGCCGCCGTCAGCGTCATCTACGCCATCTTCGTGGAAATGGTCGTCTACCGGAATTTCGGCTTCAAAGACCTGTTCCGCATCACCGAACAAAGCGCAATTGCCACCTGCGTGATCTTCATTCTTCTTGCAATGGGCGGGCTGATTTCCTTTTACGTCACACTGGCGCAGGTTCCGACCCAGATCACGGATTTCCTGACAGCAATCGACGCAGGACCGATCCAGTTCCTGCTGGCGGTCAACATCTGCTTTTTGATCGCGGGCATGTTCATTGACCCGAACTCTGCCCTGCTGATCCTTGTGCCGCCACTGTTTCCTGTGGCCACGGCGCTCGGGGTAGATCCGGTGCATTTCGGCATGATCGTCACGCTGAACATCAGTCTGGGCATGATCACACCGCCCTTTGGTCTGGATATATTCGTGGCCTCCTCCACCCTGCAAAAACCGGTACTGAATATCATCAGGGGGGTCTGGCCGTTCGTCTTCGTCAACATCCTCGTCCTGCTGGTGATTACCTACGTACCGCAAATCTCACTTTTCATTCCGAAGTTGCTGTTCGGCTAAGAAAGGCAAAAAATGTCACTGATACAAAGGTATAACGCCGGAGAGGTTTCTCCGGCGAACGGGACAACTCATGAAGTTGAAACCACCGTCAAGACCAACACTCCGGTGAATGGCGAATACCGCCTGCTGACGCTTGATGCGCCGCAGTCCGTGCTGGATTGCCAGCCGGGGCAGTTCTTTCACATCCTCTGCCCTGTCACAAAGGCCGAGCAACCTTACCTGCGCCGCCCGATGAGCATTTACGGCTATTCCGCCGAAAAAGGCGAATTGCAGTTCCTTTACAAAGTCACCGGCGAAGGCACCCGTGCACTGGCCACACTGACCAGGGGCGATACGCTGAACGTGCTTGGCCCGCTCGGGGTGGGTTTTACCATTCAGGACGACTGGCAGAACCTTTTGCTGCTGGCGCGGGGCGTCGGGCTGGCCACACTGGCGCCGCTGGCACAAGAAGCGCAACGCCTGAACCGCAAACTGGTTGCGATCTGTTCGGCACGTAACGCTGATGTGCTGATGTCTATCGACCATTTTCAAAGCCTTGGTGCCGAGGTGATTACCGTCACCGATGCTGACGGCACCTCTGATCTGGAGAACCTGCGCGACATCATCGAAGGCCGCATCGCCTCTGAAGGTGTAGATGCCATGTACACCTGCGGGTCGAACCGGATGCTGAAGCTGTTGCAGGAGATCGGCGCAAAACACCAAATCCCCGGAGAAATCGCGCTGGAACAGCAAATGGCCTGCGGGCTTGGCATGTGCCAGTGTTGCGTGCGTTCGTTCAACCGGAAGGGCACCATCACACAGGAACGGGTCTGCCGCGAAGGCCCTGTCTTTGGCATAGAGGAGGCAATGGCATGGTAGACCTGAGCACCAGAATCGGCAGTCTGACGCTGGCCAATCCCATCATGCCGGCATCCGGCACGTTTTCCGAAGACCTGTCCGAAGTGCTGGACCTGCACCAGTTGGGCGCCCATGTGACCAAGACCATCACTGCGGAAAAACGGGGCGGCAACCCCACACCGCGGGTCTGTGAAGTGCGCGGGTCCATGCTGAATTCCATCGGCATCCCGTCCAAAGGCGTGCAGCATTTCATCGACAATACGATCCCGTTTTACAACGCCTATGACGTGCCCTTGGTCGTCAGTATTTCCGCCAATTCCGCCGATGAATTCGCGCGGATATGCGAGCAGGTCTCCGTCCCCGGTGTGGCCGCGATCGAGGTGAATATCTCTTGTCCGAACATCGAGGAGGACGGCAAGGCCTTTGCCATGCGCCCATCGACCACCACCACCGTGATGGAAAAACTGCGCAGCGCCTCTGACCTGCCGCTCTGGGCGAAACTCAGCCCCAACACGGGCGAAACCATCGAAGTCGCCCAAGCTGCGGAGGAAGCAGGCGCGGATGCGCTGGTGGTGGCCAATACACTGCTGTCTATGGCGATTGACATCCATACCCGCAAACCCAAACTCGGCAATCTGATGGGCGGCCTGTCCGGCCCGTCCCTGAAACCGATTGCCCTGCGCATGGCCTATCAATGTGCCAAATCGGTACAGATTCCGGTGATCGGCTGCGGCGGCATTTCCACGGTCGAAGACATCGTGGAATACCTGATCGCAGGGGCAACGGCGGTTCAGGTCGGCACTGCAACCTTTATCAATCCCAACATTATGGTGACTCTGCTCGGGCAGTTGGAAACCTATCTGGAAACCCGGAATATCGCGGATATATCCGATCTAGTCGGCTCGGTCCGTGATGAAGATGCAGCGGATTCTGTCGTGTTCATGGAGACTGCTCCATGAGCACGCAGTCTTTTACGCCGGATCCCCACGAGTTGCGCCTTGCAACGCAATGGTTTGACGACATCTTCAACATGAGCCGCGATCGCCTTGGCGTCTCCCGTCCGGCCTATTCCGCCAAAGAAACCGAGGTTCTGGAATTTCTCGCTGCCCTCTGCCGTGCAGAAGGGCTGGTTGTGGAAACCGATGCGGGGCAGAACCTGTTGGTTTCCCTACCGGAAGACGCGAAAGCCGAAAAGTTCCTGGTTGTCGGCTCCCATGTGGATTCCGTGCCGATGGGGGGCAACTATGACGGGATGGCCGGTGTTCTCGCTGGTCTGATGTGCCTGTTCCGCGCCCGCAAAACCGGCACCCGCTTTGCCCGCCCAGTAAAGGTTCTGGCCATGCGGGGGGAGGAAAGCGCGTGGTTCGGCCCCTGCTACATTGCCTCCAAAGCGTTGATGGGCACCTTGAATGCCGATGAACTGGCCTCGGCCCATAAGGGCGACGGGCGCAGCCTTGCGGACCATATGGCCGATGTCGGAATAGACATGGCGCGGGTTTCGGACGGGCAACCGCTGATGGATAAATCCGATATTCTGGAATATATCGAACTGCACATCGAACAAGGCCCGCTACTGATCGGCAAGGACCAACCGGCGGCCGTTGTATCAGGCATTCGCGGTAATTTCCGGCACAAGCAGGTGCGCTGCATCGGCGAGGCAGGCCATTCCGGTGCCGTGCCTCGCGCCTTTCGCAAAGACCCTGTGCTGGCCATGGCCGACCTGCTGCACCGACTGGATGAAAGCTGGCTGACCATCGTGCAAAAGGGCGACGATCTGGTGCTGACGTCCGGCGTGGTCGGGACCGATCCCGAACGCCACGCCATGTCGCGCATCGCCGATGAGATCCGCTTCAGCCTTGATATCCGCAGCCAGAACAGCGAAGTGCTGGAAGCGATGGCGCAGCTTCTGCGCGAGGAAATGGACAAAATCGCGGCGGAGCGGGGCGTGACCTTTGACCTTGGAGATGTGAACAACACCCCCCCTGCCCTGATGACGCCGGAACTGGTCAGCCAACTGGAACAGGCCATGGGCCGTCTTGGGATGGAGCCGACGACGATGGCGTCGGGCGGTGGCCATGATGCGGCAGTGTTTTCCAACGCCGGTGTTCCGGCCGCGATGGTTTTTGTGCGCAACCAGAACGGTTCCCACAATCCGGACGAAGCGATGGAAATCGCGGATTTTCTCGCTGGTGTCTCGATCATTTATGAGTATCTGGTTAAGAGCGACTGATATTGAAACCCTCTCCTGTCACAGCGCAACCGATTGTAAAGGAACACAGATGAGCAGCCATTTCCCCCCCCGCGAGGTGATGAGCGAAACAACCGCGAATATGCTGCTGGAAATCGACGCAGTGCATTTTAATGCGGAGAAACCGTTCACCTTCACCTCCGGCATTGCCAGCCCGGTCTATATAGACTGCCGCAAGATCATCGCCTATCCGCGCCTGCGCGACATGGTAACTGCGTTTTCCGTGTCCCTGATCCTGCGGGACGTAGGGTTCGAACAGTTTGACGCGGTTGCGGGCGGTGAAACCGCCGGTATTCCCTTTGCCGCATGGATCGCCAAGGAAATGGGCCTGCCGATGCACTACGTGCGCAAAAAGCCCAAAGGCTTCGGGCGCGATGCACAGATTGAAGGCGATATTCAGGAACAGCAGCGCGTGCTTCTGGTGGAAGACCTGACAACGGATGGCGGCAGCAAGATAAACTTTTGCAACGCGCTGCGCCGCGCCGGTGCTAAAGCCGACCACGCTATCGTCGTCTTTTACTACGACATTTTCCAGCAAACCCGCGACAGGCTGGAGGCGGACGGCATCACACTGCATTCCCTTGCTACATGGTGGGATGTTCTGGCCGCCAGCAAGGCGCAAAACCGCTTTGACACAAAAACACTCACCGAGGTTGAGGGCTTTTTGAACGCGCCACTCGACTGGTCCGCCCGACACGGCGGCATATCCCACCTGACCCTTTAAGGAGCACGCTTATGATGTTCGATCAAATTCTGGAAACCCTGCGCAGCAACGGCAAAAGCGGCGCGGCCTATACAAAAACCATCGCCTTGGCGGAACAGGCGATGACGCAGGACGCAGACCGCGCAGTTGCCTACGGACTGCTGTGCGATCTGGGTGAGCGGTTTATCGATTCGACCGGTCGCCTGCCTGTCACTTCGGTACAAATCGACAAAGCCTTTGAAGAATTTGCCAAAGCGACAAACGATCTGAAGGCAGCTTATGAAAAGGGCAATGCTGAAGAAACCCTTCAGACGCTCAACCGGATTGCCAGCCTTGGCCGGACACCGCTCGATCTGTCCAAATAATCGATTTTCACATCGCGCATCCGGCAGAATCTCCTGCCGGATGCGCGAAAAACCCTACCTTCTGCGCACTGCTACATGCCGCTATTTTTTGTGCAAATCACATAATTTCAGATTAAAATTTGTACAAATGCCTGTTTTTAGGGCAAAAAACGCACTCCTTCCCTGCCCCTGCGCCCTCCGCTGTGATCGTGCTTTGTTCGAGCCTACGAAACAAACCGCACCCGCGTGAGGAAATCCGATCAACAGTCCTGCCTCTATAAGCCTTTTGCCTGCCAGCCCGGCCCAGCCCCGCGCTATTGGCGCGGCCAGGCTGACGTTCCGCGCCGCCCTTTCGGGCCGCACTGGCATTGCGGATTTGCGCCAGTCCGGTGCGTTGAAGCTGGTTTTTCCCCGACAATTAACCGATGGCGCCGAGACGATCCTTGTGAACACAGCCGGAGGCATCACCGGCGGCGACAGGTATGATCTGGATATCACTGTCGAGGAGAATGCAGCGCTTAGCCTGACGACCCAAGCGGCAGAGCGGGCTTACCGCGCACAACGGGGTGAAACCGGCAGGGTAACAACCCGAATAACCGTGCACTCCGGCGCGCAGATGAACTGGTTGCCACAAGAACTGATCCTGTTTGAACGCTGTGCTTTGACCCGCCGCCTGTCCATCGACCTGCACGGCGATGCCCGCCTGCTGATGGTGGAACCTGTCGTCTTCGGCCGCGCCGCGATGAAAGAGGTTCTGCGCGACATTCATTTTCACGATCGCATTTCGGTAACGCGGGATGGACGGCCCCTTTACCTCGACGGGATGAAGATCAGCGGCGATGCTGCCACCCGCCTGTCCCGACCCGCCATTGCCAACAAGGCAGGCGCAATGGCAAGCGTCTTGTGCGTTGACCCAGATGCGGCCGCCGAACTGGGCGCTGTCCGCGATCTGCTTCCCGCCACGGCCGGAGCCAGCCTGATTGCCCCCGATACGCTGGTGATCCGCCAGCTTGCCCATGACAGTTTTGCGCTGCGCCGCAGCCTGATGCCCCTGTTGGAGCATCTGTCCCAATCCCCTTTGCCCGCATCCTGGAGGCTTTGATCCATGCAACTTACCCCCCGCGAAAAAGAAAAACTTCTGGTCGCACTGGCCGCTGATGTGGCCCGCAAACGGCTGGCCCGTGGCGTCAAGCTGAACCACCCCGAAGCAATCGCCCTGATCACGGATGCTGTGGTCGAAGGCGCACGGGACGGGCGTTCGGTTGCGGATATGATGGAAGCGGGCGGCAAGGTGATCACACGGGCCGACTGTATGGAAGGCATCCCCGAAATGATCCACGAAGTGCAGGTTGAAGCCACCTTTCCCGATGGCACCAAGCTTGTCACCGTCCACAACCCGATCCGATAGGAGCCCCACATGATCCCCGGAGAACTCTTTCCCGCTGAAGGATTGCTGACCCTGAATTCCGGTGCCAGCACGGTGACGCTGATGGTCGCCAACACCGGCGACCGGCCGGTACAGGTGGGCAGCCATTATCATTTCGCCGAAACCAACCCTGCCCTTGATTTCGACCGCGAACAGGCCCGCGGGATGCGGCTTGATATTGCAGCAGGAACCGCGGTGCGCTTCGAACCCGGCCAGCGCCGCGAGGTGCAGTTGATCCCCTTTGGTGGCGATCGCAAGGTTTACGGCTTCAATCAACAGATTATGGGGGCGCTCTGAATGCCTGTAGAAATTTCCCGCGCGCAATATGCGGCGATGTACGGCCCTACCACAGGGGACAAACTGCGGCTGGCTGATACGGATCTGATTATCGAGGTGGAACGGGATCTGACCACCTATGGCGAAGAGGTCAAATTCGGCGGTGGCAAGGTGATCCGTGACGGCATGGGACAGTCCCAAGCCACCCGCGCACAGGGCGCTGTGGATACGGTGATTACCAACGCGCTGATCGTGGATCATTCCGGTATTTACAAGGCAGATGTGGCACTGAAGGACGGGCTGATCCATGCTATCGGTAAGGCGGGCAATCCGGACACACAATCCGGTGTGGATATTATCGTGGGTCCGGGAACCGAAGTGATCGCAGGTGAAGGCCGTATCCTGACTGCGGGGGGCATGGACAGTCATATCCACTTTATCTGCCCGCAACAGATGGAGGATTCGCTGCATTCCGGCGTGACCACCTGTTTTGGCGGTGGCACAGGTCCGGCGCAGGGAACGTTGGCCACAACCTGCACTCCCGGTCCGTGGCATATCGGGCGGATGCTGCAATCCTTTGACGGGATTGCCATGAACATCGGCCTGTCGGGCAAGGGCAACGCCAGCAGGCCGGAGGCGCTGGTGGAAATGGTCAAAGGCGGTGCCTGTGCGCTGAAACTGCACGAAGACTGGGGCACCACGCCTGCGGCCATTGATTGCTGCCTGTCTGTGGCGGATGACATGGACGTGCAGGTGATGATCCACACCGACACGCTGAATGAATCCGGTTTTGTGGAACACACGGTCGGCGCGTTGAAGGGGCGGACGATCCACGCCTTTCACACCGAAGGGGCTGGTGGCGGCCATGCGCCGGACATCATCAAGATTTGCGGTGATACCAATGTGCTGCCCTCTTCCACAAATCCGACCCGCCCTTTCACCGTCAACACGCTGGAAGAGCACCTGGACATGCTGATGGTCTGCCACCATCTGGACAAATCCATTCCCGAGGATATCGCCTTTGCCGAAAGCCGGATCCGGCGCGAAACCATTGCAGCCGAGGATATCCTGCACGACATGGGCGCGTTTTCCATCATCGCTTCGGACAGTCAGGCCATGGGCCGCGTCGGAGAGGTTCTGATCCGCACATGGCAAACCGCTGACAAAATGAAAAAGCAACGCGGGCGTCTGGCCGAAGAAGCCGGCGACAACGACAATCTGCGGGTGCGCCGCTATATTGCGAAATACACCATCAATCCCGCGATTGCCCAAGGGGTCGGCCATGAACTCGGGGATATATCCATTGGCAAACGGGCCGACCTTGTCCTGTGGTCTCCGGCCTTTTTCGGTGTGAAGCCCGAAATAGTCCTTTTGGGCGGCAGTATCGTTGTGGCGCAAATGGGCGATCCGAATGCGTCAATCCCGACACCCCAGCCAGTCTATTCCCGCCCGATGTTTGCCAGCTATGGCGGCGCGCTCGGCCAATCCTCGGTCAGCTTTATTTCCGGGGCAGCACAAACGGGCGGGCTGCGCGACCAGCTGGGCCTGTCAAAGCAAACCGTGGCAGTCAAAAACACCCGCAATATCGGCAAGAAGGACATGGTCCTGAATGCCACCCTGCCCCAAATCGAAGTCCATCCCGAGACTTACGAAGTCCGTGCAGACGGCGAACTGCTGACCTGCCAGCCCGCCGAAACCCTGCCGATGGCACAACGCTACTTTATGTTCTGAGGGATCACGATGGGCACGCTTCCGATAGCACAAAACCTTTACCGCGCGGGGGACTGGAACGGCGCGTCAGACAGTTGCGTTCTGGATTACGCAGGCCGTTTCCTGCGCCGCAAACGCCTGACCACCGCCAGTGGCATTCCGTTTCTGGTGGACCTGCCCCAGACCACATCCCTGAACGACGGGGATGCGCTGGAGCTGTCAGACGGCGGGCTGATCCGCATTACCGCCGCCCCCGAAGCGCTGTTACAGGTGACAGGGCCGGATCTGGTGCGTCTGGCGTGGCATGTGGGCAACCGGCACACGCCTTGTCAGATCGGTCGTGACCACCTGTTAATTCAGGATGATCCGGTGATCGGGCATATGCTGGAACATCTTGGCGCCGCCCTGAAGCGGGTGAACCGTCCGTTTACACCTGAAGGTGGCGCTTACGGTCACGGGCGCACCCATTCGCATGCGCATGGGGCCACAGCCCATGACGGGGCACACTCCGCCACACACGCCCATTCCCATGAGCATTGAGCAAGACGCGCTGACACTGGCGCAGTGGCTGTCTCCGGCCTTTCCAATTGGCGCATTTGCCTATTCCCACGGATTGGAAGCCGCGATTGACAGCGGTCTGATCAAATCAGGCGGGGATCTTTCAGACTGGCTGGAGGACATCCTTCAACACGGTAGCGGGTGCAATGACTGCATCCTGCTGCGTGCCGCCTATCAGTGCACCACCCCCGCCGCGCTGTCAGAGGTCAATGACACAGGACTGGCCTTTGCCGCCAGCGCAGAGCGCCGCCTTGAAACCGGCACACAGGGCGCTGCCTTTTGTAAAACCGCCGCAGCGGTCTGGAACGCAGGAACCGTTGGCCTGATCTATCCGGTTGCCGTTGGTGCCGCAGCGGCGCGGCTCTCTCTCAACGTTGATCTCACGGCGGTTATGTTTGTGCAATCCATGACCGGCAACCTGGTCTCTGCCGCCCAGCGCCTGATGCCTCTGGGCCAGACCGACGGGCAGGCCATCCTCGCCGCGCTGCTGCCGCTATGCCAGCAGATTGCCGCCGGAACAAAACATGCAGGGCTCGACGATCTGGAAAGCACCGCTTTCCTGTCTGACATCGCGGCCATGCAGCACGAAACGCTACAACCAAGGATTTTTCGCACATGACAGTACTGAACGGCCCCCTGCGTGTCGGCATCGGCGGACCTGTGGGCGTGGGTAAAACCACACTGACAGCCGCGCTGGCCCGCGCCCTTCACCCAGCTGTGTCCATCGGGGTGATCACCAATGATATTTACACACAAGAAGACGCTGAAGCCCTGATGCGGATGCAAGTGCTGCCGCAGGACCGGATTATCGGTGTGGAAACCGGCGGCTGCCCCCACACCGCAATCCGCGAGGATGCCTCGATCAATCTGGCCGCAATCGCGGAAATGCAGCAGCGTCATGACGATCTGGAAGTGGTCCTGATCGAAAGCGGCGGCGACAATCTGTCAGCCACCTTCAGCCCCGAGCTGGCGGACCTGACCATTTACGTGATTGATGTGGCCGCCGGAGAGGAAATCCCCCGCAAAGGCGGCCCCGCGATCACCCGTTCGGATTTGCTGGTGATCAATAAAACCGATCTTGCCCCCCATGTGGGTGCGTCTTTAGATGTAATGAAGCGGGACAGTTTGAAGATGCGCGGCGAACGCCCGTTTGCCTTTTGTGCCTTGCGCAACAACGAAGGCGTGGACGACGTGCTGAACTTCATCATGCAATGCGGTGGCCTGTAACCGGCTGTAACGTAACAAAGGCAGCAGACGGTCGCGCCGCCCGCTGCCTTTTTATGTGTGAATGATCAGAACAATTGTTGGTTTGTGGACTGCATGTTCAAAGCCTTGCCCACAAACATATCCGTTTCAACCGCCTCTGCCAGCACATGGGCCACATCCGCGCGGGACGCATTGGCGCTGGCGTCCACATCCGAACCCAGAACGATTTTGGCACTGCGCCCGTCGTCGGTCAGCGCCACAGGACGCAGGATCGCATAGTCGAGACCGGAGTCTTTCAGGTGTTCGTCCGCTTCATGCTTTGCCTTCAGATAATGGGCCAGTTCGCCTTGCGGGTTCTCCTGATCCGCACCGATAGAGCTGAGCATGACAAAGCGTTCCACGCCCTCCTGACGGGCCTGTTCCATAAGGCTCTGCGCCCCTTGTCGATCCACTTTATCGGTCATTTCCGGGCTGGCGTCGCTGCCTGCACCGGCTGCGAATACCACGGCGTCCATGTCGGAACAGCACCCCGATTGCAGGTCGGTCAGATCCCCCTGACGCAGTTCTGCCTCTTCGGGCAACACGCTGGTATCAGATGTTTCCCGCACAAGCGCGGTCGTCTTGTACCCCCGCTCGATCAGATTGCGGACAACCTGCCGTCCGGTTTTGCCGGTTGCACCTGCTACGAGTACATTTTTGTGAGCCATTTCAAATTCTCCTCTTTCTTATGGATGGATGGGTGCCTTGCGCAGTGCCAGACCGCCCGTTGCTGCGTGGGGGTTGCTGGCGCAATCAGGGCAGGAAAACAGCCTTGGCGTTGACAAATTCCTTCATCCCGAAACCGCCATGCTCGCGGCCGTAACCGGAATCCTTCACGCCACCGAATGGCATGTTCGGATCGGCGGCACCAAACGAATTGATCCGCACCATACCGGTGTCAAAATGTTCGCGGGCCAGTTTAACTGCGTGCTCTTCATCCTTGCAAAAGATGCCACCGCCCAAACCGTAGCGGCTGTCATTGGCAAGCTGCATTGCATGCTCGTCATCCCGCGCCCGAATAACAGAGGCGACAGGTCCGAAGATTTCATCGTCAAAGGCCGGCATGCCTTCTTTCAGATCGGCCAGAACGGTGGCGGGGTAATAGGCACCTGCACGCTCAGGCACCTCGCCCCCGCAAAGTACCGAAGCACCAAGGGATACGCTTTTTTCGACCTGCTCTTTTACGGTGTTGAACTGGTCTTCGCTGGACAAGGGGCCAAGCTGGGTATCCTCGTCCATCGGATCGCCCATTCTGATCGCCTTCATCTGCTCTACAAACGCATCTAAAAATGCGTCGTAAACCTTGTCAGTCACGATAAACCGTTTGGCCGACACACAGGTTTCGCCATTGTTGTACAGCCGCCCCATCACCGAAAACTTCACAGCGGTTTCAACGTCAGCGTCTTCCAGCACGAGGTAGGCATCGTTCGACCCCAACTCCAACACGGTTTTCTTCAGCGCTTTTGCCGCGACCGAGCCGATGTGACGGCCCGCACTGTCGCTGCCGGTCATGGTCACACCGCGCACCTTGGGGTGTTCGATCAGCTTGTCCGAGGTTTCGTGATCAATCACAACAACCTGAAATAGGTCTTCGGGCAATCCGGCTTCTATGCAAAGCTCCCGCAGGCGCAGGCCGGAACCTGTACAAATGCTCGCGTGTTTCAGCACGCAGCCGTTCCCCGCCATCAGGTTCGCTGCCAGAACGCGGACAGGTTGGTAAAGCGGAAAGTTCCAAGGCTGGATCGAATAGATCACCCCGATCGGCTGATAGGTGACGATCCCCTTTTTGCCGTCCCCATGGGTCCGCTGCTCATCCGCGAGCATATCAGGTCCGTTCTTCGCGGTGTATTCAAAGATCGCTGCACAGATTTCGATTTCTGTGTGACCATCCTTAAGCAGCTTGCCGGTCTCTGTTGTCATCAGTTCGGCCAGCTCGTCTGCGTTGTCCCGCAACTTTTGAGCAATTTTTTCAAGGTAAGGCGCCCTGTCCTTACGGGCCAGTTTGCGCCATTCGAGAAAGGCGTTGTGAGAAGCCTCCAACCGCTCCATCGCCTCGGCCCCGCTCATCACGTCATAAGACTGGAGCGGCTCGCCGGTTGCCGGATTCTGCGTGGTAATTTTCGCCATAAATCGTTCCTTTCGCTTTGCAGACCCAACAGGCGGGACGCGCGAAAGTTCCGATCATTGCCAGAAAATTGATCACGAAGACGTCAGGTCAGACTGCTGTGCCTGTGGAAGACGCCGCTTTTCGGGCACGATTTTCCCAGCATTCGTCTATCATATCTGCGATGTCGTTGGTCTCGAACGGCTTTGTAATTACCGCTTCGGCGCCGGCCGCCATAAGACGGTCCGTATTACTCCGCTCAGCCTTGGCAGTCATGAAGATGGCCGGAATATCACCCAGTCCGTCAATGGCTGCGATACCCTTCCATGTTTCCTCTCCATCCAGTTCCGGCATCATGAAGTCGAGCAATAAAAGTTGCGGTTTGAAACTGCGTGCAATTTCGATGGCTTCCTTGCCGCTCGCACAGGATTTAATTTCGTATCCCCGCGCAATTTCCAGCGTGATCTGGACGATAAACCGGATATCGTCCTCGTCATCCACGTGTAAAATTCTTTTAAGCTCAGTCATCATATGTCCTCGGAGGAAAGAATTTCCGCCTACCTATACAGCGGCGACAACAGCCGCTTCCTTTTGTGATTTGATCTTGTCAAATGTGATGGTGAAAGTCGTACCGGCGCCCAGGACGCTGTCATAACGGATCGTCCCGTCCATTTTTTCAAGAACGGCGCGGGCTAGGAACAGGCCAAGACCGGTCCCTCCCGCCTTGCGCACATCTGTGCCGTCCAGTTGCGTGAAACTGGAGAACACTGCATCTTCCTGACCTTCGGGAATACCTTCGCCTTGGTCCGTGACAGTCAGATCAACCTTGTCACCGCGTTCGGCCAGTCCTAACGAAATGGTGGTATCGGGACCGGAAAACTTGACAGCGTTAGAGATCAGCCCCGCCATAATCCGCTCTAGCCGTTTCTTGTCCACGCTGATTTTGAGTTCCGGCAGAGGGTCCTGAAGCAAGAGTTTACGCCCCTGACTTTCAACTGCAGCTAAATTGGCATCATAAACCGATTTCAGCACAACAGGGCAGGACACAGTCGTCATGTTGACCAACAATTCGTCCGCCTCAAGGCTTTGCACATCCAGCACATCGCCGACCAGTTCGGTTAGGTTGGCTGCGTTCTTGCGTGCGATTTGCAAAGTCCGTTTCTGATTGTCCGACAGCTCTCCCATAGCGCCGGTGTCCAGCAATGCGATTGCGCCGCTTACAGAGGTCAGCGGCGTGCGCAATTCGTGACTGATGGTAGACAGGAACCGCGATTTGGCGATCAGGGCCGAGGTCGCTTTTTCCTTTTCTTCCTTCAGTGTCTCCATCTGTTCAAGGTTGTTACGATAAAGTTTGATGTAGACCAGCGAACTGTCGACGATGAAAAACAGAACGAAGATAACGGTGAACATCTCCAGCCAGATCGGCGACATCATCGCGGCATCTGTCTCTACGATGTCAATAATCGGGATTGCTAGAAAAGTGACAGTGTAGATCAGCAGACGAACGCCAATATAGGCCAGAACCTGATGGTTGTTCATCGCCGCAAAAAGGGCCGCGGCAAACAGGAAAAACATCGGCGTAAAGTGGGTCGTGTTGCCCTCTTGCCGTGCGATTGTGAAGATAAAATAGCAAATTGCCGAAGCGTTCAGAACGGTGTTCAGCAGCAGCCCGTAATAGTTGATAACGACCCTCCGCAAAGAGCCGGTTCTCTCGTCTTCCTGAACCCGCCGCGCAAGGTAAATATCGAAAACTTCGGTAATCTGGATCAGGGTCAGACAATAGACAGCAATCCAGAAGTCAAAGTAAACCGCCGCAAGAATAGCGGTGGCCATAAAGATTGTCTGACGTTGTACAAGTAAACCCGAAATACATCCGACATAGTCAACCATCCGCCTCTGAACTTTTTTCAGAGAGGCCGGATCAGTCGAGATCAGTATGCTGCCTTGATGTTTCAATGTGGGATGTTACCTTTTAGGGATGTAAGAGAGGGCCGGAAACGGCATCAATTAATTCGGGTAATCTTAACCCTTCATTAGTATACACGGACTCTCCGACTTCCATAAAAATGCGGCAGCAACTTCGCTACTCCGCTCGTGCGTGACAAAAAAACACTACACGTAACCAGTCCCACGGGATCTCAGGGGAATGTGTTAACTTTATGTCGGGAATTGGAAACAACTGCAGCAATCCCGCAACCTCATGAAAATAATTGCTTTTATTAAGTTCTGAATTAAAAATTATTTCAAGAACTTTCCATAATTTACTGTCATTTCTTTACATTGCTCAAAATATAGCCGCTATAAAACACCGAAATATTGCGATTCTGTAAGTTATCCCATGTCCTGCGATTCAATCTGTGGTATTCATTGCTTAAAACGTCACCGCGTCCGAAAGAGAATACAGTGAAATCGCTGCGTCACCCCTTTTCGATCAACTCCCAGTCGGTTGAAGCTTCTAGCTTTTCATCCTTTCATGACCTGTCGATCGGGGCCGATAAGCAGGCCCTGCCCGTGTCCGCCCCCCCGTCACCACGCCGGAGCACCGGCCCGACACGCGGAACCATACGGGTGAGCATCCTTTCGATGGGAAATATGCACAAATACGGGGAAATGTTTCACGATCTGCTGCAAATCAGACGTCGGGTTTTCATCGAAAAACGCGGTTGGGAATTGCCGAGTGTCGACGGTTACGAATTCGATCAGTACGATAATCCTTTCAGCAGGTGGCTGGTTCTGCACCGTTACGGAGAAATTCTGGCCGGTGTCAGACTGACCCCGACCACTGCTCAATGCGGAATTTACACCTACATGATTCGTGACGCCCAGCGCGGATTGCTTGAGGACATCCCTTCCGACCTGCTGATCTGCGAAGCACCGGTCAGCCCCAAAGTCTGGGAAGCCTCAAGAATTTTTGTCACAGACGACGTGCCCGCGCGCGATCGTCTGATCGTGCGAAAGCAACTGCTGCAAGCCATCACGGACGCCGCCTATAAGGAAGGTGCGAAGTTCGTCATCGGCATTGTACCGCATCTGTGGAAACGCTGGAGCAGCCGGCTCGATCTCGACTCCGGCGCCTTTGGTCCCAAACGGGAAATCGCCGGAGAAGTGTGCCAGGTCGCATTGCTCAAGACGAAACTGGACATTTCCAAAGGCAACTGAGCATCCGTGGCTCTCTAGTCTCCTTACGGCGCCGGTCTGGACAACCGAACAAAGAGGCATGCCGGTAAGGCTACCCCCTTCCCTGATACTATGCTTTTGAACAGGCGGCATATCCCGACGCGACCGGCCCCTATCCCTTTTCGCCCCCCCCGCCTGCAAGAATATCGTTAGGATGATCTCAAGAGGACCATCAGAGCAGCTTCTTAAGACAGTCAATGCACCGGAGACAGGACCGGGAATTCCAGAAACGGACAAAGGGAGGATAGGAAAACACCACACACCTAACACTTACAAATATTCACACCGTACAAGGAAACGGCGCTTCCGGCATTACCGGACAGCGTCGTTTCTTTTTGTGCGTTTTTCGCAATGGAGGTATCTGCCGCTTATGGAAAGAGACAGCACATTGATCCTCTAGGTATATATTGCGTCAAGCGCGGTTCTGGTGCGGGTCCACTCTTCCAGCGCCTTGGCCTGCAAAGCCGCTGCGGCTTCCCCGTCTTCTTCCTTACAAGCTGTTTCCAGTTCGGTCAGGGTCTGGTGCAAGAGCGCCGCCCCGAAGATCGCACAAGAGCCGCTAAGCTTGTGGGTCGCAGGCTGTAACGTTTCGCGGTCCTGCTCTACAGTGGTACCCGAAATCGCCTCCATCAGGCCGTCCCCTTCTGTCAGGAAGGCATGAACCTTTTCGATCATGGTGTCGGGTCCGAAAAGCTCTCTCATTTTCATTAGCTGCTCGGCGCTAAGCAGCGGAATGATACCATTGGCATCTTTCGTTGCGGATGGTTCAACCGGGGGCACGCTTGCCTGGCTGTCCTGAGAGATTTCGTTCAGGATCTCGCGCAGCTTCTCAACGCGGATCGGTTTGAGCAGACACCCCTCCATACCCGCTTTCTCAAACTCGGCAATCTCGGCTGGCATGGCATGGGCGGTCACGGCATAGATCGGCGTGTTGCGCGACAAACCCTGGCTGCTTTTGATCGTCGTCGTCGCCTTGATCCCGTTCATGTTGGGCATACTGATGTCCATCAGGATCACATCAAAGACATTCTTGCTGGCCACGTGGACACCCTCAAAACCGTCTGTGGCAAAAGACACCACATGCCCGTCCCGTTCCAGCATCGCGCCCAGCAGTTCACGATTGATCGGGTTGTCTTCCACCACAAGGATTTTCAAGCCGCTCTCTGTAGATGGCTGCGCGCCTTTCGCAGCCTCCTCCTTCGCGGGCAGGGCTCCTTCCTGTACAGGCAAGGTAACCGTGAAACCGAAAATACTGCCCTCGCCCAGGATACTGTCAAAGTGCAGATCACCACCCATTGACTCTACCAGACGCCGCACAATCCCGAGCCCGAGCCCCGTTCCTTTGGTTGTACGCTCGTACGGGGATTCCGCTGTCACGAAATCATCAAACACCGTTTTCAGATCTTCTTCGGAAATGCCCACGCCGGTATCAGTGACAGAGAAATCCAGTTCGAGCATCTTGTCCTGCATCCACCGCGAGTTGATGCCCAAAGTCACCTGACCGCTTGCCGTGAATTTAATCGCGTTACTAAGGAGATTGGTCAGAACCTGTTCGATCTGGCGCTGCTCGCCAAGCACACAGGCGTCCTCGCACTCAAACTCCAGCACCAAGCTGGTGTTCTGCTCGTCCGCAAGCGGGCGCATTACATCCAACAGGTCCACGGCCACGTCCCGCACTGAAAAAACCTGTTTCGCGGATTTTGTTTCGCCGGAATCAAGCCGCTCGATCGTCAGCACGTCGTTGATGTGATTAAGCAGGACATTGCTGGAATGATCGGCAAGATTTACAAAACGCTCCTGACGTTCGGTCAGTGGATCATCCCGCAGCAGGTGGAGCGAGGAAATGATGCCGTTCAGCGGCGTGCGCATCTCGTGGCTCATAACCGCAAGGAAACGGGATTTTTCCTGATAGGCTTCAAGTGCCTGATCCCGCGCTTTACGCAAGTCTTCCTTGATCTGTTTTTCTTCGGTGATGTCACGGATGTAGGACACAAAGATCCGCCCGTCCTCGCTATGGGCTTCAGAAATAGAAACCTCTACCGGGAATTCGTGACCGTCCGCATGAACCGCCGCCAGTTCCAGCCGGCCCTGATCCACGATACCCGACTGGTCCGCGCTCGTATAATTGGCCATTCCCGCCTCATGGGCGCTGCGATACCGTTCCGGCAGAATTGTTTCAGACAGGGATTTGCCGATTACATCCTCGCGGGCCAGTCCGAACACCTTTTCCGCGGAGCCGTTGAAATCCGTAATCCTGCCCGCGCCGTCCACCACAACAATCGCATCCAGTGATGCACGAAGGGTGGTTTCATGAAATTTTCCGGCCTTCCGGATTTCGGCGGATTGCACGTTCAAGCGTCGCCGCTGCAACCAAACAAACAGAAATGCTAGGATAAGGCTTATCACAACAATGGTTGAAACCAGCGCGATCGTTTGCAGGATCTGAACAATCTCTTTGCGTTTGGTATCCGACTGCTCTGCCTTGAGTTCGACACCACCAACGGACAATTCGCGCGGGGCATAGGCAAGCTTGTCCAATCTGTCGACAATTGCCGGCATATTCGCCAGCAGGATGTTGTCCGGGCCGTCAACAAGAACGACCAAATCGCGATTAAAATCCAGCAGCAATTCGTGCAGGCGATGCAAATGGGGGTTCTGATGAATGTTCACCGCATCCTTGCTTGTGCTGACAAGATCGATGCGACTGTAATGGATATCAAACCATTTACGAAAATCCGGAAGGGCCGCCTCGCCCCGTAAAAGCACCCCGTCAGCTGCGATACGCAGCTTCAGAAATGCCACTTCGATCTGAGACAGGTTCCATTGTGCGTTATCTTCCGGAACCTCGCGCATTTCCCTGATTTTGGAAGAGAGTTGAGCACTCAGCAGGACCACAAGACCGATCCCTCCGATGAGGATAATCGTCCACACCAGCCGGAAAATAAACCGCGATCTGTTTTTGACACCTGACGCGGTCTTGCCGCCGGCCCTGCTGAAGAGTTTCATTGGATCCCTTAATTGACTGTGATGCGGTCAAGCTGCCAGATGCTCCGGCTGTAAACGGTCTCGGAACGGTATTTTTCGTCGGAGTCGTAAGGATAGATGATCCAGAGCGGGCCTTTATCACGGCGCGACATCTGTTTCCCGTTCAATTCATACGCGACCAGCGCGCCTTCGAAAGTGTCGTCGTTCAGCGGGATGGCTACCGAATAATCATTCGCGGCAATCGCACTGATCTCGCTGCCGTCACTCCCGATGGAGTCCAGCAAAGTGCTCAGCAATACGCCTTTGAAAACCTGTCCGCCTTCGGTCCAGATGGTTTCCGTCTGATATTCCGTGGCTTCGAAAGCGTGGATCATATCCAGATCGAAAGCGGCTGCATCACCGGTATTGGTCTTGTCGATTTCACCCTTGATCGTAAGAACAACTTCTCCGCTTGGCGCGGCCAAAGCTTCTTCTGCCGCAACTGTGGATGCGAAAGATATTTGCGCGCACATCAGCGCGGCGATTGCGGATGTTAAAATGCCTGGTTTTTTCATGAGTTTGCTCCTGTTCGCATATAGGTGATGTCTCTGGCTCAGGTTTAAACCAAGGCTTTTGAGGTTACATGTGCAATATAGAATAGGACGACTATACCAAAGGATAGTTCTTGGGTAGCATTGGTATCGAACGGCTTTTAGATTGTTGATTTTGAGATTCTCAAAAGGTTAAAGGCGAAATACCAAGCGTCTTTTTGACCCGTTACTGATAAGAAATCGTATCAAACAGAGATGACCTGCTCCCCATTGAGTCCGCTAATTTAGGTTAGCTCTGTTCAGGTTTTGGT
>JAAEZA010000040.1 GCA_018223125.1 Paracoccaceae bacterium | reverse complement strand
GCCCATCCAGACAGCACTACAGATGATGCGCGTTGGGAATGTGTGGATATCAAGGCCGTAAAACCTTTGAAGACCGCGGTCACGCTGGACATGGTGAAGGCCGATCCGCGGCTGTCCGAAATGGTACTGGTCAAAAACTCCCGCCTGTCGGTGCAACCCGTGCGCCCCGAAGAATGGGACATCATTTGCAAAATGGGTGGCGTATAGCAGCTAGCGGCATCCCGACCAGCGCCCCTGATCCATATGGAAATGGTCATGATGTGCGGCGTTGTAATCGGGGCTTAGCACCATATGAAACCACTCACAGGCACTGTCCCGTGCAGCACGTAGAAATTTCGCTTTATTTCCCGTGCCTTGCCAGTCGTTTCGCAAGCGGATCTGTTGCCCGTCTGCCAGATCAAATCCCGAAACATCCAGCGCATTGGCTGTCGCATGCTGGCTCATCCGCGATGATCCTGCAATCGTTCGACAAGAATAACTTCCGAAGTGGTGAACCCGGCTGATCCTTGCGCCAAGCAGCGGCTGCGCAGCCGGTTGCAAGCCGTGGTGTTCCCACATGGCGAACCGCAGGGCGATATCGCAGCGGGTTTCCAGCGTGGCAACGCGGGCAGTCGCCAGACCGGAAAGCTGTACGCGGTTTCTGATGTGACACTGGCTGTCCTTTTCCTGCGGCGGCAAGGCGACAACTGGCGCGGCAATCCGGCCTAAGGCTGCGGTACAAAGCTGCGGATCTGCAACCGTCCGCGCCAGTTTCCATTGGGTGATCCGTGTTAACGGTGCCTTGGGATCAAGCGGGCGGGTCGGATTCCACTCCGGTGGCAGTGGCGTTTGAGGGTGATACAATAGCGTTGTGACAGCAAAGGCCAGCGCAACCACGGGCAGGAACAACCCGCCAAGCCACCAGCCAATCCTGTTCCTTCGCTGCATACCGCCCCCTCTGAAACACAAAGGGCGCCACAGCGGGCGCCCCTAAGCTTTGGTTCAATGCGATTTAGCTGTAAACCGACTCTTTACCGAACTCTTTGGTCAGCATGTAATAGATCACGGCGCGGTATTTGTTCCGTTCCGATTTACCGTATGTCTCGATCACTTTATCCAGGGCTGTATCAAGCGCGGGACCATCAGACAGACCCAGTTTCTTGATAAGGAAGTTCTTTTTGACGGTTTCCAGCTCTCCGGGCTGGCTGGACGCGACAGTAGCAGCATCAGCGTCATAGATCGACGGACCACAGCCGATAGTCACTTTGGTTAGCAGATCCATGTCGGGTGTCATTCCACATTTAGTCTTCAGATCGTCAGCATATCTGGCAATCAAATCGTCGCGTTTTCCCATTTTCCACTCCTATTGCGCCGGATTGTCCCTGTTATCAAGAAAGGGCCATCCTGCGCGTCGCGCCCTCCTCGGGAAAAACTTAGGGGAAGCGGCAGAGCAAAAAAAGGGGGCATGTGATTTTCTTTTCAGGCCCCGGACCACTGCGAGCCGGACACCTGCTACAAAAAAACGACCGCCGGAGCGGTCGTCTTCAGACTTGTCGGTTCGGGTTGCCCTGCCGTTAGTAGCGGTAGTGCTCCGGCTTGAACGGGCCTTCCGGTGTAACACCGATATAGTCGGCCTGCTCTTTGGACAGTTCGGTCAGCTTCACACCGATCTTTGCAAGGTGCAGGCGGGCAACTTTTTCGTCCAGATGTTTGGGCAAAATGTAAACTTCATTGTTGTACTGGTCGCCGCGGGTCCACAATTCGATCTGGGCCAGCACCTGATTGGTAAAGGAGGCAGACATAACAAAGGACGGGTGGCCTGTCGCGTTGCCGAGGTTCAGCAGACGCCCTTGGGACAGAAGGATCATACGATTGCCCGACGGCATTTCGTACATGTCCACCTGATCCTTGATGTTTGTGCATTTCAGGTTAGCCAGATGTGCGACCTGAATTTCATTGTCAAAGTGACCGATGTTACCAACGATCGCCATGTCCTTCATCTCGCGCATGTGTTCGATGCGGATGATGTCTTTGTTGCCGGTTGTGGTCACAAAGATATCCGCGTCTTTCACACAGTCTTCCAGAGTGGTGACTTCAAAACCGTCCATTGCCGCCTGAAGCGCACAGATCGGGTCGATTTCAGTCACTTTCACGCGGGCACCGGCACCACGCAGAGACGCAGCAGAGCCTTTGCCCACATCACCATACCCGCAAACAACAGCAGTTTTACCGGCCATCATGGTATCGGTGGCACGGCGGATGCCATCTACGAGAGATTCCTTACAACCGTATTTGTTGTCAAACTTGGACTTGGTGACCGAATCATTCACGTTGATCGCAGGGAAGGGCAGATCGCCGTTCTTTTGCAGATCGTAAAGACGGTGCACACCGGTCGTTGTCTCCTCGGAAACGCCTTTGATCTGGCCGCGCATCTTTGTGAACCAGCCCGGAGAGGCCGCCATGCGTTTCCTGATCTGGGCGTGAATGACCTCTTCTTCTTCGGACTGGGGAACACCCAGTTCTTCGCCGCCTTCAACGCGGGCCCCCAACAGAATGTAAAGGGTCGCATCACCACCATCATCAAGGATCAGGTTCGGCCCGTCTTCGAACAGGAAGGATTTGTCGAGATAATCCCAATGCTCTTCAAGGGTTTGTCCCTTGATCGCAAACACAGGCACGCCCGACGCCGCAATCGCAGCGGCAGCGTGGTCTTGGGTAGAGAAGATGTTACAGGACGCCCAACGCACATCGGCACCAAGAGCTGTCAGCGTTTCGATCAGCACAGCGGTCTGGATGGTCATATGCAGGGAACCGACGATCCGCGCCCCTTTGAGAGGTTTGCTCTCACCGAATTCTTCCCGCAAAGCCATCAGGCCCGGCATTTCGGTTTCCGCAATATCAAGTTCCTTGCGGCCGAACTCGGCCAGAGAAATGTCTTTTACAATGTAGTCGGATGCCATGTCAGAACCTTCCTTTTGGTTTTGACAGGGCCTTAGCAGCAAACTCCTATTTGCTCAACGGGCAAAGATTCACAGGGGTGTCAGAGAGCGCGTGCGTTCGGAACGACCAACATGGAATAGAGCTCTTCCTGCTGTTGCAGGTCAGGTTCCGGCGTTGTGTGATCGCCTTGGGCAATAACGCAGGACTGGCCGTTCCCGTAGTAGCTGACAAGGGTCCATGTCCCGTTCTGTTCGGACGCCCAAAGCTGGATTTCCGTATCATCCCGATCAATCTTGGGGCCGACAGCCTTTTCGGAATACCAGTCGACCAATGCGGCTTCCATCTCGTCAGAGTCCATACAGGACGTTGTGGCCTGCGCGGTTGTCGATGCCAGAACGGCGGTTGTCAGAGCGATAAAAAAGCGTTTCATTGGTGCCTCCTTCATGCAATCAACGCATGAATCGCCAAATCGTTGCATAAATACCGGAACACGTCGTAATGCCCGCAAAGGAGATCCCATGAAACCACAACGGGCATGGCAGCGCATGTTATCGGGGCGGCGGCTGGATCTGCTGGACCCCTCGCCACTGGACATAGAGATCGAGGACATCGCCCACGGGCTGGCTTTCGTGGCGCGTTGGAACGGACAGACCTATGGGGATTATCCTTATTCTGTTGCTGAACATTCGGTGTTTGTTTTGGAACTGTACCGGCGGCTTTACCCCCGCGCAGACCGGAACTGGCAACTGGCCGCCTTGCTTCACGACGCACCGGAGTATGTGATCGGAGACATGATTTCCCCCGTTAAGGATGCAGTCGGTCCGGAATATGCCGCGCTCGACAAACGGTTAATGGCGGCGATCCACATCCGGTTCGGCCTGCCCGCAGAATTGCCCCCTGCGATCAAGAAACAGATCAAACGGGCAGACCGCATTTCCGCATGGCTGGAAGCTGTTCAGATTGCAGGGTTTTCCGAACAGGAGGCCGATAAACTGTTCGGCAAGCCGGTCTTTGAAGACATCCCCAAGCGGAAACTGCGACCGCACCCTCCGATGGAATCAAAGGGTGCGTTCATGGAAGTCTTTAGCGATCTGACTGAAAGCTGATCTTTCAGCTTGTCAAATATGAAGCGAATGGATGCGGCGCAGGGCAGCTTGCCGCTCCAGTTCCAGTTTCTTGCGTTCTTCGTGCCGGTAGGCTTCGGAGTCAAGATCATGATAACTGTTGGTTATACGTCCGTCTTGGCGGGAAGCAATCATCAGGGCTTTGGCGATAGAGTTGAACATTGTCTTTCCTTTCTCCGTTTAAAGATCGTTCTTTGTCTGGTTCTTTTCTACGGGGATTGCCTTTGCGGATCGAATCCGTAATATTTCCCAAATGTTAGCTGAACTTATAGTTTGATGGACTGGCGCGAGATCCCCTCTCTGGCAGCCCTGCGCGCGTTTGAAGCAACGGCGCGGCATCTGAATTTCAGCAAGGCCGCCCGCGAATTGAACGTGACCCATGCGGCAATCGCCCAACATGTGCGCGGGCTGGAAGCCGATTTCAAAGAAGCACTTGTCCAGCGGCAGGGCCGTGGTCTGGTTCTGACCCCGAGCGGCCATGCCCTGTCGGTGCGCTTGCAAACCGGCTTCGGGGAAATCGCCGCCGGTGTCGATGACTTGCGGCGCCTGCATGAGGACCGGCCTCTTAACATTTCTGTCACACCGGCTTTTGCCACCAACTGGCTGATGCCACGCATCGGGTCTTTCTGGCGGGATCACCCTGACATTACCGTCAACATCAACCCGAGCGTCGAGCTTGTGAATTTGAGCGAGGGTCTCTTTGATCTGGCGATCCGCTATGGCGACGGGAACTGGCAGGGAATGGAGGTTGAGAAACTGACCGACGGCGGCTTTTGTGTCGTTGCCCATCCCGATCTGGTGAAGGATTGCGAATACAAAACCCTGAAAGACACACAATCCCTGCCCTGGCTGCTGGAAGATTCCATGATGGAGCGCCGCGCCATGCTGGAAGCGGAAGGGCTGGAATTCGACAACCTGAATGTAAACCTGATGTCCCGATCCAGCCTTGCGCTCTCCGGTGTGATGGCCGGTTTGGGTGTCACGCTGCATCCTCGATCCCTGATCGAACGGGAGGTGGCATCGGGACAGCTTAAACTGCTGTTCGAACTGGAATCCGAAGACCTCGGGTATTATCTGGTCTGGTTGCCATCACGAGATGGGCCGAAAGAACGGACCTTGCGAAAATGGCTGTTGAAGGTTGCCAAAACAGCGTGAAACAGGGTTACTTCCGTGGACAATACGAAAGCCGAGACCATGACCGACCTGCCCTTCCCCGAAGATTTCACACCGGAGCTGCGCGCATTGCTGGCGCCCGATCTGACAAACGCTGCGATGATCCCCGCCGCGACGGTGCAGAAGGCTTCAGATCTGTTTGGCATGGATACCAGCACGTTCATGATCCGTCTGCTGCCCCTTGCGGCGGCCTATGCACGGGTGCCCCTGTCTGGTTTCCACGTCGGTGCGGTCGCTATGGGGCGGACAACAGGGAACCTCTACTTCGGGTCTAACATGGAATTCTCCGGCCATGCGCTCAGCTTTTCGGTACACGGAGAGCAATCCGCCATTAACCATGCTTGGCACATGGGAGAGGTCGGATTGCAGGCGCTCGCCGTGAATGCAGCGCCCTGCGGGTATTGCCGCCAGTTTATGAACGAAATGGTATCGGTGGGTGAAGGGTTTCACGTCCTTATGCGGGAAGGGTCTGATGCGGGCGATTTCAGATACTCAGCCAAACCACTCTCGCACTACCTGCCAGACTCTTTCGGCCCCACAGATCTGGGGATGGAAGGTGGATTGATGTCACAACAAGATCAACCGCTTACCATCCAAAGCGAAGATGCGCTGGCGCACGCCGCCTTGCA
The DNA here is from genome assembly GCA_018223125.1 of Paracoccaceae bacterium. Taxonomy (GTDB): domain Bacteria; phylum Pseudomonadota; class Alphaproteobacteria; order Rhodobacterales; family Rhodobacteraceae; genus Amylibacter. The sequence goes on along the minus strand of JAAEZA010000040.1, from coordinate 35,306 downwards.
AGCTGCACGGGCCAGTTACGCCCCCTACACCGGTGCCCATTGCGGGATTGCTGTGCAACAGGCGGATGGCACAGTCTTTACCGGAAGATACGGAGAAAATGCTGCCTACAATCCCAGCTTTTCCCCGTTGGAATCCGCGCTTGCCCTTTTGAACATGCGCCAGCCCTGCCAATCCGGTTACAACATCACCGCTGCAACACTGGTGGAGGTGGACGCCCCTATAAGCCAGCGTTCGGCAACAGAGGCCGTTCTCTCGGCTATCGCACCGGATGTGCACCTATCCTATGTCAAAGCGGAACCTGTCTAGGCAGGTTACTTAGGGCTGCGCTTTGCCAGAATACGCTGCAAGGTGCGACGGTGCATGTTCAGGCGCCTTGCAGTCTCGGACACGTTCCGGTCGCAAAGTTCGAACACACGCTGGATGTGTTCCCAACGGACACGATCGGCAGACATGGGGTTTTCCGGTGGCGGTGGTTTGTCACCGGGCAGGGCCAGCAAGGCATGTGTCACATCCTTGGCATCGGCAGGTTTTGAAAGATAATCCGTCGCGCCGATCTTAACCGCAGCCACAGCCGTCGCAATCGCACCATAGCCTGTCAGCACAACAATCTTCGCATCCGCACGGCGCGCGCGCAGCACCTCTACCACATCCAGTCCGGTACCGTCTTCCAGACGCAAATCCACAACCGCATAGGCCGGTGGTGTTGCCGTACAGAAAGCCCGTCCTGCGGCAACTGAATCCAGTGCTGTAGGGTTGAAGCCCCGTTTTTCCATCGCCCGCGCCAGACGGCGGCGAAAGGGTTCATCGTCGTCCAGGATCATCAACGAGTTATCAGCGCCGATTTCCCGCATCTCAGTTTCCGACATTTTGGTCCCCTTAAATCACGTTCATTCCTTGATAGAGTTTCCGGAATGTCAGGTCAAACCCGCGGTGTGCGGTACTTTGGCCCTGTCCCGTGGCGCTTCTGTCATTGCGCCACAAAGCCCCCCTGTGCCAAATTCGCTATGATGGTAAGACGCCACTATCCCGCATAAAGTCAGGCCAGATCCATGTCCGAGACCACCGAACCTTATTTCTATGCCTCCGCCCGCAGTGAGTGGGTTCGGATGCGCACCCTTATCTATTTGCGCTGGCTGGCAATTTTCGGACAAACCGCCGCTGTTGCCGTTGCCCATTACGTCCTTGATCTTGATCTTCTGATCGGAATGAATGTGCTGGCCATCGGCGCTTCGGTGATCTTCAACCTTGCCGCCACCTTCACCCTGCCGGAAACCAAACGCCTGTCCCAGCAGGAAACCACCCTGACCCTGCTGTTCGATCTGGGGCAACTGGTTATCCTGTTGTACCTGAATGGGGGGCTGAACAATCCTTTTGCGCTGCTGATCCTTGCCCCTGTAACGATCTCTGCCACTGCCTTGCGGGTCAACGCCACATTTCTGGTCAGCGGCATTGCCCTGCTGGCGATAAGTGCGCTGGCGTTCTTTTACGTCCCCCTTACATTGCAAACCGGAGAGACTGTCGCCCTGCCGCAGCTTTACGTGGCGGGATACTGGACAGCCTTGGTGATCGGCATCCTGTTTCTGGGCGGATATGCACGGCGGGTCACGAGCGAGACGTTTTCCATGAGTCAGGCACTGGCAGCGACACAAATGGCGCTGGCACGGGAACACGAACTGACCCTTCTGGGCGGCGTTGTTGCAGCAGCGGCCCATGAAATGGGAACACCACTTGCGACAATCAAACTCGTCGCTTCCGAACTGGCAGAAGAGCTGGAAGACACACCCGAGCTGCGGGAGGACGCAGAACTGATTTCATCGCAGGCGGAACGGCTTCGCGATATTCTGCGGGACATGGGGCGGGCCGGTAAGGACGATCTTCTGCTCAAGACCGCCCCTTTGACATCCATTATTCAGGAAGCCGCAGAACCCCATGAAAACAGAGGGAAAACTATTCACTTTCTTGTCAATGGTTCGCCCGATCAGCCCCGCCTTGAAGACATCCCTTACGCCCAGCGCAATCCCGAGTTTATCCACGGCGTGCGCAATCTGGTGCAAAATGCGGTGGACTTCGCCAAAAGTACTGTCTGGGTTCACACCACCTGGAGCAAGACCTCTGTTCGGGTGATGGTGGGTGACGACGGACGCGGCTATCCGCCGGACCTTCTGGGCCGGATCGGTGATCCCTTCCTCAGCAAACGCAGATCGTCTGACGGCCACGCCACATCCAGGCCGGAATATGAGGGAATGGGCCTTGGCCTGTTCATCGCCAAGACCATGCTGGAACGCACCGGAGCCGAACTGACTTTCACCAACGCCGCTTTGGACGGTTACACGATGGGTCAGAATAGCGGAGCAATGAAGGCAATGGCAGGTGCGACCGGAGCCATCGTCAACGTACGCTGGAACCGCGCTGATCTGGAAGTGGACCGCACGAGTGTTGTCGGCCCGAACCGGCCGATTGATCCGGGGTGAAAGGTACAAAGCATGGTTAACCGCTTATTAACCTAAAAAGTGTTTCCTGAGGTTCGATTGCAGATCTTGGGAAAGGCTATCACCTTGGCGGGTCTCGAAACGGGAATGGCGCTCGTTGGTATTTTATTCGGTCTGGGCGTATGTCTTGCCCTGATTGCACCTGCACCTTCTGTCCGGCCCGGTCGCAAGGGGGCTCTGGTCCCTTCCGGTCCGACCTTGGGGAAAATTGCCTATGCCGCCCCGTTTGGTATCTGGATCGAAAATTGCGGGCAGGTCGCTTGGGTGAATGAATACTGCCAGAAGATGTTCACAGACCTACAGGGACGTTTCAAAGGTATTGATGCATTTGAAAAACTGACTTCCAAAACACATTCGGATGCTGAAGAAATCTACAGGCTGAAAACTGCCCAAATGGATGGACCCGAAACCTTTTCCATCCAATCCCAAAAAGACGGCACAGGCACAATTTTCTACGCCCATGACGCAACTGTTCTGACCGAAACAGAAAACGAACTGAAACGTTTCATCCAGACCCTCACCGCAACCTTTGCCCATCTGCCCATTGGTATAGCCGTGTTTGACAGGGAACGGGACTTGACCCTGTTCAACCCTGCCCTGTCATCCCTTTTGGGGCTGGCTCCGGACTGGCTCGCCCGTCGTCCGAGTATGCGTGCCTTTCTTGATCGATTGCGGAACAACGGTTCTATCCCCGAACCGCGCGACTTCACCACCCTGCGGCAGGAATTTGCAGCCCTTGAAAGCGGGGCATTTACCGGAAAATACGAAGTGGACTGGGCGCTCCCTTCCGGCGCGATTTACCGCGTCACAGGCCGGCCCCACCCCCGCGGCGGTGCTGCCCTGTTGTTTGAGGATATTTCACGCTCTGCTGCGATGGAAACAGAATATCGCGCCGAAATCCGCCAGCTCTACGCCGCTCTGGAGAGCCTGTCAGATGCGGTGGCGATTTTTAATCAGGCGGGGGAGCTGACCTATGCGAATGACGCTTTTGACGAGCTTTGGTCCTGCACGCTTTCCACCGCTGTGGCCCCGCCAACCGTAATGGATGTCAGCCGGCTGTTTCAGAAGAATTGCCTGCCCACGCCCGTCTGGGGAGAGTTTCGCAATTTCATACATGACCTCAGCGAACGCAGCCAGTGGCAGGCAGAAATCCTCCACATATCCGGCACCAAACTAACCATGACCGTTTCGCCCATCGCCGACGGTCGGGTCTTTTGTGAGTTCAAACGCACCGCCACGCTTACGGATCCGGCGAAACTGGCAGATTCCGCCTGAACGGCTAATCCCTGTTGCAATCGCCTGTGGGCTGGGGGATGGATGGGGCAGTTCCCGAAATCAGGCCCGTCCTATGAAACACTGCTTTGAACTGAACAGTCTTGAAGACACGAAACTGCTTGCAAATGTGCTGGCAGAGACCCTTGTTGCAGGGGATACGGTCCTGCTGTCCGGCCCTGTCGGAGCTGGTAAAACAGAACTGGCCCGCATGTATATCCAGACCCGCCTTCAGGAAACCGGCGCTGTTGAAGATGTGCCCTCCCCCACTTTCACGCTGGTACAGGTTTATGAACTGCACGACACGGAAATCTGGCACGCGGATCTATACCGGTTAACAGCAGTGGACGAACTCTACGAACTCGGTCTCGATCAGGCTTTCGAGGACAGCATCTGCCTGATTGAATGGCCGGAGCGGCTCGGCAGTTTACGCCCTGAATCCGCGCTCTCTGTGACCTTTGACATTATCGATGACGACATCCGTCGGGTTTCGCTTGAATGGACTGACAGCAAATGGAACACTACGGTTTCATTGCTTTCATTTATGACCAAGACCCAAGGGTAGCCCCCGTTGACCAACCGTTCCGAACTGATCACCCAATTCCTGAAATCTGCCGGATGGGACCACGCCACGCGGGCCAATCTGGCGGGCGACGCCTCCAACCGCAGTTATGACCGGCTGACAGACCCGATGCACGGCGCGGCAGTCCTGATGAATGCCCCGCCAGAGCGGGGAGAGGACATTCGCCCCTTTGTCAAAATGACCAACTGGTTGCTGGATCAGGGCATTTCCGCGCCCCGCATTCTGGCCGCAGACGAACATGCGGGGTTCCTTCTGCTAGAGGATTTCGGAGACGATCTGTTTGCCCGCCTATGTGGCACCGCCCGCGCGGACGAGATTGAACTTTATACAGCAGCCGTCGAAGTTCTGGTACATCTGGCCAAGGCACCACCCCCCGCGGATATCGCCCCTTACGATAACGCCACCTACCTGCGCGAAGCACAGTTGCTAACGGACTGGTATCTGCCGGCCGCTACCGGACAAGACACTTCATCAGAGTTGCGTTCGGAATTTGACAGCCTGATTACCGGGGCTTGTGACGGGCTGGCCCGAAACACAGTAGTTTTGCGGGACTATCATTCGGAAAACCTGCTCTGGCTGCCGGATCGGGACGGTATCCGGCGTGTCGGGCAGCTTGATTATCAGGATGCGCTGCTTGGCCATCCGGCTTATGATCTTGTGTCCCTGCTGGAAGATGCCCGCCGCGATACCGGCACGGACCTGCAACAGGCGATGCTCAATCACTATATGACGCAGTCCGGCGCAGACAGGGAAGATTTCAGTTTAGCCTATAACACTCTGGGAATGCAGAGAAACATCAAAATTATTGGGATCTTCGCACGACTGTGCCTTCGCGATGGCAAGCCGGTTTACCTGAAACACATGCCCCGTGTTTGGGACCATCTGCAAAGGGATCTGCGCGATCCGGCGCTGACAGCGGTTGCAGACTGGGTGGCACGTCATGTCCCCCCGCCGACCGAGGACATCCGGAAGCGCATCGCCGGGGCAGGCCGATGAATCCGAAGGCTGCCATGATCTTTGCCGCAGGTTTTGGCACCCGCATGGCCCCACTAACAGATCAAACGCCCAAACCCATGATCAAGGTCAATGGAAAGCCATTGATAGATCACTGTCTGTCCCTGTTAGACGGGTTTGAAACTATTGTCGTGAATACCCATTACCTTGCAGGCCAGATAGAAACATATCTTGCAAATAAGCCGAATGTGACCTGCCTGCGGGAAGAACCGGAGATTCTGGAAACCGGTGGCGGTTTGAAGAATGCGCTGCCGGTTCTGGGGGGCGATCCGGTTGTGGTAATGAATTCTGATGCGGTCTTTGCCGGACCGAACCCCGTACCGGAGTTGCTTGCACGCTGGGATCCTGATCGCATGGACGCGCTGTTAACGATCGTCCCGATAGAGCAGTGCATCGCTCATGAAGGCAGTGGCGACTTTACCTTAGGCGAAGATGACACCCTCATCCGGCGCGGGAAAAACCTGACAGCGCCGTACGTTTATTCCGGCGTGCAAATCCTGAAAACCGACCGGCTTGCAGGTATTTCCGAGACGTCATTTTCCCTGAACCTGCTTTGGAACCAGATGATCGCTGAGCGACGGGCTTTCGGGTGGGTTTACAGCGGAAAATGGGTGGATGTCGGCCGCCCGTCGGGCATTCAGGCCGCAGAAAAGGCTCTGGTCGATGTTTGAACCAACCACAAAACCCCGCGTTTTTGCGGTACCTGTGGGCTGCGATTTTTCCCGCAGCTTTATCGCCGGACTCCGTTCGCGGCTGGAAGGGTACGGGCCGGAAAAGCTGGGCCGCACGGAAATATTCGTCAACACACAGCGTATGGCGCGGCGTTTGAAAGAACTACTGACCGAAGATGGTGCGCTTCTGTTGCCCAAAATCCGCGTGCTGACAGACATTGCAAATCATCCCGATCTGCCGGTGGTGCTGCCAGAACCTGTCTCCAAACTGCGCCGCCAGTTGACCCTTGCCCAACTTGTGGGCCGGCTGCTGGCGGCGGACGGGTCAATCGCGCCGCAATCCGCGAAATTCGATCTGGCGCAATCCCTTGCCGCCGTTCTGGATGAAATGCAGGGCGAAGGCGTGCCCATATCAGCACTGGCCGAAGTCTCGGTAGAGGATCAATCCGGCCACTGGCAACGCTCTCTGGATTTCCTGAATATCCTTGCGCAGCACTGGGACACGGAAAACCCGACCGATCCGCAGGACCGGCAGCGGGCCGCTGCTCTGGCGTTTGCAGCAAAATGGGCTGAAAATCCGCCGGATCATCCCGTCCTTGCCATCGGTTCTACCGGATCACGCGGGGAAACCGCCCTGTTCATGCGTGCCGTCGCAGCATTGCCCCAAGGGGCAGTGGTTTTGCCCGGTCTGGATCGCGCCCTCAGCACGGAAAACTGGGATGCCTTGGGCGGAGAGGCCGTAGCCCTCGACAACCCCCAATCCGCACTGGCCTTTTTCTGCAGGCAGGCGGGTGTGGCGCTGGTAGACATTCACGACTGGTCAGATCAGACTCCCGCCAATCCGGCGCGCAATGCGCTGGTTTCGCTGGCCCTGCGCCCCGCACCCTTTACCGATCAATGGCTGGATGAGGGTCCGGAACTGCTGCCCTCTCTGGATGCGGCGATCAAGGGCTGGACCCTGATAGAGGCGGAAACCCCGAAAGAAGAAGCCATGGCGCTGGCCCTGCGTTTGCGGGCCGCGCTGGAAGAAGGCAAACGCGCCGTTCTGATCACCCCCGACCGGACCCTGACCCGCCGTGTCAGTGCCGTTTTGCAACGCTGGAATATCCTGCCCGATGACAGCGCAGGGCGACCGCTGCACCTGACACCGCCCGGTATATTTCTGCGACTGACCGCCAATTGCATGGGGCAGCGCCTGACACCGCTGAATTTGGTCGCCCTGTTGAAGCACCCGCTGACCGATAGCGGCCTGCGCGAAGGCGACAGCCGCCGGTTTGCCCGCGAATATGAAAAGCAGAAATTGCGCGGCGGTGCGCCTTTTGTGGATTTCGACGCCCTGCGCAACTGGGCCGATAAGGATGAAAAAAATCCCGCACGCCGCGTCTGGGCCGACTGGATCGTGCGCTGTCTCGCCCCGCTGGAAACCATGGCGGACGGCGATCTGTCCACCATGCTGGAATTGCATCTACAAACCGCCGAAGCCCTGGCCGCAGGCCCTTCACAAGAGACGGATCACGAGCTGTGGAAGCTGGAGACCGGAGAGAAAGCCGCACAGGTTTTCAATACCTTGCAAAAGGATGCTGATGCGGCTGGCCCGCTGAGCATTGCCGATTACCGCGCCTTGTTTTCCAATGTGCTCGGCTCTGAAACCGCGCGGGAGGCCCGTGCCTCCCATCCGATGGTAGCAATCTGGGGGACGCTGGAGGCGCGGGTGGAAACCGCCGATCTGGTTATCCTTGGCGGCATGAATGATCCGGTCTGGCCCGGTGTCGAAAGCCCTGATCCGTGGCTGAACCGCGCCATGCGCAAACAGATCGGCCTGCCCCCGCCCGAACGGCTTATCGGCCTTTCGGCACATGATTTCCAGCAGGGCTGCGGCGCTGCGGAACTGGTGATAAGCCACTCCCTGCGGGATGGCGATGCCCCGACCGTTGCCTCCCGCTGGATCGTGCGCATTCTGAACCTGATGAACGGTCTGGGGGAGGCGGGACAGGCCGCTGTTCAGACGTTAACAGACCGTGGCGCATACTGGATCGCGCTGGCCCGCCAGATGGACCGGCCCGCCATAACGGTTCCCCCTGCGCCGCGACCCGCCCCAATGCCACCTGCGGGAAAACGCCTGAAGCAACTGTCTGTCACACAGGTGGAACGGTTGATCCGCGACCCTTACGCGGTTTACGCGCAGAAAATCCTGCAACTGAAACGGCTTGATCCGCTGGGGCGCGAACCGGATGCGCTGATCCGCGGTATCGCCCTGCATAAAGTGGTAGAAGTGTTTGTCCGCCGTTATCCCGACAGCCTGCCCGATGATGCCCGCGCGGCACTGCTTGATGTGGCGGAAGAGGTTTTGCGCGACAAAGTTCCATGGCCTGCGATGCAACGGATCTGGCTGGCGCGGCTGGCGCGGATCTCCGGCTGGTTCGTGGCACAGGAGGCCGAACGCCGCCTGCGGGGCGGATCTACCGCGCAGGAAATAGAAGGCGTGCGCGGGATAGACTCGCTTGATTTCAAACTGGTGGCCAAGGCCGACCGGATCGACACGGATGAAGCGGGTAATTTCCTGATCTACGATTATAAATCCGGCTCCCCGCCGACCAAGGCACAGACCGATTTCTTCAATAAACAGCTACAGTTGGAGGCCGCAATTGCCGCTGCGGGCGGGTTTGAAAAGATCGGTCAGGGCATGCCGGTAGCGCTGGAATACATCGGGCTGAGCGGGGCCGCGCAGGATACCAAAGGGAAAACCCTGTCGCTGGACGTGACCCCCGCAGACATAGACGCTGTCTGGCAGGAATTTGTCGAACTGGTGCAATCCTATCAATCCGCCGAAAAGGGATTTCCGGCCCGCACGCGCATGCAGCAGATGAGTTTCGCTTACGAATATGACCATCTTGCCCGCAAAGGCGAATGGGAAGAAAGCGATACACCCGTGGAAATTCCGGTGGGAAGGACAAACTGATGGCCGCAGCACCGATGAATGACGCAACCCGCGCACAGGTCCGCGCTGCCGATCCCCATGCCTCTACCTGGGTGGCGGCCAATGCCGGTTCCGGCAAGACCCGCGTTCTGACCGACCGCGTGGCGCGGCTGCTTTTGAATGGGACAGAGCCGCAGAAAATCCTCTGCCTGACTTACACCAAAGCCGCCGCTGCCGAAATGCAGAACCGTCTGTTCAAACGGCTTGGCGAATGGGCGATGATGCCCGATGACGCCCTGCGCGAGGCCCTGTCCGAACTGGGCGAAGGTGCCGCGCTGGACCCTGTCGCCATGCGCAAGGCCCGCACCCTGTTTGCCAATGCGCTTGAAACGCCAGGGGGGCTGAAAATCCAGACCATCCACTCTTTCTGTGACAAGCTGCTGCGCCGCTTCCCGCTGGAAGCCGGTGTTTCGCCCCAGTTTGAAGTACTGGAGGACCGTCAGGCCAAACTGATGCGGGCGGAAATTCTGGAAAGTCTCGCCGACGGGGACGGCACCAGCGCAGTAGACCGTTTGGCGCGGTTTATGTCGGGGCTGGAACCCGATGCTCTGCTGGCGGAAATCGCATCCAAACGGGATGCGCTGGACATCGAAACGGTACGCGCGCTGTTCGCGGACGCGAGAAGCGAAAATCCGGCCGACATGCTGGCCTATGTGCTGGACCGCGACAGCCGCGAAGTGCTGCTGGAAGCCGCACGGGTAATCAACGCCGAACAATCCAACACAGCAGATGCGCCAAAGCTGGAACAACTGGCCAGCGCCACCAGCATAGAGTCCTATCTCAAAGGGGCAGGCGGGTTGCTTCTGTTTGGTCCGACGGCCAAAGCCGGACCCTATTCCGCGAAACTGGACAAACTGCCCTCGCAAAAACCGTGCCGCGAAAACCATCCCGAACTGGTACAGGCCCTGAATGAAATTATGGAGCGCACGGCAGAGGTTTACTGGCTTTATGTAAACCATCTCGCGCTTGAACGGGCCGAGGCGATGGCCGAATTTTCCGCTGCCTTTCTGGAGCGTTACGACCAGTTGAAAACACAAACGGGGCGGCTTGACTATGACGATCTGATCGCACGCGCGGGGCGTCTGCTGTCAGGTTCAAAGGCGGCGGAATGGGTGCTCTACAAACTTGACGGCGGGATTGATCACGTTCTGGTCGACGAGGCCCAGGACACCAGCCCGAGCCAGTGGGACGTGGTCAAGCTGCTGACGGATGAATTCACTTCCGGTGACAGTGGCAAAGACACCAACCGGACGATTTTTGTTGTCGGGGACGAGAAACAATCAATCTATTCCTTCCAAGGCGCTGATCCGGCGGAATTTGATGTGATGCGCCAACGGTTCTCCGACCGTCTGAATGCAGTACAAAACCGGCTTGAAGAAGTAGAGCTGTCCTATTCCTTCCGCTCCTCCGAGCCGGTGCTGCGTCTGGTGGACAAAGTATTTGAAGGCCCCGCCGGTGCAGGTTTCCTGAAAAAGGCGCTGCATCGTCCGTTTAAAACAGATCTGCCCGGACGTGTGGATCTGTGGCCGTTTATCGAGGCGGAAAAGACCAAGGACGATACCCCTTGGTACAAACCGGTGGACACCCCGGCGCCGGACAATCCCCAGACCATTCTGGCCCGACAGATTGCTGCCTGGATCAAACATGTTCTGGACAGCAAACAGGAATTGCCGGGGCAGAACCGCCCCGTTCATGCCGGTGATTTTCTGATACTGGTTCAGGGCCGTAGACCTATTTTCCACAGCATTATCAAGGAACTGAAGACTCTTGATTTGCCCGTGGCCGGGGCTGACAGGCTCGATGTGGGGCAGGAACTCGCCGTGCGGGACATGCTGTCACTGCTGAAGTTTGCCGATCTGCCGGAGGATGATCTCTCCCTTGCGGAAGCGCTGCGCTCTCCGCTGCTTGGCTTCACAGAGGCTGAATTGTTTCACGTGGCACAACCGCGTGAAAAGGGCAAAACCCTGTGGCAGGCCATGCGCGAGGCGGAAAAACACTACCCAGCGCAACTGGCCATCCTGCGGGATGTGCTGAAACAGGCGGATTTCCTGCGCCCTTACGAGTTGATCGAACGAATCCTGACCCTGCACAAGGGGCGCGAGAATATCCTCGCACGGTTGGGCGCCGAGGCCGAGGACGGGATTGACGAACTCCTGTCCCAAGCCATGCGATACGAACAACTCGAAGCGCCGAGCCTTCCCGGCTTCCTGAACTGGTTCGCGGCGGGGAAGGTTGAAATCAAACGGGAAATGGACAGTGGCGCGGGGCAGATCCGTGTGATGACGGTGCATGGCTCCAAGGGTCTTGAAGCGCCTGTTGTGATCCTGCCGGATACCGAAGTACGTAAGGGCAACAGCGATTCCTCGCAAATACTGGCGCTGAAAGAGGGCGGTTTCCTGTGGAAATCCCCCGAAGATATGTCCCCGATGGTGCAAAAAGACGCGAAAGAGGCCGCAAAGGACTTTGCCGATCAGGAACGGATGCGCCTGCTTTATGTGGCCCTGACACGGGCGGAACAATGGCTGGTGGTGGCAGGCGCAGGGGATCGCGGGAAAGAGGGCGCAAGCTGGTACAATCTGGTGGCCGAAGCGATGGAACAAAGTGACTGGATGCCGGTCCTTCCGGCTGAACTTCCAGCAGTGGGCACCGGCCTGTCGGTCCTGCACAACTGGAGCGAAGTGCCGGTTGAAACACAAAGCACAACGCCACAAAAAGCACCCGTCCTGCCGGACTGGATAGATCACCTGCCTCCTGCCCCAAAACAAGCTGCCGAAATTCTCTCTCCGTCCAAATTCGAAGGCGACAAGATCGTATTTGGTGGGGCCGAAGGCGCTGATAAGGAAAGCGCCATGCGCAAGGGCACGCAGGTGCACCTGCTGCTCGAACATCTTGCAAAAACCCCACCCGCAGAACGCCGCGCGAAGGCGGCGCAACTCCTCACAGGTACGATTGCGCCGGAAACCCCCGACGAATTCGATCATATCTTTGCCGAAGCGACTGCGGTTCTCGACGACCCTGCCCTGTCCTTTATATTCGAAGATACCGTACTGGCCGAAGTCGGCATCTCGGCGCCTCTGGAGGCTTTTGACGGACAGCGGATGGAAGGGATCATTGACCGGCTGATCGTTACGGCAGACAAAGTCACCGCCATTGATTTCAAGACAAACGCAACCCTGCCGGAACAGCCTGCGGATATCCCGTCCGGAATATTACGCCAGCTTGCCGCTTATGACAGTGCGCTCGGACAGATATATCCCGACCGGACGGTAGAGGTTGCCGTGCTCTGGACCGTGAACCGGCAGATCATGACAGTGCCGCACGACATTGTGAGGAATGCCTTCCAAACCACCACCACAGCTTGACCTATCCGCCACCGGTTCATAGGTTGCGGGTAACACTCAGATACCCTTATGGAGAAAATAAATGGCAACTGTAGCTGTAACTGACGCAACCTTCGAAGCCGAAGTCACCAATGCCGATCTGCCCGTTGTGGTGGATTTCTGGGCTGAATGGTGCGGTCCGTGCAAACAGATCGGTCCGGCTTTGGAAGAACTGTCCGACGAACTGGCCGGCAAGGTCAAAATCGTCAAGGTAAACGTGGATGAGAACCCAAGCTCTCCGGCACAGCTGGGCGTGCGCGGTATTCCTGCGCTTTTCCTGTTCAAAAACGGTGCTGTCGTATCCAACAAAACCGGCGCAGCTCCGAAAGCTGCCTTGCAGGGCTGGATCAACGAAAGCATCTAAGGCTTTCGAAAGCATGAAAAAACGCCACGGGCTGTCATCCGGCCCGTGGCATTTTCCATTTTCTGAAAATATCCCCGCGCGGAGCGCAGGGAATTTGGCCTCCGGCGGGGATATTGACCGCCAGAAGAAAAGCTCTAGCCGTTCTCGCGCAGGATTCGGCCGGCCAGATACAATGATCCGCAAATCAGAATACGGGCCGATGCATCACGGGCCTTGATCTGCCCGATGGCCTCCCTGACAGACTCCGACACCTGAGCATCCATGCCAACGGAACGGGCGGCTTCCACAGTTTCTTCGCCCGAAAGTGTCGCGGCTTCTCCGGGTATGGAGACCCCGTAGAGCGAGACGGCCTTTTGTGCCAGCGGACGCAGATAACCTGTGGCATCTTTGGTATTCAGCATACCGGTGATCATATGCAGGGGGCGTTGCGGCAGACGGTCCAGCGCCTCTGCCAGTGCCTTGCCCGCTGCAGGGTTGTGACCGCCGTCAAGCCAGAGTTCGCAATCGCCGGCGGCCTCGACCAGTGGCCCGTGGCGCAGGTGCTGCAGGCGCGCGGGCCATGCGGCCTTCGTCATCGCGTCGGCGGCGGCCTCTTCGGACATCCCGAGAATACGCAGCGTTGCAATGGCGGCACCAGCGTTTTGCACCTGATGGCTGCCGATCAGCGCCGGCATGGGCAAATCCCACAGGCCGTTTTCATCCTGATACAACAGGCGACCGTTTTCTTCCCAGACATGCCAGTGCTGCCCGTGAATTTTCAGCGTTGCCCCCACTTTAGCGGCCTGCCGTTCGATCACTTCCAGCGCTTCGTCGTCCTGCGGACCAACCACGCCAAAGGTATTCCGTTTGAGTATGCCTGCCTTTTCAAAGGCGATTTTACCAAGCGTATCACCAAGATATTGCTCGTGATCTATGGACACAGGCGTGATGACGCAGACTTCGGGCTTGTCCACGACATTTGTGGCATCCAATCGCCCGCCGAGCCCGACTTCCAGCAAAGTGTAATCCGCAGGCGTATTTGCAAAAGCCAGCAGGGCCGCGCAGGTGGTGATTTCGAAATAGGTGATCGGCGTATCGCCATTGGCTGTTTCGCAAGCCTCTAGCGTTTTGATCAGATCTTCTTCGCTGATCAGCTCTCCGGCAAGCCGGATCCGTTCATGAAACCGCGCCAGATGGGGCGAGGTATAGGCGTGGACCTTGCTGCCCTGTGATTCTAGCCCGGCACGGATCATGGCCTGTGTGGAGCCTTTTCCGTTGGTGCCCGCGATATGGATCACCGGCGGCAGGTGGCGTTCCGGATTGCCCAGCGCATCAAGGAGACGGGTCATGCGATCCAGCGTCAGGTCGATTATTTTGGGATGAAGCGACATCAGGCGGTCAAGCACGATGTCGCTATGGGCCGTTTCTGCCGGTGATGTCACGTGGCGGCACCCTCTTTCGCCGCTTCCTTACGCTCGGATGCTGGCGCGGGGAGGTCGGCGGCGACCGGAGGGGTCTGCTTTGTCAGCATCCGCACGATGGAAATCAGCTCGTCCCGCATATCCTTGCGGTGGGTCACACGGTCCAGCATGCCGTGGTCCAGCAGGTATTCGGCGCGCTGAAAGCCTTCGGGCAGCTTTTCGCGGATGGTCTGTTCGATCACCCGCGGACCGGCAAAACAGATCAGCGCGTTGGGTTCCGCGATTTGCACATCCCCGAGCATTGCATAACTGGCAGTCACACCGCCTGTTGTCGGGTGGGTCAGCACAACAATATAGGGCAGTCCCGCCTCTTTGAGCATCTGGACCGCCACGGTCGTGCGGGGCATCTGCATCAGGGACAGGATACCTTCCTGCATCCGCGCACCGCCCGCAGCCGAGAACAGGATCATCGGGCATTTTTTCTTAACGGCACGTTCGGCAGCTGCAATGATCGCATTACCCACATACATCCCCATAGACCCGCCCATGAAGGAAAAGTCCTGCCCCGCGGTGACAACATGGGTCCGCCCGATCTTGCCTTCTGCCACCAGCATGGCTTCTTTCTCACCGGTCTGCTTTTGCGCGGCTTTCATCCGTTCGGGATATTTCTTCTGGTCGCGGAACCCCAGCGGATCCGCATTCGGTTCCGGCACATCCACTTCGGTAAACAGGCCGCCATCGTAAAGCGCGTGAAAACGGTCACGCGGGGTGATCAGCATGTGATGATCGCAGTTGGAGCACACATTCAAACCGTCTGCCAGTTCGCGATGGAACAGCATGGTGTCGCACTCGGGGCATTTGGTCCACAGATTGTCCGGCACCTCGCGGCGGGAAAACAGGGAATTGATCTTCGGGCGAACGTAGTTCGAAATCCAGTTCATGTGTGTGTCCTGATTTGACTGTTGCCCCTATTTAATTCCGCAACGTCCTGATTGCAATCACCGCCGCTCCCGCCAGCGCATCACCAGCAGGTAGCAGCCGTAAACAACAAGAAGCACAGCGACGTCGATGACAAGCAACTGGCGCACCGCTTCATGATCAGAGACATGAATGCGGGTCACGAACAGGGACAGCCCGTTCAGCGTTCCGTCCATCGATACCAGCATCATGGCAAGGAAGTTGTTCATCAGATGCAAACCGATCGCGGCGCCAAGGTTTCCGGTGCGCACCGTTACATCCGCTGCAATCACCCCGAACAGGGTTGTCGCCGCCACGATCAGCCCGCTGTTCGCACCAAACCGCGTCGGGTCGAAATGCAAAAAACCGAAGATCAGCGAAGGCAGGACCAACCAGATCCAGCGGTTGTGAAACCGTGTTGCAAATTCCTGAAGCAGATAGCCGCGAAACACCAGTTCTTCTGCGGAGACCTGTATCAGCAGCAAAGGCAGCGCAGGCAGCATCCAGAACAGCCATTCCGAAAGGGGCAGGTTTGGCACGGTCTCGCCGCCGCTCAGGGCCAGTGTGAAAGCAATTGCCTGTAGCGGCGCAACGATCCCGCAAGCGAGCAGAAAATTGCGCAACACCCCGTTCCTGCCCAGCAGAGCGGTAATGGACTGGCCGCGAAACAGACCGACCGTCAACCAGACCGCTGCCAGCATAGCCACAAAAGACAGCAGGACGCCGATCATCGCCAAGGGTGTTTCGGGGGCCGAGATATGGGAGGAAACCGTTCCCATTGCCTCGGCGAAAGCGATGTTTTCTGCAAGGGAAAGGACAATGCTGAACAGAACGACAAAGCCGAAAGTGATCTCTGCATAGGCCAGTAGCAAGAACAGAACCGCGCCGAAAAACAGTAACCCGCCCCGATGCGTGCGGGCGGGCGCAATGAATGCGTCAAATTTATCGTTCATTTGTGGCAGCATCTGCTGTATTCCTCCGCCGGTGCCAACGCGATCCTGCTGTGGTGCGTGGTTTAGAGGGTGACATAGTGACAATCAACTGCCTGTCCCGATTGCGTTCCGGAATTGCCTGTCTTGCGGCTGTGCTTCTTGCGGGATGTGTGAATGCGCCGGAGTTCGGTCTGTCTGCCTCTGCTTCCGAAGGTCCACAGGACACGAAGGTCGTAAAAGTCGCCGGTCAGACAGTCACGTTAGGTCGTGCCGCTGGCTATTGTTTTAACGACAAGCAAAGCCGCAGTTCCTCTAGCGGCGCTTTCGTGGTGATGGGGCCCTGCGACATTGGCAATGCCGAAAGCCCCGCTAAGGGATTGGTAATAATCAATGTTCTTGCAGAAACCGGCATCCAGAAAGCGATTGCCGATCAGGATCTGGAAGGATATTTCCAGTCTGAAAAGGGCCGCGCCGCGCTGAGCCGTGAA
Organism: Paracoccaceae bacterium; assembly: GCA_018223125.1. Classification (GTDB taxonomy): domain Bacteria; phylum Pseudomonadota; class Alphaproteobacteria; order Rhodobacterales; family Rhodobacteraceae; genus Amylibacter. Next base: position 18,778 of record JAAEZA010000040.1, on the reverse strand, counting down.
GGCAACCCCGAACGGTTGCGTATTCTTGGCACCATGCAGGACGATGGCATTTTTTACGTGCACACGCGGGACGCGGACGGGCCGGTGATACCGGATACCACCCCCGAACAATGGCGCGTTTTCTTTGTTGTCTCGGACCGTTTGGTTTCCGTTTCTGTGGTGAATTTTGTGGACAGCCTGATGCCGGACGGCGTGGTTTTTTCCCAGATGGAAGAAATCGCCCGCAGGATCAAATCCCTGAACTGATCCGGACACCGTGTTCAGCCGGACATCCGGATTTTGCGGCTTTTGAAGCCGTCAACGAATTGTTTCCAAATTAACACGAATGACGCTAACACCGGAGTGAAGACCCTTCCAAGACCTGATAAGCCGGTGTAACGAAACGGTATGTTCGAACGATTGAAAAAGATTCTGGAAGAAAGACGGCACCGGCAGAGCCTGCGGTTCTGGCAGGCGCACAGCGGGGCAGTGCAGTACATGCCCTTGTCCGACCTGCGTGGCCTGCGCAAGAAAGCCAATCAGGCCCGCCGTGTGATTGACCGGATCAACCATGTCGCAGTCTCGCGGCTGACGCTGCCCGTGATCGGATCAAACGCCATTCGCAAACCACCGCGCACGGAATGGGCCTACCGGCCGCAGGCTTGGGCGGGTCCGGTTTATCCTTCGGGTCTGGCGGCGGTCCCAAGCAAGCAGAAAATCGGTGACGAAGTCACAATCTTTCACGATTGCACCCGTTCCGAACTGTCCTTCCGGCAGATCCGGAACACAAGCGAGGAAGACTTCGCCCCTTTCGGTTTGCGCATGGATGTTTTCAATTTTGACGGCTCTTTCCTGTCTATTGCTGTGGAAATGCCCCCCGAAGCGCTGGAGGGGTTGAAACGCAGCCACATCCTGCGACTCGACATGCGTATCGAAAGCGAACGGCCACAGGAAATGTTCGCGCGGCTGAACATCCGGCACGGGCCGAACACGGAACAGATTGTGCGGGAACTGGATATGGGCGGGCAGAACTTCTATGTGGAATTCGATCTCTACTACACCCAGTTCAACGAAGATCGCGGCGACAGCATGTGGGTGGATCTGATTTTTGAAGGGCCATCCATGAATCAGGTAACGATCCGTGACGTGACAATGATCCGGCGTCCGCGCGCGTCGATTTAAGGGGGCGGTATGGCTAATAAATTCCTGCTGAACAAGAAACAGATCGTCGGTGGAAAATACATCGGACTGATGCGGGCACGAGGCAAGGGAAACACGACGCCCGCAGTAGAAATATTACATCTGGGCAGCGTTGTCGGGTCTGTAACCGTCGAACCCATTGGCACCGACGGGGACAACTGGGAAGTCACTGCGACCATTCCCGCTGACCTGCTGACCGACGGGGTACAAACCTTTTTGCTGGTTCTTGAAGGGGATACAGAAATCCTCGACAGGTTCTCTGTCATCACCGGCGAACCGCTGGAAGAAGACCTGCGCGCAGAAATCGAACTGCTGCGGGCAGAGCTTGATATGCTGAAACACGCCTTCCGCCGCCACTGCACAGAAACCATGGGCTAACAGACAGGCCGCTTTGGCATCCGTGTTAACGTGGGGTTCTTCGTGACAATTGACGTTCGCGTCATCTATGCTGCTCCAACGGTTTTCAACAGACGGATTCATGGCAAATGGCACAAGCTCTCTACCCGAATTTACTCGCACCGCTTGATCTGGGCTTCACGACCCTTCCCAACAGGGTCTTGATGGGCTCCATGCACACAGGTCTGGAAGAAACCGGAGACTGGAACCGCGTTGCCGAATATTATGCGGAGCGGGCGCGGGGCGGCGTTGCGCTCATGGTCACAGGTGGCATTGCCCCGAACGAAGAAGGTGGCGTCATGCCCGGTGCGTCCGGTCTCTATAATGACGCAGATATTGCCCACCATAAGACCGTAACCGACAGGGTGCATGATGCAGGCGGTAAAATCGCGATGCAGATCCTGCATGCAGGTCGCTATGCCTATACGCCGAAGGCCGTAGCGCCATCTCCGGTGAAGTCCCCGATATCTCCGTTCCCGCCAGCGGAGCTGGATGCGGCGGGGATCGAAAAGCAGATCGCAGATATTGTGAACTGTGCTGTAAACGCACGAACCGCCGGATATGACGGAGTAGAGATTATGGGGTCCGAAGGCTATTTCCTGAACCAGTTCCTTGTGACCCACACCAACAAGCGCACCGACGAATGGGGCGGGTCTTATGAAAACCGGATGCGCCTGCCGGTCGAAGTCGTGCGCCGGACCCGCGAAGCGGTCGGATCCGACTTCATCATTATCTACCGTCTGTCGATGATTGATCTGGTGCCAAACGGCTCCACCTGGGAAGAAGTGGTGCAACTGGCCAAAGCGGTTGAGTCCGCAGGCGCCACGATCATCAACACCGGCATAGGCTGGCACGAAGCCCGCATCCCCACCATCGCCACCAGTGTTCCGCGCCGCGCCTTCAGCTGGGTGACGAAAAAGCTGATGGGATCTGTTTCCATTCCGGTCATTACCTCGAACCGGATCAACACGCCGGATGTGGCAGAAGAAGTGCTGACCGACGGCTGCGCCGATATGGTGTCTATGGCGCGCCCGTTTCTGGCGGATGCGGATTTCGTCAACAAGGCGGCATCCGGTCAGGCCGCAACCATCGCGCCCTGCATCGCCTGCAATCAGGCCTGTCTGGATCACACGTTTTCCATGAAACTGACCTCTTGTCTGGTGAACCCGCGGGCCTGTTCGGAAACCGAACTGGTCTATACCCCCACCGACAGCCCGAAAAAGATTGCTATTGTCGGGGCTGGTCCTGCCGGACTGTCAACCGCGCTGGTAGCCTCAGAGCGGGGCCACAAGGTAACTTTGTTCGACGCCGCTTCAGAACTGGGCGGGCAGTTGAACATGGCAAAGCAGGTTCCGGGAAAGGAAGAGTTTTTCGGGCTGGTAGATTACTACACCCATGCGGTGGCCAAAGCGGGCATCGACACCCGTCTTGGCCGGTTTGTCAGCGCGGATGACCTGCAAGGCTTTGACGAAGTGATCATCGCAACCGGCGTGACCCCCCGCGACCCTGCGATTGAGGGGCAGGAGCGGGACAATGTGGTCAGCTATATCGACGTTTTACGGGACAAGGTGACAGTGGGCAAACGGGTCGCCGTGATCGGTGCCGGTGGTATCGGGTTTGATGTGTCGGAGTATCTTGTCCACGAAGGCACCAGCCCGACCGAGGATCTGGAGTTGTGGAAAAAAGAATGGGGCGTTGGCGACCCTGAAGACACCCGCGGCGGCCTTGCACCGCAGGGCGCGCAACCGGAACCGCCGGCCCGTCAGATAACCTTGCTGCAACGCAAATCCTCCAAGCCGGGCAAAGGGCTTGGCAAAACGACAGGCTGGATTCACCGCTCTGCGCTGGCGATGAAGAACGTTAAAATGGTGGCCGGTGTGAACTATGAACGGATCAGCGACGAGGGACTGCATGTCAGCTTTGGCGAGGCGCGCGAGAACCCGACTTTGATCGAAGCGGATACGATCGTGATGTGTGCAGGGCAGGTTTCCAACCGCACACTGGCGGATGATCTAGAGTCAAAAGGCGTATCCTGCCACGTGATCGGTGGCGCGGATGTTGCGGCAGAACTGGACGCGAAACGGGCGATCAATCAGGGGTCGCGTCTGGCAGCAACCCTCTGATCCGAGTATTTTTGGAACATTGAAGCAAGGCGGGGTTTTCCTGCCTTGCCGGAGCGGTTAAGCCTTGGCCATTCACAATTCCCGAGGCTTCATGCGCGCATCCATAATTATTTCAGCAGTTGTTGCAGCGCTTGTCGGATTTGGCGGATCTCTGGCAGTTATTCTGGCCGCGACCGAAGCGGTTGGCGCAACGCAGGCACAGACCGGTTCCTGGGTCGCTGTCTTGTGCATTTCCATGATGGCGACCTCCGCCATTTTAAGTATCCGGCACAAAATGCCCATCATCACGGCATGGTCCACACCGGGCGCCGCGCTGATTGCAGCGAGCAGTGGAATCGGTTTTGAAGCAGCAGTGGGTGCCTTTCTGTTTGCCGCAGTTCTGGTGCTGGTCACGGCCTCCTTTCGGGTTGTTGCCGATCTGATCGAAAAAATTCCAGCCGCTCTGGCCTCTGCCATGCTGGCGGGCGTGTTGTTTGAATTTGTCGTGGCGATCTTTGAGCATGCGGCGACGGTTCCGGCACTCGTCCTGCCGCTGATTGCCGGGTTTCTTGTCCTGCGGTTGTTCTCTGCCATGTGGGCTGTCTTGGGGGTGCTTGCGCTCGGGATCGGGTTGTCCTTCATGCTCGGGATGCTGGAACCGGTAGAGAGCTTGCAAATTTCCAAGCTGGTCTGGGTCACGCCAGCCTTTGACCTGCCGGTGATGCTGGGCTTGGGGTTGCCGCTTTATCTGGTGACGATGGCGTCACAAAACCTGCCGGGTTTTGCGGTTTTACGGGCGTCCGGTTATCAGGCGCCGACCCGTTCCATTCTCGGGGTGACCGGCATCGCATCTGTCCTGTCGGCCTTCGGCGGGGCCCATACGTCCAATCTGGCCGCAATCACCGCGTCGATCTGTACGGGGCCGGACACCCATCCCGATCCGGACCAACGCTGGTTGACCGGCCCTATCTATGCCTTGACCTATGCCGTTCTAGCGGTGTTCGGGGCGTCCCTTGTGGGGATGTTCGCAGGCTTTCCCCCTGCCCTTGTGGCCACGGTTGCCGGTGTGGCCCTGCTTGGCCCCTTTATCGGCGCGGCGAGCGCAGGATTTGGCAGTAAGGAGCACCTGTTCCCGGCGGCGCTGACCTTTGTGGTGACAGCCTCCGGCGTCAGTGTGTTCGGTATCGGAGCAGCCTTTTGGGGCTTGGTTGCCGGACTGCTCGCGCTTGGACTGGAGCGGTTGAAACGCTGATCAGGACAGTTCGTCCATGATGGTGATCAGGGCCGATGTGATGCCCGGTTCGGACAGGGAATGCCCTGCATCAGGCACTGTAATCAACCGCGCCGCCGGCCAGTTGTCCCGCAAGCGATAAGCCGTTTGTGGCGGGCAGATCATATCGTAACGCCCCTGCACAATAGACCCCGGTATATGTTCGATCTTGTGCAGATCCTTGAAAATCTGCCCGTCTTCCCGCAGGAAACCTGCGTTGTGGAAGTAATGGTTTTCGATACGGGCAAAGGCCAGTGCGTAAGCCGCTGGTACAACGCCGCGATTGGGCGACTGTTCCAGCGCGGCAAGGGCGCTTTCCCATTCCGTCCATGCGCGGGCGAAACGGATCTGGATATCTTCGTTTTTGGAAAACAACCGCTTGGCGTAGTTTCCGATCACATCATCCTGTTCGTTACGCGGCAGCAATCCGGCGAAATGTTCCCATTCATCGGGGAAGAAGGCAGCAGCGCCGCCGCCATAAAACCAGTCCAGTTCGGCCTTTGTCATGGTGAAGACGCCGCGCAGAACCAGATGGTTTACACGCTCGGGATGGGTCTGTGCATAAACCAGCGCCAGTGTCGCCCCCCAGGAGCCGCCAAAGACGATCCAGCTGTCGATCCCGAGTTTCTGCCGGATCAGTTCAATATCCGCAACGAGATCCCATGTGGTGTTATTTTCGACACTTGCATGGGGGCGGGAACGGCCGCAGCCGCGCTGGTCAAACAGGATGATCCGGTAGAACTCGGGATGGAAAAACCGTCGCATTCCGGGGCTGCACCCGCCCCCCGGCCCACCGTGAAACACCACAACCGGAATACCGTCGGGATTGCCGCATTCTTCCACATAAAGCGTATGGTCGCCCGGAACCTCCAGCATCATCTGGTTAAATGGCTGGATCACAGGGTAAAGGTTTCGGGATGCGCCAATTTGGCTCTCGGAATTTCGCATATGTGGTCTATATTATTTCTTGGTTGATCCCCAACCTTGGCAGTTCGAGGACATGAGTGCAATGGCAGCAGCGACAACAATTGACGATCACGAACTCGCCAAGTTCGAGGCGATGGCCGCCGAGTGGTGGGACGAAAACGGCAAGTTCAAACCGCTTCATATGCTGAACCCCTGCCGTTTGGGCTATATCGTAGACCAGATCACGGCGGAATTCGGCCGCGACAGGGATGCGCTGGACAGTTTGAAGGGTCTGCGGATTCTGGATATCGGCTGTGGCGGTGGCCTGCTGTCAGAACCGATGGCCCGTCTGGGGGCGGATGTCGTCGGGGCAGATGCCGCTGCTGGCAATATTCCGGTGGCACAGGTGCATGCCCGCCAGATGGGACTTGATATCGACTACCGCCACACCACAGCCGAAGACCTTGCCGCCGCCGGAGAGCAATTCGACGCGGTTTTGAATATGGAAGTAGTAGAACATGTGGCTGATCCGCAGGCCTATCTGACCGCCTGCCAGCAATTGCTGAAACCGGGCGGGATCATGATCTGTTCAACCCTGAACCGGAACCCCAAAAGCTATATGATGGCGATCATCGGTGCGGAACATGTGATGCGCTGGTTGCCCAAGGGCACCCATGACTGGGCCAAGTTCATCACGCCGGACGAATTGTACACCCTGATTGAACAAGCGGGACTAACCCCTGTGGATCGCAAGGGATTTGTGTTCAATCCGCTGTTGTGGAGCTGGTCCATATCAGAGCGGGATCTGAGCGTGAATTACGTAACCGCAAGCACGAAGCCCCGCTAGGTATCACCTAACCGCCCAGCGCCGTGCGAAAGGCCCGCAGCACGGGAAGGGTTTGACGGATCTTCTGTTCGCCAAGGTCGGCAATGATCTTTTCAAACTCCGGCACAAGCTGTTCGAGGGCAAGCTCTCGGGCCACACGGCCGGCATTGCTGATGGAAACCTGCTTGCGCCGCGCATCGTCCCAATCGGGGCGGATGTGGATATATCCGGCGTTTTCAAGCTTTTTCAGCGTGTTTGTCATCGCGCCTTTGGTCAGGTGAAAGTTCCGGGCAAGCTGTGCAGGGGTTTTTTCACCCGAATTGCTGAGATGGTTGAGCACAGAGAAATGGGACATCTCCATCCCTTTTGGCAGCCTGCGCGACAGCGTTCCTTTGATCAACTGATCCGCAGCGACGACTTCGGAAAGCAGGCCGACCGCAAGGGAAATGTCGTGTGTATCGCTCATCCGCGATCCAGTTGGAACGGTCTGTCATGGTCTAGCGAAGGCACGCGTTTTCGCGCATCACCAACCATTTCAAAATCCATATCCACAAGATAGGCACCTTCTTCCTCTCCTGCATCAAGAAGCACTTCACCCCAGGGATCCACCACCAGAGAGTGCCCGTAGGTCGAGCGGGGCTTGCCCCTGCTGATGCTATGAGCGCCGGTCTGCGCCGGTGCAATCACAAAACAACCGTTTTCGATGGCCCGCGCCCGCAGCAGACTGTGCCAGTGGGCAGCACCAGTGACTGGCGAAAAGGCAGCGGGGGCCGTCAGGATAGAAGCACCGGCCTTGGCAAGCTGGCGGTACAGATAGGGAAAGCGCATGTCATAGCAAATGCTCATCCCGATGCTGCCAAAGGGCGTTTGCGCCAGCACCGCGGTGTCGCCCGGGCGATAGCCATCACTTTCGCGGTAGGTTTCGCTTTCGGTCACTTGCACATCAAACATGTGGATCTTGTCGTAGCGGGCTTTGATATTCCCTTGCGGATCAATCAGAAAGCTGCGGTTTGCAAAGCGCCCGTCCGCGTCATCCGTCAGCAAACCCAAAGAGCCGATCAACAGCCAGATCCCCAGATCCGCGGCCTGTTTACGCAGGGCCGCAAGTGTCTGGTCCTGCGCTTCATGCTGCAGCACGGACTTCTGGTGGCTGCGGCTGGTGGACAGGACATTGGTCACTTCAGGGGTGGCAACGAATTGCGCTCCCTGCGCCACCGCCTCTGCCACCAGCCCCTGTGTACGGGGCAGGTTGGCCAGCGGATCATCGCTGCTGTTAAGTTGGATCAGACCGGCGCGCAGGGTCATCCCGCTAACAATGCGTCGAGTTTGCCCTGCCGTTCCAGCATATTGAGGTCGTCAAAGCCCCCCACATGGATGTCACCGATAAAGATTTGCGGAACGGTACGCCCCCCGTTGGCGCGCTTGATCATCTCGGCCTTCTTTTCAGGGTTTGTCATCACGTCGATTTCCGCAAAAGACACGGACTTGCCATTCAGCAGGCGCTTGGCCGCAGCGCAGTAGCCGCAGATCGGCGTAGTGTAAATTTCAACATTTTTCATTGTGGCATTCCTATTGTTTGCCACAATATATAAGGCTTTACGCCAGCCTTGCAACGCGGGCAAAGACAAGAACGCTCACAGTGCTGGCACCGGCGGCAAAACAGGCTTCCGTACAGGCGGACAAGGTGGCACCTGTTGTCATGACATCATCCACCAGAACCACCGTCCTGTCGCGAAGCAACGCGCGGCGTTTGGGATGGGGGCGGATCGCACTGCGCTGGTTTTCAAACCGCTCTGCACGGCGCATGTCTTTCTGGCTTGTGGTGGCGCGGCTTCGCTGCAAGCCGTCCGGCACAACCAGCCCCCCCGTGATACGGGACAGCGCCTGCGCCAGCAGGACGGACTGGTTGTATCGCCGCCGCAACATCCGGCTCCAGTGCAGGGGCACCGGAACCAGAACAGTCTCGGCTGTGATCATCTCCTCTCCCGCGCTCCCCATCCAGCGGGCCATATGCCGTGCGATATCCTGCCGGTCGCCATGTTTCAGGGCCAGCACCATCCGGCGAAGCGGTCCTTCGTACAATCCGACGGACCGGCCTTGGGACCAGAGAACCGGATACGTATGGCACGATTCACACAGATCGCCCGTCTCCGCCTGCCCTTGCAATGGCACGCCGCACCCGTTGCAAACGCTGCCAGCGAAGAAATGGGTTTCCGACCAGCAGATCCGGGACAACATGTTGTCCGTGCCGGTTTCCACCCCGCAGGACAGACAGCGCGGCGGATAGGCCAGATGCACCAATTTACGCGCCACATGCAGGATAGGCTTTTCCTTTCACCCTTTGGACGCTAGGTCTGCGGCAGGAGATATGCCAGATGGACCCAACCCCGACACTGTTCGATCCGCAAGCACTGGACCAGCACCGCGCCCGCGTCAGAGACACTGGTGCGCTGTTCCTGCATGACTTTGCAGCCGATGAAGTTTCAGAAAGACTGAAAGACGTTAACAGAACCTTTACCGATCCGGTGTTTATTGGCTGGCAAGGGTCTTATTGGGCAGAAAAGACAGGAATAAACGCCCGTGTCATACCGGATGCCGAAACGCTCGATCTGGAACCGGAAAGCTGCGATCTGATTGTGCATTGCCTGTCGCTGCACTGGGCTGGTGATCCTGTGGGGCAGTTGATCCAGATGCGCCGTGCCCTGCGGCCGGACGGGTTGATGATTGCGGTGATGTTTGCAGGCGAAACACTGCACGAACTGCGTCACAGCCTGACAGCCGCAGAGGCAGAGTTGCGCGGCGGTATCCGCCCCCATGTGGCCCCGATGGCTGAACTGCGCGGTCTGGGTGCCCTGTTGCAACGGGCGGGATACGGGCTGCCCGTGGCCGATCTGGAACCCCTGCGTGTCGCCTATGAAAGCCCTTGGCATCTGATGCGTGAACTGCGCGCGATGGGGGAAACCAACGCCCTGTCGGACCGCAGCCGCCATTTTGCCCGCCGCGATGTGTTTTTACGCATGGCGGAAATTTATGCACGGGACCACATGCAGGACGGGCGCATGATGGCTACGTTCGAACTGGCCTTCCTGACGGGCTGGGCGCCGTCCGAAACACAGCAGAAACCCCTGCGCCCCGGTTCGGCGCAGACACGGCTGGCAGATGCGCTGGGTGTGACAGAATTTCCCGCAGCTGATAAAAAGACTTGAATGCCTCCGCCTTTAGGATACCTCCGATCATGATCAGAGAGAGACACAATGACCGCACAAAAGCCAGCCCATGCCGCCGCCGATCATCCCGCCGTTAACTTCGGAAAGGTCGGGGTGATTATCTCCAACCTCGGGACGCCGGACGGCACGGACTACTGGTCCATGCGCCGCTACCTGAACGAATTTCTGTCAGACCGCCGCGTCATCGACTATGCGCCGTGGAAATGGCAGCCACTGTTGCAGCTTATCATTCTGACAAAACGGCCCTTCACCTCGGGAGAAGCCTATCGTGGCATCTGGAACACGGAAAAAGACGAAAGCCCGCTGCTGACCATCACCCGCAACCAAAGCGAAGCCTTGGAAAAGACCTTGAAGGATCTTTACGGGGATCGTGTGGAAGTGGATTTCTGTATGCGCTACGGCAATCCTTCCACCAGTTCGGTGATTGAGCGGATGAAGGAGAAAGGCTGCGACCGGATCGTCTTCTTTCCGCTTTATCCGCAGTATTCCGCCCCGACAACCGCCACCGCAAATGACGAAGCCTTTCGCGCGTTGATGCAAATGAAATGGCAACCGTCGGTACGCACTGTGCCCGCTTATTATGAAAACCCGCTTTATATCAAAGCACTGGCCGCAACGGTAAAAGAAGCCTATGCCAAGATGGAAACAGAGCCGGATGTTTTGGTGACATCCTATCACGGCGTGCCGATCCGCTATCTGAAAGAAGGTGATCCATATCACTGCCACTGCCAGAAAACCACGCGGCTGCTGCGCGAGGAACTGGGTCTGCCGGCGGACAAAGTACAGCTGACATTCCAGTCCCAATTCGGGCCCGAGGAATGGTTGCAACCCTACACGGTCGAAGACGTGGCCCGTCTGGCGCGGGAAGGCAAAAAGAACATCGCGGTGATGGCTCCGGCCTTTTCATCCGACTGCGTGGAAACGCTCGAAGAGATCAACGAGGAAATTCAGGAAGCCTTCATGGAGGCGGGTGGCGAAACCTTCACCTATATTCCCTGCCTGAACGAGCGTCCTGACCACGTGGAAATGATTGCGGAAATCGTCAAAACAGAGGCAAGCGGCTGGCTATAGCAGATCCCGCAGCATGGCGATCAGCGGAATATCCGCCGGTGGCATTGGGTAGGCTGACATTTCATTCGGACGCACCCATTTCAACACCTGATTTTCCTTCGGGGTCGGGATACCTTCCCATTTGCGGCAGGCGTATAGCGGCATCAGAAGGTGGAAATCATCATAGCTGTGGCTGGCAAAAGTCAGCGGCGCCAAGCAACTGGCCCATGTGTTGATGCCCAGTTCTTCCTCCAGCTCGCGGATAAGGGCGTGTTCGGGGGTTTCCCCCGCTTCAACCTTGCCGCCCGGAAATTCCCAAAGCCCTGCCAGTGATTTTCCCTCGGGGCGCTGCGCCAGCAGCACGCGGCCGTCCTTGTCGATCAGGGCGACCGCGGAAACCAGTAGTGTCTTCATGAACGGTAATCGGCGTTGATGGTAATGTAGCCGTGGGTCAGATCACAGGTCCAGACTGTTGCGGCACCTTCCCCGATCCCCAGATCGGTTGCGATACGCAGGTCTTGCTGTTTCATGTATTCCACACCCTGTTCTTCGGTGTAATCGGGCGAAACCCAACCGTTTTCTGCCACCAGAATATCCCCGAAGCGGATGGCAATCCTGTCCCTGTCCGCAGGTTCACCCGATTTGCCAACAGCCATGACAACACGGCCCCAGTTCGGATCTTCCCCGGCAACAGCGGTTTTTACCAGCGGTGAGTTGGCAATCGCCAGTGCAACTATCTGCGCCGAGGTATCATCAGAGGCACCCGTCACCGCAACTTCAACGAACTTTGTCGCGCCTTCACCGTCCTTCACCACCAGATGGGCCAGATCGCGCATGACCGATTGCAGGGCCGCGCCAAGGGTCTGGCCCGCTTCACTCTGCGCATCGGTGATCCGCGCATTTCCTGCAGTGCCGGTTGCAAAAGCCAGCAGCGTGTCAGAGGTGGAGGTGTCGCTGTCCACTGTAATCGCGTTGAAAGTCGTTTTGTTGTGATCCGAGATCAGCGCCTGAAATGCAGAAGACGTGATTGCTGCATCGGTGAAGATATAAACCAGCATCGTGGCCATATCCGGTGCGATCATGCCCGAACCTTTGGCAAATCCGGCGATTTTCACCTGCTTGCCGTCGATTTCTACCGATGCCTTTACCCCTTTAGGAAAGGTATCCGTTGTCATAATGGCCTTGGCGGCTTCTTCACCGCGTGACGGATCAAGACCCTTGGCAAGATCGCTCAGAACGGCCGTAATCCGGTCATGGGGCAAAGGCTGGCCAATCACGCCGGTAGAAGACGTCAGAATGTTGCCAGCCTTCACACCAAGCGTATCTGCCGCAGCTTTACAAACAAATTCAACGGATTGCGCCCCGACCTTACCCGTAAAGGCGTTGGAGTTGCCGGAATTCACCACAACCCCCATGGCATCGCCCACCACATCGGTTTTTTGCAATTCGACCAGTTTGGCCTGACAATCCAGCACCGGCGCGGAACGGGTGGAAGAGCGCGTGAACACACCGGCCACGGCGCTACCTTCGGCAACGCGCGCCAGCATCACATCGGTGCGGTTCTTGTATTTTACACCGGCGGCACCGGCGGCGAAGGTGACGCCGCCGATTTCTGGAAGGGCCGGAAAGCCTTCGGAGGGGGCAAGAGGCGAGACCGTTGAAACCGCTGGCTGCGCTTTCAACTCGGCCTTCAGACCTTTGACTTTTTTCTTTAACTTGCTGACTTTACGTTCCAGCTTTGCTTTTGATTTGGCCATTTCCGCCCCCCAAGGGATTACTTATCCAACAAATCGGTGTTGCGGATAATGGCCGGATCGAGATCGATTTCAACCCGATTAATCTCTGCAGAGTCTTCAATCGTCTGCATATGCTCTGCCACCGCTTGGGTTTTCATCTGATCCACCAATTGGTCGCGCACTTCTTCCAGTGTCGGTTTCGGTGCCTCGCGGGTTTCGGCCAGTTTGATGATGTGCCAGCCGAACTGGGATTTCACCGGTTCGGACACTTCACCCGGTTCCAGTGCAATCATGGCGTTTTCAAATTCCGGAACGGTGCGCCCCTTGGCCATCCAGCCCAGATCTCCACCGTTCGGGCCGGATGGGCCGGTGGAATTTTCCTTTGCCGTTTCTGCGAAATCCGCCCCGTCATTCAGGACTTTCACCAGTTCTTTGGCTTCTTCTTCCGTTTCCACCAGAATATGGGAGGCTTTGTATTCCATTGCTGCCGGTGCATCTGCATAGGCTTCGTCATAAGCGGCCTGAACCAGCGCATCGGTCGTCGCTTCGTTTTCAATCTTCGTCAGCGTTTCCGACGCCAGCAGCGCACGGGTTTCGTTTTCAATAGCGATCTGAACGGATTTCTTGGACGTATCCACATCCGACGCCAGCGCGGTTTGCTGGATCAACTGGTCGAGAACCCCTTGGTAGAGATCCTTGTCGTCGAGTTGTTGGAAACGCTCCGGCAGGCGCCGTGTCAGCGCGATGACATGGCCCACAGTGATGTCTTTACCGTTCACAGTCGCCAGAACAGTTTGTGCGGTTGGCGCATCCTGTGCGGGGGCGTTGGTTGCCATCATTACGGCAACGGAAGATACGGCGATTAGTCGTGTGAATTTCATGTTCTTGCTCCTGTTTTCTGGCCTGTTTTCTTGCAGACACGTCCTGTATTTATGGTGCCGAACGTTGGGGGCAACGTTGACAGTGCGAACAGACCCGCTTAGATGCCAATCTGGCATGAATGCAAGGACGATCCGGCGTTGCAGCAGCTTTACGCTGACTAACCCCCCGCCACAAGGCAGGCTTTGGCCCGTTCCTTCACAGTCACGTCAGTTTTTTGCCGCCAATGGTGCGGCGTAGAAAATAAACGGAGCAGCTATGCTGGGCTTGGGCACTATTAGTAGAAAAATCATTGGGACACCCAATGATCGCAAGATCAAATCGGTGAAATCTCTGGTCGCCAAGATCAACAGTCTGGAACCGGATTTTGTGGCGCTCAGTGACGAAGGCATCAAAGCCAAGACCGAAGAATTCAAGGAACGCTATAAAAACGGCGAAACGCTGGATTCCCTTTTGCCAGAGGCATTTGCCAACGCACGGGAAGCCGCGAAACGCACGCTGGGCCTGCGTCCTTTTGATGTTCAGTTGATCGGCGGTATTTTCCTGCACCGGGGCAATATTTCAGAAATGAAGACCGGTGAAGGCAAGACGCTGATGGCAACATTGCCTGTCTACCTGAATGCGCTTGCGGGGCGCGGCGTGCATGTGGTGACGGTAAACGATTACCTTGCACGGCGTGATGCGGAATGGATGGATCAGGTCTATTCCTTCCTTGGCATGACCACCGGAATCGTCGTTCCGAACTTGCCCGAAGAAGAAAAGATCGCTGCCTATCGCGCCGATGTCACCTATGCCACCAACAACGAGCTCGGTTTCGACTATCTGCGCGATAATATGAAATCGGAACTGTCCCAGATCGCCCAGCGCGATCACTTCTTTGCGATTGTGGATGAGGTGGACTCCATCCTGATCGACGAAGCACGGACACCGCTGATTATTTCCGGCCCCTCGGAAGACCGCTCTGATCTTTACGTCAAGATCGACCGTCTGATCCCGTCCTTGAAAGAAGAGCATTACACCATCGACGAAAAAGCCCGCTCCGCTGTTTTGACTGAAGAAGGCAACGAATTTGTCGAACAGCAGTTTCTGGCTCAAGGGCTGATGGAAGAGGGTGCATCCCTTTACGATCCGGAAAGCACAACACTCGTCCACCATGTGAATAACGCCCTGCGCGCCCATGTGTTGTTCAAACGCGAGAAGGATTACATCGTCAAAGACGGCGATGTGATGCTGATTGACGAATTTACCGGACGCATGATGCAGGGCCGCCGCCTGTCGGACGGTTTGCATCAGGCGATTGAGGCGAAAGAGGGCGTGGATATCCAGCCCGAAAACGTCACGCTGGCCTCTGTGACCTTCCAGAACTATTTCCGCCTTTATGACAAACTGGCCGGTATGACGGGCACCGCCCTGACCGAAGCAGAAGAGTTTTCCGAAATCTACGGGCTGGGTGTGGTGGAAATCCCCACCAACAAACCCATCGCGCGGATTGACGAACACGATGCGATCTATCGCACCGCCAAGGAAAAATTTACCGCCATTGTCGAAGAAATCGCCAAAGCCTATGTCAAAGGCCAGCCGACCCTTGTGGGCACGACCTCGATTGAAAAGTCCGAGTATCTGTCCAACCTTCTGAAAGACACCGCCCTGTTGAAACAGATCGCGGCCAACCTGCGCACGCGGGCAGACGGGATGAAAAAGGAAGAGAACAAGGTCAAGTTCAACGCCGATGCAGATGCGATTGATGCGCTGGCCGCCCGTCCCGAAGGCATCCCGCACAACGTTCTGAACGCCCGCTTCCACGAACAGGAAGCCGCGATCGTTGCCGATGCCGGTAAACCGGGCGCTGTGACCATCGCCACCAACATGGCCGGTCGCGGGACCGACATTCAGTTGGGCGGGAACGTGGACATGCGCGTGTTGCAAGCCATCGAAGAAGCCGGTGACGATGCGGACCCTGTTGCCATTCGCGAACGCATTCAGGCCGAAGTTGCCGCTGACAAGCAAAAGGCACTGGACGCAGGCGGACTGTTTGTTCTGGCCACCGAACGTCACGAAAGCCGCCGGATCGACAACCAGTTGCGCGGCCGTTCGGGCCGTCAGGGCGATCCGGGCAAATCCAGCTTCTTCCTGTCACTGGAAGACGATCTGATGCGGATTTTCGGCTCTGAACGTCTGGACAAGGTGCTGTCCACACTCGGCATGTCCGAAGGCGAGGCAATCATTCACCCGTGGGTAAACAAATCGCTGGAAAAAGCGCAGGCCAAAGTGGAAGGCCGCAACTTTGACATCCGCAAACAGTTGTTGAAATTCGACGATGTGATGAACGACCAGCGCAAGGCCATCTTCGGCCAGCGGTTCGAGATCATGGAAGCCGAAGACCTGTCCGAAACCGTCAAGGATATGCGCGATCAGGTGATCGACGATCTGGTGGACGAATGTATTCCGGCCAAATCCTATCCCGATCAGTGGGACGTGGAAGGGCTCTATGGCAAGGTGATCGAACATATCGGGATTGATGTCCCGATCATCGAATGGGCCAATGAAGAAGGCATCGACGACACAGACCTGCGGGAACGGATCAGTGAAGCCGCCGATGAAGCGATGGCCAAGAAGGTTGAACAGTTCGGTGCCGAACAGTTCCGTAGCATCGAAAAGCAGATCCTGCTGCAAACAATCGACAAGAACTGGCGCGAACATCTTATCACGCTGGAACATCTGCGCTCTGTGGTGGGCTTCCGCGGCTACGCCCAGCGCGATCCGTTGAACGAATACAAAACGGAATCCTTCACCCTGTTTGAGGCCATGCTGGAAAGCCTGCGCGCTGATGTGACCGGCCAGTTGGGCCATGTACGGATGATGACCGAAGAGGAACGCAACGAAATCATCGCCCAGATGCAGGCCGAGGCACAGGCGGCCCAAGCAGCGCAGGCGGCTGACGTACCAGCCACCGCACCAGAGCCTGACGCACAACCGCAACAAGAACCGGCCACTGCCCCTGTGGCCGTTGCCTTTGACGAGAACGATAAGTCAACCTGGGGCAATCCCGGACGCAATTCTCCCTGCCCTTGCGGGAGCGGAAAAAAGTTCAAACATTGTCACGGCGCCCTGTAAATAAGACAGTTTGTGGCGGGAAAGTGTTACTCACGCCCGCCACAGCCTGATTTCAGGTTCTTCGCCAAAGATTCGCCAGATTCCGGTCTCGAAAGGCGAATCGAATAAGGCGAAATCGCCTGCAAACTACCCTTTTGGACGCCCAAATCCGTCACGATTGAATGCTAATTTTCGATAAGTTCAACGCTTATCGAGGTTATCATGGCTCTTAATGACAAACTCCTGACTGTGGCGACCGGTGTGGTTCTGGCCGTCGGTGGTGCGGCTGCCAGCCTGCTTCTCGGCGATCATGGCACACAGGGGTATCAACCCAATCTGACCGTCGCTGCGAACCTCTCGGCGCCTCAGGTTCCCACCATCACGGATATCCGTCCTACCGCAATGGTGCCGGATGCGCCGGTCCGTATGGCCGCCGGCGTGCTTCCGTCGAAACCCGAACAACCCGAAGCAGATACCGGTCAGATGATCTTTGCCGCTGTGGAGCCGGCCGCGCGCAGAGTCCCTTCGGCTGTTCGAAGCGATGTCATTACAATTGCGGTTCAGGACGGTGCACCGCAACTGGCGACCCCTGCGGATTTCAGCGATATCGTGCTGACACGTTCCATCGCCAACGTTCCCGCCCCGCAAGTGTCCGGCCTGACAAACGGTCTGTCTGTCACCATGACGGACTTTAAGGACAGTATCCGCATCCCACAGTCCCCGAAAGTCAGCTGTGCGCTGGACCTGCGGGCCACGCCGATCTTTGGCGCACGGGTAAAGCTGAAACTGAAAGCACCCTGCCATCCGAATGTCACCGCCACCATCCGGCACGGCGGCTTGCAGTTCAAAGAAAAGCTCGATGGCGCAGGCCAACTGGAACTGAAAGTGCCGGTCTTTGCCGAATACTCCCGCTTTGATGTGGAACTTTCCGACGGAACGCAATCCACAGTGGGCGCTTACATCGCCGGACTGTCCAGTCTGGAACGGGTTGGTATATCCTGGAAGGGCGCAAATGACACCTTCCTGCACGCCTTTCAAAACGGTGCAGGCATGGGCGAAGCCGGTCACATCTGGCGCCTGAACCCGAGCGATTTTGCGATGTCGCGCATGGAAGGCGGCGGATATCTGGCACAACTGGGCGATACAGCCCTGTCCGAACCGCAACTGGCACAGATCTATACCCTGCCGCTGCGCATGACGGCGGGCCAGCAGATCGTATCCTTCGCAGTGGAAACCGTGCGGGGAGAAACCGCCTGTGGTGTCATGATGCGCATTCAAACCGCCCGCCACCAGCCAAATGCCAAGGCCGGAGCCAATAAATTATCCCTGCGTTTGCCCGAATGCGGTGCCAAACAAACCAGTCTCCTGTTGAAAAACGCGCTGAAAGACATGAAAGTGGCCCGCAAGTAACCTGCGAGGATTTTCATGTACCGTTCACTGCTGTGCCGTCTGGGTCTGGCGGCCTTACTTTTGGGCACTCCGGCCGGTCTGGCCGCACAAGAGGTTACGCTTTCCGCAAAAACCGGTGATCTGAAGGTTGAAGGTACCCTGTTAGAATACGATGGAGAGTTCTACCGTGTCGAAACCGAATTCGGCCCTCTGACGGTCGACGCCCGCACCGTAGACTGTGAAGGCGACGGATGCCCGACACCGCAGGAAACTGCTGCCCGCTTCAACATTGCCGGCGACAGTGCTGTTGCCCTGTCCCTGATCGAAGCCTTTGCCATCTATCAGGGTGCGGAGGTGGAGATCATTACAGGGGCGCAAGGCGCACAGACTGTCGAGATTTCCTCAGAGGCTGCCGGCCCGCTGGCAATGATTGAACTGGCGCCGCAAGATGGCGGCGATCCCTACATCGCCATGCGCGACGGGAGCGACACGCTGGTGTTTTCAAGCCTGCAATCCCCTGATCCGGCCCGAACACAGGTCATCGGGCTGGATGCGGTAGTGATCGCCACATCGGATGTTAATCCTGTTGACGGTATCACGATGGAACAGATGCGCCGCGTGTTGGCCGGTGAAATTACCAACTGGAAAGACCTTGGCGGCAGCGATAGCGCCCTGACGCTCCATGTGGCCACAGGCACTGATCCCTTTCTGGACCGTCTTGCCAC
>JAAEZA010000039.1:20458-41320 GCA_018223125.1 Paracoccaceae bacterium | reverse complement strand
ACCAAAACCTGAACAGAGCTAACCTAAATTAGCGGACTCAATGGGGAGCAGGTCATAACTCGTCATCCCAATCGCTTTGAGCGCGCAGAAAATATGTAATGGCCTTCCTGTAGCTAAAGGGCTTCAAGACGCGTAGATCGAGCCAGCTATCTAGAATAACTTCAGCGTCGGCTCTGCCCAATTCAAAATGGTCCCACCGCTCTTCCGGCGCATCCACAAATGTTGGCTCTGTTTTGTCGTGCCGAACCAATGAAACTAAGTTTGGGTCGTTCACCCCGCGACGCACGGTCGCAAACCCACCAGAGTTGAGAGCAATCTCAATAAAGAACTCAAAGCCCTCAAACAGGCTCTTATTTTTCACGAAAAAATGGCCCTGCCACATACCTTTCAACAGCAAGAAGTCGATAAGGTGAAGCAGCGTTGTTTTCCCAAGATTGTGAGAGTCTCGGGCATGATCCGAAGGATGACGAATTTCACCCAAGACCACATTCAAGCGCGTCGCATCTTCGCCAAAGTTGAAATCAATAGGCGTGAAAACTTCGTCATGGTTGCTGTACAGACGGCTAATCTGCATTGTTCACACCGACGAGTTCGACCACATCGTTCTTGGTGTGGTACTCGACGCGCCCCAGCAAGAACAGAAAACGTAGCGCTGGCAGGAACATCAACTCACCATCTTCACCCACGCGACGGGTGATCAGCTTGCGTAGGGCCTCAAAGGCGACGGCACCTTTGCGTTTCAGCTCCTTCAGGATCACAGCCGCGACACGGACCAGTGAGGTATCGAGATCTAAGTGTTTCTCTGCTGTCAACATGGTCAAGCCGCCAGTTCATCTTCGCTTTTCACGCCGATATCGCAGTTACAGTACATGTAGTGCAAGAGGATGCTGACCAGCCGTCTCTTGCCTTTCAGGGCTTCACGCTGGCTTTGCACCTTGTCGTACAGGAACGTGAACACCCGGTCAAAATCAGCAAACTGTTCGCGTTCGATAATGAGCTTTTGTTTTAGCTCGTCAGCAGAGTCATGGTAGAGTTCTCTGATTTCGGCGTTTCGTGGGTTCTTTAAAAAGCGTTCGATCTTGCCAAAATGAAGCATGGACTCCGCTTCGATCACCTGTTCGTAAAACTCTTTCGACAGGCCATTTATGGGGTTCTTCTTCGATTTGATCGAAATAGTGTCGAATGATTGTGCGCTATCAAACGCTTCATCAATTGGCCCATCTGAGTAGGCGTGCAGAGCAGTAATTACTTCAACGATGTCGTCAGGCTGAAATGTGAAAGGCTGGACATCTCGGGCATTTGGTAGCGAGCTTGCTAAGTTCGGCTTGTTTTCCAATTCAAGATTGAGACGTTCGGCACCAATGATGTGCGCTGAGTGCAACCTAAGCGCCATTAGCTCCCCGTGGATTTTCTTTTCGGCACCACCTGTTAGCTTCCGGTTGGCGAAAAGGATGTAGTGCTCGCACATCTCGTCATCTACGAGCTTTTTGATGCGAGGATACTCTTCATTTTTCAAAGTTCGTTGGAAAGACTTGTCCGAATAGGATGCAATCGGTGAAGCTGCGTGTTTTGCTTGGAGTACGACTTTGCCATTTAGTGGTTCACTTGAGCTGGGGAAGCTATTCGCCGTGCCAGTGAACTTACCGTCTCTCCCACCGTCGGGTCCGGGTGCGAAAGGCGTCACGCCTTCGCCCAACCAATCGACTGAAATTTTGACACAAAGGTCTTCAAAATCGTCATCGCTGAGTTCGTATAGGCGGAAGTCCCTGCGCATAAAAAACCTGAAATGCAAACAATCTGCTCAACTTTGACGTTAGGCGGTGACGACTCGTGAAGTCAAACTGAATTTCCCCTTCCGACAATGGGTTACCTACCGTTTTCAAGTTCTAAACTCAGCACGCGGCACCCAATGAGCACCCAGCATGCAAGACCCGCAAACAGGATTGAGATCAAAACCTGCAACGCTTTGTTTTTGTTTTATAATATGGTGCCCGGGGGCGGAATCACTTTCTTTTTCCCGCCCCCTTTAAGTGATTGTTTTTATGTGATTAACAACTCTTCGGGGCAAGCGCGTGTGTAGCAAATTGCGTAGCAAATCGAGGAGCGGGAAAGTTGGGAAACGAAGGCAAGAAAAACCCACCGGGCATGTATCCGAGAAATGGTATCTGGCATCTTCGAATGAGAGTCCCTGCTCGCTACGCGTTGGTCGAAACGAAAACTGAAATTCACCGCTCCTTGGGAACTGGCGACCGGGAAGATGCCACTACTCGAAAGGGCGTCGTCAAAAAACAAATCCTGGCAGAGCTCGACGCTAAGCTCGCGGGTAGAAACCCATCGTCCGCAAGTCATTACGAGGCCATCGCGGAACTGGCGACATCCAGGAACTTCTCTTATCAGACGGCCGCAGAATTGGAGGCTTCGGGGCCGGCCGTAATCATGGATCGAATTCTGCATCTGATCGAAAACAAGGATGCACCACAGTCTTCAGCCGCATCAGCCCTCTTGGGAGGGGTCGAGAGGCCAAAACTCACGATCACTGAAGTCGCGGAGAAAATGCCGGAATGGTATCGAGAAAAGGTCATGAACAAGGCGGCCAAGGCGAAAAAAACTTGGAAGGCACAGTGGACGCGCCCCGCTTCAAAAGTAGTCAGCCTGCTGGGGTATGATCCGATTTTCAATGAAATCGAGCGCTCTGATGCCGTCGCACTTCGAGACGCCTTGAAGGACAGGGTCCTTGATGAAGACATGAAAGGAAAATCAGCCCAAAAGGAACTGCGTTTGTTGAACACTCTGTGGGAGAAGTTCCACGATTATCTCGGGGTCGACGAGCGTGTGATGCCCCCGTCCCCCTTCTTCAACCTTGGAAAGGGCTTTGGCGCACTTGACGAGGAAGACGGCAGGAAGCTCGAAGTGCCCGTCGAAACCATACGTGTCAAAATTATTGCGCCGGGGGCACTTGATTTCATGAATGATCAGTTGCGCGATATTACTCTCGTCTTGGCCGAAACTGGCGCGCGCCAATCTGAGATCACTGACTTGCCACCTCATTCGATCTTTCTTGATGATCAAATCCCACATATCTGGATCCGGACGGAAAAGGGGGAATGGGCGAGAGAGGTTAAGAACGCGCCAAGCAAGCGGAAAGTACCACTCGTTGGTGTGGCCCTGGAAGCCTTCCGGAGAAACCCTGAGGGATTTTCCAGGTATCGCCACAAAGGCACCTATTCAGCGGCGGCGAACAAGGCGCTTCATGAGCACAATGTTCTACCCGAAGAGATCACAATCGGCGGCCTTCGCCATACCTTTGAGACTCGCATGGAAGAGGCAGGCTACGCCAATGACGTGCGAGCTGGAATGATGGGGCACTCCGTTAAAAAAGCACGCGGGCGCGAAGTTTACGGCAACGAAATGTCTCTCGAGAAGAAACTCGCAATCCATCTGCGGATCATGCTCACACATTGAGGGACATGAAAACAGACTGGACCTTTCAACCCTTGAGTGCAAATCTTCAGTGATTCGATCGAGAGAACTCACTCATGGCAAAGACAAAACCCTTTTCAATTTACCTTCTGAAAGATGGCTTCAATCACGAAAATGCTTTGAAAGAAGATCATAAACTCGAGGATGCAAATGCAGCAGAGCTTCCTGAAGGTGCTCATCTCCTCTTGCTGGATACACCGCCGCGCACTCCATGGTGGAGGTCATACTTCGGAATTGAAAAGGAGCTGCTTCAGGCTTCAAAGGGAGCCCTTGTTTTTCTTGAAGTAAACAATCGAAATTTCGCCATTTCCTTTGGACACGTCTATCATCACCTGAGCGACTACTCGTACGAGTATGATTTTGGTCTAAGAGTGACCTTGAACAGCTTGGACCCGGCCGAACTCAAAAGCGCTGACATGGTTTCCCCGGGAACTGCTCGCAGGAAAAGGACACAAGTCGCCATTTCCACCGACCTGACCTTCTTGGACTTTGATGGCAACAGCGAGATCATTCGAAGCCTCACGGGAAAGGTGAAGGAGGAATACAAAGAACTCTTCATGAACGCGACGGGTTCGACATCACTCAAGATCGGAATGAAGGTCCAGCCAGACAAGCTACCAGAAATTTGCGGGAAGCTCTTGGAGCTCTACGAAGATACCACCTATCAGGAAACCTTCCCTAATATTCAGAACATTTCCCCTGTCCGCGATCCTGCACAAATCGACCTTCTCAACGAAAAGCTGGTCATCGCATTTCAGGAGCGCAGTGACGATCTCGTTTTGTCCATTCCCGATATTGTGGACTACCAAGATGACAAGACCTGCTGCTTCTTTCGTGCAGAAGGCAAGACAAGCGAAATATACCCGGACATTACCATTGAGGAACTGTGGGCATTTCTTGAAGCCAACGATATTTTTCCTGAAGAATCTGCCGCTCTTCGCCGCCAACAGCTGGTTTTGTGCGACGTTGAAGGAGCCCCAGGTCGCGCCTACACAGTGATGAGATCACTGGTCTACGAAACAAGTGACGATGACGACGGTGCCATCTATCATTTGTCGGATGGCAACTGGTATCGAGCCGAAACTTCGTTCGTCAATCGGATGACAGAGTACATAGACGAAAAGTGTGCGCCCTCACATCTCCCACCTTACAATCACGACAAAACGGTTAAGGGAAAGCAAGTGTACAGCGAGGAGGCGTATAACGCAGCCATCACCGACTGGAACGAAGACTACATTTGCCTCGATCAAACGGACATCAGCCCGACCGGATCAAGTCAAGTCGAACCCTGTGACATATACACTGTTTCAAACCCTGCAACGGAAACTGCCAATGCGGACTTCTACCACATAAAGATTTCAACACGCTCCGCTCACCTCAGCCACCTCTTCAATCAAGGGCTGAACGCGATAGAATTGCTCAAGCAAGAAGTCGAATGTGTGACCAAAATGAAGTCGCTTGTCGCGGCCCGGCTGCCGGAAGAAAAAAGAACTGTTTTCACCGAGCCATTAGACGGCAAGAGATCAAACGTCATTTTTGGGATCATTACCCACAAGTCGGCTGAAGCTCGAGCCGGTAACCTCCCCCTGTTCTCACGGCTTAGTTTGATGAGGACAATGCAGGTTCTCGACCTCTACACCGTGGGCTGTTCTCTCATCTTCATTGATGACCAAAGTCCCAAAAAAGGTGGACACGCCAAGTACCATGAAATCGATGTCGTGGTTTCACACGATGAGAATGGCAAAGCCCATGTCAGAGCTTGTCCGGATCAAGAAGGTTTCGATCCGGAGGTCGATATCACGCATTGCCCACAGGACGTCCGCGAGGCACTTCCAGGTTCACAATTTCGTCTACAGGTCAGCCTAAAATCCGAGGGCAAGATAAGAAGCCATCATAGTTGGGATTTTGACGTGATCGATGACGAATAGCCTCAACATCAATGTTACAACCTTGGCCCAAGTGACCTCCTCCCGACATGCTGCAGGAATCCGTGTTCATGCTGCAAGCGGCATGGTGTTCCGTGCAAGACGTTGGCGAATTTTCTCCCTCGTCTTGTCGACGTTCTTCAGAGATTCGAGTTCTGCATCAAGTGTTTCGTAGAGCCCCAGGTAGTTGTCACCATCAACTCTTAGTTCGACCATGCTTCCGATGTAGTCCAGAGCACGTTCGAGTTCTCGGATTTTTGTGTTTCTTGGAAGAGCTTCATAAACGCCCATCATTCCTGACCTCCGGTTTTGGAGGTCGGGAACTGGGTTCGCTCCTAAAAACGCGGAAATTCGAGTTTGAAGAGTTTGAAACCTGCCACTCATGAGGCGAAAGGCAGGGATCAGGTGTCAGCTAACAACCTGTCAGTTTCGCGGATGGCAGCAGTTTTGTCATCGAGCGCGCGCTTGGCGCCACGCAGTTGCCGCCATCGCCATGCGAGATTGATGAGATCAATCGCTTTCGCGTCGAAGATCTGCTCGGTCTCGATATTCTGCTGCAGTGCTCGATCACCCAGGCCTTCACGATACTGGTTGGTGAATTTTCTGATATGCTCACCCAGCAGGTGAAGACGATCCTCATCCAATTCCTCCAATCCGCGCCGCTCTTGGAGATTCTGCAGCAGATCCTGAGTGAGTTGTTTCGTTGTGCCCAGAGGCACGAGCCCCGTTTCCTGCCATTCGCCGGCAAGCAGGCGACCATGGTAGATTGCCGCCAGCGTCAGCTCGTGAACCTCGCGTTCGGTTTCGATATCCATATTGGGTCCTCCAGTGGTGAGGCCGCCCCATGCGGCCTCTCAAGACGCCGGTGGAAGGAGGACCCCACCGGCGGGTGCGCTCAGGCGGCGCGAGGGAAATCCAGCCGATCGTCGAGCCGGAGCAGGACATCCTGGAATGCTTCGGTCAGCAGGCACAGATCTTCGACGTAAGGGGCAGCGGGATCGAGGTCCGCGAAATACGCTGCTTCCGGTCGGCTTGGGTCGTGCACATGCTCCAGCGAGAGCAACTCATGGAGCCGCACCATGCCCTGTTGCAGACGCCGGGTGAGCACCGGGGCGTTGCAGATATCGTCGATCAGCGTGTTGCTCACCTTTAACGCAGGTTTGCCGCCGAGTAAGAGCGAGGCGTTCTGCAGGGCTTCGGAATGGAACCGCAGAAAATCCTGCAATTCGCCATGCGCCGGGGTAGTCAGATCGAACATCACGTTCTCCTTTGTTACCGAACGCAGGGCGCGCGCGGCTTCAAGACCCGGCTGGGCTTGGGCATTCCCGGACCGGCCATTCACAGCCGACCCGGGCACCCACACTCTCGAAACGAGGAACCGTTTTTACCCGGCCCCTGAGGAGCTTGCGTTTCCGGTCGCGCCCTCGCCCAAAAGGGGGCGACCGGAAATGCAGGATCCATCAGGGTTTGCCCGACCATCCTTGAAGTCCTCGGGATTATTTCCGGACACGTCTGTGCCGGCGGTATTGCCGCAGAACTGTCCGCCGGAAGGTTCACATCCTGATTGCCTGTAGCGTGCGCCGTTGGGGAGGTGGGCGGGGCTCTTTTCTTCCCCTGGTGCGCCCAGGGCCACTGGCTACGCCCCTGAAGCGGGCACGGACCTGTCCGGCATCACGCTGCCTCCAGAACAGGGAGCATTCCGGCGCGTTTCAGCTCGTAATACTTGGTTCGGCCGATACCGAGTTTTTCCCAGGGCTTTTCACGCGAGGCGTTGTTCTTTGCGAGGTAATCTTCCCTCGACATGGCCCCATTGTCAGAGCGGCGCTGTCTTTAGGCCTCCGCCTTGCGGCGCCTTCTTTCCGAAGCCGGGATGACCTGCTGCAGGCCAAGACGGCGCGCCATTTCCGGTGTGATGCCGAGTCCATCGGCGATCGTCGCGCCTTTGTAATGATATCGACCATCCCCCCAGACCGACGCCGTTCTGGTGAGCCTGGCCTTCTTCTCGGCCTGTCTGGCGATCGCATTAACTTCCCCGGGCTTCAGTCCGGGCGTTGCCCTCGCGGCCATCTTCTTCACTTCCCCTTCGATGTCCCTGATGCCGGGAATGTGCGTGAGGCAAGTCGCATGGAAATGCAGCCAGGTGTTCCGCAAGCCTGATGGGATCACGCCGCCGTGGGCATTTCGAAAGACTTCCAGATCATCCAGGATCAATTGGAAACGCTTTGCCTGCGACAGCCCCTTGGGCACTGATATGCCACTGGGCCGCTTCTTCCCTTTCTTCCGCTTTTTACGCTCCTCCAATTCCTCGCGGGTCGGTCTGCCACTGGCCCTGAAGATTTGATCTGCCAGGGCATCAAAGCCGTGACGCCTTCCGGTGCCGCCCGAGATACGGACCTCCTTGCCGGATTTTTCATTGATGGTGCCGGGGATACGAAAAACCCTTGTGGCATCCCCGCAGGCCTTATCCGCCCCAAAAGATGTGGAGAACTCGATCAGGGCGCGCATCGCCGCCTGCCAGCGCGGGAGCGCCGAAACCGGGGTTTGCTCGATCAGCCAGATAGCAGCGAGGCCTCGACCGGTGTGGATGAAGATGGAAGGCTGTGGCATTCGTGAAACCAGCAGATGCGCTGAATATGCCGCCTGCACCTCATCCGGTGATTTCCCACGCCATTGAGGGGCGTTGAAATAGTCAAGATCTACATAGAGCGAGTTCAGCGCAGCCAGGTGCCTGCCTTGTCGCCCCTTCCAGAAGCGGTTGAGGGTCAGAAAACTGGTTTGATCGAGAAACAGCGGCATCTGCATGATCATGCCAGCGTGTTCGAGCGAAAAGTTCTCCACTTCGTCAACGCCTTGTTTGCACAGAACCGCCGCACGCCCGCGAGAGCCTTCAGGGTGCAACAGGCGGAAATATTCCTCGGCAGAGAGGTCTGAAATCTGGTCGAGCGGGGCGAATTCGCTGGGATCTGAATGCTTCATCCCAGGGAATTACGTCCCGTGCGGAAAGCACGGAAAAAATCGGCTTGAATTGGTTTTAAGGCTGAAACCAGGGCCAGGCAGCAACGCGTCCGAATGTCTGTCAGCGACATTCAGACAAACTTATCTGACTTACTTACCGACAAACTTTCCGACTTTACTAACGAACAAACATACCTGCCAACTTACTGACATTACTTGCTTTTCAAGGTCAGGCAAAAAAGTTTGAAAGTTTGTTTCTCCGTTTTTGGAAACGAACCCAAGTCCCTCCTGCAAACGGCAACAACAGGAGTAAGTCATGCCTCGCACCCCTCTCAATTCCGACCAAAAGATCATCGAGACCGGTGAAACGTTGGAGAAAAATCTCGGCCGGGAGATCACCGCCACAGACATTCACAAAGCCTTGGAAGGCAAGGGTAACTACAGCCGGATTCGCAGGGTCTGGGAAGATCATCTTGCAACGAAAGGTGAAGAACAGCCCTTGGACACCCCGCTGCCAGACGACACACAAGAACAGATCAGCAAAGCGGTGACTGCACTTGAAGCGAGTGTGGAGAACATCGTTCGGGGACAGATCGCCCGGATGACAGAGCAGAATGTCCGGCAATTCGCCCTCCGCGAACGCGACTTTGCCATGCTGGAATCTGAGCATGCCAAGAAAGTTCACGCACTGGAGGAAGAGATCGCATATTTGACCGACTGCCTCGACCGGCTTGAAGCAGAAAAAGTGGTCACATATGTCGATGCCCCCGACGACGTACCCGCACAACCTGCGGCGTCAGAACCGGCTCCGGCTGCTGCGGCGTTGGCGGAGGCTCGTAGGTCTCCAAATCGACCGAAGAAGAAGCCCACTCCGGCTCCTCGCAAGGCGTCTCGGCCTGCTGCCCCAAAGCCCAAGCAATCGCCTCGACCAGAGCAGAGTCCGTCTTGAGACTGTCGAATTGGGTCGCCCCGGACAGCGCGGCCTCTGCGTCTGCAGCCGTCTGAATACCTTGAAGCTGACGTCTTTCCGCGTCGGCTTTTTCCTTTCTTTCGGCTTCTCGTTCCGCCGCAATCCGGGCAGATTCTTCCAGCCGGTCCTGTTCGCGCTGTAAGGCACGCAGTTGCTGCCAGGTGCGCCAGAGCTCATCATTGTGCTCGCGGGTTGCGGCCCGGCGCTGACCTGCTGCGCTGGTATCGCCTCCATCCTCCTCCAGACGGCGCGACCTTTGGGCCCGGCGAGGACCAAGATGATCCTGAGGAATGAGGCCGGCCGGGGCATCTCCGCCCCTGGCCATATCTTCATAGGAGCGCAGATCGACCCGTGCCGACGAGCCGATCCGTTTCAGCGCCGCATTGGTCCGTTTTTGCCACTCCTGACGAATGCGAAGGACCTCTTCGGGGCCGGTCTTCTTGTCATCCAGAATCCTGGTCTTGTCGCCGAACACACCGGTTTCCGGGCAAACCTTGCGGGTCGTGAGCAGGATGTGTGCATGAAAATTTCGATTGGTCCGCGTCGGGTCAAAAAGCGCTGCCAGGTATTCCTGGGCATCCGTCGCCAGCTTGCCGCCGTTGTGCCGCCGTTCCTCGTCCCGATCCAGAAATCGGGGCGCATGGATGTCGGCTTGGGCGGCAACACCATATTCATCACGTAGCCACAGTGAAAATCCACGAACAAGCCTAACCTGTTCGGCGAGCGGTAGATCGGCCGGCAGGGATGGGCGCAGTTCCCTGATGACCCGGGCATTGCGCCGGGTCTCTGCACGCTCTGCCTCGTTCCAGAGAGCTTCGGCATCGCCGTTCCAGTTGATGAGTTCGTGCGAGAGAAGCCCGCCACGTTTGCCTGCTCGAAATCGCCGCCCCAGCCGCTCGTCACGGTAGGACGTGCGTGCGGTATAGGCGGCAGATTTAACGGCAGATCTACCATCGGCCCTGGAATGAATTACGACTTCGAGGCGGCTTGCAGGATGTATCATCCAAGGGAAGTCGGGCCCGAACCCGACTTCCGCTCCTCAGCCCCGCCGGCCAGGCGCGCAGGCAAACTTCAGTTTGCGTAACTGCGCGCATCGCCTTTTCAAGGCGCGCGTGGGGCACCCTCTGGGTGGTCGTGTGAAACTCTTTTGGCGTTGAGGGAGCGGCACAGGCACCAGGGAGCTATTTCCTGTTCAACGAGCATCCAAATGGGAGAATGAAATGGCCAGCCTTGACGTGAAAATCGAACAGACCCGACAGAGGCTCAGAAATCTTCAGACGAAAGCCCGCAAGCAGCAGCGACGGGACGAAACCCGAAGGCTGATCATCTATGGCGCCGCCGCCCTGGCTCTGGCGAAAGAGCTGGATAGAGACCGGCGTGACCGATTCCTCACAAAGGTGCAGTCCAAAATCACGCGACCTTCGGATCGTGAATTTCTCGGGCTTGAGGAAAATTCAATTCCCTCAAGTTAAAGTTTTCCGTTTTGGCACCACGAACCAACTTCCTTTCTGGGCGTCAAATCGCCCTTGGCAAACGACACTGAATTGAAAGGAATAGACATGCGTCGGTTGATAGACGGGCCAAAAGATTATCTGCACAGCCGTGTAGGTGGACCATATGAAATTTGCAACGACACCGATCTGGAAGCCTATAACGCTACCTATTGGCTCTACGAATACGCTTTGGATGCTGTCGAAACTCATGACGCCTCCTGGGAGGATTTCGGGGATGCCGATGGGATCCTGTCTTCCTACATGCTTATCTTCAGAGACGAAGAAACCGGAAGCATTCATGAACAAGGCCTGCAAGCCGCCGACATCAGCCCGCGTGGAGTCAATATTCTGAATGCCGCTGTAAGCGGCAAAGATGCCGAAGAGCTGTTCGAACTATGGCGCTATGACCTCTTTCAAGAAGCCCGAGAAGCCGGGTCACGCTGCCTGCGCTTCGGATACGGCTCTCGGGCGCTTATTGCCCGGGAACCAAAATGCGGACGCCTTCTCAAACAACAATGGCAGCGCGAGGTTTGCGCCGAACAAACAGAGGACGGTTCTCTGGAGTAGGCTTTGCTGTTTTAGGGTGAATTCCCTGACGTTCACGGTCAGGCGTTTTGAAGGGGAGGTTCGAATACAATCGCCCCCAGCTAATGCCTTCACCGGGAAACTGGCCAATAAGCACGTCACCTTCGGAATTAGACGCAAACCTCGGGTCCGACGGTTGAACCCGGATACGTCGCTTGCACAGAAATCGCGTCGGTTTCACCAGGTTGAGCACCGCCAAATTGGCTGCATTCTTCACCGTCAGGGAGAATTCCGTGAGTTTTTCAGGAAAGATAGACGTTCCGTAGGCCAGAACAACCTCACCCGTCGCATCATCAACGTGGATGACCAGACAGGGGCGGTCCTTGTCCCCAGGGCCGTCAGAATGAGGGAAGCGGAATGAAACGATGTCGCCGGTGAAAAGCGGACGCGCTGCGCCCGGCACATGTGCCGTCATGATGGGCTCCAAGATTTGAGGAAGATCCTGTCGCCCCTTCTTCAGATCCATCCTTCGGATGTCTCTGAATGCTCTCTTCGAGTTCATGTGGACCGGAGCGACACAAGCTCTGCTCCGGTCTCACTGAACTCTGAAGAGAGCTAAGTGCTATGTTTTCTGGGGTTTTTCTCGACGCCGTTCAAGGGGGGTGAAACAAAATTTTATACCGAACATGCAAATAAAGTGGCTTCGGTTTTTGAATTTCGGCCAATGTAAAATACGCCACGCGACGAAGGCGACTAAACAGGAAAACGATCCTGCGACAGGAGCAGAAGTAGATAATTCATGCGGTCAGAGAGGGAAGCTGGGACCGTATTTCTTGGCCACCCCTTTCGAGAACAAAATGTGAACAAATTTGTGGGAAACTGAACAGATAGTTGCTATTACTGGCCTGGACCGGGCCGTTATACCCATATATAGTGCATAAAAAAGAGGTGCGACCAGGATGAGCCAAGGCTTCACATTTATTGATCTTTTCGCCGGAATCGGTGGTTTGCGCCAGGCCATGGAGAGCATCGGCGGGCACTGTGTCTTCACGAGTGAGTGGGATAAGTTCTCAAAGCAGACTTATGAGGCCAACTACCGCGACAACCGTCCTATCGTCGGCGACATTCGTGAAGTGGCTGCTGAAGACATCCCTCCACACAATGTTCTATGTGCGGGATTCCCCTGTCAGCCATTCTCCTTAGCGGGAGTTTCCAAAAAGAACTCACTCGGCCGAGAGCATGGGTTTCGTGATGAAGCACAGGGGACACTGTTCTTTGATGTCGTCAGGATCCTTGAGCATCATCGGCCTGGAGCCTTCATGCTCGAGAATGTCAAAAATCTGACGAGCCATGACAAGGGAAAAACCTTTGAAGTAATCATGGGCGCTTTGCAGGAACTTGGATACTCGGTGAAGGCTCAGGTCATCGACGCCCAGCACTTCGTTCCTCAACACCGCCAGAGGATTGTGATCGTTGGCTTCAAGGAAGACACCGGTTTCACTTTTGAAGACCTCCAGTTGAAGCCTAAGGGTAGTATCAGGCTTGGGTCGATCCTTCATCCTCAGAATGGAACCGAGGTAGCCGAAACTCCTTATACTGAGGGCCCAGATGCCAAGGTGAACCCCAAATACACACTGACGGATAAACTCTGGGAATATCTACAGAACTACGCTGCCAAACACAAAGCCGCAGGTAACGGCTTCGGTTTTGGCCTGGTCGGCCCCGAAAATGTCTCACGTACGCTGTCTGCACGTTACCATAAAGACGGATCGGAGATCCTGATTGATCAGGGTGAGGGAAATAATCCTCGCCGCCTGACGCCACGTGAATGCGCTCGCCTCATGGGGTATTCTGATGACTTCAGAATTCCGGTGTCTGACACCCAGGCCTATCGCCAGTTCGGGAACAGCGTTGCCGTCCCCGTGTTCAAAGAGGTTGCGCGCATTATGGCACCTCATCTTGCGCACGTGATGGACAACCGTCCCAAGGAGGCAGTCTCTGTCTGACGTTCACGATCAAGCTACCCGCAGCCGCAATATGGCGGCTATTCGCAGCAAGAACACGAAGCCAGAACTTCTGATCCGCCGCGGGCTTCATGCCCGCGGCTTTCGCTTTCGCCTTCATGATAAGGCGCTCCCGGGGACACCAGACATAGTCCTGCGCCGATATAGCGCTCTGATTGATGTGCGGGGATGCTTCTTCCATGGTCATGACTGCGACCTATTCCGGCTACCCCGCACCCGAAGGGATTTCTGGGAGAGCAAAATTTCCGCCAACAGAAGGCGTGACATCGAAACAGCAAGTGAGCTTCAGAAAATGGGATGGAGGGTCGCAATTGTCTGGGAGTGCGCCCTCCATGGCCCAAAGAAAATCAATTCGGAAACTGTTATTGACTCTCTCGCCCAATGGTTGTCCTCTGGCGAAAAGTTATTTGAAATCAGAGGCGTCGACTCATGTTCACCTCCCTGAGCAACCTTATTTCAGCAATGCAAGATGCGGGGGCGAAGCGCTTTTATGCGAAACGCCTTGCCCCCAATGACAACTCGAAGAACCAAGTTTACCTGGGCGGTGGTTTTGATGCGTTAAACATCATTCCGCATGGTGACATCGAGACTGATTTTTCTGAGAAAGCAGGATCTGTCCGGCGGCGCGACAAAGCTTCTGTCGAGTTCTATTGGATAGACAGCCAGGGAACGTGGCGAGCGCCCAACGCCCAGCTCATCCTTTACCCCAAATACCCCGAAGTCAGAATGTCGGGCTTTCTGCAGAAAGCTGCGAACGCACCGAAGGGCCTCATGGCGTCCCGCGATGAAGGAAGGGTGATGTTCTTCGGTGTTTCCCCCGAGGGGCGCGTATTTGGCTATGTAGACGCCCATGATTCTGACGTAGTCGCCGAACTGGACGCCCTGGGTGAATTTCCGTCGGAAGGTGTTTTCTCGAACATCACCCGTCTGGCAACCACAGCCAGCCGCGACCCTCGTGAGATTCTTCTGGAAACACTTCGGAACATTCATGAAAAAGGCTGGATTTCCGGTCAAAGACTGCACTCAGATGGGGTAATCAGGCCGTATTCCGCACAGAATGGTGGTGGATATACCCTCGAAGCCGAACTGGGGATTATCCCCAACGGAATCGCGGAACCTGACTTTATGGGATGGGAGATTAAGCAATATTCCGTCAGGGATTTCGTGAATTTTCGGGCGAAATCACCAGTCACATTGATGACTCCTGAGCCAACCTCAGGCGTATATTCTGACAATTTCCCGCTGTTTATGAATGACTTCGGCTACAACGACACTAAAGGCCGGCCGGGGCGCAGGAACTTCGGCGGCATTTACAAATATGGATCCGAAGCGCACGCGCGCACTTCGGTTCGGATGATCGTTGAAGGATACGACACGGAAAAGGGTAGGATTGACGACATGGGTGGGAGCATCTTGCTGGTCGCCCCTGATGATCGCGTTGCTGCAGGCTGGGAGTTCAAGAACCTGCTCAACCACTGGAATCGTAAGCATGCTCAAGCGGCCTACCTTCCTTCGCTGTCATCCGGCAACCCAAGGCAATATAAATATGCCGACAGGGTCCAGCTTGGCCAGGGAACTGATTTCTTCAGGTTCATGCGGCTCGTCAGCCAAGGCGGTGTCTATCTCGATCCTGCTGTGAAGGTTGAAAATGGCAAACAGAAGAAGAGAAATCAGTTTCGGGTTTCTCACGCAGATCTTCCAGATCTGTATCAATCCTTTGAGACACTGAAACTTGCTCAGTAGCACGGCTCATTGACCCATCGTGGGGTTAGCGATGTTGGGGTGAAGTGGAAGGTAATTCGAAGACGATAGGACACTGAATAAAACGTCCAACGAAAAGAAATTAGCAAGGAATGCACATGCATTTATCTCGTATCAAAATTGAGAATTTCCGCAACTTTTCCGATTTGGATGTGGCGCTCGATGGAAACATCGTGATCGTCGGAGAAAACCGTGTTGGGAAGAGCAATCTACTCTTTGGCTTGCGACTTCTTTTGGATCCATCGTTGCCCGACAGTAGCCGACAACTTGGCCTGTCTGATTTTTGGGACGGCCTTGGTCAGGTCGACGAGAAAACCGAAATCAGAATTTCAATCGAAATCAAAGATTTCGAAAGTGATTTCGATGTCCTGGCTACACTCACTGATTATCGCCTCGACGATGATCCTGACACAGTCCGGCTAACCTACCTGCTTAGGCCACAGCCTGAATTGGAGGGTCCCCCAACCAGTGATGCTGATTTCTCCTTCATCTGCTTTGGTGGCGAAGATGAAACTAAACGGTTTGGTCATGACCTTCGTCGACGAATTACGATGGATCTACTGCACGCGTTGCGGGACGCAGAGGGCGATCTGGGTGCCTGGCGCCGTTCCCCCTTACGCCCCTTGGTCGAGGATGCTTTTGTAGCAATTGACCCTGAAAAATTGGACGAAGTCGGGCAGAAAATTCAGGAGGCGAGCGAAGCAGCAATCAAATTCGCTGAGGTGAATGCGCTGGAAAAAAGCATTGCTGAGTTGTTTCTGGCGATGGCAGGTCCCAAGCAGGATGTGCATCCATCTCTCGGCTTCTCTGCAACCGATGCGTCTCGCATCAATCGACAAATTCGGCTGCTCATTGACCAAGGCCAGCGTGGTATTGCAGACGCGAGCCTCGGTTCAGCTAATCTCATCTTCCTGACACTTAAGCTGCTCGGCCTGCAGCACCTGATTGAGAAAAACAAGCGGGATCATTCGCTTCTTGCGATTGAAGAACCCGAGGCCCATTTGCATCCGCACCTTCAGCGCTTGGTCTACAAGCATCTCTTCGAAGCCATTGTGAAAGATGAGCCTACTGAAGGAGAAGAACAAGAGGACGCTCCTCTGTCTGTAATTCTGACGACGCATTCACCACATATCGCCAGCGTCGCGCCTCTGAGTTCTCTCTTACTTCTCCGCGCGGAAACGGATGCGGGGACCAAAGGCTATTCGACAGCCAATTCAGGCTTCAGCGAAGCCGAGACAGAAGACCTCACTCGCTACCTTGATGTTACACGTGCAGAGATGGTTTTCTCGCGTGGCGTGATTCTCGTGGAAGGTGACGCAGAGCGTTTCCTTATCCCGGACTTTGCTCGAGAAATGGGAACTCATCTCGATGAACATGGCATCTCAGTCTGCTCAGTTTCAGGCACCAACTTCCAACCTTACGTGAAGTTCCTCAGTGCTCTTGGCATCCCATTCTCAATCATCACTGACTACGATGAATACAAGGGAAAGCCATTGGCTTATCGTCGCGCGTTGAACCTTGTTCTCACGATCAAGAAGGCCCAAGGAACCGCCGATCCGATGGCAGAGACAACTGCAATTCACAATCTGGGCTCTTATGAAAAATCCTTCTCGGAGTGCGAAAGGTTTGGTATTTTCGTGAACTCCGATACGCTCGAAACGGAGCTTTACGAAAACGACTACGCCTCTGAAATCATTTCTCTTTTGCAATCACAAAACTTCGGAGAAAAACGCAAAGCGCTGCTCGAAACCTGGCAAGCGGATCCGTCGACCTATGATCCAGTGGAAATGCTCAAAATGATCGAGCAGGTGGGCAAGGGCCGCTTTGCGCAACGACTCTCAGCCAAGATCCCAGGCAAACAGGTTCCAGATTACATTGCAAATGCTATCAAGCATGTGGTGGATCGTGTCTGAAGCCGCACTCTATCTACGAGCCGCGCAGGATCTGCAATCCAACGAACGACAGTGGCAAGCCTACGAATCCAAAGGCAACTGCGTCCTGCTCGCCGGCCCGGGCAGTGGTAAGACCAAGACGCTGACCGTCAAGCTTGCACGGATGCTCAGCGAGGACGTGGAAGCACCACGTGGCATTGCATGCATTACATACAACAATGAGTGCGCCCGAGAATTGGAAACGAGACTTGAAGCGCTCGGAGTGTCATCTACCTCGCGTGTCTTCATCGGAACGGTTCATTCATTCTCCCTGACGCAGATTCTGCTACCATACGCCAAGGTTGCAGGACTCGGGCTGCCGGATGGTTTCTCGGTAGCGACCAGGCAGCAAACGCGCACAGCTCTCGAGAGTGCCCATGCCAAAGTCATCGCAGATGCTGGGAACCCTCATCGGTGGGACCTTCCACTGAGCAGACACCGAAGACGTTTCCTTGATCGCACAGTTCCGGAATGGAAGACCCACGATCTTCAACTCACAAAGCTGACAGAGGCCTATGAGACCGAGTTGCGTAGTATGGGAGTGATTGACTTCGATGACATGCCGCTCCTTGCACTGCGTGCCCTGAAGGAAAACTCCTGGCTGAGAAAAGCGCTGGTGGCAAAGTATCCAATCCTCGCTGTGGATGAATACCAAGATCTTGGGTTAGCGCTTCATGGAATGGTGATGGGGCTCTGCTTTTCCGCAGGCATGCGCCTATTCGCAGTCGGCGATGTAGATCAATCCATTTATGGCTTTACAGGTGCGCATCCCGAACTGCTGCGAAAACTGTCTGAGCGAGAAGATATCGAGACAGTCAAGCTTGGCTTGAACTATCGTAGCGGCTCGCAAATTGTCACTGCATCGGAATATGCGCTCGGCGAGAAACGTGGCTATCAAACACCAGAAGGGGCGCCTGAAGGGGAGGTCCACTTCACGCCATGCACCAACGGGTATGAAGGGCAAGCACGACATCTATTTGAAGTTCTGTTGCCCCAGCTTCTCAAACTGAATCCAGATTTAGAAATTGGTCAGATAGCTATTTTGTATCCCGCAGCATTTATTGGAGATGAGCTTGCCGCAATCGCTACACAAAATGATTATTCTTTCATCCGAACCGATGGAAATTCTCTCTACCCTCGGGGAAGTCGCCTCATGCGTTGGTTGGAGCAGTGTGCGATGTGGTGTTGCGAAGGTTGGAAGACAGGAAAGCCGAGCGTCAAAAACATCATCAGTGAAGGTGCACGTCTGTTCCATGAAGGCGTTGTTGATGAAGATGCCAAATTGATATTTCGACGTTGCTTATTGACCATCCTGTGGGAGCAGCGTGATGCCGATGTGGCGCTTGACGAGTGGCTGGGAGTGCTCAGGAGCGAAGTTGTCTATCCGATGTCGACCAAGGCACGTTCTCTTGCGGATGAGCTGGAGGTTTTGCAAGCCTTCCTTGAGCGCCTGGGGCCGGAAGGTGATGTTCCAAAAATGTCACTTGGGGATTTCGCTGGGATGGGCGCAGGTTTAGATCGAATAAATCTTTCTACCCTGCACAGTGCGAAGGGCCGTGAGTTCGATGTCGTGTTCATGTGCGGCATGGAAGAAGGGCGCATACCAAGACACAACGCTTCCGGCCGGGAAATCAGAGAAGCACGCCGCCTGTTCTATGTCGGCTTCACACGCGCTCGCCTGAAGGTGCATCTGATGTATGGCGCAAACAACTCCTCTCGATTTGTCGATGAGCTCAGGAACCGATTGGAGGTGGCGTAATGTCTTGCGCGTA
Organism: Paracoccaceae bacterium; assembly: GCA_018223125.1. Lineage (GTDB taxonomy): Bacteria > Pseudomonadota > Alphaproteobacteria > Rhodobacterales > Rhodobacteraceae > Amylibacter. The sequence continues at coordinate 22,484 of JAAEZA010000039.1, read as the reverse complement.
TAATCTCGTCGCTGGCGCTGAATCACAAACAGTCCTGCATGTCGAGAACGCCAGTATGTGGGTCATAGCAAGCTTCACATTCGAACCGTTGGTTATCGAAAGTGTTTTTGTGGAGCGAGTTGTGTAGCAAATTGTGTAGCAGAATGACCTGAGGGCTTACCTTGCAGCATCGGAATGCAGGAATTCCTCAAACAAAAACATATACTTACGACTTTTTTCACTTGGATATAGTGGTGCCCGGGGGCGGAATCGAACCACCGACACGAGGATTTTCAATCCACTGCTCTACCCCTGAGCTACCCGGGCACGGGTTCCGAAAGTGCGCTTAGCCTTTCGTGGGTCGGGGCGTTTTAGGATAGGCTGGCTGGGGTGGCAAGTGCTTTCTTGCACCTTAATGAATTTTTGGCTCATCCGGCAGTGTATCTGTGGAAAAGCCGTCTTCCTCATCTGTTTTTCCGCCCGGAATCACGTAGCTTCCGCTCAGCCATTTCCCGAGATCCACGTCTGCGCAGCGTTTGGAACAGAAGGGGCGGTATTTTGGATCGGTTTCCTTATCGCAAATCGGGCAGCTACTCATCAGGACAGCACTTCTTTCAGGGGCAGGCGCTCGCGTTTGCGTTGCAGTTCATAGTGACCAAGACCGGTCCAGCCGACCAGTGCGGTTTCGATGCCATCAGCACGGAATCCGGCGCGCAGGGCCTGTTCAACATGTCGCTGGTCCTTGCGGGGCATGGGGGCGAAATCCACGACAATTTGCCCGCCGAGACCGCGCAGGCGTAACTGGCGTGGCAGATCCCTTGCAGCCGCGAGATTTGCCTTCAAACCTGCAGCAAAGGAGGTGTCCGCGCCGGTGTTCACATCCACCGCTACCAAAGCGCTGGTGGGTTCAATGGCCATCCATGCGCCCCCGGACAGCCGTGCAGACGGAGCGAGCAGATCGTCGATCGTATCGCGAAAGCCGAGCAGTTCCAGCCCGCCGCCTTCCTGCATAACCTCGTCAGGGTCAGGATCGACCCATTCGCGCCACGCCACCTGATAAGCCGTTTCCGCGGGGCGAATCAGGGCAGGGGGGCCGCCGGCTTCGCGCCGGACGGATTCGGCCGCTTCGCGCATGGCGCTGATGTCTTCAAAGATGGCGTCATCCGTGACACCTTCAGCCACGGATCGCACGATCAGTCCCAGACTGTCATCCGCATCTTCCAGCGCCTCATGGGCGATTTCCAACAGGCGGTCCCTCTCGTCCTCATCACGGATCTTGCGGGCGATGTTCAGACCGGGCGCATCCGGTGTGACGATGCAATACCGGCTTTTGAACAACAGCTTCGGGGAGACCGGCGCGGCTTTGGTGCCTTCGGCATGGGTGGAGACCTGAACCAGCATGGTCTGGCCCGCAGGAATACCCTTGGCCTGCCGCAGATAGCCCGTCTGCCCGTTGCCAAGGTCCAGCATCATGCCGCTCTGGCCTTTCATCGGGCGCTGGGTCACGGCGCGGTAAATTGCGCCGGGGCGGGGGGCGTTATCCGGGGCCGGATCAACCAGCAGATCGGTTAAAATGCCATCGTCGATCAGGGCGGCGCAGTCGCGGCCCTCAATCTGGTCCAGAATAACTAGCCGGCCTTTTCTCATCGTATTCCAAATCCTGATAGCATGGCGGCGGTTTCCGCCAGAGGCAGCCCGACCACGTTTGAGTAAGAGCCGTTGATCGAGGGGATCAGGGCAGCGGCGCGGCCCTGAATGCCATAGCCGCCGGCTTTGCCCTGCCATTCGTTACTGTCGAGGTAGGCCTTCATTTCAATGTCCGCGATGCGCTTGAAGGCAACGCGGGTCATAACCGCACGGTGGATCAGACGGTCGTTAGAGCGCACGGCAACGCCGGTGATGACCTGATGGCGGCGGCCTGACAATAAAGTAAGAAACTTTTCGGCCTCGGCGCGATCACGGGGTTTTTCCATAATACGGCGGCCAAGGGCAACGGTGGTATCAGCGCAGAGCACGACCTCGCCGGTTTGCAGGGTAATCGCCTCGG
>JAAEZA010000039.1:0-20448 GCA_018223125.1 Paracoccaceae bacterium | reverse complement strand
GGTTTGCAGCGTGATCGCTTCGGCCTTGGCCACGGCAAGCCTGCGGACATAGGCACGGGGCGTTTCGTCCTTGAGCGGTGTTTCGTCGATGTCGGCGGGACGCACTTCAGCCGGCGCGATGGAAATCTGCGCCAGCAGATCCAGCCTGCGGGGACTGGCAGATCCGAGTATCAGCCTCATGCGGTCAAACGCACGGCGGATTACTTGTAGCGATAGTTGATACGCCCTTTGGTCAGGTCATAAGGGGTCATTTCCACCTGTACCTTATCCCCTGCCAGCACGCGGATGCGGTTTTTACGCATCTTGCCAGCAGTATGAGCAATAATTTCATGGCCGTTTTCCAGCTCTACCCGAAATGTCGCATTCGGCAGAAGCTCGACAACGACACCATCGAATTCGAGAAGTTCTTCTTTAGCCATGTTTTCTCCAGTATTGGGGGCCGGTTGTCTGGCCACCATTCATGCGGGGGTACATGATCCGAAAGCCGCAAAATATCAAGCGAAAAGGCTTGCGCGGGACGAAGACTCCGTCCTTCGGTGCTATAAAACGCACAGTTGTAAAGGTTTTTCGGAAAACGGCGGGTAAATTTTAGTCATTTGGCTGCTTGCCAGCAGGGCAGGCGGGCGAATCCCGTAAAGTGCGGAGGGCTGGGCGCCCTCCGCCTTTGCAAGGGCTTACGACAACAGGGCAAGCAAGCGTTCCGCCGCTTCTTCCGAGGATGCGGGGTTCTGGCCGGTGACCAGCTTGCCGTCGGTGACGACAAAGGATGCCCAGTCGTCCCCTTTGTGATAGTCACCGCCGTTGGACTTCAGCATGTCTTCCACGAGGAAGGGCACCACGTCCGTCAGGCCGACGCCGTCTTCCTCGCTGTTGGTAAAGCCCGTTACCTTACGCCCGGAGACGAGCGGTTTGCCGTCTGATCCCTTGGTGTGTTTGAACACGGCAGGGGCGTGACAGACCGCGCCAACCGGGCGGTCGCTGCTGGAGAATGTTTCGATCAAACGGGCGCTGTCTGCGTCCTCTGCCAGATCCCACAACGGACCATGACCGCCCGGATAGAAAATGGCGTCAAATCCGTCAGCCGACACATCAGATAGAACCTTGGTATTGGCGAGTTCCTTTTGCGCGGCGTCGTCGCCCTTAAACCGTCTGGTGGCTTCTGTTTGCGCGTCTTCCGAGTCACTGGAAGGGTCTAGCGGGGGCTGACCTCCTTTGGGGGAGGCAAGGGTGATCTCCGCTCCTGCGTCTTTGAACACGTAGTAAGGGGCGGCAAATTCCTCCAGCCAGAAGCCGGTTTTATTGCCTGTGTCGCCAAGTTTGTCGTGGGAGGTCAGTACCATAAGGATTTTCATAACATATCGCCTTTTGTGCGTGTGTTTTCATGGGATGGTCATGCCTGCGGGACCGCCAGCATGATCACCGGTCCTGAGGTAACTTGTGAACGGAATAATGGTTCCGCATCCCCGCTCAAGAAACTGTGAGAACTGAACGTCCCGAACGCAGCCGCTCGGGTATTCAGGAAAACTGTATCAAACATAGTCTGGGCCTATTTGCGCGAAAATCGTGTTCGGTATTTCTTCTGCGGGAATTGCTGTTCAACAGGAGAAACCAAAAATGAAATCCCCTATTACTCTGATCAAGGGCGGCCTGCTGGCGGCCAGCCTTGCGGCCTTTGCACCGCTTGCTGCACAGGCTGACACCGTGTCGATCCGTCTTGGCCACGTCCTGCCTGAAAGCCACAGCTGGCACACGGCCGCCACCGGATTTGCAGAAGAAGTCAGCAGTCGCACCGATGGTCGCGTCGCTATCGAGGTTTTCCCTTCGGGACAGCTTGGCAGCGAAAAAGAAGTGATCGAAGGCCTGCAATTCGGGTCTGTGCAAGCCGGCCTGATCGGCTCGGGGTCGTTCCAAGGTATCGAACCGCGCATGGGCATCATTGAAATGCCTTATGCCTGGGGTGCTCGGGATCAGGCATTTGCAGCGCTCGACGGTGATCTGGGTGCTGCGCTGGGCGATATGCTCGACTCCAAGGGCATCAAGGTTCTGGGCTGGTGGGAAAACGGCTTCCGCAACATCACAAACAACGTCCGCCCTGTTGAAAAGCCTGAAGACCTGTCCGGTTTGAAAATCCGTGTGACACCGGACAAGGTGCGGCTGGCAACCTTCGAAGGTCTGGGTGCGGAACCTGCGCCCCTGTCTTTCGGCGAGCTGTATTCCGCGCTGCAACAGGGCCTGTTCGATGCGCAGGAAAACCCGCTGGCGATTATCTATTCTGCGTCATTCTTCGAGGTGCAGAAATACGTATCTCTTTCCGAACACATCTGGGGTGCTGCGACCCTGACCATGTCCAAATCGGTCTGGGACAAGATTTCGCCTGAAGATCAGGCTGTCGTCACAGAAGCCGCCACATCCTGGGGCCTGAAACAGCGTGACATGGTTGCCGCTGCCAATGACGAGCTGATCGCAAAGCTGAAAGAAAAAGGCATGCAGTTCAACGAGGTCGACAAAGCCGCCTTTATCAAAGCGGTAGAGCCGATCTGGGAAAGCCAGAAGGACGTTTACGGCGCAGAGCTGCTGACCATCCTGAACACCTACCGCAAATGAGCTTGCGGCCGGAAATAACAGAAGTTGCATCGGTAGAGCCGGTGCAACTTTACGACTTTTCGCAGAAGGTACTTTTCTCACCAGCTGCGCGCGGTGAAGGCTTTATAAAGCTGTCGGTGACGACAGGCAAAAAAGGTGCGAAATCCACCGCCCACAGCCATCCCCGCGACGAGGTAACACTTACGCTGAAAGGCGAGGCGATCCTGCGGGCAGGCGGCGAGGAATACCATATGACCGAAGGCACTGCTGTGCGCCTGCCCCCCGGTCTGGACCACACGGTCGAAGTGATTTCGGACGAATGGGTGGTTGTTGCGGCGTATTGCGACGAATGCACGCTTTGTCGCGGACCGGAAGGATTTCTGAAACCATGACACTTGGAAGCGGGTCGCTGCGCGCGGCCACAGTTATTGACCGTGCGGCGCGCTGGGTTGGCGCGGCGCTGGTGGCGGGGTTTGCGGCGATGGTCGTTTACGTTGTCATCTCGCGCTACCTGTTTTCGTCCACCCCGCGCTGGGCCGAGGAACTGCCACGCATGGCGCTGGTCTGGCTGACCTTTGTGGGGGCAATCTCGGGCTTTGTGCGCGGATCCCATTTCCGCGCGGGACTGCTTGATCTGGTGTCAATGCCGGCGCCGTTGCGCCGCGTTTTTGCGGTTCTGGCATGGCTGGCGAGTTTTGTTTTCCTTGCGGTGTTCATCTGGAACGGCTGGAAACTGACCCAGATTACTTGGTCGCACCAGACCACCGCCCTTTCGCTGCCCGTCGGGCTGTTCTATCTCTCCCTGCCGGTTTGCTGCGGATTTGCGTTGATTGGCCTGATCCTGAAAGGGGGCCGCGCATGAGCCTTGCGCTTGCTTTGCTTCTTTTGGTCTTTGTGGTGCTGGTGTTGCTTGATGCGCCCATTGCTGTGGCCCTTGGCCTGTCCTCGATGATTTATCTGCTGATTGCCGATACGGCCCCGATGATTGTCGTGGCGCAACGTGCTGTCGCGGGTATCAACAGCTTTACCCTGCTGGCAATTCCACTGTTCCTGCTGGCGGGTTTGCTTATGGTCCATGGCGGGCTTGCTCCGCGGATCATCGCGCTGTGTTCTGCCCTGATCGGGCGGCGCACCGGCGGCTTGGCGATGGTGATGATCATTGCCTGTATGATGTTCGGTTCGCTTTCAGGCTCCGGCGTGGCCGATGTGGTGGCTATTGGCACAATGATGCTGCCTGCGATGAAGGATCAGGGCTATGCGCCGGGCTTTTCGGCTTCGGCACTGGGCTGCGCCGGTTCGCTTGGTACAGTCATCCCGCCGTCTATCGTGCTGATCGTATACGGCACCGCCACCAACAGCTCTATCGGTCAGTTGTTCGTTGCTGCGATCGTGCCAGGTATCCTGTTGGGTCTCGGCCTGATGCTTGTGGCCTGGTGGATTTCCCGCCGCAACGGCTGGCAGGGCGGGGAGCCATTTTCATGGGGCGCGCTGGGCCGCGCGGCGAAAGGATCGATCCTTGCCATGCTCGCCCCGATTATCATCGTGGGCGGTATCCGCCTTGGCATCTTCACCCCGACCGAGGCCGCAGGGATCGGCGTTGCTTACGCGCTGTTCATCGGTGTGTTCGTCTATCGTGCTCTTTCGCTGTCAACCTTGATGCGGCTGTTGCGGGAAACCACCGAGATGACAGGCGTTATCCTGCTGGTGATCGCCTCTGCTTCGGTTTTCGGCTGGATTCTGGCGGCCGAACAGGTGCCGCAGATGGCCGTCAACGGTATTACGCAGGCTACCCAAAGTGCGACTGTGGCGCTTTTGATGATGATGGCGGTCCTGCTGGTCCTTGGCACGTTCATGGAAAGTATCGCGATCATCCTGATCCTTGCGCCGGTCTTTCTGCCGATCCTTGGCCATTACGGCATTGATCCGGTCTATTTCGGCATCCTGCTGACCATCAACCTTGCCATTGGCGCCAACACGCCGCCCCTTGGCATTGACCTTATGGCCGCCTGCCGTGTCGGGGAAATCCCGCTGAGTGCGTCGTTCAAATATCTGATCCCCTTCCTCGGTGTGATGGTTGGCGTGCTGCTGCTTCTCGTTCTCTTCCCTGCTCTGATTACCGACCTTCCGGGCATCCTGTTTTAGGGCCCGCCCTCCAAAGAAAGAAAACCTCCATGTCGATTACACCTGATACCCGTGTCGATCTTGACCGTTTCTGGTCCACCATTGAAGCCTCTGGCGAGATTGGCAAAGGCCGCCCTGGCGGGCTGTCTCGCCTGACGCTTGGCGATGCCGACCGAGATATGCGTGATCTCTTCCGCAAATGGTGCGAAGAGGCCGGTTTGCGTGTCGAGGTGGATGCCGCCGGCAATATCTTCGGCCGTCGCGACGGCACTGACAACACCCTGCCGCCGATCCTGATCGGCAGCCACCTTGACACCCAGATCAACGGCGGGCGGTTTGACGGGATCGCAGGCGTTCTGGCCGGTCTGGAGGTTATCCGAAGTCTGAATGATGCGGGCCATGTCACGAAACGCCCGATTGTGGTGGTGGACTGGACGAACGAGGAGGGCGCGCGGTTTTCACCGCCGATGGTCGCTTCGGGCTGTTTTGTCGGGAAATATGACATCGACTGGGTGCATGATCTGATCAGCGATGATGGCGCGCGCTTTGGCGATGAACTGGAGCGGATCGGCTATAAGGGGGACCGTCCCTGCAAGGCCGGAGAGATCGACGCCTATTTTGAGCTACACATCGAACAGGGGCCGATCCTTGATGCGGAGAAGCGGCAGGTCGGCATTGTGACCGGCGGTTATCCGGTTCGCGGGATGCGGGCATCCTTTAAGGGCCAGACTTCGCACACTGGTCCAACGCCGATGGATCTGCGCAAAAACGCGCTGGCGGCGGGTGCCCGCTGGCTGACTGCCGTGGATGACATCGGTTGGGAGTTTGCGGTGCATGACGGCAAGGCCACGGCCGCGCGGCTGACCGCTTGGCCCAACAAGCCGGGGATTTTGTCGGACACGGCCGAAGCCGTTTGTGATGTGCGCCATCCTGATCCGATTACCACCCGTGCCATGGCAGAGAAAATGCGTCGTGCGCTGTTTGAATCTGCAGCGCGTTGCGGCTGCGAGGCTGTGATCGAGGATGAATGGGAATGGGGCGGCGACATCTTTGATCACGAGATGATTGACGGCATCAGGGAGGAGGCCGTGCGCATGGGCTTCAACTGGCGCGACATCCAGAGTCAGGCAGGCCATGACGCCTATTTTCTTGCCACCCATTGCCCCACCGCGATGATCTTTGCGCCTTGCGAAAACGGCATCACCCACAACAACGAAGAAAACTGCACACCCGAAAATTTCGTGGCCGCACTGAACATACTGCTTCACGCAGTCGTCAAACGGGCCGACCGATGAGCAGCATGATCGGGCATGACGCTATAGAAACGGCGCTTGGCTGGCCGGAACTGATCGCGCAACTGCGCGACTGGTATCGCGACAAGGCGGTACAGGCACCGGACCGGCAGGTTCTGACAATCGATCAGCCCGACGGCAGCGAAGCGTCGCTGCTGGTTATGCCTGCATGGGTTCCCGGTGACAGCATCGGCGTGAAGGTCGTGACCTTCTTTCCCGAAAACGCCGCCAAGGGCCGCCCCACCATCAACGCAGGTTACCTGCTGTTTGACGGCGAAACAGGGCAGATGCAGGCGGCACTGGACGGCGATGCGTTGACCGCGCGGCGCACGGCGGCGGCTTCGGCGCTGGCGGCGGATGTTCTTGCACGCAAGGATGCCCGTAATTTGCTGGTGGTCGGCACTGGGCAGCTTTCGCTTGCTGTGGCGGCAGCGCATAGTGCAGTGCGGTCCTATACTTCGGTTTCCATCTGGGGCCGGAACAGCGACAAGGCAGCGGCTGTGGCCGCCGCGCTACGAAAGCAGGGCTTGCCCGCCCAACCGGCGAGCGATCTTGAAACGGCCTGCCGCGCGGCGGATGTGATCAGCACCGTCACGGCTTCAACAAGGCCCATCATTCATGGAGAATGGCTCAAGGCAGGCAGCCACCTTGATCTGATCGGTGCATTCAAGGGCGACATGCGGGAAAGCGACGATCAGGCAATCATGCAGGCGGAGGTTTTCGTTGACCTGCGGGCAGGGGCGTCTTTGGCGGGCGATCTTGCCGCACCGCTTGAAGCGGGACGGATCACAGCGGACCACATCCGCGCCGATCTGGCGGAACTCTGCCGTGGTGAGCATAAAGGGCGCAGCGATGACACCGTGCGCACCGTTTTCAAATCCGCCGGCATGGCGCTTCAGGATCTGGCCGCAGCCAATATGGCCTGCGATCATACCATATCGGGGTAGATCGCCAGAAGCTCCTGCGCGATTTCCACGAATTTCTGCTCCGAGGGTGCAAGTGTCTCTCTCGGGGCGTGAACCAGATAGACATCGGCCCCGATTGTCTCATCCGTGATCTTGATCGGCCAGAGATCACCGCGCCTGATGTCATCCTGCGCGGTCATCAGGGGTAGGATCCCAATACCCATTCCGGCCACGATCATGCGCCGCACTTCTTCGATGTTCGTGCTCAGCCCGTTGATGCGATTGCCGAGCCTTGTACCTTCGCGCAATACCGACATCGGCTCCAGCCCCATTCCTTCGGTGGCGCAGGCAAAGCTGATGAAAGGTTCGCGCTGCAGATCACGCAGCGCGACGCTTTCCTGCCCGAACAAGGGATGCTCTGCGCCGCAGAATACATGAAATTCCTCCCGAAACAGACGTATCGAGGGCAGGTTGACCAGCGGCTTGGCCAGCAGGCAGAACCCGATAGTGCCACGGCCCTGCTGGATCGAGCGCACGATGGATTGACTGTTCTGGACCTCGCTCTCAAAGACCACTGAAGGATACCGCTGATGGTAAAGCCGCAATAATTCGTCCATCATCGGAGACACCAGATTGCTGATGATCTGATACCGGACCTGCCCGCGTTCCTCTTCTTCGGCATCACGGACCAGAAGATTGATCCGTTCGGCACTGTGGAAGATGTCACGGCATTCCTGAAAGATCTTGTCGCCACGGGTCGTCAGTTCAAAGTGGCGGCTGTCGCGAAAGACCAACTGGCAACCGAGCTGGGCTTCGAGCTTTTGCAGCGCGTTGCTTACGGAGGGCTGGCTCAGGCCAAGCCGGTTGGCGGCTTTGGTGATGCCTTGCTCTTTCGCAATCATGTAGAACATGCGCAGCAGGTTCCAGTTCAGGTCGGATTGCGTTTGGGTTTTCATACGGGCGATTCGTTTTCATGTTAGGGTTGTCTGAGGGTACCCTATTTTCACCAATCCCGGCATAGTCAATGGCAATGCTTGAAATTGCTTCAGGCTATGGGGTGCAACTGTGCGCATTGCCCGTTTCAGTATAAACTTGCCTTTCATTTCATCAGAAAGCGAAAAACATGAGCATCACCCGTTTGCACAGCGGCCCCCGCATGAGCCAGGCCGTCGTTCACAACAACACCATATATCTTGCCGGTCAGGTCGGCACTGCCGGTGCCGATATCGCCACCCAAACCCAGGATTGTCTGGACTCCATCGACCGCCTGCTTGCAGAAGCAGGCAGTGATAAGTCAAAGCTGTTGCAAGTCATCATCTGGCTTGCTGACATGGCCGATTTCGACGGAATGAACACGGTCTACGACGCGTGGATTGATCCTGCCAATCCGGCAGCGCGCGCTTGTGGCGAAGCCAAGTTGGCCACGCCGGAATACAAGGTAGAATTCATCATCACAGCGGCGGTCTGAACGCCCAGTTTGTGCCGGAGATTATGCTTGCCATAACCTCCGGCTATTTGACCCTGTGGCTGTCCCGCCGCCATCCTTTTCCCACAAATCAGGCGACAGGACAGGGCATGACATCTCAAATCGACCTTTCGGACATCGAAACCGCAACGCTGGGTCATTTCCTTGAATCAGGCTTTATGTCGCCTGCGTTGCAGGGGCTGTTGCCAGCGCGAAGAGTTTTCGGGCCTGCCCTGACCGTGCGGATGCTTGGCGATGATGGGGCGATGCTGACCGAGGCACTGTCCGTCGCAAAGCCCGGACAGGTCATTGTCATCGACCGTTGCGGCGATCTTCGTCACGCCTGCTGGGGCGCCGTAACGACGGCAGCCGCCAAGGCACGCGGCGTGGTGGGAGCGGTGATCGACGGTTTTGTCACCGACCGCTCCGCCATCGAACAAGAAGACTTTCCAGTCTGGTGCCGCGGACGTTCACCGATCACCACCAAGCCGCGCGGGCTTGGCGGGGATTTCAACGTGACCGTAGGGTGTGGCGGTGTTTCCGTCCGGCCCGGCGATATCATTCTGGCTGACGAAAACGGGGTTGCCGTACTGGACAAAGATCAGGCCGCAGCCTACGTCGAACGCGCCCGTAAAATGCAGGAGGAAGAGGTCACGATCCTTGAACGACTGCGTGCTGGCGAAACACTGGCCGAAATAGCGCGGGGTGCAAAACAGCCCGCTTAGAACCGGAAAACCGGCGTAAACCACCTCCCCTTCACTCAACCGACAGAGAGATACATGACACAGACTTTTACCCTGAAAGGCCTCACTGTAATGGCCGCCCTTGCTGCCAGCACGGCGCTGACACTTGGCACACCGGCCCTTGCCGATAAGGCCTCTAACACGCTCAACGTAGCTTTCGCTGCCGAACCGGAGCCGCTCGATACCTATAAGATCGCCGGACGTCAGGGCCTGATCCTTGCACGGCACATCTATGACGGGTTGCTCTACAAGAACCTCGACACCGGAGAGATCGTTCCGGCTCTGGCTGAATCCTGGGAATTCACCGGCCCGCTGACGATGGAATTCAACCTGCGTCAGGGTGTCAAATTCCACAATGGCGCCGATTTCACAGCGGATGACGTGGTTGAAACCCTTAACACCGTGATCACACCGGAATACGGCACCCGCTATTCGATCTCGGTCGACTGGATCGACAGCGTCGAGAAGCTGGATAATTACAAAGTCCGAATCAACATGTCCAAACCCTTTGCCGGTGCGATCGAGATGCTGGCTGACGCGCTACCGATCTATCCTCACGCCTTCTTTGCCGAAAACGGCTCTGCAGGTATGGCCGCAACCCCGATCGGAACCGGCCCTTACAAGCTGATCAGTCAGGAACCGGGTATCCGGTATGAAATGGAACGGTTCGAAGATCACTACGAAGGCAGCCCCAAATCCGGCGCTAGCATCGACAAGATATCTGTTCGCACCATTCCGGAAATGAACACACAATATGCCGAACTGATGTCCGGTTCGCTGGACTGGATCTGGCGCATTCCGCCGGATCAGGCGGCAAAACTTGAGAGCCGAGTGCAGATCATCAGCGCGCCAATCATGCGTATCGGCTATGTCGGCTTTGCGCCCGAGGCGATGGCCGGAGACTCGCCGATTGCCGACAAACGTGTACGTCAGGCTTTGATCCACGCCACCAACCGTGGCGCGATTGTTGACGCCTTTGCCGGTGGCGCGTCCAAAGTGCTGAACACCCCCTGCAACCCTGCGCAATTCGGCTGCGAACAGGATGTGGCGGCCTATGAATACGATCCGGAAAAAGCCAAGGCGTTGCTGGCGGAAGCCGGTTATGAAGACGGTTTCACAATGGAAATGGTCTTTGCCGCCATGCCGCGCCCGACAGCCGAAGCTGTGGCCGCAGACCTTGCCAAAGTCGGCGTGACGCTGGAGCTGAACGAGCAGCAGTATTCGTCCGGTATCGGCAAATGGCGGGCCAAGGAACTTCCGGCGTTCTTCTCAAACTGGGGCAGCTACGGTATAGGTGACACCGCGTTTATCCTGTCAAACTTCTTTGGCGGCGGCGCGGATGACCTTGTGCAGGACGCGGAACTGGCCGAATGGCTGACCGAGGCCGACACGGCATCGGACCGTGATGTGCGTTCAGAGAACTATTCCATGGCGGTCAAGAAGATTGCGGAAGAGGCCTATTGGATGCCGATGTACAACTTCAACGTCAACTATGGTCTGTCCAACGATCTGGACTTCACTCCGCACCCTGACGAGTTTGCCCGTTGGTGGGCTGCAAGCTGGAAGTAAGCTGGCGCTGCCAACGTAACGGGCCGGACGGTTTTCTCCCTGACGTCCGGCCCCAATAACGGAAAGACCTATGCTCTCTTTCATCTCCAAACGTCTGCTTGTGGCGCTTCTTGTCTGCCTGACCGTCTCGGCGCTGAGCTTTGGCTTGATGTTCGTGTCGGGTGACCCTGCGATTGCCATCGCAGGAGCCGGTGGCCGGGCCGAGGATGCCGAGGCGATCCGTGTGGCCTATGGCTTTGACCGGCCTTTGATCGTTCAATACCTTGACTGGATCGGAAATGCCCTGACCGGCAATCTGGGGCAGAGCATCTATTTCAATGTGCCGGTGACCGAGATCATCGGCAACCGTGTCGGCGTCACACTGACGCTCGGCTTCATTTCATTTCTGGTGGCCTTGGTGATCGCGGTGCCTTTAGGGGTTGCCGCGGCGCTCCGGCCGAACGGATGGCTTGACCGCTTTGCGCTGGTGATTGCCGTTTCGGGTCAGGCAATACCGAGTTTCTGGTTGGGCTTGATGGCCATCGTTGTCTTTGGCGTCTGGTATGGCTGGGTTCCGATTTCGGGTGCGGACACATGGCAGGGTTACATCCTGCCGGTCATCGTGCTGAGTTATTATGCCATACCCGAACTCATGCGTATTACGCGTTCGGGAATGATCGATGTGTTGGCCACCGATTACGTGCGGGCCGCGCGGGCCAAAGGACTGCCGATGCATCTGGTGATTTCGCGCCATGCCCTGCGCAATGCGGTTTTGCCACTGGTGTCGCTGGCGGCGGTGCAACTAGGGCAGCTTTTGTCAGGCTCCATCGTGATTGAGAGTGTTTTCGCGCTGAACGGGCTGGGGCGACTGGCCTGGGAATCGCTGCTGCGCAGTGACCTTCCGGTGGTACAGGCGATCATTCTGGTACTTTCGCTGCTTTATGTGGTCCTGACCACCTTGGCCGATATCCTGAACGCGGTGCTTGATCCGCGCTTGAGAGGGAACTCCTGATGTCCGATGCGAATGTGGAAACCGCCCGCCCGACGGTCTGGCGCAAAATGCGCGGCAATACGGGCACTCTGATCGGCGGCACACTTCTGGCGATTATTATCCTGATTGCTGTGTTCGCGCCGTTGCTTGCGCCCCATGATCCGATTGCACAGGACCTGACCCGACGACTGCTGCCCCCTTTCTGGCACGACCGTTCGGTGCCGGAGCATCTGCTTGGAACCGATCACCTTGGACGCGATTACCTGTCGCGCATGATTTATGGGGCGCGGGTGTCTCTGGGGGTCGGTCTGGGCGTGATCCTCGTCTCCGGCTTCATCGGCATCACGCTCGGGCTGGTTGCGGGGTATTTCGGCGGCTGGATCGACATGGTTATCAGTTTCACCATCACAGCGCGTTTGTCTTTGCCCATCGTGCTGGTCGCGCTGGCGGCTGTGGCCTTGGGCGGAGCATCCCTGACGACGCTGATAACGGTGCTGGGGCTGCTTTTGTGGGACAGGTTTGCCGTCGTCACCCGCGCTGCCGCACAAAGCCTGCGGCATCAGGAATTCATCATGGGCCTGCGGGCTATCGGGGCCAGCCGGACGCTTATCCTGTTCCGCGAAATTTTACCCAACATGCGCGCCACGATCCTTGTCGTCGTGTCGCTGGAGGTTGCAAACGTGATCCTGCTGGAAGCGGCCTTGTCCTTCCTCGGGCTCGGGGTGCGTCCGCCGACGCCAAGCTGGGGGCTGATGATTTCCGAAGGCCGCGACAATATTCTGTTTGATCCATGGCTGATCGCTCTGCCCGGGTCGGCGCTTTGTGTGCTGGTGCTGGCGGTAAACCTGTTTGGCGACGGAATGCGCGATATAACGGGGCCTGCACGCAAATGACCGAGATGATGCTTGATATACGCAATCTGAAGGTGTCGATTCCCACCGACAGAGGCATGTTGAACGCGGTTCGGGGTGTGGATCTACAGATCGCCAAGGGAGAGACGCTCTGCCTTGTGGGTGAGTCGGGTTGCGGTAAATCGCTGACGGCGACTTCGATCATGGGGCTGCTGCCGCGCTACGCAAAGGTTACAAGCGACCGTTTCGAGATGGCGGGGCAGGACCTTGGTACCAAGACCGACGCCAAACTGGCAAAGCTGCGCGGCCGCGATGTGGCGATGATCTTTCAGGATCCGACCAGCGCGCTGAACCCGACGCTTACAATAGGGCGGCAACTGACCGAAGGCGTCATGCGACACGAAAAATTGAGCCGGAGCGAAGCTGACGCCCGCGCAATCGAGATGCTCGACCGCGTGGGAATCGCTAATCCGGCAGCACGGCTTACACAATACCCGCACGGGTTTTCCGGCGGGCAACGCCAGCGTATCATGATCGCCTCGGCACTGATGGGAAGGCCCGGTTTGCTGATCGCGGACGAGCCGACGACGGCGCTGGACGTGACCATTCAGGCCCAGATCCTGACGCTTCTGGGCGAACTGCAAGCCGATCTTGGCCTGTCGCTTTTGCTGATTACCCACGATCTGGGGGTGGTTGCGGCCATCGCCGACACTGTCGCGGTGATGTACGCTGGCCGGATCGCGGAACGCGCTTCCGCTGTGGAGCTCTTTGCCGCGCCGCGCCACCCCTATACCAAAGGGTTGCTTGCTGCCATTCCGGTTCCGGGTGTCACCCGGCGGGGCAGTGAATTGCCTGCCATTCCGGGACGTGTGCCGGGACTGATTGGCACGATGCAGGGCTGCGCCTTTCGTGATCGCTGCTCTATTGCCGGACCGGAGTGTGTTCACGATCCGGTGCCACTTGTCAGTATCGGAAAGGGCCATTCAGTTGAATGTGTCAAAGCAGCAGAGGTGCCAGCATGACCGCCCCGATCCCGATGATCCGCATGAGCAACATCCGCAAAACCTATCGCTTGCGCCGTGGTATGTTCGCCCCAACCGAAGAACTGGTGGCAGTCAATGACCTGTCGCTGAACGTGGCTGAGGGCGAAACGCTCGGTCTCGTCGGTGAATCCGGCTGTGGCAAAAGCACGGCCGTCAGTATCATGCTGGGACTGCTAAAACCTGATTGTGGTGAGGTCGAGATTGCAGGCCAAAAGATCGGCGCGATGCCGGTTGCCGATCGTGTGCGGCTGATCCAGCCGGTGTTTCAGAACCCCAATGCCTCGCTCAATCCGGTCAAGCGCATCCAGACACTGGTTGGCCAGCCGCTGCGATTGCACGGCGGCACGAATGTCGATGCAGAGGTTAAAAGGATGCTCGATCTGGTGGGGCTGCCTACACGATTGGCCGATGCCTACCCCGGCGAACTGTCGGGCGGTCAGCGTCAGCGGGTCGCCATCGCCCGCGCCCTTATCCTCGGACCCCGCGTTCTGATCTGTGACGAGCCGACGTCGGCGCTTGATGTCTCTGTACAGGCGCAAATCATTAACCTGTTGCTTTCGCTGAAGAAAGACCTCGGACTCACAATGGTGTTTGTAAGCCATAACCTCGCCGTGGTCGAGCATCTGGCCGATCATGTGGCTGTCATGTATCTCGGGCAGAAAATCGAAGAAGCTGCGACGGATGCTCTCTTTGCGGATGCCTGCCATCCGTACAGCCGCGCCCTCCTGTCTGCGACCTTGCTGCCCGATCCGCAAGTGGGCCTGCCCAAACAAAAGCTGGGCGCAGCAGCGGCGGACCCTTTTGCAGCGCGAGAGGGCTGTCTTTTTGCGCCCCGTTGTCCAGACGTAAAACAAAGCTGTTTCGAAAATTCGCAACAGTTGCGTCGGTTGCGCGAAAGCAGTGTCAGATGCGAAAGGGCGCAGTGATTCACCGCTATCCGCGACGCGCAAACTCATGGGGATCGCGCATGATTACACGCGATCCAACACCAGATCAGAAATCCAGATTTTCCACACTCAGGGCATTCTGCTGAATAAAGTCGCGGCGGGGTTCAACTATGTCACCCATCAGCTTCGTGAACAGATCATCTGCATCGGCGATATCTTCAACACGGACCTGCAGCAGGGTGCGGGCTTCGGGGTCGAGTGTTGTCTCCCAGAGCTGGTCGGGATTCATCTCTCCCAGACCTTTATACCGTTGCAGGGACAGACCCTTTTCGCCTTCTTCCATGACCAGGGACAACAGGTCGGTCGCGCCGAAGACAGGTTGGGATTTGTCCTTGCGGGTGAAGGTCGCGATAGAACCATAAACCTCTTGCAGGCTCTCTGTCAGACCGCCGAGTTTGCGAGACTCGCTGCTGCGCAGGCATTTACCGTCCAGCGTGTGGCTTTCTTCAACACCGCGCAGGATACGGGCAAAGCGCAGTCCGTGGTCCTGTGTGATCCGGCCGGTCCAGCCCTGTTCGTATTCCAGCGAAACCTTGTTCAGACGCGCGGCCACTGCATCCGCCACGCCTTGGGCGTTTTCATCCACGCGGCCCGGCACCAGACCACCGGCAATGGCGGCCTGTTCCAGCACATGGCGGTTGTAATGGGTCGGGAAGGCATTCAGCAGGAACTTCACCTTGCGGGCTTCCTCAACGACGCGGGCCAGATCGGCGCCGGTGATGACCGTCCCGTCGGACAGCCGCAGGGAACTTCCTTCAATGCCTTGATTTACAAGATAATCTTCAAGGGACTGCTGGTCCTTCAGATACACTTCTGACCGGCCCCGTGCCACTTTATACAGCGGCGGCTGGGCAATGTAGAGGTAACCGCCTTCGATCAGTTCGGGCATCTGGCGGAAGAAGAATGTCAGCAGCAATGTGCGGATGTGTGCACCGTCCACGTCCGCATCGGTCATGATGATGACCTTGTGATAGCGCAGCTTGTCGATGTTGAATTCATCGCGCCCGATCCCGGTCCCAAGGGCGGTGATCAGGTTTGTAATCTGCTCGGACGACAGCATTTTGTCAAAGCGTGCCCGCTCGATGTTAAGGATTTTACCTCGCAGCGGCAGAACCGCCTGATTTTCGCGGGAGCGACCCTGTTTGGCAGAACCACCCGCGGAATCACCCTCCACGATGAAGACTTCGGATTTGGACGGATCACGTTCCTGACAGTCAGCCAGCTTGCCGGGCAGTCCGGTGCCGCCAAAGGCTGTCTTGCGCCGTGTCAACTCGCGCGCCTTGCGGGCAGCCTCGCGGGCCAGTGCAGCCTCTACGATCTTGGAGACGATGCCTTTTGCCTCGACAGGGTTTTCTTCAAACCATTCGGCCAGTTTTTCGTTCATCAGACCCTCAACCGCGGGGCGGACTTCAGAACTGACCAGTTTATCCTTGGTCTGGCTGGAGAATTTCGGGTCCGGTACTTTCACCGACAAGACACAGGTCAGACCTTCGCGGGCATCGTCACCGGAGAAGGAAATCTTTTCTTTTTTGGCGATGCCGCTGGACTGGGCGTAATTGTTGATGGTGCGGGTCAGTGCGCCGCGGAAACCCGCCATATGGGTGCCGCCATCCCGCTGGGGGATGTTGTTGGTGAAAGGCAGCACCATTTCGTTGTAGCTGTCGTTCCACCACATCGCCACCTCTACGCCGATGTCATCCTTTTCGCCAACCACATAGATCGGTTCGGACAGCAGGCCGGTTTTGGAACGGTCGAGGAATTTCACGAACTCCTTCACGCCGCCCTCATATTGCAGAATGCTTTCCAGATGCTCGGCAGGGCGTTCGTCCCGCAGGATGATTTTCACGCCGGAGTTCAGGAAGGCCAGTTCGCGCAGACGGTTTTCGAGCGTCTTGAAGCTGTAGTCACGGTTGGAAAATGTCTCGGTCGAGGCCATGAAGCGGACTTCTGTACCGGTTTCGCCGTTGGCATCGCCCACCACAGAAAGGGAACGGGCCGTATCGCCGTGCTCAAACCGCGCCGTGTGCTCCTTGCCATCCCGCCAGATGCGCAGTTCCAGCCAGTCCGACAGCGCGTTCACAACCGAAACACCAACCCCGTGCAGACCGCCTGACACCTTGTAGGAGTTACTGTCGAATTTGCCACCCGCGTGCAACTGGGTCATGATCACTTCGGCCGCAGAGACACCTTCTTCTTCGTGAATGCCAACCGGAATACCGCGCCCGTTATCCCGCACGGAAACGCTTTCATCGGCGTGAATTGTCACCGAAACAAAGTCCGCATGTTTGGCAAGCGCCTCGTCAATGCCGTTGTCCACGACCTCATAGACCATATGGTGCAAACCCGACCCGTCGTCGGTGTCACCGATATACATGCCGGGCCGTTTGCGAACAGCCTCCAAGCCTTTGAGAACCTTAATAGAATCGGCACCGTATTCTTCCGGTGAAATTTGCTCTTCTGACATGGATACGCCTTCTGGGATTTTTCCCAATTTATAGCGGTTTACCGAGAGAATGTCACGTCAAAGACACAATATTTTGTGGTGGAAAACCGCCCGAAGCGCGCCCGATCCGGAGCGGTTGGAAATGACGGCGAAGCAGGCTCCATTTTCTTTAAATATCCACGACAACCCGGCCGTTTCGCGCGGCCGTTTCAGCTTAAGGCGATCAGCACCCCGACCCCGATCAATGCAGCGCCGGAGACCTGATTAAGCCGCCGCACAGCTTTGGGAGAGGACAGGAAGCGCCGCATCCGGTCCACCATCAGGGCGAGCATCAGATTGCCCAAAAGCGGAACGATGAGAGAGATCATGCAGATCGCCGCAATGTCGAGCACGGTAATCGTGCGGAAGTCGAAGAAGCCGGGTAGGACGCCCATATAAAACAGGATCGCCTTGGGGTTGGACAGGATTACCAGTACACCGGCGATAAAACCGGCCCACATGCCCGGGCGGGTCAGGCGGGAATTGCCCTCTTCCAGCGTTTGCATCGGTTTGCGCAGCAGGCCGACACCCATGATCAGGAACATCACTGCGCCGATGTATTTCAGCACGATCATGAAATCCGCGTAGACCGACACCAGATAACTGACCCCGAAAACCGCAACCAGCGGCCAGAGCACATCGCCCACCACCACGCCGAGCGCGAGCGGCCATGCGCTGTGAAAGCCGCCACTGACCGCGCGTGCAATCAACGCGACCCAAACAGGGCCGGGGGTCAGGAACAAAAGGAAAATGGCACCTGCATATAAAAGCAGGTCAATCGGGGAAATACTCATGCGTCGCCTGTCAGATAGCCGTCTGCATCAAAGGTCCAGAAGGGGTTATGGGCATATTCCCAAAGATGGCCGTCCGGATCGGCAAACATGCCGGAATAACCGCCCCAGTTTGTTTCTGCCGGTTTGCCCACTTCTATGGCGCCCGCGTCCAGGGCGACGTCAAAGGCGGCATCCACAGCGGCGGGGCTGTCATAGTTGGTTGCCAGTGTGATTGACCCTGTCGTGCGCGGGGCAATTGGCAAGCCGATATCGTTGGTCAGCGCATCCCGGCTGTAAAGCGACAGGAGCAATCCGCGCAGTTTGAAGAAGGCTATGTTTTCAGTGCCGCCTTCAGCTTCCTGCCACCCCAGCTTCAGATAGAAGTCACGGGATGCCGTAATGTTTTGAACCGACAAGGTTATCATCGTGACGCGTTGTGGTGTCATCGGGCGGCCTTTCTGGCGGATCGTCGGGGCATGAGGGATTGCGGCGAAGTCTCAATATTCCGTTAATGTGTGTCCACCGCAGAAAGCCCGTTTTCTTCGCGTACTGCAAGTCGCATTGCACGGGGGCCGAAGTCGGTGAACAACTCCGGCCCTGTTCCTGTCATCCAGGCCTGTGCGCCAAGGGCGCAGATCTCATCGAACAGGGCGGCGCGGCGGCTGGCGTCCAGATGGGCGGCGACTTCATCAAGCAGCAGGATCGGCGGGGCGCCAAATTCCTGTGCCAGTGCACGGCTGTTGGCCAGAACAAGCGAAATAAGCAGGGCTTTCTGTTCTCCGGTGGAACAGCTGCGTGCCGCGATACCTTTGGCGACATAGACCGCTTCCAGATCGGTGCGGTGGGGGCCGATCAGGGTGCGACCGGCCATCAGGTCACGGTTGCGGTTGGCTGCAAAGGCGGCGGCCAGTTCTTCGTCACTTTCGGGCAGGGCGATGCCGTCGGCGTGGGTCAGGGTGCAGTGCGCTGCCGGAAAGGCCGTGTCCGCCTTGTCCTGCGCTGCTTGCAGTAAAGTCAGGGCTTCGGTGCGGTTGGCGTGGATTTGCGCACCGGCGCGGGCCATCTGGGATTCAACGGCGCTGTACCATGCGGGATCGCGCACTTGATCCTTTAACATCCGGTTGCGTTCGCGCATGGCTTTTTCATAGGTCAGGCTTGCATCCGCATGGCCCGGATGAAAGCTGAGCGCGAGCCGGTCGAGAAACCGCCTGCGCCCTTCGGCCCCTTCGACCCAAAGCCTGTCCATCACCGGCACCAGCCAGACAACCCGCCCTACACGCCCCAAGGCGGCCTGTGATGTGTTCTTGTCGTCAATCCGCACTACCCGCGATCCGCTGCCCGCGAAAGTGGTCTCGATTTCATGTATCTGGTTAAGGCTTTGGAGCACGCCCGAGATTTTCCAGCCCACTGATTCCGGTGCACGGGCCAGTTCATCCACCTTTGCCGCGCGCAGCCCGCGTCCCGGCGAAAGCATCGAGATCGCTTCAAGGATATTGGTTTTGCCTGCCCCGTTTGCCCCGTAGATCGCAATCGGACGCCCGTCTGTTTCCAGACGGGTCATCTTGTGGGATCGGAAATGGGAAAGCGTCAGGCTTTGCAGCGCGAGTGTCGGGGCTGCGGGCAACTTACACCCGCATCGGCATCACGACATAGACCGCGGTTTCATCGTTGCCTTCCCGCATCAAAGTCGGGTCGCCGGAAGAGTTGAACATGAACACGGCATTTTCGCGGTCCACCTGTCCCGCAATTTCCAGCAGGTATTTGGCGTTAAAGCCGATTTCCAGCCGTTCGTCGCCATAGGCCACGGCCAGTTCCTCTTCGGCGGCCCCGCTGTCCGGTGCGTTTACCGAAAGGATCAGCCGGTCTTCGTCCAGTGCCAGTTTCACCGCGCGGGAACGTTCGCTCGACACGGTTGAAACACGGTCCACGGCTTTGGCAAACTCTGCCGCGTCCACTTCCAGACGGCGCGTGTTGCCTTGGGGTATAACCCGTGTGTAATCAGGGAAGGACCCGTCGATCACCTTGGACGTCAGGGTGATTTCCGGCGTGGCAAAGCGCACTTTGGTTTCGGACACGGATACAGCAATATCCGCGTCGTCATCTTCCAGCAGCTTGCGCAGCTCGCCCACGGTTTTGCGCGGGACAATCACACCGGGCAGGCCTTCTGCATTTTCCGGCAGGGGTGCATCAATGCGTGCAAGACGGTGGCCATCCGTAGCCACGCAACGCAGGACTTTCTCGCCGTCCCGATCGGCTGCATGCATATACACACCGTTCAGGTAGTAGCGGGTTTCTTCGGTCGAGATGGCAAATTTCGATTTGTCGAACAGACGCCGCAACACCGCTGCATTCGCGGTGAAGTTACAGTCGTAATCCGAGGTGGCCATAACCGGAAAATCTTCCTTTGGCAGCGTCGCCAGAGAGAAGTTGGACCGTCCCGCGCTAACCTCAAGCCGGCCGGATGCGCCGTCATCCAGCAGGTCAACCATCGCACCGTCAGGCAGTTTGCGCACGATTTCGTGCAGTGTGTGGGCGCCCACCGTGGTTGAACCGGACCGTTCCACCATGGCAGGAGTCTTGTCCACAACCTCTATATCCAGATCCGTGGCGCGGAAGCTTGCGGTATTGCCTTCGGCTTCGATCAGCACGTTGGCCAGAATAGGGATCGTATTGCGACGCTCCACTACGGATTGCGCCTGTGACA
>JAAEZA010000092.1 GCA_018223125.1 Paracoccaceae bacterium | reverse complement strand
TCCGAAGACACGCTGAAGCGGATCATTCCCACCATTCGCATGGACTTTTCTTATGAAAGCAATGCAATACGGGACCGGAACTATCCCCATTTTTACAGTATTTCCGATCAGAACGAACCGGAAGACAACATCATGCAGATCTCAACCTTCATGGATATCACCGAAGACAAAGCGCGCGAGATCGCCCATACCCCTTACTTGTTTGCAGACTAAGGACGCCTGACATGCCCTATACTTACGACGACCAGAACATCTTTGCCAAAATCCTGCGGGGTGAAATTCCCAATACGACAGTGCTGGAAACAGATCATTCGCTGGCCTTTCGCGATATCGAACCCCAAGCCCCCGAACATGTGCTGGTGATCCCCAAAGGTGCCTATGTGACTTATGATCATTTTGCCAATACCGCATCGGATGCAGAGATCCTTGATTTCACGCGGGCTGTTGGCAAGGTTTGTGACATGCTGGGTGTGGCACCGTCGGACGGTGAAGGCTACCGGATGATCGCAAATGCCGGAGAAAACGGCGTTCAGGAAGTCCCCCATTTACATGTCCATGTGCTGGGGGGGCGGAACATGGGCCGTATGGTGGCAAAGGCTGCGTCCTGAACAGGGCGTTGCGGGGCCGCAGGCACCAGAATACCCTTTTCCTTCGGGGCGTTTGCCACTATTTGAAGGGGAACACCAACTTGCAGGAACCAGTGATATGACTATCGAAGCACCGGAAGTGAAAGAAGTAGACAGCTACCGTGTGGCCTGTGACGGCGGTATCGGCGGCCACCCCCGCGTGTGGTTGCAAATCCCGCATGATACCGGCTGGGTCGAGTGCCCCTATTGCGACTGCAAATATGTAATCAGGGAAGGCGCTGACACCGGACATTAATCCGGTTCGCGCTGGCGACAGATGTATTGGACAGGCGGCTGGGCGGATGACAGGCTCAGTCGCCTGTTTCCGTTTTCGGCAGGTCGGGCAGGGGAACCCAATTGTCGCCGCATTGAAGGCCGGTTTCCGTCGCGTTCGGAAATTTGACCCGCAGGTATCCTTCCAGATCCGCACCCGCCCAAGACATCATCCGGCGCCCCTTGTCCGAAATCGCCACACCGGACACTACGTTAAAATCGTTGCTGCGGGCAAAATACTTGAAACGCGCGCTTTCCGGCCCGCAGGTCAGGGTGCTGGCACCGCTGGTTTTTCCGTCTTCATTGGCCCATGTGCCAAAGCAGGTCTCGCCTTCGCTGGTTCGGCCCGACAGGGTGCCCGAAGTCTGGCCGATAACGGTGCCGTAAAAATACTCCCCTTCATCGTGGATACACCCGACGAACCGGACGCAGTTCTGCGGTGATTCCGGGTCGAATACGCAGGTTCTGGGCTGCGAGGCTGCAAGGGCAGAAGGTGCACAAAGCAGCAAAATGGCTATCGCCTTGGAGGGGAGGTTCATCTAATCTGGTCGCTGACTGTTTGGTTCATAAAAAGGTAGGGTCGTGGGTAGCATCGGTAAAGGGCATCATCTTCATTTAATTGACGGTTCGGGGTTTATTTTCCGGGCCTATCACGCGCTGCCCCCCCTTACACGCAAGTCGGACGGACTTCCCGTCGGTGCGGTCAGCGGTTTTTGCAATATGTTGTTCAAGTTTGTCGAGGACAATAAGGGCCATGATGCACCAACTCACTGTGCTGTGATCTTTGATGCCAAGGGCAAGACCTTCCGCAGTGACATCTATCCCGAATATAAGGCGAACCGCCCGCCCGCGCCCGAGGATCTGGTGCCCCAGTTCCCGCTCACGCGGGAGGCGACACGGGCCTTCAATCTTGCCTGTATCGAAGAAGACGGATTTGAAGCCGATGACATTATCGCGACTTTGGCGGTTCAGGCACGCGATGCCGGAGCGCGGGTGACGATCATCAGTTCGGATAAGGACCTGATGCAGCTTGTAGGCGATGGTGTCGAAATGCTCGACGCGATGAAGAACAAGCGGATCGGTGTGGAACAGGTCGAAGAAAAATTCGGCGTCGGGCCGGACCGTGTGGTGGACGTGCAGTCTCTGGCTGGGGATTCGGTTGACAATGTGCCGGGCGCGCCCGGTATCGGGATCAAAACGGCCGCACTGCTGATCAATGAATATGGTGATCTCGACAGCCTGTTGGAACGGGCCGCAGAAATCAAACAGCCCAAACGCCGCCAGACCCTGATTGATTACGCCGATCAAATCCGCATCAGTCGCGATCTTGTGACGCTGAAGCAGGATATGACGGTGCCTTTTGATTTCGCCGAAATGGAAGTGCGTGATCCTGATCCGGAAACCTGTCTGGGTTTTCTGACACAAATGGAGTTTCGCACGCTGTCCGCACGGATTGCCGGAAAACTGGGCGTAGAACCGCCGGTGATTGCGGAACCCGAGGTTCTGGGATCAGCGCCGGTGCCTGCATCGGCGGCTGTCGGCTTTGATGCGGATAAATACGAATGTGTGCGCGATATGGAAGCCCTGCAAGTCTGGATCGACAGGATCCGCGACAAGGGTGTTGTGGCGGTGGATACGGAAACCACCGGACTGGACGAAATGGTCGTCGATCTGGTGGGTATCTGTCTGGCGGTTGAGGCGGGCGAGGCCTGTTACATCCCGCTGGCCCATAAGGACGGCGAGGGCGATCTGTTCGGTGGTGCCGAGCTGGCCGCAGGACAAATGGATGCGGCCGAGGCGCTGGCCGCGCTTAAGCCGGTTCTGGAAGACCCCGCGATCCTGAAGATCGGCCAGAATATGAAATACGATCTGAAAATCCTGCGCCGTCAGGGGATCGAGATCGCCCCGATTGATGACACGATGCTGCTGTCTTATGCGTTGCACGGCGGGTTGCACAATCACGGGATGGACGCGCTGTCCGAACGCTATCTCGATCACAAGCCGATCAGCATCAAATCTCTTCTGGGCACGGGAAAATCGGCCAGGACCTTTGATCTGGTGCCGATTGACGAAGCGGTGAAATATGCGGCCGAGGATGCGGATATTACCCTGCGCCTGTGGCAGATGTTCAAGCCGCAACTGCACAGCAGCAAGGTGACGACGGTCTATGAAACGCTGGAACGGCCTCTGGTGCCTGTGCTGGCCGGAATGGAAATGAACGGCATCAAGGTGGACCGCGATGTGCTGAGCCGGATGTCCAACAATTTCGCCCAGAAAATGGCCGCGCTGGAGGACGAAATCCACCAGCTTGCGGGGCGGTCTTTCAATGTCGGTTCACCCAAGCAGCTTGGCGAGATCCTGTTTGACGAAATGGCCCTTGAAGGTGGCAAAAAAGGCAAAACCGGCGCCTATTCCACGGGTGTTGACGTGCTGGAAGATCTGGCAGCTGAAGGCCATGACCTGCCTGCGCGGGTGCTGGACTGGCGGCAGATGTCCAAGCTGAAGTCCACTTACAC
>JAAEZA010000038.1 GCA_018223125.1 Paracoccaceae bacterium | reverse complement strand
GAAACCGTTGCACCTTTTTTCCAGTTGCGCCAAGACACCCTGATGAAAAAAGCTGTCGTGTGTATCTTCTTTGTCCCTCCGCTCTTGTTGGTTGCAAGTGCAGGTGGTGCAGTGCATCCGCTGGGCGACAGCCTTGCGGTGTTCCGATTGTACCTCGGCTTTTTCGCTCTCGTCTGTGGTGTCGGGCTGATTCTTGCGGGTTGGCGCCGCAGCGGCCTTGCTGCCGTCCTTATGGGGGCGGCGGCCAGCGGTGCCATTCTGTGGAGCTATCACGCTCCGCAGCCGGAAGGGGATCTGCCCTATTCGCACTACCAGAAAAACCTGCTTTACGTGCTTTATGATCCTGCCGAGATTGTCGCCGACATCAAGAAGCAGGATCCCGATTTTATTACGATTCAGGAAATGACACCCCGTTCCAACGGGTTGATGGTTGCACTGGAAGAGGACTATCCCACCCGAAGTGTCTGTCTCGGGGACGACGGGCGCGGGATTGCCCTTGCAAGCAGGTTTGACACGATTCCCGACAGCCGGATCTGTATGCCAGGCCACGGATTGCTGGCGGTTCAGGTCAGCACGCCGGATGGCCCGGTCTGGTTGGTGACACTGCATTTGCGCTGGCCTTTCCCGCTGGAACAGGCCCAACAGGTGACACGCATCCTGCCGGTGCTTGAAGGGCTGGCAGGGCCGGTAGTGCTCGGTGGCGATTTCAATATGGTGCCATGGTCGGACACGATGACACGGATTGAAACCGCAACGCGGACCAATCGGGTCGGACGGACCGTCGATACGTTTCTGGTGGAAGGACAGGTTATGGTCCCGATTGACCATGTGCTCGCCCCCAAGGGATGCAAGGGGCGGGTTTCGGCTCTTGATCTTCTGGGGTCCGACCATCATGGTGTGCTGGCACACTATTCCATAGGTGCCTGTCCCTAGTCGCAGTCCGGAATTTTCTCCCGACCGGCCGGTCACATTATCGAAACCGTCAACAGAGCAAGCCCTATGAATACGACTCCCCCCATGACATGGCGCGCCCATATCCGCGCATCTCTACTACTCGGGTTGCCACTGGTCGGGAGCCATATTGCACAGATGCTGACCCATATCACGGATGTGGCGATGCTCGGCTGGTATTCGGTGGATGCGCTGGCTGCGGTGGTGCTGGCCACGCAGGCGTATTTCGTGGTGTTTATCGTCGGTTCGGGTTTTGCTTTTGCTGTCATGCCCCTGTGTGCGGCGGCCATTGGTGCCGGAAAGCACCGGCAGGTCCGGCGCTCTGTCCGCATGGGCGCGTGGATCGTAACCATTTACGGCCTGCTGCTGGCCGTGCCGCTCTGGCATATTGAATCCATCCTTCTGTTGCTCGGCCAGCAGGAAAATCTCGCACGGATTGCTTCGGACTATATGCGAATCGCGGTGTTCGGCCTGTTTCCTGCGCTTTGGATCATGGTGCTGAAAAGCTATCTTTCCGCGCTGGAGCGGGCGCAGGTTGTGCTGATCGCAACGCTGGTTGCGGCAGCGGCCAATGTAGTTTTCAATTACGCCTTTATCTTCGGTAATTTCGGCTTTCCGGAAATGGGCGCACGCGGGGCAGCTTGGGCCTCTATCCTCACCATCACAATCGATGTTTTGTACCTGCTGGTGTACTGCTGGGCGCTGCCTGCGCTGAAAAAATACGATTTGTTCCTGAACCCGTTCCGCTTTGACCGCGAGGCCATTGTCGAGACTTTCAGGCTTGGCTGGCCGATTTCCCTGACCTTGCTGGCGGAAACCGGCCTTTTCTCGGCAGCGACAGTGATGATCGGCTGGTCGGGCACTGTTGCACTGGCGGCCCATGCTGTTGTGCTGCAAATCACCTCGATCGGTTTTATGGTGCCGCTTGGCATCTCCAACGTGGGCACCATCCGTGCCGGACGTGCGCTCGGGCGCAAGGACAAATTGGGGCTCTCCCGTGCAGCCGCTGTGGTGATCTGGGGGGCATTTCTGTTTTCGCTTGTGACGATGACGCTTTATCTGACCATTCCGCGCACGTTGATGCGGCTGTTTCTTGATCCGTCTGAGCCCAATCTTCCCGCGATCATCGAGATGGGTGTCTTGCTGTTGATGATATCGGCGGCCTTTCAAATCGTTGACGCCACGCAAGTGGCAGCGCTTGGCATGTTGCGCGGGATCAAGGACACCACGGTGCCGATGGTACTGGCCGTAATCAGCTATTGGTGTGTTGGCGCGCCAATGGCCTACATCCTCGGGTTTCCGATGGGATACGGCGCTCAGGGCGTCTGGGGCGGTCTTGTGATCGGCCTTACACTGGCGGCCATCACGATGTTGGCGCGGTATTACAAACTTCAGCGGGAACTGGAGTTCTGACAAAAGAAAACGCGCCACAGCTATTCCCTGTCGCGCGTCTCTTTTTGGGTCAAATATCCCCGCGCGAAGCGCATGGAATTCATGTGAACAGGATCACTCCCATTCAATGGTGCCCGGAGGTTTCGACGTGATGTCATAGGTCACACGGTTGATGCCTTCGACTTCGTTGATAATCCGCGTAGCCGTTTCGCCAAGGAATTCATGGCTGAACGGATAATAGTCTGCGGTCATCCCGTCCACGGAAGTCACGGCCCGTAGCGCACAGGCATAATCATAGGTCCGCCCGTCACCCATAACCCCAACGGTTTTTACCGGCAGAATGGCAACAAAGGCCTGCCAGATTTCGTCGTAAAGCCCGTGTTTGCGGATCTGGTCAATGTAAACCGCATCGGCCTTTCGCAGGATTTCCAGTTTCGGGCGGGTGATTTCACCGGGGCAGCGAATGGCAAGACCGGGTCCGGGGAAAGGGTGCCGTCCGATAAAGCTTGAGGGCAGGCCAAGTTCATGGCCCAGCGCGCGCACTTCATCCTTGAACAGCTCCCGCAGGGGTTCCACCAGTTCCAGACCCATTTTTTCCGGCAATCCGCCCACATTGTGGTGGCTTTTGATCGTCACGGAAGGGCCGCCCGAGAAGGATACGCTTTCGATCACATCCGGATAGAGCGTGCCTTGCGCCAGAAACTTGGCCCCGCCCACTTCACCGGCGTGTTTCTGGAACACGTCGATAAACAGTTTACCGATGATCTTGCGCTTGGTTTCGGGATCGGACTGGCCTTCCAATTCACCAAGGAACAGTTCCTGTTCGTCGGCATGGATCAGCGGCATGTTGTAATGGTCGCGGAACATTTTCACGACCTCTTCGGCCTCTCCCTGACGTAACAACCCGTGGTCTACGAACACGCAGGTCAGCTGGTCGCCGATGGCTTCGTGGATCAGCACGGCGGCCACCGAACTGTCTACACCACCGGACAGACCGCAAATCACCTTGGCATCGCCCACCTGTTCGCGGATCGTCGCGATGGCCTGCTCGCGGTAGGCTTCCATGGTCCAGTCGCCGCTGAAACCGGCGAGTTTGACGAAGTTTTCATATAAGGTTGCGCCATTCGGGGTGTGGTGCACCTCGGGGTGGAATTGTACGGCAAAGAAATTCCGCTCCAGATCGGCCGTAATGGCGAAAGGTGCGTTGGGGGAGGTGCCATAAACCTGAAAACCCGGAGCAATCGCGCTGACGTGATCGCCGTGGCTCATCCAGACCTGTTCGCGCTCTTCCAGGAACCAGCCGTTCAGAAGGTCGATCCGCTCCGCGCTGGGGGTGACATAGGCCCGTCCGAATTCGGCCGTGCCGTGCCCGCGCTCCACCGTACCACCCAGCATATGCATCATAACCTGCTGGCCGTAACAGATGCCAAGAATAGGGACGCCCAGATCAAACACCTTTTGTGGCGGTCGTGGGGACCCTTCGGTCATGACAGAGGCCGGCCCGCCCGAAAAGATCACCGCCTTGGGTGCAAATTCGTCCAGAAATTCATCTGTTACGTTCTGGAAGGGATGGATTTCACAATAGACGTTAAGCTCGCGCAGGCGGCGGGCAATCAACTGTGTGACCTGAGAGCCGAAATCAATAATCAGCAGCTTCTCGTGGTCAAAGGTTTCGGCGGGGAGGGGGGCATGATCTGTCATGGCAAGCCCATAGTAAATAGCTGGGATTCGCGCAAGGTCACATTCGTCGCGGGCAGGCTGCCACAGGGGTAAAATGACAGGAATTTTCCGCACCGGCGGCGAAATCCGACCTGCCATGTCGCTTTGTGCCAGAAACGGGCGAATTTACACCTTACCGGCCGCAGGAAAACGCTAAACCAGCGTCTAATGATGTGAACAGAAGGTGATCCCAGATGTCAGAAGCTGCGCCAGCAACCCGTCGTAGAACCCGTGGTGGAGGAGGCGGCGCCGCCCGTCGCGCCGATCGCACTGCTGTGCGCCTTGAGGTGGCAAAATATATCGAGCGCAATATTCCGAATTTCGAGGTTCTGAACGAAGAGGCGCTGCAAATCATCGAAAACAACGCAGAAACCATTCTCGAAGAAATCGGCGTGCAATTTCCCGACAATCCGGCCGCATTGAAACGCTGGGCGGATGCCGGTGCCGATGTGGATGGCGAACGGGTGCGTATTCCACGCGGTCTGGCACGGGAACTGATCAAAACCGCGCCGTCGGAATATATCCAGCACGCCAGAAACCCCGAGCGGAATGTCCGCGTCGGCGGCAATTCCATGGTGCTTGCCCCGGTCTATGGCCCGCCTTTTGTACGTGATGTCAACGGCGGACGGCGGTATGCGACGCTGGCGGATTTCCAGAAGATGGTGAAGCTGACCTATATGTCGAAATGGTTGCACCACTCCGGCGGAACCGTCTGCGAGCCAACCGATATTGCGGTGAACAAACGGCATCTGGACATGCTTTACGCCCATATGACCCTGTCGGACAAACCCTATATGGGGTCTGTGACCGCACCGGAACGGGCAGAGGATTCGGTTAGGATGTCCGAAATCCTTTTCGGGGAAAGCCTTGCAAACAAGACGGTGATGACATCGCTGATCAACATCAACTCGCCGCTGGTGTTTGATGATATCATGATGGGCGCGATGGAGGTTTACGCCAAGAACAATCAGGCCTGCATCGTTTCCCCCTTCATCGTGGGCGGTGCAATGGCGCCGGTTTCGGTTGCCGGTACGCTGGCACAGGTTCTTGCCGAAGGTCTGGCCGGTGTCGCCTATAACCAGCTTTGCAATCCGGGTGCACCGGTGATTTTCGGGGCCTTCGTAGCGTCCATCGACATGAATTCCGGTGCGCCCACCTTTGGCACACCGGAAGCTTCGAAAATTCTCTATGGTGCAGGGCAGCTGGCCCGTCGTCTGGGGTTGCCGTTCCGCTCCGGCGGGGCGCTGTGCGGCTCCAAACTGCCGGATGCGCAGGCGGCTTATGAAACCGCAAACACATTGAACGCGGCTTTGCTGGGCGGCGTGAATTTCTGTCTGCACGCAGCCGGCTGGCTGGAAGGCGGCCTTGTTACTTCGTTTGAGAAGTTTGTGATGGACGCGGATCAACTTGGCGTGCTGCATTCATTGGCGAATGGTGTGGATATGTCCGAAAACGGGCAGGCGCTTGATGCCGTGCGCGAGGTTGGACCGGGCGGGCATTATCTCGGGTGCGCGCATACGCAGGCGAATTTCAAGGACAGTTTCTGGAAGTCACAGCTGCTGGATTACAAACCGTTTGAAACATGGTCCGATGAAGGTTCCAAAGACACCATGCAACTGGCAAGCGAGCGGATCGAACGGATGATGAGCGAATACACCCAGCCCCCGATTGACCCCGCCGTTGATGAGGCGCTGCAAGCCTATATGGCAGAGCGGAAAGCTTCCGAGCCGGATTCCTTTATCTAGGTGATCGTCGAGGCAGCGGGTGTTTAGTGAAAGACACCCGCTGCAACGTTGTGCTGTCGCAAAAAAATGCGATCCTGGAACTGCGTGACGTCATTCACGCGGGCTGTATTATACTTAGGGCGGTAAGGATTGCCCTGCCTTGCGCTGTAGGGTTTCGGACAGGGTGCGGATCAACACGCTTTTGTTCAACGGCTTGGAAAGATGGCCGTCCATTCCCCCGTCAAGGTATTCTGCAATCTGATATGTCATTGCATTGGCTGTCAGCGCAAGGATCGGGGTGCGCGGACGCGCGGTATTCTCTTCCCATTGGCGGATTTTTTCTGTGGCTTCCATCCCGCCAAGCACCGGCATGTTGATGTCCATCAAAATCAGATCGAATGGGCGTGCCATTGTAATTTCAACTGCTTCTGTTCCGTTTGAGACCAGAACCAGATCTAGGTCCAGATTTTTTAGCTGTTTTTCCAGAACCAGCCGGTTTGTCCGGTTGTCTTCCGCAACAAGGATGCGCCAGTTTCGAGACGCCAAAAACTTGAACGCTTCATCTTCCAGCACAGGCACCGGCTGAATCGAGCGGACAGCCGGATCAACTTTAATCCGTGCCGTAAACTCCGACCCTACGCCAAATGTGCTGCGCACAGTCAGATCGCCTTCCATCAGACGACAGATCTGGCGGGAGATCACGAGCCCGAGCCCGCTGCCGCCGAAGTTTCGGGATATACTGGCGTCCGCCTGTCTGAAAGGCTGGAAAAGCTGCTTCACTCTGTCCTGATGGATGCCAATCCCCGTATCAATCACGCGGATTGTCAGGAACGTTCCGGCTTCGGACTCTTCCTGTTCCACACGAACACAAACCTTTCCTTCGCTCGTGAATTTAAGAGCATTTGAAACCAGATTCCCGACAATCTGGCGCAGTCGGACCGGATCGCTTTTGATCCAGCCCTGCGCGGAAGGGGCGAGTTTAATGTCAAACAGAAGGTTTTGTTTGACAGCTTTCATACGGTAGAGCTGTTTGGCAGCATTGAAATGGGCAACCAGATCAAACGGGATCTTTTCTATCGTCAGTTCACCCGCCTCGATCTTTGACACATCCAGAATGTCGCTCAGCACCGAAAGAAGCAAACGGCCGCTTTCCAGAATAGTGTTGGTCATTTCCTGTTGTTCAGCCGTCTGGTTTGTATCCGTCAGCGACTCCGCCATACCAAGAACCCCGTTCAGGGGGGTACGGATTTCATGGCTCATATTGGCGAGAAAGACGCTTTTGGCTTTGTTGCTTGCTTCGGCAGCCTCCATTGCGTTGTGCAATTCGGTGGTACGGTCTGCCACCATTCTTTCCAGCTCGTCCGCCTGTCTGATCAGTCTTTGATTGGCTTCCCAAAGAGCACGGCTTTTCACATCAAGCAGGGATTCCGCCTCCAGCCGCGCAGCCTTTTCCCGTTCATAGCGCTGTCGCGACACGGTGTCTTTTACGAAGGGTGGAGTCATTAAGTCCATTAGGCAACCAGTCGCGTTGTCAGGCGGATGGTGAAAGTTGCACCGGAGCCTTCTGCGGTAGAGAGTGGCGTGCGGGATATGAACGCGGTTTCCCCGAAATGTTCGATGCAGGCCTCAATCATGCCCTGGCAAAAATCCACAAGGGGGCGTTCGGAAAGATAAACCATTTCGAAACTTTGCGCCGATAGGTAACGGGTGGCAAACGTCGGCAGTTCCGCATCGGGATAGAGTTTGCGCACCTCTACGTGGACTTCACCTTCAATTGAGTCCAGCATCTGAAATGCGGTCGTTTTCCCTTCCATGAAAGTGGAATGGGTCTCGGCAAAACGGCGGAATATCCATTTTCCGAAATTTGTTTGCAAATTCTCGGGTGTTGTACCGGCGTGATGTGAAAGCGCGTCCAGTAACGCCATTAATTCACGACAGGGGTAGTTTCCCACAGCGGAAAAGGCACCGCCTGATGCCAGTTTTGTAGAATTAAGCACATCGTCAACAGCATCTTCCCCGATCAGGGAGTCCGCCAATGACAACAGTTCAACAAAAACGACACCTTTCATCCGGTCCCCCAAGCTGCGGCAAGCACAGCTTAGGAAGCAGATGTTAACATGTGCCTAATTGTGAAAGATTTAATAGCCGCGCCAGATCCAGCCGCCGCCCCAGATACGGGTACCTTCGGTTTCATAGAACACGCAGGCCTGACCGGGGGCCACGCCTTCTTCGGGGCAGAGCAGTTCTACCTCGGCTTCTGTAGCTGAAAGCGGCCGCACGATTGCTTCTTTGGGGGCACGGGTGGAGCGCACCCGCACGGAAACATGCCATTCCTCGCGGCTTTCAAAAGGCTCGTCGCCAAGCCAGTTGATTTCCCGCACCGGCACCGTGCGCGTTGCAAGGGCTTCTTTCGGGCCGACGATAACGTGTTTCTTATCCACGTCCAGCTTTACCACATAAAGCGGTTCGCGCCCGCCGATACCAAGTCCGCGCCGCTGGCCGACGGTGTAGTGGATCACACCCTTGTGCTCTCCCAGAACCTCGCCATCCAGATGCACAATCTGGCCCGGATCCGCCGCGCCCGGGCGCAGTTTTTCAATCACTGCGGCGTAAGATCCGTTTGGCACAAAGCAGATGTCCTGACTGTCCGGTTTGTCCGCTACAGGCAGGCCGAACTTGCGGGCGAGTTCACGGGTTTCTGCCTTGCTGCGCAGATGGCCAAGCGGGAAACGCAGGTAGTCCAGTTGCTCCTGTTTTGTGGAAAACAGGAAATAGCTCTGATCCCGGTCACCATCGGCAGCCTTGTGCAGTTCGGCCTTGGTTTCGCCCATAAACCGCTGGATATAGTGGCCTGTCGCCATGCAATCGGCATCCAGATCCTTTGCGGTTTCCAGCAGGTCGCGGAATTTCACCCGCTCGTTGCACCGGATGCAGGGCACAGGGGTTGCCCCCGCAAGGTAGCTGTCGGCAAATTCGTCGATCACGCTTTCGCGGAACTTGTTTTCGTAATCCAGAACATAATGGGGAAAGCCCATTTCCTCGGCGACGCGGCGGGCGTCATGGATATCCCGTCCGGCACAACAGGCGCCTTTCTTGGCGAGGGCCGCGCCGTGATCATAAAGCTGGAGCGTAATCCCGACCACATCATAGCCTTCGGAGGCCAGTTGCGCGGCCACCACAGAGCTGTCCACGCCGCCCGACATGGCAACGAGCACACGGGTGTCTTTCGGCTCTTTGGTAAAGCCCATCGAATTCAGTTCGTTTTTTGGAGTGTCGAGTGCCATTGCATCGCCGGTGTTCTGGGCTGACCGCCGGAACCAGACCGTATTGCCGGCCCGATAGATCAGGTTTGATATGGAATATAGTAAAACCCTAAGCGTTCTCAAGGGGCAGGGTTCACCGGTTATTAGGGGTTTGCACGGAATTTGGCCACAGTGAAAATAGTCAGAAGGTGCGCCATGTACATAAGAAAGGACGCAGGACCCGTGTTTGTAACACTGCCGGATGGAAGCCGTCTGAGCAGGTCTGACCTCCCGCCGAAGAATACTTCCCGCTGGGTGGCGCGGCGCAAGGCGGTTATTGTCGCCGCTGTGGAAGGCGGGTTGATCACCGCGACGGAGGCTTGCCAGACCTATGATCTGACCCGCGATGAACTGGCAAGCTGGATCAGTGCCGTCAAAAGCCATGGTCCGGCGGCCCTGCGCGTAACCGCAATCCAGAAATACCGGAGCTGACGTCTGTGCGACAGAGGTTGCAAAATAAACGCAACTTTAACGTGTATTGATATGTTTCTTCAGAATGTAACGCATATTTAACTAAGTTGTGGGATACTGGACTTGCGAAAAAAAATTGACCGATCTGGAGACTGTTATGCGTGTTCTGCTTGTTGAAGATGATCCTACGACCTCCCGAAGTATCGAATTTATGCTGTCTAACGCCAACCTGAATGTCTATGCGACAGATCTCGGCGAAGAGGGTATCGACCTTGCAAAGCTTTATGATTACGACCTTATTCTGTTGGATTTGAACCTGCCAGACATCAACGGGCACGAAGTGTTGCGCCAGTTGCGTGTGGCAAAAATCCAGACACCGATCCTGATCCTTTCCGGAAATGATGATGCTTCGGAAAAGGTGAAAGGTCTTGGTTTCGGTGCTGATGACTACCTTACAAAACCGTTCCACCGCGAAGAACTTGTGGCCCGTATTCACGCGATTGTGCGCCGTTCCAAAGGGCATGCACAATCTGTGATTGAAACCGGCCGGATCGTTGTGAACCTTGATACAAAAACAGTGTCAGTCGGACAGGACGCCGTCCACCTGACAGGGAAGGAATACCAGATGCTGGAATTGCTTTCACTGCGCAAGGGGACCACGCTGACCAAGGAAATGTTTCTGAACCATCTTTACGGTGGCATGGACGAACCCGAGCTTAAAATCATTGATGTGTTTATTTGCAAGCTGCGCAAGAAACTGGCCGAAGCCACGGGCGGCGAAAACCATATCGAAACGGTCTGGGGACGGGGTTATGTTTTGCGGGATCCCGATGAGGCACCGGATTCAGTTAAGATGGTCGCGTCAGCCTGACGGGGTGGTATTCCATCTTAAAATCTTAAACCTCAATCCGTTCTGACGATGCTCTAATTGGAGCTTTGAGGTTTTTCCTGCAAAATACCAATTGGTCCAAATGTCCACTGGACCCGACACAGACAGCCAAATAGAACGGTTCGGTATCATCAGGCATCGGGGATTATCGGATCATGGCAGACGAACGTTTGGTATCGCAGTTATCTGCTGAAGAAGCTGAACAGGAACTGGCCCGTCTCGCCGGAATTCTGGCCGAAGCAAACACAGATTATCACACCAATGATGCGCCGAAACTTAGCGATGCAGAGTATGACCGGCTTCGTTTACGCAATGCAGAAATCGAATCCCGTTTTCCGGAACTGAAGCGAAAAGACAGCCCGTCCGATCAGGTCGGGGCGCCTGTTTCAGAGGCCTTTGCAAAGGTAAAACACAGCCAGCGTATGTTATCGTTGGGAAATGCCTTTTCGGATGAAGATGTAGAGGATTTTACCCTTAGGGTGCGAAAGTATCTCGGACTGCGCGACAATGAAGCAATCGCCTTTACGGCCGAACCCAAGATCGACGGGTTGTCGCTGTCTTTACGATACGAGGACGGTGTACTGGTACAGGCCGCAACGCGGGGAGATGGTGAGGTCGGTGAAAATGTAACCAACAACGCGCGCACCATTGCAAATATCCCCCAAAGGCTGAAGGGCGCGCCTGCCATTCTGGAAGTGCGCGGCGAGGTCTATATGAGCCATCAGGACTTCGAGAAACTTAACGAAAGCCAGCTTCAGAAGGGGGCAAAAACCTTTGCCAATCCCCGCAATGCAGCGGCCGGTTCCCTGCGGCAGCTTGATGCAAATATCACACGACAACGCCCGCTACTTTTCTTCGCCTATGCATGGGGCGAGGTTTCCGAACCACTTGCAGAAACGCAGTTCGATGCCATCAAGCGGTTGGAAGGATTGGGGTTTTCAACCAACCCACTGACAAGACGCCTGAAAGATACCGCCACGATGTTGGCGCACTATCACAGCATCGAAGAACAGCGGGCCACGCTTGGCTATGATATTGACGGGGTGGTTTACAAGGTGGACGATCTCACTTTGCAATCCCGATTGGGCTATCGTGCAACGACACCCCGCTGGGCCATTGCCCATAAATTTCCCGCAGAGATTGCCCACACTATTCTTGAGGCAATCGAGATTCAGGTGGGGCGCACCGGCGCACTGTCCCCTGTGGCGCGATTGCATCCGGTAACGGTGGGCGGCGTTGTCGTGTCCAATGCAACGCTTCACAACGGCGATTACATTGCAGGGCGGGATAGTAAGGGGGAACCGATCCGTGAGGGCCGTGACTTGCGGGTCGGGGATTGGGTCGAGGTCTATCGTGCGGGGGATGTTATTCCCAAGATCCGCGATGTGGACCTGTCCAAACGCCCCGAAGGAGCCGTTCCTTTTGCATTCCCGACACAATGTCCCGAATGTGGCTCTGACGTGGTGCGCGAAGAGGGCGACAGCGTTGCCTATTGTTCCGGCGGGTTGATCTGCCCCGCACAAGCCGTTGAAAAAATGAAGCATTTTGTGTCCCGTTCAGCCTTTGATATTGATGGACTGGGTGCAAAACAGGTGGAGATGTTCTTTAACGATACCAGCCTGCCCGTGAAGGAGCCGGCGGATATCTTTACGCTGGCGCAGCGGGATGCGGCCAATCTGTCCAAGTTGAAAAACCGTGACGGTTTCGGGGAGAAATCTGCAAGCAAACTGTTTGCCGCAATTGAAGAAAAGCGCGTGATACCGCTGAACCGGCTGATTTTTGCCCTTGGCATTCGCCATGTGGGGGAAACCAGTGCAGCGATGCTCGCGCGGCATTACACAAGCTGGGACAATTTCTTTAACGCGATGACACAGGCGCGGGAAAAGACCGGCGAAGCCTGGGATGATCTGTTGAATATTGACGGCGTTGGAACTGTCATGGCCGAGGCACTGGTGGATGCCTTTCACACAAAAACAACCCGCGAGGCCATGGCGCGGCTGGTGAATGAACTGGAGGTTCAGGACGTTTCTGCGCCTGATACTTCGGGCAGTGCAGTTGCCGGAAAAACGGTGGTCTTTACCGGCACGCTTGAAAAGATGACCCGTGCGGAAGCAAAAGCACGGGCAGAAGCCTTGGGGGCCAAAGTGTCCGGCTCGGTTTCGGCCAAAACGGATCTGGTGATCGCGGGGCCAGGCGCGGGAAGCAAGGCAAAAAAGGCCGAATCCCTCGGGGTTGAAATGATTTCCGAAGATGACTGGCTCGAACTGATCGGCGCGACAGGGTAGGGTGGCAGGATGAGCCGCCGTCCCGAAATCCTCTTCCCGCTTTTTGCGGACCTGACTGTTCTTGACGGGATCGGTCCCAAGACCGCTCAAAATTACGCCAAGATTGACATCACCCGCCCGCGGGACCTGCTGTTCCTGCTGCCCCATAGTCTGGTGAACCGGCAGTTGCAGTCCAGTATTCTGAACGTAGAGCCTCCTGCGGTGGTGACGGTTGAGGTTGTCGTCGGTATTCACACGCCGAACGCGGTGAAGGGGCGCCCCTACCGTGTGACGGTGCAGGACAGTCAGACCAGCTTTCAACTGGTGTTTTTCCACGCACGCTCCGACTGGTTGCGCGAACAACTGCCGAGCGGACAGAAACGTGTGGTTTCCGGCAAGGTTGAAATGTTCGACAGCATCGCCCAGATGGTCCATCCGGACTATATTCTGCCACTGGATGCGGCGGGAACGATCCCCGCGAATGAACCTCTCTATCCGCTGACGGCAGGGGTTAACCAGAAACAGGTGTTTCGGGCTGCCCGGTCTGCCTTGCGTCTGTTACCGGAGCTTGCAGAATGGATCGCGCCTTCGGTTATTGCCAAGTTTGGGTGGCCTGCGTGGAAAGACGCGGTTGAATCTGCCCATGCGCCGGAATCCCATAATGATGTTCAGGCCACTGCGCCGGCCCGTGCACGGTTGGCCTATGATGAAATGCTTGCCCATCAGATCACATTGGCGCTGGCGCGCAATTCCCAGCGCCGCGCCAAAGGGCTGGAGACCAAGGGCACAGGGGTTCTGCGGAACAAGGTGCTGAAATCATTGCCTTACGCACCTACCAATGCGCAATTGCGGGCCTTTACGGAAATTACCGAAGACATGGCAAGCAAACGCAGGATGAACCGTCTTTTACAGGGGGACGTCGGATCCGGAAAAACCCTTGTTGCCCTGATCGCGCTACTGGCTGCTGTGGAATCCGGCGGGCAGGGCGTTTTGATGGCCCCGACTGAAATTCTTGCGCGTCAGCATGTGGAAGGGCTGCAGCCGCTGGCGTCCGAGGCTGGCGTTGTGCTTGAACTGCTGACAGGGCGGGACAGCGGGGCAGAGCGGCGCAAAAAACTGGACGCTCTGGCAAAAGGCAATATCCAGATTCTTGTCGGAACCCATGCGGTGTTTCAGAAGGACGTCCACTTCCAGGATCTCCGGCTTGCTGTGATCGATGAACAACATCGATTCGGGGTGCGCCAGCGGCTGGATCTCGGGGAAAAAGGATCGGCAGTTGACGTTCTGGTTATGACGGCCACGCCGATTCCGCGCTCTTTGGAACTGGCAAATTACGGTGATATGGACGTGTCGGTGCTGGATGAAAAACCCGCCGGGCGCAAGCCGATCGAAACGGTTCTGGTGTCCAACAAGCGGCTTGAAGAAGTGGTGTCCCACTTGCGCAACGCGATTGCAGAGGGGCGGCAGGCCTATTGGGTGTGCCCCCTTGTCGGGGAAAGCGAAACAAAGGACTGGGCCGCCACCGAAGAACGGTATCGTTTGCTGCGCCTTGCGCTGGGTGAAGAAAATGTCGGCATGGTACACGGACAGATGCCACCGGCGGATAAAGACGCAGCCATGGCGGATTTTGTCGCCGGACGCACCAAGGTGCTGGTGGCGACCACGGTGATCGAAGTGGGCGTGAACGTCCCCACTGCAAGCATCATGGTGATCGAACAGGCCGAAAGCTTTGGTCTGGCGCAACTGCACCAGTTGCGCGGGCGGGTCGGCCGCGGGTCCGCGGCATCGACCTGTCTGCTGATGTACGGCACACTTGGCAAAACCGCTGAACGCAGGTTGAAAACCATGCGGGATACGAACGACGGGTTCCGTATCGCCGATGAAGACTTGAAGATTAGGGGAGCGGGCGACGTTCTGGGAGTTGCCCAATCCGGGTTGCCACGTTTCAGGGTAGCAGATCTTGAACGGCAATCCGACCTGATGAAAACGGCACAGGATGACGCGCGTTTGTTGCTGGCGGAAGACCCGGATCTGACTTCAGAGCGCGGGAAGGCTGCACGTGTTCTCCTGTATCTTATGGAGCAGGAAAAATCTTTTCGTTATATTTCAGTGGGTTGATGCCGTTAAAGTTTGAGACATTTTGAATGTTCTCATTTAGTTCTTGCAATGATGGAACAATTGCGGAACATTACAGGAACTGACGAGAACATAACCACTGAGGTCTCCTGATGATCCGCGAAATGATCCGAATTCTGAATGCAAACTCCGCAACTGTACTGGAAGACGTTGTCGGGCTTTCCGCAATTTTTGTGATGCTGGTCGTTGTGCTTCACCTCCCCGGTTACACCCTCTGAACTCTGTCCGCGGTCGCTCGGCTGCACGTGGGTATCCGGATGCCTCGTCCCTGTGATACCTGCCGTTTTTGAACGGCCCTGAAACGTTGCCCCGTTTCCGATGTGCCCGAATTTCGACGCCGCACACCTATCGCGCCGCACCTGTTCAGGTTGCGGCGTTTTTTTTTGCTCCGGCGTTACGCGGATTTCATGCCGCCTGCGACAGGCTTTCCAAAGCTGCGACAGTTGCATCAAAGGCTAGAAGGATGGAAGCGTGGCGGTTTTTATAGGCTCTGGCCGGTTGCAAAACCTCCAGCCCTTCAAAGGGTGCATCCGGTACAGGGCCATCGGATTTAAGCATCGCGGCCAACTGGTCCCGTCCGGTTCTGATCGTCTCCAGCGATTGCCCCAGAACCGCGCCGCCCAATACGCTGGCCGAAGCCTGCCCCAAAGCGCAGGCCTTCACGTCCTGACCGAAGTCCGAAACAACACCGTCTTTGACGCAAACGTCAACTGTTACCGTGGACCCGCATAAAGGGGAGCGTTTCATCTCGCTCGCCTCCGGCGAGGTGAGCCGGTCTGCATGGGGGATATCCGCCGCCAGTGCCAGAATCCGGTTCGAATAGAGTTTTACCATTTCGGATGCGTCAGTCATTGCGCAGCCCTTCTATTTCTTGTGTTACCCCTATAACTAGGCCCCAACCCCAGTTTTGGAAAGAGGAACCGGCCCGAGATGGAAAAATTTGATCCAGCCACACTAAAATTTGACGATCGCGGATTGTTGCCCGTGATCGCCCAGCAACACGATACCGGAGAGGTTTTGATGCTGGCTTGGATGAATAAGCAAGCAGTGGAGAAAACCCTTGAAACCGGTCGTGTCACCTACTGGTCGCGCTCGCGTTCATCGTTCTGGGTGAAAGGGGAAACATCGGGACATACGCAAAAGCTGATGGACATGCGGATCGATTGTGACAGGGATTGCATTCTTGTGTTGGTCGATCAGGAAGGTCCGGCCTGTCACACCAACCGGCGCAGTTGTTTTTATACCAGTGTGACCGAAGGTGAAGTAGAGCTTTCAAAACCTATGGTTTGACCGCCTCCCGGACATCGTCCGGTGTCCAGCCTGACCCCCGTAGCGTACGAAGCGCGAGCGCGTCATGGCGTTTTGCCAGCCGTTTTCCGGTGTTGTCGCGGATCAGGCGGTGATGACGGTAATCGGGTGTCGGCAGGGACAACAGGTTCTGAAGCAAGACATGTATCGGGGTTGCCGGAGCCATATCCGCGCCCCGTGTCACATGGGTTACGTTTTGGGCGGCATCGTCTACAACCACGGCCAGATGGTACGAGGTTCCAATGTCCCGCCGTGCCAGCACGATATCGCCGCATAGCTTCACAAGGTAATCAGACGATAGTGGTTTCCAACCGGCATTTTCACCCAGTTCGATATAGCCTGTT
Organism: Paracoccaceae bacterium; assembly: GCA_018223125.1. Taxonomy (GTDB): domain Bacteria; phylum Pseudomonadota; class Alphaproteobacteria; order Rhodobacterales; family Rhodobacteraceae; genus Amylibacter. The sequence goes on along the minus strand of JAAEZA010000038.1, from coordinate 27,061 downwards.
CCGGACGGATCACCGAACGCTGCCACCGCTTTGCGCATGTCCAACCGGACAGCGTCCGTATCGGATTTCTGTGCCATCGAACGGGTGCAGCAGGTTCGGGGGTAGATCGCTCCGTCCGGACCAAACTGTTGTTCCGAACCTTCCTGCGGCGCGGAAAGCGCCTCTGCAATATCGCGTCTGGTGCAGGAACAGGGGTAACACAGCCCCATATCCACCAGTCTGTCCAGCGCAGCGTTGTAATGGTCCATCCGCTCTGACTGACGCAAAACCGGTTCTTCCCAGCTTATGCCAAGCCAGTGCAGGTCTTCATAAATCGTCTCTTCGTATTCCGGCTTGGAACGCGCGGTGTCGATATCCTCTATCCGCAAGAGGAAACGGCCGTTCTGTTCCATGGCAGCATCATATGCTGTTAACGCAGAAAAACCGTGTCCCAAATGCAGAAAACCGGTGGGCGAGGGGGCGAATCTTTCAACAACCATAGTTCTCCCCCGTATTGGAAGGGCCAAGCCGTCGGGTCAGCGCCCCGTGCCAAGCCATCCCTGCCAGTCCGCTTTTGCCCGATCCGTGTAGGCTTTGTAGCGGTCCTTGCGGTTCCGCCGTCCGCCTTTCACATTGTCAACGGGGGGGAACAGGCCGAAATTTACATTCATCGGCTGGAAGGTCTTCGCATCTGCTCCGCCGGTGATATGGGTGACAAGTGCCCCCATTGCGGTTGTCTGGGGAACCGGATCAAGCGGCGCGCCTCTGGCGTCGGCCACAGCAAGGCGGCCCGCCAGAAGCCCCATCGCGGCACTTTCGACATAGCCCTCCACGCCGGAAATCTGCCCTGCAAAACGGATGTCAGGCCGGTTTTTCAGACGCATCTGGTGATCCAGTAGGCGCGGTGAATTGATGAATGTATTGCGATGGATGCCGCCCAAACGCGCAAACCGCGCGTTCTCAAGGCCCGGTATCAGGGCGAATGCCGCAGCTTGCTCGCCGTATTTCATCTTTGTCTGGAAGCCGACGATATTGAACAGCGTCCCAAGCGCATTGTCGCGCCGCAATTGCACCACCGCATAGGGTTTCACATCCGGCTGATGCGGATTGGTCAGGCCCACAGGTTTCATCGGTCCGAAGCGCAGGGTTTCGCGCCCGCGTTCGGCCATCACTTCGATGGGCAGACAGCCGTCAAAATACGGGGTGTCCTTTTCCCAGTCCTTGAATTCCGTTTTGCCCGAATTCAAAAGCGCGTCGATGAACGCCTCATAGGTCTCTTTGTCCATCGGACAGTTAAGATAGGCCGTACGTTCTTCTTCGGTTTCCCCTTTGTCATAGCGGGATTGGAACCACGCTTTGGACATGTCGATGCTGTCGGCGTAAACGATTGGTGCGATGGCATCAAAGAAGGCAAGCGAGCTTTCGTCCGTGACTGCCAGGATGGATTGTGCAAGCGATGAAGATGTTAAGGGACCGGTGGCGATGATCGTCTGGCCCCAGTCCTGAGGCGGAATTTCAGTTACTTCGCCCCGTTCCAGCGTGACCAGCGGATGGTTCAACAAACGTTCGGTCACGGCCTGTGCAAAAGGTTCGCGGTCCACCGCAAGGGCGCCACCGGCGGGGAGCTTGTGTTTCTCTGCCATCTCCATGATCAGGCTGCCCGCAGCGCGCATTTCCCAATGCAACAGGCCAACCGCGTTGGCTTCATGATCGTCGGAGCGGAAAGAGTTGGAACAGACCAACTCTGCCAGATTGTCGGTTTGATGCGCGAAGGTGCCAACCTCGGGGCGCATTTCATGGATGACGACGGGCTGTCCCGCCTGAACGGCTTGCCAGGCTGCTTCGCTGCCGGCCATACCGCCGCCGATGATGTGAATAGGTTTGCTCATGCTTGGCATTTAGGACAGGTCGGCGGGAATGGAAAGGGGGTTAGTGTTCCCACTGCGGTAGGGGTTCGCAGTGGGAACGGGTAAACTGCCCTAAAAAGGCAGATCTGGACCCAATAGATGGGTAGCGGGTCCAATTACCCTCCTAACAAGACGGGATACTGACGCAAGGGTAAAGCGCTAAAAATGCAAAGGCGGGTTTGCATTTGTCGGTGTTGCACGCATGAAGCTGAATTCTTCGTTTTAAAGCGTAGGGAAACCGGAACAGCCTGTCAAATAGTTCAATACTCCGTTTCTATTCAAATACGGATGCAAAAGAGTCTTCCAGCCAGCGGCAGGTACTGCGCAATACGGCATCTTCCTTACGGGTTTCATGATACAACAGCCAAACTTCCCGAAGGCGCATCTCCTCATAGGGCTGGAGGCATTGAAGGTCCGGTTGGTCCTTTGCCATGATCTCCGGCAGGATACCGGGTTGGCCGGTAGAACGGATGGCTTGCAATATCCCTTGGAACGAAGATGTCCGCAGCTTTGGTTCCCGTGAAAAGAACGCCAGACCGTTTTTCATTTCGGGCGTCCAGTCGAGATCGAATGTCAGGCCGATCCAATCTTTCGATGTGCAATTCTCAGGTCCGTAGACACCCATGCGAATGTCGGCGATGCGATGTGCCACCAGACGGCCTTCGGTTGGGCGGGTCAGGCGCAGGGCAATATCTGCCTCACCATAGGCAAGGCTAACGCGGCTGTTGCTGCCGCTAAGTTCCAGAGTGACATTGGGATGCCGGGTTGTGAACGCGTTAAGGGATTTGCTCAGCACATTAGAAATCAGAAAATCGAGTGCGGTGACGCGAAGCGTTTGGGTTGTTTGCAAGCCTGAAGGGGTGGTTGCATGGAAGGATCGCAAGTCATCACTGAAACCGGCTGCCATTTCAAACAACCTGCGGCCTTCGGTGGTCAGTTCCCACTCGGAACCGGACTTCTGGAACAAAAGTGTATTCGTGGTTTCGTGCAGCCGTTTGATCCGTCGGGATACCGTGGCTGTGTTGGTCCTGAGATAGAGCGCGGCTTTGGACATGGTTCCGTAACGCGCCAAAGCCACCACGAACCGCAAGTCATCCCAATTTTCCATAACGCAACCGCCAAACACACGAGTACCGCCAAACCGAGGATATACATCTTAGGGCTCGTCCGGCAGCCCGAACCTAGGCGGGGATCGTGAAACGGTCAAGAAAAGGAGCGGGTTTCAGCCCCTTTTCTTCGTTTTTGCAAGTATTTCTGCGCTTATTCTTCCGAAGAAGCAGAAGAATCGCCGTTTGTGCCGTCTTCCTGACCGTCCGTTACGGCGGCCTCTTCGTCGCCTTGTTCGGCAATATAAGCAACCGAAACGACCTTTTCGCCTTCGGCTGTGTTAAAGACTTTCACACCGGAGGATGTCCGTCCCTGACGGGATATTCCAGAGACCGGGCAGCGGATCGACTGGCCGGTCGAGGTGGCGAGCATGATCTGGTCGTCTTCATCCACCGTGAAGCTGGCAATGATACGGTCGTTGCGCCGGCCAAGATTAGCCGCAGCAATACCCTGACCGCCCCGACCGGCGACACGGTATTCATGGGCGGAGGACCGTTTGCCATAGCCGCCGGAGGTCACCGTCAGGATCCACTGTTCCAGCGCGCCCAGTTCGGCGTAGCGTTCCTGAGAAATATCGCCTTCGGTTGGGTCTTCGGCGTTTCCGGCGTCCTCGCCCGTCACGGCGCGGCGCATTTTGAAGTATCCGGCACGCTCTTCGGCGCTGGCATCCACGTGGCGGATCACAGCCATGGAGACAACGGAATCGCCTTCGGCCAGACGGATACCGCGGACGCCGGTGCTGTCACGGCCTTTAAAGACGCGCACATCGGTGACGGGGAAGCGGATCGCCTTGCCAAGCTCGGTTGTAAGCAGGAAGTCGTCGCTTTCAGTTGCGATGTTCACATTCACGATGGACACATCTTCGGGCAGTTTCATTGCAATCTTGCCATTGGACTTCACGTTGGTGAAATCGCTCAGCGCGTTGCGGCGTACATCCCCTGCGGTGGTGGCAAAGACAATGTGGAGGTTGTCCCATTCGTCCTCTGGGACATCTACAGGCATGATCGCTGCAATGGATACACCGTTGGGGATTGGCAGGATGTTGACGATGGCCTTTCCGCGGGAATTCCGCCCGCCCGGTGGCAAACGCCAGGTCTTGATCTTGTAAACCATCCCGTCCGAGGTGAAAAACAGCAGCGGCGTGTGGGTATTGGCCACGAAAAGATTGGTGACAAAATCCTCGTCTTTGGTGTTCATCCCCTGCAGGCCCTTGCCGCCCCGTTTCTGGGCACGGTAATCTGCAAGTATGGTGCGCTTGATGTAACCGGAATTGGTGATGGTCACGACCATATCTTCCCGCTCGATCAGGTCTTCGTCTTCCATGTTGTCCACATGTTCGACAATTTCCGAACGGCGCGGAACGGCAAACATCTCGCGAACCTCGGTCAGTTCGTCCGTGATGATCCCCATGATCCGTTCCCGTGAACGCAGGATTTCCAGATAATCGGTGATTTTCGCGGCGAGTTCTTCCAACTCGTCCGTGACTTCCTTCACGCCGATGGCCGTCAGGCGTTGCAGGCGCAGGTCCAGAATGGCGCGGGCCTGAATTTCCGACAGGTTATAAGTGCCGTCGTCGTTGATTGTATGGCTCGGATCGTCGATCAGCTTGATATAGGCGGCAATATCCTGCGCCGGCCAGGCGCGGGTCATCAGCTTTTCCCGTGCTTCGGCAGGATCGGCAGAGCTGCGGATCGTTGCGACCACTTCATCCACATTGGACACAGCCACGGCCAGACCACACAGGATATGGGAACGCTCGCGTGCCTTGCGCAACTCAAACGCGGTTCTGCGCGCGACGACTTCTTCGCGGAACTTGATAAAGCTCGACAGGAAACCGTGCAGGTTCAATTGCTCCGGACGGCCACCGTTCAGCGCCAGCATGTTACAGCCGAAAGAAGTTTGCAGGGACGTAAACCGGAACAACTGGTTCAGAACCACCTCCGGCGTTGCATCCCGTTTCAGTTCGATCACCACACGCACGCCGATCCGGTCGGATTCGTCCTGAACATGGGCGATGCCTTCGATCTTTTTGTCCCGCGACAGTTCCGCGATTTTTTCGATCATCGTGGCCTTGTTCACCTGATAGGGAATCTCGTCCACGACAATGGCATAACGGTCCTTGCGGATTTCCTCGATCCGCGTTTTGGCGCGGATGATGACGGAACCGCGCCCTTCGGTATACGCCTTGCGCGCACCCGAACGGCCCAGAATGATGCCGCCGGTGGGGAAATCTGGGGCAGGGACGTATTCCATCAACTGCACGCTGTCCATGTCAGGGTCTTTCATCAACGCAAGGGTTGCGTCGATCACTTCGCCCAGATTGTGCGGCGGAATATTGGTGGCCATACCAACGGCAATACCACCGGCACCATTGACCAGCATGTTGGGATAGCGGGCCGGCAGAACCGTCGGTTCGCGGTCCTTGCCATCATAGTTGTCCTGAAAATCGACCGTATCCTTATCGATATCCGCCAGCAGGCTGGCCGCCGGTTTGTCCATGCGCACTTCGGTGTAACGCATCGCAGCCGCGCTGTCGCCGTCCATAGAGCCGAAGTTGCCCTGACCGTCCAGCAACGGCAGCGACATGGAGAAGTCCTGCGCCATCCGCACCAGCGCATCATAAATAGCCGAGTCGCCGTGGGGGTGGTATTTCCCCATCACATCGCCAACCGGACGGGCCGATTTGCGGTAGGATTTGTCGTGGGTGTTGCCGGTTTCGTTCATGGCGTAGAGAATCCGGCGGTGTACCGGCTTCAGACCGTCGCGCAAGTCGGGAATCGCACGGCTGACAATCACGCTCATGGCGTAGTCGAGATAGGAGGTTTTCATCTCCTCTTCGATAGAGATTGTCGGGCCGTCATGGACCGGGCGTTCTGGTGGGGTTATCGGCTGATCTTCGGTCTCGTCGCTCACGTCTGGCCGCCTTGCTTCTGTACACAATATCTAGTGGGCTATCTATAAACCAGCCTCAGCATAAGGGCAATCTTTCTGCCCCGATTTCGGCCGGATTCAGCAAAAAATTCGCCAAAAACGGCCCGTTCAGCCCCGCTGTCTGGCGACATCGGCTGCTGGCAAGGCGTGGCGGGTCTGAAGCGGTAGTGTCGCATAAAAAAATGGCCCCGCACAGGAGGCCATTTCGGGTATTTCTCGGATGACTGTGGCCGTCAATCAGAACGGGATTTCATCGTCCAGATCGGAGTTTCCGCCCCCGTGGGAACCGCCACCCTGAGAGCCGCCGCCATAGCCGCCACCCTGATCATAGCCACCGCCGTAGCCACCGCCACCGCCTTGATCGTAACCGCCGCCCTGCGATCCGCCACCGCCGCCACCAGCGCCGTCACGTCCGTCCAGCATGGTCAATGTACCGTTAAAGCCTTGCAGAACCACCTCGGTCGAGTAACGGTCGTTTCCGCTCTGGTCCTGCCATTTGCGCGTTTGCAACTGGCCTTCTACAAAGACTTTCGAGCCTTTGCGCAGGTATTGTTCACACACGCGGATCAGGCCTTCGCTGAAGATGGAGACCTGATGCCATTCTGTCCGCTCGCGGTTTTCACCGGTGTTCTTGTCGCGCCAGCGTTCGGAAGTTGCGATGCGCAGGTTGCACACCTTACCGCCATTTGGAAAGCTGCGCACTTCCGGATCACGGCCCAGATTGCCGATCAACATAACCTTGTTCAAACTGCCAGCCATAGGCGTTTCTCCCTAAACTCGAATCTTTTGTCGTTTCTTGCGTGCGTGGTAGTTAACCATCTTCTCTGTGCCCTGCAACCAATGAACAAACCACTAACACGGCCCCGTTTCCGAGGCCATCTTTTCAAATCCGGAAAAAACCTGTAAAGGCTGTGCTGGACTTTTATCGGGCAGGGGCACGAGAATGAGGAAACTACTGGCAGGAAGCCTTGCGCTGGCAATCGGGCTCGGACCTGTTGCATCTGTCGCAGACGTGACGAAATCGTCCAAATCCCGCGTTGGTATCTCTTCGAGCCACAGTAAACTGATCGACAAACGCCTGTCGAGCCAGTATTCCAGTTCAGCCCGTTTGCTTCCCAAGGAGAACCGGCTGGATCTGATCCCGCGCTACACCGGTTCGTATAAAGGTGTGTACAAGCCGATGGCAGAAGCCGCTGCGCGCAGGCATGGCATACCGGTAGACCTGTTCAACCGGCTGGTGCAGCAGGAAAGCAACTGGAACCCCAAAGCCAAAAGCCACGCCGGTGCGATCGGTCTGGCGCAGTTGATGCCGTTCACGGCGCGGCTGCTGGGGGTGAACCCCCATGATCCGGCGCAAAACCTTGAAGGCGGCGCACGCTACCTGAAAGAGCAATACGCAAAATTCCGCAGCTGGCGTCTGGCGCTGGCGGCTTATAATGCCGGTCCGGCGGCTGTTGAAAAATACAATGGCGTGCCACCCTACAAGGAAACCCGCAATTACGTGAAAGTCATTCTGGGTAAATAAGCGGCAGCTCTGTCTGCTCTCCTGCCGCTTCCTGTCAGCAGGACATCGCGTTCCCGTGATGTTCACATAATGTTCCTGCTTTTCTGTTGGCAATCCCTTGCGGATGACCTAGATATTGACGGGTCTGATCGGCAAGTTAGGGCAGAGCATTGGCTGAACTGAAAAATATCGAAATCCGTGGCGCGCGCGAGCATAACCTCAAGTCCATTGACGTGGATATTCCGCGGGACCAGTTGGTTGTTATCACGGGTCTTTCCGGCTCGGGAAAATCTTCTCTGGCCTTTGACACGATCTATGCAGAAGGCCAGCGCCGTTATGTAGAATCTTTGTCGGCTTATGCGCGGCAGTTTCTGGATATGATGCAAAAACCGGATGTAGATCACATTTCCGGTCTGTCTCCTGCCATTTCCATCGAACAGAAAACCACATCGAAGAATCCGCGCTCCACCGTGGGTACGGTGACAGAGATTTACGATTATATGCGGCTGCTGTTTGCCCGCGTTGGCACACCTTATTCCCCCGCCACCGGCCTGCCGATCGAGGCGCAGCAGGTGTCCGAAATGGTGGACCGCATCATGCTGATGGAAGAAGGCACGCGGGCTTATCTGCTGGCGCCGATTGTACGGGACCGCAAGGGTGAATACCGCAAGGAGTTTGCCGAACTGAAGAAAACCGGTTTCCAGCGGGTCAAGGTGAACGGCGAATTCCACGATCTGGATTCGCCGCCCGTGCTGGACAAGAAGTTCCGCCACAATATTGACGTGGTAGTGGACCGGATCGTTGTGAAGGAAGGGCTGGAAACGCGGCTTGCGGACAGTCTGCGCACGGCACTGGATCTTGCAGACGGGATCGCAATTCTGGAAACCGCCCCCAGGGAAGGGGAGCCGGAGCGCCATACGTTTTCCGAAAAATTCGCCTGTCCGGTCAGCGGCTTTACCATCCCCGAAATCGAACCGCGGCTGTTCTCTTTCAACGCGCCTTTCGGGGCTTGTCCGGAATGTGACGGTCTGGGCGTTGAACTGTTTTTTGACGAACGGCTTGTGGTGCCCGATCCGTCCCTGTCCCTGTACAAAGGGGCGCTTGCACCTTGGGCAAAGGGAAAATCACCCTATTTCCGCCAGACGATCGAGGCCATTGCGCGGCATTACGAGTTTGACAAGGATCTGCCGTGGCGCGATCTGCCCGCCCATGTGCAACAACTGATGCTGCACGGTTCGGGCGATGAGGAAATCAAGTTTCGCTACGATGAGGGGGGGCGGGTCTACGAAGTGTCCCGCGCCTTTGAAGGTGTGATCCCGAATATGGAACGCCGCTACCGCGAGACGGACAGCAACTGGATCCGCGAGGAATTCGAGCGCTACCAGAACAATCGTCAATGCGGCACCTGTGACGGATACCGTCTGCGCCCCGAAGCACTGGCTGTGAAAATCGGCGGTCTGCACATCGGGCAGGTGGTGGAAATGTCCATTGCCGAGGCCCATAAATGGGTGGATGGCATTCCGGCGGAACTTTCGGCGCAAAAGAACGAGATCGCCCGCGCGATCCTGAAGGAAATCCGCGAAAGGCTCGGCTTTCTGGTGAACGTGGGGCTGAACTATCTGACCCTGTCACGCAATTCCGGCACGCTTTCGGGCGGTGAAAGCCAGCGTATTCGACTGGCCAGCCAGATCGGCTCCGGCCTGACGGGGGTGCTTTACGTGCTTGACGAGCCTTCCATCGGGTTGCACCAGCGGGATAACGACCGTCTGCTGACCACGCTGAAAAACCTGCGGGATCAGGGCAATACCGTGATCGTCGTCGAACATGACGAAGAGGCCATCCGCGAGGCGGATTATGTTCTGGATATCGGTCCGGGCGCTGGTGTGCACGGCGGGGAGATCATCGCCAAGGGGACGCCTGCCCAAATTGCCAGGAATAAGAAATCGATTACTGGCCAGTATCTTACCGGCAAGCGCAGCATTCCTGTGCCCGCAGAACGGCGCAAGGGCAACGGCAAATCGCTGGTGGTCGAAGGGGCGACGGGCAACAACCTCAAGAATGTGACGGCCAGCTACCCGCTGGGCACTTTCTGTTGCGTGACAGGGGTTTCGGGCGGCGGGAAATCCACACTGACCATAGAAACCCTGTTCAAAACCGCCTCCATGCGCCTGAACGGCGCAAAACAGACACCGGCTCCTTGCGAGGCGATCAAGGGATTGCAATATCTCGACAAGGTGATCGACATAGACCAGCGGGCCATCGGGCGCACTCCGCGATCCAACCCGGCGACCTACACGGGCGCCTTTACCCCGATCCGTGAATGGTTTGCCGGATTACCCGAAGCCAAAGCGCGGGGGTACAAGCCCGGGCGGTTCTCTTTCAACGTGAAAGGGGGGCGCTGTGAGGCCTGTCAGGGCGACGGGGTGATCAAGATCGAGATGCACTTCCTGCCGGATGTTTACGTCACCTGTGAAAGCTGCAACGGCAAACGCTACAACCGCGAAACGCTGGAGGTGCTGTTCAAGGGCAAAAGCATTGCTGACGTTCTGGATATGACTGTTGAGGATGCGGAAACCTTCTTTCAGGCGGTGCCTGCCATTCGTGACAAGATGACAGCCCTGCTGCGGGTCGGGCTGGGGTATATCAAAGTGGGCCAGCAGGCGACAACCCTGTCGGGTGGTGAAGCGCAGCGGGTGAAATTGTCCAAGGAACTGTCCAAACGCTCCACCGGACGGACGCTTTATATTCTGGACGAACCGACGACCGGTTTGCACTTTGAGGACGTGCGCAAGCTGCTGGAGGTGCTGCACGAATTGGTGGATCAGGGAAATTCCGTTCTGGTGATCGAGCACAACCTCGACGTGATCAAAACGGCGGATCATATCATCGACATCGGCCCCGAAGGCGGCGATGGCGGTGGCGAGATCGTCGCAACAGGAACGCCGGAAGAAGTGGCGCAAGTGGAGGCGAGCCACACGGGGCGGTATCTTGCAGAGATGCTGGGGATCAGTCGTGTTGCGGCGGAATAACGCCTCCGGCGGTCGTATCGTCATGGCCATAGTCCATAATATTAGTTGGTCGGAGTGCAACAGACAAAAAAGCACCAACAATTTTTTAACTTACTGTTCCGGTTGAAGAATAGCTTCGCATTGGAGGTGGCAACTCGTACACATCGCTTCTCTGACGGCCTTCCTCATGCATTGGCGGAATTGGTATTTTTAGGTGCCTTGTCGCGTAGTCCGACTTCACTTGGCGGAGAACCGACTTTCGTTGCAACCAGAATGTACTGCATGTGTGCGTAGCAAGCTGAGTTTGCGATGTTTCGTGATCGGCCTCTCTATGACAATGGAGTGTCGGTCTAGCGATACTTCGCTGTATTGCAAAAGCAGGCATTTGTGACTGCAGCAAAAAGATATAGTTGTTAAGGGCTGCTGGCCGAATGGATTGGTTATTGCTGCGACTTGCTCGGTCGGTTCCCCTGTAAGCCGGTCCAAGGCTTGAGACGCCCTATCGCCAGCGCCAATGCTGCGATTGCCACCGTACACATTAAGGTCTTCGATACTGTTCCCATCGTGCCTTCAATCAGGATCGCGTGTGACACGCTTCCGACAACTACGACGGAGGCGAGAATGGAGTGTCCAAGTCGCCAGACCTGCGGTCGAAGACGGAGCTTTCGCCTGATGCCAGCGAGGAATGCAGCTGCAATCAATGCCCACATCGCCACGACACCAAAGGCGGAAAACGCTGTCGGCGCGGTGAAGGTCAATGCATCGACCATGTCGGGCGGGCTCGTGATCCACAAACCGACCACATGCACTGCAACGGCGAGCAACAGCGCAACGCCAGTCCAGCGATGGATCCGTCGCCCGGCCTGCATCGGCACTCCGGGCAGTATCCGGGCGACCAGCAGAGGCTGTATCTGCAAAAGGGCCAGCGCGGCCACACCGGCAAATCCCGCAGCCACATAGACAATTGAGCGGTACTCAAGATACTCACTGCTGGCAGTAATGATCAGGGAAACGCCGGTGAGACCCACAATCGCAGACCAGATCAGGAACTCGCGAAGGACGGCCAAGATCAGACCGGTTGCAGCACGAAATGCGCGGACAGGCTGGTGTCGCGGGAATTTGCCATGACCGGGCGCAGAAAGACCGTCTCGAAGTCACCGCTGTCGTAGGCAAGGTGCCCGTGCGGCTGCCCGAAGGTTGGCACGATCTGGGGCATCTCGAGTTGGAACACGCCATCCTCGTTCGTCAGGGTCGCACCGTGGCTTCGCGCGTCGCGCTCCCGTCCTTCGGTTGTGTGGGCCCAGATCTGGATGCGGATACCGGCCAGCGGTGCGCCGTCGCCTGCGTGACGGACGGTGCCGGACATCATGAAACCGCCGCCACCGATCCGGTCCACAATAGGCGCGCCGGGCCGGTAGTTATTCGCCCCACCGCGCATGGTTCTGGTCGGAGCGAGGCCCTGCCCGCGAGCGGGCGATATCAGGCCTGTACCTGTGGTCAGCAGTGCTGCAGTCCCTGTTGCCACGAACGTTCGGCGGGGTATCTGAAATCGAGACATTAACGGGCCTCCCTTCGTCAGAGCTCGTCTCTGCACGTAAGTTTAGCGCAATTTTTAAGCCAGAGGGGGGTGGCGCGCATTGTCACACAGATTTGTGATCAACCCGGAGGTCACTTCCGTGACACCCTATGGTTGGGGGGAGCATCAGATCGACACAAGTGTGTTTGTGCACTTGTCTCCGCCGGTGTCGACCAGAATGCAACCGTCAACGTGCCTCTTGCATTGCTTTCAAGAGAGTCGCAGTTGAACTAAAATAGCTGGCTTTCCGATCTTCAGGTGACTTCCCGTTCTATTGATACCCGCCTGGATCGTTAGGCGTGTTTAGCAATGTGCCTTCATAAGCATCGAGTTCATCGTTCATTTGCAGCCAAGCCAACTGACTCTGCTTATTGACGTGAAAAGACGGTTTGAAATCTTGCGGGTCTTCGAGCGACGCAGCATAGAGATTGATACCGCCCGGATAGTGATCGGCTTCGAACGCTACAGGTGACCCGCACGTCCCGCAAAAGTGCCTGAAAACACCCTTTGAGCTTTCATAAATACGGGGTTTGTCACCAGTCCACGCAAAGTTTTCTACCGGCACACCGAACCAAGCAACCACCGGTGCGGCACAATTCCGACGGCAGTCATCGCAGTGGCAGTAGCATGCCCACGTTCGATCCCCCCTGTAGACCCAGCTTGTTTTTTTTACACAGACAATACCCGCGCGTCGCCATTCTATATTCCTCCGAAACACCGGAAATATAGTTTGCACGCGGGTTTTGTGATTGGGACTTTTGGACGATTTATCTTAAGAAAACGTCTCAGTTCAGGGTCAGTCCGGTCCCGCGCCCCTCGCGGCGAATGCTCGTAAAAGGAGTGAGCTTGGACCTACAAAAGCCAGCTAGCTTCCGCTTTGAGGATACTTTCCGAGAAAGACATTTCGTGGATGATGTTGCCGGTTGCGACCTCGACACCACCAGCGAGTGGCACCGTCTCCCTGATGTCGGCGCCAAGACGGATATAGCCTGGCCATGGGGTTTCGTCATCCTGTTGATGGTCGGAATTGAGCGCGTCGCCCAAGAGGTGATTGCCCTAAGTCTCGATCCGGATCATATCGCCGTTGTAGGGCGCCTCGATCAGGAAGCCGTCAGGCCAGCCGTTTCCGGACTGCGGGCCGACATGGATTTAACCAACGAAACTGTCTTCGACATCACCCGTGCTGAGCAGGATTTCACTGTTTTTTCCCAACATGAACTTGCAAACGACCTTGTTTCCGTAGTCCGCGCTGTGTTGAACTTATGAGAAGCTCAGCGTGAAATCTCCGCATTCCGCACCGCCCCAGTTCCACGCCTTGAAAACACTTCGCTACCGGCATTGCCCCAATTGTGGCCATGATGGCCGTGACCTTCCTCGATAGCGATGGTTTCGCCCACGACCTGATTGGTGGCATTCACACGTGCACGCGGCACGGGCACGACATGGACCTGTCACGGTTTCGTGCCGCTCCGATTGCTCATTTATGCAGCCTTTGCTTCGAAGGCCAAGGGGCTTTTCCAGCCCAAAGCTGAGTGCCGCCTGCGTGGATTAATTAAGCCGTGTGTGGATGCCCCTATCAATGCAAGAAGTTTTTCAGAGCGCGCTGGAACATGTGATCAGATGCAGTCGTGTGTCCGGCCTATATATGCAGCTTTCACACGCTGCTGGCCTGTATGGTGTCCGTGGATCGGGTCCAAATCGTTGATGCGAGCACGTGGCTCCTGGCTTCTATCTGGTTTTCCCAACCCCGTCTTATGACCGTTGTTCCTTACTCTCCTTCGCCCTTCTCACATTGCCGGTTTACTCCAACGCATGGTGCAAAGCTTATGCAGCCAGCGGTGGAATTCGATAGTTCTCTTTCGTGGTTGTTAACGCCCAAACGGTACGGGCAAGCTTGTTTGCCAGTGCGGTCGCAACCAGCATACGAGGTTTCCGCGCCAGCATCTTGGCAAGCCATGATCCAGATACTGGACCCTTACGAATGGCCCAACGGATGACGGCCATTGCGCCTGTGATCAGCAATCGCCTTATATCGCGCTGCCCCATTTTTGAGGTCTTACCCAGGATTTGTCGTCCACCGGTCGACTTCTGTTTTGGTACAAGCCCGCACCAAGCCGCAAACTCACGTCCATTGGAAAATTCTTCCATTGGCGGCGCGAAAGCTTGAATGGTTGTCGCACACATTGGTCCAACTCCGGGGATTGTCATAAGACGTGATGTTGCTTCATCTGTCTTTGCGCGGCCTTTTATCTCGCGATCCAGCGCTGCTATCCTCTCGTCAAAAAGAACGATCTGATCAATGTATGCTTGGCAAAGGCTTAGAATTTGCGCGGGTAGGTCAACCGCGACATCTTCAAAGTTAGCTATCATACGCCTAAACTGAACCATACCTTGAGCGACGACGATGCCGTATTCCGCTAAATGACCCCGCAACGCGTTGACCAGCTGGGAACGTTGGCGGACAAACAAATCACGTGTTCGAAAGACCATACCCTGAGACTGTTGTTCTGCGCTTTTGACTGAGACGTAGCGCATCGTCGGGCGCGAAGCCGCTTCCGCGATCGCTTCTGCGTCATTTGCGTCGTTCTTTTGACGCTTCACAAATGGCTTAACGTAAACAGGTGGGATCAGGCGCGCCTCGTGACCAAGCTTGCCAATCACACGTCCCCAATAATGGGACGTCGCGCAAGCCTCCATCGCAACAACGCACCTTGGAAGCTTACTCAGAAACACAGTAAGCTGCGGGCGCGACAATTTCTTGCGGAACACTACAGAACCATCAGCGGCAGCCCCGTGTAGCTGAAAGCTCCGTTTTGCTAAATCAATTCCTACTATGCTAACATTCTCCATGGATGCTCTTCCTTTGTATGACAGTTTACGCTGCTATCATTCTGGCACATTGCGATGCCGCCGGGTGGGGCATCCACCCCATCATTGATGTTTTCGAAGATCGCCAACTCAGCGTCGCGACGTGTGCGCCAGGAGCGTTGCCACAGTAACTCCGCCTGTTAGCGGCGGCTGGAGGGCACTTGGATTTCAGTTTGACGGCTTGAAGTTCCAGGGGAGAAGGTCGTCGATGCGGTTTTTCGGATGGCCCGCTGCGATGGCTTCGAGTGTCGATTTCAGATAGGCGAATGGTTCCACGCCGTTGATCTTACAGGTTTCGATCAGCGAGGCGATGTAGCCCCGGGCGCGCGCGCCCTCATCGTGACCAGCAAACAGCGCGTTCTTGCGATTGAGTGCAATTGGACGAATGAGATTTTCGACGTTATTGGAGTCGATCTCGACGCGTCCATCGGTCAGGAAGGTTTGCAATCCGCCCCAGTAGCGATGGATGTAGGCCAGTTTCTCACCGAGGCGTGACTTGGCCGAGATGCGCAGGCGTTGTGCCTGAAGCCATTCGCGAAAGGTCGCGACCAAGGGCGCAGATCGGATCTGACGGGCAGCCAGGCGCTGGCCGGGGGACGTGCCCCGGATGTCTTTTTCGATAGCATAGATTTCGGCTATCTGGCGCAAGCCTTCGGCGGCGATTTCCGAGCCGTCGCGATCAAAGACTTCCTTCAGTTTCCGACGCGCGTGCGCCCAGCAATACGCCACGGTAATGGGGTCACCGCCCTTACGGGACGGCTTGGTGAGCCGATTATAGCCTGTGTAACCGTCGATCTGAAGCGTGCCATCAAAGCCTTTCAGGAACTTCTCTGCATTTTCGCCTCGCCGATCCGGAGCATAAAAATAAACCACCCCCGGCGGGTCATCACCGCCCCAGGCGCGGTCATCGCGGGCAAGTGCCCAGAGATAGCCGGTTTTCGTGCGCCCACGACCTGGGTCCAGCACAGGTGCCGTGGTTTCGTCCATGAACAGCTTACTCGACGATTTCAGATGTTCAGCCAGGCAGTCCACAACAGGCCGAAGATGGAAGTCTGCCACGCCCACCCAATCCGCCAGCGTGGACCGATGAATGTCGATGCCGGACCGGGCCAGGATTTGCGACTGTCTGTATAAAGGGAGGTGGTCCGCGTATTTCGACACCAGAACATGCGCGACTGCCCCTTCGGTCGGCAACCCGCCTTCAATTAGCCAGGGTGGTGTCGGGGCTTGCGTGATGCCGTCTGTGCAGGTGCGGCAGGCATATTTAGGGCGGACTGTGACAATCACGCGCAGCTGCGCGGGGACAATATCGAGCCGCTCATTGCGGTCTTCACCGATCCGGTGCATCACTCCGCAGCCACAAGGGCAGTCCAGATTGCCGGGCTCGATCACCTGTTCGATGCGCGGTAATCCCCCGGGCAGGTTGCCGCGATTGCGCTTGGCGACCTTCTTGCGTTTTAGTTTGCCGTCATCGAGGATCTGCTCCGATTTCTGCTCTTCGACCTCGGCAAGGGCAACCTCAAGATCCTCGAAGGCCAGCTGCCGGTCGTCATCGGCCAGCCTTTCGGACTTCTTACCATAAAGCGCATGGTGCAGCTCGGCGATCAGGTGTTCCTGGCGCTGGTTGGTCTCCTCCAGTTCCGCCATTCGAGCAGCCTGCGCCTCGAACACAACGCGGTATTCCGGCGGCAGAACAGACAAATCGAGATCTTTGGCGGTGGGCATCATGGGTGGAATTATAGCCTTAAATTGAGCCAAATACCGCCCCTACTTGCCACCCTGATTCACTCGGCCGCAGCCGGAGGGCGGGTCTCCAGCGCCTTCACCTTACGCCAATCAAGACCGGCAAAGAGCGCCTCGAATTGGGCATGGTTCAGCGCCATCATGCCGTCCTTGATCGCGGGCCACGTGAATGTCATGTCCTCAAGACGTTTGTATACCATAACAAGACCGCTGCCGTCCCAGTAGAGCAGTTTCAATCGGTCCGCGCGCTTCGCTCGGAATACAAACACCGTTCCCGTGAACGGATCCTTACGAAGCACAGACTGAACCATGGCGGTCAGCCCATCGTGGCCTTTGCGGAAATCGACAGGCTGCGTCGACACCAGTATACGCACCCGGTTGGACGTAAAGATCACGCGCTGACCTCAAGCGCGCGCACAATATCCGCAATCCGGCCAGCAGGAGTTGCACTGTCCAGCCGAACGCAAACCGCTCCCGCCACGATCTCGACCGCTGTGGTGACCGGTTCAAGCTCTTCGACCGGCTGAGGCGGCTCGGTATTAAACACGACCAACGGGGCAAAATCCGCCTCGCCCGTTGGTGCCGGCAAAACAAGATCCCCATCCTTGGCCAGCCGCCGCCATGACGACAGGTGGTTCGCCCGTAGATCATATTTCCGCGCCACGTCATTCACCGTCGCACCCGGCTCCAGCGTCTCCGCCACAATCCGCGCCTTCAGGTTATCCGGCCAACAACGGTGCCCGTTTTCTGAGAACTCAACACCCAGCTGTTTGAGAAACTCTCTCGTAGTCTCCATGGAGAAACTCACTTCCTGCTATCCAACAGGGCATGAGTCTCAAATTACACCGAAATCAGGAAGGTGGGGTCCAGACACCGCATACGCTAAACGGCTTAACTTCAACACCTCCCTATCCTCCCGAAGCATGCGGTTCGCTTTGCGCAGCTCCGCAACCTCGTGTTCAAGATCATATTGGGTCGAAGGCTTCTCTGGATTGCGTCGATCCCGCTAAATCCAACGGCTCAATGTCGAGAAGCCAACGCCAAAATCTGCAGCCACGTGCTTGCGCGGCAGCCCGCTGGTTAACGCTACCGTATTCTTACTAAAGTACGATTTAAATCTCAGAGCGTTTGTGCGAGCGCTTAATACGAATGCTATAGCGCTCCGGCGGGAGTATTTTAGGAACATTGAAACGGGGGCTTCGCGGTAGAAGCCCCCGTTTGTATAAAATTAGCTATCAGTTCAGAAGGTCGGCGGCCAGGCCGATCATTGCCACTACCCTACGTGTGTCAGGGTCCATCCGGTAGATCCGGTCGCCTGCGAGGTAGTAGGAAAAGTTTGGGTTCAAGCCATAGTTTTCAGGGTTTGTGACCCTTTCATAGTTGTTCTGGATCAGGTCGCCGTCACGGTAGATGTGCTGGTGCACAGTCGTTTTTTCGATCACTTTTGTACGGGGGACAGTGGTCACATACACATGGTCTCTGTCGCCATGGGCCTTAAGCCGTTCCTTATTGGCTTTTGCCTGCGCTTTATAGGCTTTTTCCTGAGCCTTCAGAGCTTTCTTTTGGGCTCTGTGCTGCTCTTTATGGGCCTTTTCAATCCGTTTCTCGACCTTTTTGTGATCGTCTTTTTTCGCTTCGGCGATGACTGGCATCATGGCAACGGCGGCGGCAATCAGGGTGGTCGTCGTTTTGCGCATCGGATTTCCTTTCGCTTGTGCGGCCTATCGGGAGTTCAACGCGGAGCCGAGGGATAAAGTTCGCAATCGTTTTTTGCTTGGCGGACTATTGCCAGAACACCGGTGTATCGGCGGGACCCTGCCAGGTGGACTGCCGTACTGTCCGGAAGGTTAGTCAGCGATGGTGCAGGCTGATCGCTGCAAGTACGGCCAAGGCAGAAATCGCGACGATTTCCGGCTGAAGTCCTCCGCGCCGGTTCAGGCCGATATTTCCGTGACGGGGTTGGCCTTGGGAAACGATCTGTTTGCCGTGGTCTTTTGTCTGAACGGTTTCGACAACGGGTCTGTCGTTCTGGGTATAGCGGGATTGCGCGGTTGCAGTGAGGGGCAGGCTCAGACCGGCAGCGAGCAGGGCAATGATTGAAAATCTACGCATGTTTTTTCCTTTCGGGGGCGTGTGTCCAGATGATACGTCCCCGAAAGATTTTTCAGTCGCAGGATGTGCGACTTATTTTATTCAACCGCGTCCGCGCTTTTCAAAGCGGGGCAGCATGGCAGAGAAATCCTTGCCGTTGCCGTCTTCTTCTTCCACGAACTGCTGATAAAGCTCCATCGCGTGCTGGCCGAGAGGCGTGTCCGCGTTGGAGGATTCTGCGGCCTGCTGCGAGAGCCGCAGGTCTTTCAGCATCAGTTCGGATGCAAAGCCGGGACGATAGCCGCGGTCCGCAGGGGACTCCGGTCCGACACCGGGGGCCGGACAATAGGCGTTCATGCTCCAGCTGTAGCCGGAGGATGTGGACACAACATCGAACATTTTCTGGCGGTCGAGGCCGAGTTTATCGGCAAGGGCGAAGGCCTCGCAGGTGCCGATCATGGTGATGCCAAGGATCATGTTGTTGCAGATTTTGGCCGCCTGACCGGCGCCACTGTCACCACAGTGCACGGCTTTCTGTCCCATGATTTCAAACAGGGGTTCGGCTTTGGCGAAGGCTTCGGCAGAACCACCGGCCATGAATGTCAGTGTTCCATCTGTTGCACCGCCAACACCCCCCGAAACCGGCGCATCTACAGCCAGCAGGCCGAAGGCTGTGGCCGCTTCGGCCACCTGACGGGCCGAATCCACATCGACAGTCGAACAGTCGATAAAGGCGGTGCCTTTGCCCATTACTTCGATGATCTCGCTGGCAACATCGCCCAGGATCTTGCCGTTGGGCAGCATGGTAATCACCGCGTCCTTGTCCTGTGCTGCCGCTGTCGCGCTGTCCGCTTTGGTCACGCCTGCGGGCATCTCTGCGGTCAGGTCGAAGCCGTGAACCTGATGGCCCGCCGCTGCAAGATTGGCCGCCATCGGGCCACCCATGTTGCCTAGTCCGATAAATCCGATTTTCATTGCTTCCTCCTACAGCTGTTCTGCGTTGAGCGGTTTGAGCATACGCTCCACATCCGCTTCCGTCACCGATTCCAGATCGGGGCGGGTCCAGACCGGTGTGTGTGACCGGTCAATAATCGTGCTTTTGATGCCTTCGACAAAATCCCCGTGTTCGGCAGCGCGGAATGTGAACCGGAATTCTTCCTCTAACGCGCGTTCGATCGTGTTTCCGGTGCGGACCCGCTGGACAATGATCGGGGTGCAACACACAGAGATCGGGCTTTTCTTGCGAAGGGTGGCGATGGTGTTCTGCGCAAATTCCGAACCGTCCCGATTAAGAGAGTCTAGAATATCGGTCACGGTTTGCCATGCGAAATGGTGGTCGATCGCTGCCTGTTTGCCTTGCAGGGAAGGGGAGGGGGCAGGGCGCGCGGCCCGTTCGATCGCGCCCACGTCACCGGAACTGGCGAGCTTTTCGATTAGTGCGGGCCAGTCGTCGCGCGGGATGAAACTGTCGGCAAAGCCTGCGTATATGGCGTTGCCCGCGTCCATGCGCTCCCCCGTTGTGCCAAGGTATTCGCCAAGCCGTCCGGGCGCGCGGGCGAGGATCAGGGAACCGCCCACATCCGGCACAAGCCCGATACCACATTCGGGCATGGCAATCTGGCTGTTTTCACAGACAATCCGGTGGGAGCCGTGGCAGGATACGCCAACGCCGCCGCCCATGGTAAAGCCTTGCATGAAGGCGATATAGGGTTTGGGGTAGTTGAAGATTTTTTCGTTCAGGCGGTATTCGTCGCGCCAGAACTGGCGTCCGTAATCGTAATCACCCGCACTTGCCGTGTCATAGAGTTTCTGGATGTCACCACCGGCGCAGAAGGCCTTGTCGCCCTCGGCGTCGATAATCACCAGAGAGACGTCGCTGTCATCCCGCCAGTCATCCAGCGCGGCTTCGATATCCAGACACATCTGGTAGGTCAGCGCATTCAGGGCTTTGGGGCGGTGCAGGGTAATGCGACCGGCGCACCCTTCCTTGCGAATGTGAATATCCATCAGTCACGCTCCGCCAGCAGGTGACGGGCAGTGATCAGGCGCATGATTTCATTGGTGCCTTCAAGGATCTGGTGCACCCGCAGATCACGCACGATCTTCTCCATCCCGTAATCTGCCAGATAGCCGTAGCCGCCATGCAGTTGCAGCGCGTCATTGGCGACTTTGAAAGCCGTGTCGGTGACGAAACGTTTGGCCATCGCGCAGTGTTTGGAGGCATCCGGCGCACCGTTATCAAGCTTCCAGGCGGCTTGACGCAGGAATACGCGGGCGGCCTGAAGTTCGATTTCCATATCGGCCAGTTTGAATTGCAGGGCCTGAAACTGGTCAATGGTTTTACCGAAGGCCTTGCGCTCTCCGGTGTAGTTCAGCGCGGCAGTGAGCGCGGCTTGGGCGCCCCCCAGAGCACCGGCGGAGATATTGAGCCGTCCGCCGTCCAGACCGTTCATGGCATAGACAAAGCCGCGGCCTTCTTCACCGACCAGATTGTCAGCGGCGATCTTGCAATCGTCAAACTGGACTTCGCTTGTGGGTTGCGAACGCCAGCCCATTTTGTCTTCAAGTGCGCCAAAGGACAGACCTTCCGCACCGTTTTCCACAACAACTGCCGAAATACCCTTCGGTCCATCCTCACCTGTGCGGCACATCACGATGTAGGCGTCCGAATAACCGCCGCCCGAAATAAAAGCCTTGGTGCCGTTCAGCGTATACCCTTCGTTGGTGCGAACGGCTTTGGTGCGCAGGGCGCTGGCGTCGGAACCGGATCCGGGTTCGGTCAGGCAATAGGAAAAAACCTTATTGAGCGATGTCAGGTCGGGCAGCCATTTGGCTTTCTGCTCGGCCGTGCCGAACTTGTCGATCATGCCGCCGACCATATTGTGGATCGACAGGAACGATCCGACAGACGGACAGGCCATGGCCAGTGCTTCGAACACAAGCGTCGCATCAAGCCTTGTCAGACCGGCGCCACCGGACTCTTCAGAAACATAAAGCCCGCCAAAGCCGAGCTCGCCGACCTCGCGCCAGAGTTCCTTGGGGATGGTGCCGTCTTTTTCCCATTGCTGGGCAAAAGGGGCGATCTTTTCCTGCCCGAAGGCATAGGCCATATCAAAAATTGCGGTTTGTTCTTCGCTCAGGGCAAAATCCATGAAAGGCTCCGGTTTTGGGGAATTGAACGTGCGTTAACTTTCAATTGTTACGAAAGTTTTGCAAGGGGAAAGAAACCGGAAATTTCTTGAATTTCCTGACGTTTTTTCGCGGCCCAGTGCCGGCTCCCCCCGTGCTCTGCACAAAAAGGGCGGGGAAAAACCCCGCCCGATTTTAATCTGTTTATTCCATAGTCGGGATAGAGAAATCTGCCCCTTCCTTGGTGCCCGACGGCCAGCGGGACGTTACGGTTTTGGTGCGTGTATAGAATTTGAACGCATCCGGTCCGTGCTGGTTCAGGTCGCCAAAAGCGGATTTCTTCCAGCCGCCAAAGGTGTGATAGGCCAGAGGCACAGGGATTGGCACGTTCACGCCGACCATGCCGATGTTGATCCGGTTGGCAAAGTCGCGCGCTGTGTCCCCGTCACGGGTGAAAATCGCAGTGCCGTTGCCGTATTCGTGATCCATCGCAATGCCAAGGGCTTCTTCATAGGATTGCGCCCGCACGGTCGACAGTACAGGACCGAAGATTTCTTTCTTGTAGATGTCCATATCTGTTGTGACATTGTCAAACAGGCAGGCCCCTACAAAGAAACCGTCCTCATAGCCTTGCAGGCTGAAGTTGCGGCCATCAACCACCAGATCGGCCCCGTCCTTCACGCCGGTTTCCACCAGCCCGAGGATGTTTTCTTTCGCAGCCGCCGTAACAACCGGACCAAAGTCCACATCGTCGCCCGCTGTGTAAGGCCCGATTTTCAGCGCTTCAACGCGGGGCGCCAGTTTTTCAATCAGTCGGTCTGCGGTTTCATCGCCAACCGGCACAGCTACGGAGATCGCCATGCAGCGTTCGCCGGCCGCGCCGTAACCGGCACCGATCAGCGCATCAACCGCCTGATCCATGTCGGCATCCGGCATGATAATCATGTGGTTCTTCGCGCCGCCAAAGCACTGGACCCGCTTGCCGTTGGAACAGCCGCGACCGTAGATGTATTCGGCAATCGGGGTGGAACCGACAAAGCCGACGGACTGGATCACGTCATTGTCAAGGATCGCATCAACCGCTTCCTTGTCGCCGTTCACAACCTGAATGATACCTTTGGGCAGACCGGCTTCTTCCATCAGGGCCGCCAGCATCATCGGAACGGAAGGATCACGCTCTGACGGTTTCAGGATAAAGGCGTTGCCGCAGACGATCGCAGGGGCAAACATCCACATCGGGATCATGGCCGGGAAGTTGAACGGGGTGATCCCCGCCGTAACGCCCAAAGGCTGTTTCATGGAGTACATGTCAATGCCCGGACCGGCCCCGTCGGTAAATTCACCTTTCAGCAGTTGCGGCGCGCCAATACAGTATTCCACAACTTCCAGACCACGGATCACGTCGCCCTTGGCATCAGGGAAGGTTTTACCATGCTCGCGCGAGAGGGCTTCGGCCAGTTTGTCCATATCGCGGTGCAGCAGGGACACCATTTTCATCATGACACGGGCGCGAACCTGCGGGTTCTTGGCAGCCCAAGCGGGTTGCGCGGCTTTTGCGATCTCGACAGCTTTCGCCATTTCCGCGTCGCTGGCCAATGCGACCTGCGCCTGAACTTCACCTGTGGCGGGGTTGTAAACATCCGCAGTCCGACCGCTGGTGCCTGCAACATGTTCGCCGTTAATGTAATGTCCGATCTGTTCCATATTCGATCTCCCGTGAGTGTTTCAAAGCAGTTGCGCAGAGATTAACCCCGCAAAATTGTACGGTCTACAGGTTAATCCCCAAGATCATTTTGCATTTTTGCAAAATGGATGTATGCCGGTTAACAAAAGTTCACGACAACGGGCCAGCATGGCAAAAGATACGAATTGGGACGATCTGAAGGTGTTTTTCCACGTAGCACAGGCCGAAAGCCTGACGGCCGGGGCAAAGGTTCTGCGGATGGATCCTGCAACCCTGTCCCGCCGGATTGCACGGCTGGAAGAAGCTATGGGTGCGCGTCTGTTCGCCAAAAGCCCGCAAGGTTACCATCTGACGGAACGGGGGCAGCGCCTGCTGTCCCATGTCGAGCAAATGGAGCTTGCGGTAAGATCTGCGCAGGGGGAAGTGGAGGATCGGGACGACACGCTGTCCGGTTCCATCCGGATCGGTGCACCGGACGGGGCGGCAAACTTTCTGCTGCCACAGGTTTGCGCCGAGATTTGCGATGAAAACCCCGGGCTCGACATGCAAATTCTTGCCGTCCCGCGTGTCCTGAACCTGTCAAAGCGGGAGGCTGACATGGCGATAACCGTGTCCCCGCCGAAAACGGGCCGTCTGAGCGTGCAGAAGATTTCGGACTACACACTGCACCTTGCGGCGACGAAAGACTACCTCGCCAGTCATCCGCCAATCCGAACCAAAGCGGATCTGAAAAATCACCGGCTTATCGGCTATATCAACGATCTGATTTTTGACGACGAACTGGATTACATGGGCGAAGTGGGGGAGGCCATCAGGGCACCGTTAACCTCGAACAGTTTTTCCGTACAGATGAACTGGGCGCGACGCGGCGCCGGTGTTTGCATTGTACACGATTTCGCCATCCCCACATTCCCCGAGGTAGAGCGCATCCTGACGGACCGGATTTCCCTGACCCGTTCCTTCTATCTGGTGCGTCACAGCGATGACCGGCGAGTGGAACGGTTGAACCGTGTCGCGCAACTGCTAACGGGAAAAATCCGGCAGGAGATCAAGCGATTGCAAGCTGCGGCTTGACAGAACGAGCCTGCGCAACGCACGATTGAAATCTGCGTTAAGAGGAGGTTACGCCCATGTTGATCAAACAGATCCTTGCCGGAAAATCTGCAGGAAAGATTGCCACTGTGAAACCCGATGACAAGGTAAGCGAGGCGGCAAATCTGCTGTCTACGCACGGTATCGGGGCGTTGGTGGTGTCAAAAACCGGATCGGATGTGGTGGGAATTCTGTCTGAACGGGACATCGTGCGCGAATTGGGCAAACGGGGCGGCAGCTGTATGTCCGATGTGGTCGGTGATCTGATGACCGCGGATATTATTACAACAACGCCCGCAGAAACAGCCGAGAGCGTCCTGCAAACCATGACAGACAAACGCTTCCGCCACATGCCGGTGATGGAAGACAATGCGATGGTCGGGATTGTTTCTATCGGGGATATCGTCAGTGCCCGCCTTGCAGAGGTCAGTTCTGAAAAGAACGCCATGCAAGACATGATCATGGGCCGCTAAAGCGAAGCCTGACATTCAAACAGGCCAGTCCTGCGGGCTGGCCGCCTGTTTACTGGCGCAACTTTGTAACGCCACGTTTTATCTTGCATTTTTCAGGACCACAGATCATCCAATGTGGGACTAACGCGAAAAAAGGCCTATTCCATGCGCACAGGACTCTATCCCGGCACCTTCGATCCCGTCACCCATGGCCATCTGGATATCTTCAGACGGTCCTGTTCCCTGGTGGACCGGCTAGTCATCGGTGTTGCCATCAACCGCGACAAAGGCCCTTTGTTTACGCTGGAGGAACGGGTCGCCATGGTGGAAGCCACCTGCGGCGATATTGCCCGCGAAATGGGCGTCGAGATTGTTGTCCATCCGTTCGAAAACCTGCTGATCCACTGCGCACAGGAAGTTGGCGCCAACGTGATTATTCGCGGTTTACGGGCGGTTTCGGATTTCGAGTATGAATTCCAGATGGTCGGCATGAACCGCGCCATGAACGACGAAATCGAAACCGTGTTTCTTATGGCCGAAGCGCAGCACCAGTCGATCGCCTCGAAACTGGTTAAGGAAATCGCCCGTCTGGGCGGCGATATCGACGGATTCGTGCCCAAGGATGTGGCAGAGGCTGTGCGCAAGAAATACGCATGATCCTGCCAATTTAACGGGTGCGGGGCGAAAGCGCCCTTTCCCTTGGGATTTTCATCTATTAGGGTGCCGCAAAATCAAACTGCGGAGGCCCGAATGGCTGATTTCAAAGATCCCGAAAACGGTATCATCATCAAACTGAAAGACGGCGATGTAAAAATCGACCTGCTCCCCGATGTTGCACCCCAACACGTAGCCCGTATGAAAGAGCTTGCCCGCAGCGGCCAGTATGACGGCGTTGTCTTCCACCGCGTGATCGACGGTTTCATGGCGCAAACAGGCGATGTGAAAAACGGCAATGCAAACAATGATTTCAACCTGCGCATGGCAGGCACGGGCGGTTCCGACCTGCCTAACGTACCAGCCGAATTCTCCAAGGTTCCCCACGCCCGTGGTTCCATCGGTGCTGCCCGCAGCCAGAACCCTGACAGTGCGAACTCCCAGTTCTTCATCAACTTCAGCGACAATGATTTCCTGAACGGTCAGTACACCGTTTACGGTCAGGTCATTGAAGGCATGGAACATGTTGACGCGATCACACGGGGCGAGCCACCCGCACAGCCCGACCAGATGATTTCCGTCAAAGTGGCGGCAGACGTATAATGCGGCTGTTCAAAACCCTTCTGGCGGTGGCAACAATTGCCGCCGCACCGCTGTTCGCTGCCGAGGATGAAAACATCCTAGTGATCGAAGTTGCTGGGGAGACCAGCGGCACGGTTGAAATCGAACTGCTGCCAGAGGTTGCCCCCCGTCATGTGGAGCGGATCAAACGTCTGACCCGCGACGGTCTTTACGACGATGTGGTCTTCCACCGCGTCATTCCGGATTTCATGGCCCAAACCGGCGATGTGGAACACGGCCAGCGTGAAGGCTTCAACCTGCGTTATGCGGGTATTGGAGGTTCGGCTTTCCCTGATCTTCCGGCAGAGTTTTCGGACATCGAATACGAAACCGGTGTTGTTGGCATGGCCCGTGCACAAGATCCGAATTCTGCAAACTCGCAGTTTTTCATCATGTTTGCACCGGCGCCTTTCCTGAACGGCCAGTATACGGTTGTTGGTAAGGTGCTTTCGGGGCAGGACGTGGTAGACAGCATCAAAAAAGGCGATCAATCCGCCAATGGTGCCGTGGCAGAGCCCGACTATATGGAAACGGTCCGCATCAAGGCCGATATCGAATAAATCCGTGCGCCCCCTTTTGGGGCGCCCGTCTACACTAGGTGACTGTGTGATCTGCCTGAATACACACAGAAACAGTCCTCACTTCTCCACGTAGAAGCCGTTTTTGTACAGTGCCGCGCATAGGGGTTGCAGTACCCCCGCCTGTGTTACCCAAT
>JAAEZA010000091.1 GCA_018223125.1 Paracoccaceae bacterium | reverse complement strand
GGATCTGTTCGGCGCGGGGCAACGGCTATACCGAAGTGGAAGATGTCTGGCGCCGTGCCGGAACCCCGCCCCATGTGCTGGAAATACTGGCCGAGGCGGATGCTTTCGCCGCGTTGGGGGACAACCGGCGCGAGGCTTTGTGGCACGCAAAGGCGGTCAAAGGCGCAGCGCCCCTGCCCCTGTTTGCACAGGAGCTGGACGGGGAGGGACTGGAGGAGCCGCCCGTCACCCTGCCCGAGATGAGCTCAGGCGAAAATGTAGTGGAAGACTATGTATCCATGCGCCTGACCCTGCGGGCCCACCCGATGGCCCTGTTACGGCCATTATTAACCCCGGACAGCGGGCCGGCGGGCAAGCCGCAGAAACAGGAGGGCGGGCGTTAACGACCGATCTTGAGACCGCGGTTTTCCCGTTCCGCCAGGGGCGAAAAATCACTGACGGCAGAGCCTTGCAAACGCACCTCTCGCAGTTTTTCGAGTCCGGCCAGCGGTGAAACGTCCTGCACGGCAGTGGCGCTCAGATCCAGAAACCGGAGATTCTCCATTCTGGCCAGCGGCGAGATATCTTCAACCGCAGTCAGCCCGAGGTTCAGTTCCACCAGCAGATCGAGTTTGCCAAGCGGGCTGATGTCACGCACGAATGTCCCGTCAAGCTTCAGGATCTTTATCAGGAACAGCTCTGACAAAGGGGAAATATCCTCGATCATGGTGCCGCCAAGGGACAGTTCGTGCATCACCTCAAACCCGCGCAGCACGGAAATATCCGTCACCAGACTGTCCGCAAGGTTCAACCACGTCAGTTTCTTGTGATTGCGCAGCGGGGAAAGGTCGGACACCAGCGTGCCCCGGATGCTCAGCCGTCGCAGATCACGCAGTCCTTTCAGGGGCGAAAGGTCTTCGATCAGCGTGTCATCCGCGCCAATATCCTCAACCCACGGCATCTTGGCCAGAGGGGACAGATCCGTGACAGCCGAACCGTTCATATACAGATGGCGCAGGGATTTCAGAGAGGTCAGCGGCGAAAGATCCGTCACCTGCGTTTCGGACATGCTGATCATCTCTACCCCACGCATCTTGCCGAGCGGCGACAGGTCGCTAATAGACGATCCGTCCAGCAGCAAATCGCGCACGTCATCCACACCAGCCAGTTCTGAAAAATCATCCGCCTGCACATTCCGCAGGTCCAGAACGCCCCGTTCGGACACATAAGCGCCCAACACACTGGTCCGGTTGGTGCTGTCTTCAACCTGATCAACGGGCAATTGCAGATTGTCATTTTCAACAGGAATATTCACCTGCGCGGCAGCGGGCGACACACAAAAGAACAGTATTGAAATTGCCGGAATCAGCCGTGCAAGCCCCATGAAAAACCTCAAAATCTGTTGGACGAAGAGTCTATTCGTTAAAAATAGGACACGGTCGGCAAGTTACAACAGTTAAATCAGGCTCATCCGGCGTTTGACACGGGCCAGCGTTTCAGAACCTTTTGTACCATTTCACATAAACCGTTCCTCCGGTCGAACTGGTGCGCGTGGCAAAGCGGTTCTGGTAGGCGGTTTTCGCCCCGATCTCGATACTGCCATCCTTGAGAAGCGGAATTTTCAACTCCACCCCGAGGGCCGGTTCCAGCCGGTTGTTAAAATCCCTGCCTTTCCGGTCCACCTTGGCCAGTAAAGACACAAAAGGCACAACTTTCAGGTCTGTAGTTCGATAAGGCACCGCCAACGCCAGTTTACCAAACGCCTGCAACTGACCGTTTTTGCGTTCGCTCTGATGCAGCGAACCGGGATACCGGAAGTTGGCCCAACCGCTCAGCACCAGTTCGCTGCCTTCCTTACGGGGCAACCAACGGGGGCGCCATGTCTTGTAAAGGGACGCATCCGCCGTCCAGACAAATGCATTGCGCATCACGCCGGTTGTGAACTCCTGCTCCATCTTCCATTTGCCGCCGAAGGACAGTTTGACAGCGTCATTCGGCCTGAACCGGAACTCGCCACCCAAGGCAAACGTATATTTGTTATTATACTCGAAACCGTCACTGTCTTTGAGCAAAACAAGAGTCGCATAAGCGGCGAAAACGGATTTTTCCGATAGTCTGAAAAGGGTTACAGAGGGTTTTATATACAGCTCGAACTTTGCGTTCTCCTGATAGATCTCGGCCAGATCAGGAGGTGCATTAAAGGAACCGTAGATATCCAGCGAATAGTCATAACTTCGATTGAACACGCGCAAAGGCTCTGCCTGAACAGGCAATGCAGTGTTCAGCAGAAACACAAACGTCAGGAGGCAAAAGCGGCACATCCTTAAACTTTGCTTAAAACTGGTTAAGAAACTCCTAGCGCCGACGGGAATTGAATTGTCAAACAGCGCCAGATTTTGCAGGGTAGCGCGAAAGTTCTGATATGGAGAAAGCACATGAGAACCCGCGCCGCCGTTGCTGTAGAAGCAGGAAAACCGCTTGAAATCATGGAGGTAAACCTTGAAGGCCCGAAAGCGGGAGAGGTACTGGTCGAAATCAAGGCGACCGGTTTGTGCCACACGGATGAATTTACCCGCTCCGGCGATGATCCCGAAGGCATTTTCCCTGCGATCCTCGGTCACGAAGGGGCCGGTGTGGTCATCGAAGTGGGCGAAGGCGTCACCAGTCTGGAAGTGGGGGATCACGTGATTCCGCTCTACACGCCGGAATGCCGCGAATGCGAATACTGTCTGAACCCGAAAACCAACCTCTGCCAGAAGGTCCGCGCGACCCAAGGTCAGGGCCTGCTGCCGGATGGCTCCACCCGCTTTTCGATGCTGGATGGAACACCGATCCACCACTACATGGGCTGCTCCACCTTCGCCAACCACACCGTCGTACCGGAAATCGCGCTGGCCAAAGTGCGCAAGGACGCGCCTTTCGACAAGATTTGCTACATCGGTTGCGGTGTCACCACCGGCATCGGTGCCGTCATCAATACCGCCAAAGTCGAAATCGGCTCCCGCGGGATCGTATTCGGTCTGGGCGGCATCGGTCTCAACGTGATCCAGGGCCTGCGCCTTGCCGGGGCAGACCAGATTGTTGGTGTGGATCTGAATGACGGCAAACGGGAAATGGCGGAACATTTCGGCATGACCGATTTCGTGAACCCCTCCGAAGTGGAAGGCGATCTGGTGGCCCATCTTGTCGAACTGACCAAGGGTGGTGCGGATTACACCTTTGACGCGACAGGCAATGTAAACGTGATGCGCACTGCACTGGAAGCGGCCCACAAGGGCTGGGGCGAGAGCATTATCATCGGCGTTGCCCCTGCGGGTGCCGAAATCTCGACCCGTCCATTCCAGCTTGTCACAGGACGCAGCTGGCGCGGCACCGCCTTTGGCGGCGCTTCGGGGCGCACGGATGTGCCGAAAATCGTGGACTGGTATATGGACGGCAAGATCGAGATCGACCCGATGATCACCCACAAGCTGACACTGGACG
>JAAEZA010000037.1 GCA_018223125.1 Paracoccaceae bacterium | reverse complement strand
GCACTACAGGGATCGGACAGCCCCAGAACCGCTGGCGCGATGCGCCCCAGTCCCGCAGGCGGTAGTTCGTCGTGCCTTTGCCCCAACCCGCCTTTTCGGCATAGGCGATGGTTGTATCAATCGCTTCCTGACCTGTGGCCACGTCCAGACCGGCGAAATGGTCGACCCATTTCACTTTCTCGGTCTTTGGCGGCACGAAAGCCTCATTCGCCACAGCGGTTTCGTTATCCAGTGCAAAGAAAGTGTCGATCACCGGAAGGTCGTACTTGCGGCAGAAATCCAGATCGCGCTGGTCGTGGGCCGGACAACCGAAAATCGCACCGGTGCCATAGTCCATCAGGATGAAATTGGCGATCCAGACCGGCAGTTCGCGGTCTTCATAGATCGGATGCTTGACGCGGATGCCCGTGTCCATCCCCAGCTTGGGCGCGGTCTCGATCGCTTCTTCCGTGGTGCCACCTTTGCGACATTCTGCAATGAAATCAGCGAATTCGGGATTATCGGTTTCCAATTGCTTGGCAATCGGGTGATCCGGTGAAATCCCCACAAAGGACGCCCCGTTCAGCGTATCGGGCCGCGTTGTATAAACCTCGATCCGGTCGCCGCCATCGACACGTTCGAATGAAAACTCCAGCCCGCGGGACTTGCCGATCCAGTTCTGCTGCATCAGGCGCACTTTATCCGGCCAGCCGTCAAGTTTATCAATCGCGCCCAGCAGATCTTCGGAAAAGGCGCTGATCTTGAAGAACCACTGCGTCAGCTCCTTGCGTTCCACCAAGGCACCGGAGCGCCAGCCGCGACCCGCTTCCACCTGTTCGTTGGCCAGAACCGTCATATCCACCGGATCCCAGTTCACCACCGCCTTCTTGCGATAGACCAGCCCTTTTTCCATCATGTCGATGAACATGGCCTGCTGCTGGCCGTAATATTCCGGATCGCAGGTGGCCAGTTCGCGGGACCAGTCGATAGACAGGCCCATCGGCTTCATCTGCTCGCGCATGTCCGCGATGTTCTGATAGGTCCATTCGCCCGGATGAACACCTTTTTCCATCGCCGCATTTTCTGCGGGCAGACCGAAAGCGTCCCAGCCCATCGGGTGCAGGACGTTAAAACCGTTCACTGCTTTATACCGCGCGACCACATCGCCCATGGTATAGTTGCGCACGTGCCCCATGTGGATACGCCCCGAAGGATAGGGGAACATTTCCAGCACGTAATATTTCTCGCGGGACTCATCCCGCTCTGCTTTGAACACGGATGCGTCGTCCCAGGCTTGTTGCCACTTCGGTTCCACCACACGGGCATTATAACGAGACATGTTTTCTTCCTTACACAGCAAAACGCCGGACAATATGCCCGGCGTCATTAACTTCAACGGGCGGTATCACCCGCCTTATAGGTTTTTATCGCGCACACGCAACTGACGGGCGCGGGTCAGGATCGCATCTTCCACACGGCGCACGGTCTCTGCACTTGCAGGGCCGCTGCGGGTCTGGATTGACAGTTTCAGCGAACGCGCATCAAGGGCGGGGTCCTGCACCAGTACAGTCGCGCGATACTGACGCGCACTGCCAGGCGCACGGCCCCAGCCCATCACCAGCACACCCGTGAAGGGATCAGCCGATTCCACCGGCAGGAAGTTCAGCGTTTCAAGCGCCGCACTCCAAAGGTATTTGTTTACACGTACGTTTGTATTTTCATCCGGGGAGCGCAGGGCATCAAAGATAGAGACCGTATCGCCGCCCGCTTCCCCGAGCGCACGCTCCATCGCACCGGAGGACGGATCCACGCGGGAGGGGTCGGGCCGCACTGTGACGGGGCGGTTCAGAAAGCCGCCACTGCTGCGTCCGGAATTACCGAAACTGCCACACCCAACAAGCGCACCGCAAAGAAGTGCGATCAGACCTGCTTTAAAACCATTATTCATCATGCTCTACGCCCCAAGCTTTACAGCTGTTTCTTTCATGTACCGTTAGTTGGGAATACGGACAAGTTCTTATTCTTCAGGCGGGGGAACGGGCTGTTATATATAAAGAAGTACAAAGCACCCGAAAATGACTGTGGCATCATTGCACCAACTTTCGGCTTATCATCGGCAGCACAGCACAGACGCTTGATATTCGGGGGCCAGAGAGTGAAAAGCATACACACTCTTTCCGGATACCTCGGATAGAGGTGCACCTTTTAACCTAACGAGGGAAAACTATGAAAAAAGTTCTCTTTGCAACCACAGCACTCGTCGCAACTGCCGGTATGGCTGCTGCTGACGTAACACTGTCTGGTTCCGGCCGCTTCGGCATTGTATACAACTCCGCAATGGACGGCGCTGGCCAGTCCAAAACAAAAATCGAAAAGCGTATGACCATCAACATCGATGGCACAGGCTCCACAGACACAGGTCTGGACTTCGGTGGTCGCATCCGTCTGCGTTCCGACGAGAACGACGCTGCTGCCGCTGCTGCTTCCGCAAACGTGTGGATGGGCAACGACATGTTCCGTATCACTGTGGGTAACACTGAAGGTGCTATGGTTAACCGCATCGGTTACTTCCAAGGTTCCATCGGCCTGACAGGTCTGCACTGGGCCAACGTTTCCTTCAACATGGGTAGCGCTTCCCGCTTCATCCTGAACACATACTCTTCCCGCGGTAACGCTGGCGATGTTGTTCGTCTGGACTTCAACGTAGGCGGCTTCGGCGTATCCCTGTCTTCCGACTCCACAGGTGACCACCTGTCCAACGGTTCCGAAGATGCGATCGCTATCTCCTACAACTTCGGTGACTGGAACGTTGCAGCTGGTTTTGCTAAAAACGCAAACAACTCTGCTGTAAGCGCAACCGAGCGTGACATGTTCTCCCTGTCCGCTGCTGGTAACATCGGTGACTTCGGTGTTGGCATCCAGTACTCCGATCTGGAAGACGTAGCTTCCAAAGTTGTTCTGAACGGTGAATACGACTTCGGTGAAACAACCGTAGCTGCATTCGTTGCACACACAGACGAAGACACTGTTGGTTCCGCAGGTATCGGCGCAGCTGGCGAAGAAACCGAATACGGCATCGGCTTCACCCACTCCCTGGGTGGCGCAGTTCTGGCCGGCGGTATCTCCCGCAACTGGCAAGACGAAACAATGGCTGACCTGGGTGTCCGCTTCAACTTCTAAGTTTTCTTAGAAGTCGTTTCGAGAAGAGCAGGCCTTCGGGTCTGCTCTTTTTTTGTGCTTTTCCGGCCCGGTTACCCCGTTCCCGGCGCATCTATTTCCCTCTCAACACGCTGAAATCTAATCACTTTTTATAAGTTCACACTCTTGTGATAATTACCTGACGGAATCTGTCGAAAAATGCCTTTAGGCCGCTGGCAACTTTAGATAATCGTAGGCGTGGCAACACTATGTTGCCTTCCTCCTATTGGCGATTGCGCCATTCTTCCCACTATGAAAAGAGAAACAAAATGAAAAAAGTTCTCCTTGCATCGACAGCGATCATCGCTTCGGCGTCTGCCGCAGCCGCTGACGTAACACTGTCCGGTTCCGGCCGCTTCGGTATCGTATACGACAGCTCCCGCGATGCTGTTGGTCAGTCCAAAACAAAAATCGAACGTCGTATGACCATCAACGTTGATGGCACAGGCTCCACAGACACTGGTCTGGAATTCGGTGGTCGCATCCGTCTGCGTTCCGATGAGGGCGATGCTTCCGGTGCTGCCGGTTCCGCCAACATCTGGATGGGCAACGACATGTTCCGCATCACTGTTGGTAACACCGACGGCGCGCTGGTAAACCGTATCGCTTACTTCGACGGTTCTGTTGGTCTGACAGGTCTGCACGACGCTGACAACTCCTTCAACATCGGTACATTCCAGTCCCTGCTGAACACATACTCCTCCCGCGGCAACGCTGGTGATGTTGTTCGTCTGGACTTCAACGTAGGCGGTTTCGGCGTATCCCTGTCCACCGACTCCACAGGTGACCACCTGTCCAACGGTTCCGAAGATGCAATCGCTGCATCCTACAACTTCGGTGACTGGACTGTTGCAGCAGGTTACGCGAAAAACGCAAACAACGCGGCAACTGCTGCAGGCGAACTGGACATGTGGTCCTTGTCCGCTGGCGGTCAAATTGCTGACTTTGCTGTAAACGTGAACTACTCCGATCTGGAGAACGTTGGTTCCAAAGCAGTTCTGTCCGGTTCCTACACCTTTGACGCGACAACTGTAACTGCCTTCGTTGCACACACAGACGAAGACACTGTTGGTTCCGCAGGTATCGGCGCTGCTGGCGACGAAACAGAATACGGCATCGGCTTCACCCACTCTCTGGGTGGCGCAGTTCTGGCTGGCGGTATTTCCCGCGACTACACAGAAGAAACAATGGCGGACCTCGGCGTTCGCTTTGCCTTCTAAGTTAGGCTGAATATTAGGTGCACAGGAAGGGTAGACCCGTCGGGTCTGCTCTTTCTCTTTTTTGGGCTTGCCCAAAGTACAGCAGACAGGCATTCATTCGCCATGTCCCTTACCGATATCACATCCCGCATCACCGCTGCCGAAGCCGAGGCCAACCGCCCCGCAGGCAGTACCCGTCTGATCGCCGTGTCCAAGGTGCAGCCCGATGAAAGGGTCCGCGCCGTGCTGGAAACCGGCCACCGGCTGTTCGGGGAAAACAAGGTGCAGGAAGCCCAAGGCAAATGGCCCCGCTTCCGCGAGGAATTCGGTCCGGTTGAGGTCCATCTGATCGGCCCTTTGCAAAGCAATAAGGTCAAACCGGCGGTAGAATTGTTTAATGCTATTCACACGCTGGACCGAACCAAACTCGCCCGCAAGATTGCAAGTGAGATCCAGTCACAAGGCAAATCGCCCGAGCTGTTCATTCAGGTCAACACCGGCGCGGAACCGCAAAAGGCAGGTGTCCTTCCCGCCGATGCGGATGCCTTCATTGCAGAATGTCGCAGCATGGATCTGACGATCAACGGTCTGATGGTAATTCCCCCCGTGGACGAGGAACCGGCCCTGCATTTTTCGCTGTTGCGCAAGATTGCCGAACGCAACGGACTGTCCGGTCTGTCGATGGGGATGAGCAGTGATTTCGAACGGGCCGTAGCCCTTGGCGCGACCCATGTCCGCGTCGGCTCTGCCATTTTCGGGGAACGCGCTTACGAGGTCTGACCCTAGCGGATTATCAACCTCGAGCGTTCGGTCCAACCGGACAGGATTTCGACCAGATCCAACTCGTCAAAAGCGATACAGCCTTCTGTGGGGTGACGCGGTTTGCGCCACTTGTGCAGGAAGATTGCGCTGCCAGCACCGGCTTTGGCATCGGGCCAGTTGTAATCAACGATTGCAAAAATATCGTAGAGCGGATCAGCCCTGCGCAGTTTTTCGTGGCTGAACCGGTGACTGCGCGCGCGGATTTCCTGATTGTACCACGGATCGCGGGGGTCATCGGACCAGATATCCACCAGATTAATCGGCCAGCAATCAAGTGCCGGTGCATCAAAGCTGACCCTGTCGCTGCGATAGCCGACCCCGCCAAGGCGATAGGTGCCAAGCGGCGTGATGCCATCCCCTTCGCCCCGTTTCACACCGATCCCGCCCCGCCCAACGGCACAGCAGAACCGCCGCCCCTGAAACCGTGCGCCCCATTTGGTTACAACAAGGTCATCAAAACCGGCTCTCATAGCAAATGCCCGCTCTTTTTCGCTTTGGTATCAAGGTATGCGGTATTCTGCGCAGTGCGCCCCACATGCAAAGGCACCCGTTCGGCCACGGCGATACCGGCTTCTTCCATACGGGCCACTTTGGCGGGGTTGTTTGTCATCAGGCGGGCTGATTTGAAGCCGAGGCTTTGCAGGATTTCCGCGCCGAGCCTGAAATCCCGTTCGTCATCTTCAAAGCCCAATCTATGGTTCGCTTCAACAGTATCAAATCCCTGATCCTGCAAGGAATAGGCCCGCATTTTATTGGCCAGCCCGATCCCGCGCCCTTCCTGATTAAGGTAAAGCAGCACGCCTTCCCCCTCTATCCCGATTTGCGCCAGCGCGGCCTGCAACTGCGGCCCGCAATCGCATTTGAGAGAGCCGATCACGTCGCCGGTAAAACAGGCCGAATGGAGGCGCGACAATACGGGCTTGTCCCGCGCCGGACGCCCCACCTCGATCGCGTAATGCTCTTCTCCACCGTCCCGCTTGCGATACACATGGACCCGCGATTTTTGCGAAACATGCAGCGGCACCCGCGCATGGGCAATCTGGTCCAGCGGCATCCGCAACGCAGAACCTGCCTCTATCTCGGCCACGTCCAGCACCAGCAAACCCGCCGGTTCTTCTGCGACAGGGGCAAGGATCGCACCGGGAAGCAGACCGGCGGTCTTGCACAACCGGATGATCGTGCGATCCACCAGCGCGGAACCGTCCCGCAAATACAGGAACGGCCCCTTCATCGGCATCACCAGATCCAGCGAGGGATCGGCCATCGCATGAACCCAGGTCGCCGGCGCATCAAAAGGCACCGCGATTCGCACAAGATCGCCGTCATAGGCAGGGGCTGACAGGGTTTCCGCCCGCCGGTTCGTGATCGCAATATGCAGCGCATCCCCCACATCCCGCATCTGGGCGAGCCGGTCGGAGCTGAGCGTTTCAATAGCCGCCACAACGACACGCGCCGCACCTTCACGCAGCACAACCGGCACCCCCATGCGCAGATCGGCGCGGGCGCGGGCGATTTTCTCGTCCAGTGTTACAGAAAACGGCATTACGATCCTGTTGCTTGAAACAATTTGCCTGCCTTCTATATCTCCCATGACGTAAATGTGAAACATTATAACGAAATTTAACACGTCCCTGTGAGGCGGATTGATAAATGCCGACCAGACGCGCAATTTCATCCCGAGACGAGGAGATACTCCATGAATAATGTTAAGAAAATCCTGATGGTGGATGATGACGGCGACCTGCGCGAGGCACTGGCCGATCAACTGGTTCTCACCGAAGAATTCGATGTGTTTGAAGCGGAAAACGGTGCCGATGGTCTGGAAAAGGCGAAAAAGGCACTTTACGATCTGGTGCTGCTGGATGTTGGCCTGCCGGACATGGACGGGCGCGAGTTGTGCCGGCTGATGCGCAAACAGGGGGTGAAATGCCCCATCGTAATGCTGACGGGCCATGACACTGATGCGGATACGATTTTGGGTCTGGATGCAGGCGCGAACGATTACGTTTCAAAACCCTTCAAATTCCCTGTGCTTCTGGCCCGTATCCGTGCCCAGTTGCGCCAGCACGAGCAATCCGAAGATGCGGTGTTCAATCTGGGGCCATATACCTTCAAACCGTCGTCCAAACTTTTGGTGGACGAAGCGGATAAAAAGGTCCGGCTTACGGAAAAAGAAACCAATATTCTCAAGTTTCTCTACCGCTCGCAGGATGGTGTCGTGCCAAGAGAGGTTCTTTTACACGAGGTTTGGGGCTATAATGCGGGTGTGACGACTCATACGTTGGAAACCCACATCTACCGGCTGCGTCAAAAGATCGAACCCGATCCCAGCAACGCGCGGCTACTGGTGACGGAATCAGGCGGCTATCGTCTGAACGCGTAGTACATAAAAAATCGCAGGGCTTTTCATAGTTTTTCCCTGCACTGACCCGCCGGACCGGCGGGTCTTTTTTTGCCTGTGACATTGCACTAAGGTGCGGCGAAATTAACAAAGGTCTGCCCAATGCCCATTAAAATCTGCACATGGAACATCAATTCCGTGCGCCTGCGCGAACCCATCGTCATGAAACTTCTGGAAGAAGAGCAGCCGGACGTGTTGTGTCTTCAGGAATGTAAAAGCCCTGTCGAAAAAATCCCGACCGAAAACTTCGCCGCCCTTGGATATTCCCACATGGTTGCCCGCGGTCAGAAGGGCTACAACGGCGTCGCGATCCTGTCAAAGCGTCCCATCGAGGACGCCGGACATCGCGATTTCTGCGAAAAGGGCGATGCCCGCCATGTGGCGGCGCAACTGGACAACGGTATGATCGTGCACAATTTCTATGTGCCGGCCGGTGGCGATGTGGCCGACCGTGAAGTGAACGAAAAATTCGGCCATAAGATGGATTTCCTGTCGGAAATGCGGGACTGGTTCCACAGCGAAGCGCCACAAAAATCCGTAATGGTTGGTGATTTGAATATCGCGCCCCGTGAAGACGATGTTTGGGACCACAAGAAACTGTTGAAAGTGGTGTCCCACACCCCGATAGAGGTTGAGGCCCTTGCCGAGACACAGGACGCTGGTAAATGGGTGGACATCACCCGTCAGGATATTCCCGAAGGTCTGCTTTATACGTGGTGGTCCTACCGCGCGCGGGACTGGGATGCCGCCGACAAGGGCCGCCGTCTGGATCACATCTGGGCCACGCCCGACATTTCCGCAAGCGGCCATTCCAGCCGTGTTTTGCGCGATGCCCGTGGCTGGGAAAAGCCGAGCGACCACGCACCGTTGTTTGCCACTTTCGATCTGGACTGATCTACAACAGGCCGCAGACCTTGTTCCAGCGGCCCTGTTCGCCTACATCACAAGCAACCCAAGTCTAATTGCAAGAGAGACATATGCTGGAACTGAATGGCGCTGACGCCTCCGCCCCTGCCGGTGATCTGATCACAGACGGCTCTGAAGCGACCTTTATGCAGGACGTGATCGAAACGTCGCAAACCACCCCCGTGATCGTTGATTTCTGGGCGCCATGGTGCGGACCGTGTAAAACGCTTGGCCCTGCCTTGGAAGATGCCGTAACGGCGGCGGGTGGTCGCGTGAAGATGGTCAAGATCAACGTCGATGAAAACCAGATGCTCGCCGGTCAGTTGCGGGTACAATCCATCCCGACCGTATTTGCCTTTCACGAAGGCAAACCCGTTGATGCGTTTCAGGGCGCTTTACCCCCAAGCGAAGTGAAAACCTTCGTCGAAAAAATCGCAGCGCTGGCAGGTGAGCCGGACAACGGGCTTGATGATGCCGTGGCTGCCGCCGAAGAAATGTTCGAACAGGGCGAAATTGAAGATGCCGCCCAGACCTTTGCCGCCATCGTGGAAGAAGACCCCAGCCACGCCGCCGCCTACGCCGGACTGGTGAAATCCTATCTCGCGCTCGGTGCCGCCGATCAGGCGAACGCCTTGCTGGAAAATGTACCTGCAGCAATTGCACAGGATACAGCGATCCTTGCCGTAAAGGCACAGGCTGAACTGGCCGCCACCGCCGCAGATGCAGGGGAAACCGCCGAACTGCGGGCCAAGCTTGATGCGGATGAAAACGATCATCAGGCACGGCTTGATCTGGCGATGGCCCTGTTGGGCGAAGGCAAAACCGAAGAGGCCGTTGCCCAATTGCTGGATATTTTCCGGCGCGACCGTGAATGGAATGACGGTGCAGCCAAGGCGCAATTGTTCAAGGTTTTCGACAGTCTCGGCCCGACCGATCCTGTCGCGCAAAACGGACGCCGTAAATTGTCATCAATGATCTTTGCCTAAACCGTTTCGGGGGCTATGTTTGCTACATGATAAACGTCATCGACCTGCCCCCGAAAATTCCCATTTTTCCCCTGTCGGGTGTTTTGCTTCTGCCACGCGCCCGACTGCCGTTGAATGTGTTTGAACCCCGCTATCTGGCCATGCTGGATGATGCGCTGAAAACCGATCACCGAATGATCGGTATGGTGCAGCCCCGCGAAATCCCCGGCAACAAGGACGAAACCACCCTTCAACAGATCGGCTGTGCAGGGCGGGTCACTTCCTTTTCGGAAACCGAAGACGGGCGCTATCTTATTACGCTCTCGGGCATCAGCCGCTTTCGCTTGCGCGGTGTGGAAGACGGGTTTTCCCCATATATCAACGCCGCCGTAGACTGGTCCAGTTTTACCGCCGACAAGGGCGCACAGGACATCGACCACCAATTTGACCGCCCGAAATTCCTTAAAATCCTGTCCCGCTATTTCACCGCGACCTCTCTCTCTACAGATTGGGACAGCCTGAAAGAAGCGGATGAGGAACTGTTGATCAATTCGTTGTCGATGCTGTGCCCGTTTGATCCGGCGGAAAAACAGGCGCTGCTGGAGGCACCCAATCTGGCCAACCGCCGCGAAACGCTGGTGACGCTGATGGAGTTTGCGCTCGCGGGTGATCCCGGAGAGGACTCTATCCAATGAGCGACACGCCCAAAACCGATCCCAAAATGCTCGAAGCGCTGATCTGTCCGGTAACGCATACGCAACTGCGATACGATGCAGACGCGCAGGAACTGGTGTCCAAAAAAGCCCGCCTGGCCTTTCCGATCCGCAACGGCATTCCGGTCATGCTGATAGACGAGGCGCGTGCGCTGGATTAAACCGCGCGGCCCTGCATCAGGCGGGGCAGTTCCCCTGTGAGTCCGGCGGCCTGCCGGATCAGGTTGCGCCGCGCCGAAGGCACTGCATTCACCGCCCCGAGACCAAGATCCCGCACCCCCCGTAGCACAGGGTTGTCGTTGGAAAACAGCCGGTTCAGACCATCCGTTGCCACCGCAAGGCTGGCCGCATCAAAACGCCGCCACTGCTGGTAGGGTTGCAAGGCGACAGGGCTGCCAATGTCCTGCCCGCGCCGTGCCGCATCTGCCAGAACCTGCGCCAGGGCTGCCACATCCCGCAGGCCAAGGTTCAACCCCTGCCCTGCAAGCGGATGAATGCCGTGGGCCGCATCGCCCACCAGCGCCACACGCTCGGCCACAAAGGATTGTGCCAGCGACAGACCCAGCGGATACATAAACCGCGTTCCAGCCAGTTTAATGTCCCCCAGAAACGCGCCAAAGGCGGGGCGCAGACAGGCCAGATAATCCGCATCATCCATCGCCTGTATTGCCTCGGCGCGAGCTGTGGATTCTGTCCAGACAATCGAACTGCGATTGCCGGGCAGGGGCAGGATCGCCAACGGGCCGGAGGGGAGGAACAACTGGTGCGCACAGCCCTGATGGGGCAGTTCATGGTCCACGGCACAGACCAGAGAGGCCTGTTCGTACTGCCAGCCGGTGCGCCTTATACCGCTGCGCTGTGCCACGCTGCTCTGGCGGCCGTCACTGCCCACCAGCACGCGCCCGCGCAGGGTATCACCGTTATCAAGCGTAATGGTCACACCTGCGCCATCCACCTGTTGGCCTACAACCGAACGCTCCGCCAGATGGGTGATGGCGTCGCTTTGCGCCACGCGATCCAGCAGCGCACGCCGCAGGTAACGGTCTTCGATCATCTGCCCCATCGGGCCTTCTTCGATCTCGTTGTGATCGAAATGCAGGAAATAGGGCGATGCCCCCTCTCCGGGCCGCCCGTCAGACACTTTGATATCCAGAATCGGCTGTGCGTAGTCGCGCAGACCCTCCCACAGCCCCAAAGCCG
Organism: Paracoccaceae bacterium; assembly: GCA_018223125.1. GTDB lineage: Bacteria > Pseudomonadota > Alphaproteobacteria > Rhodobacterales > Rhodobacteraceae > Amylibacter. The sequence continues at coordinate 33,287 of JAAEZA010000037.1, read as the reverse complement.
CGAGCATCCGCTGCGAGGTCAGCGCCAGCGCATAGCCCCGCCCGTCAAAATCCGCATCCTTGCGGGCATCCACCGGCAGGGCATCAATGATGGTGCAGCGAAAACCGGCCTGTGCCAGCGCCAGCGCAAAGGCAGAGCCGTTCAACCCGCCCCCTGCAATCAGAATATCCGTGTCCATAGTCATAGGCTGAATATGGGCGCTTCTGCGGGATTGTCCATTGGTCATTCCGCCGCTAGGGTTCGATCCAAATATGAAGGAGACCCGAGATGGCACACCCCTGGCTAAGCGCAACCGCATCCGATCTGGGACGGGGCATTGCCGCAGGCAAGATCGACCCTGTAGAGCTTTGCGAAACCTATCTTGAGGCCGCTGAATCCCACGAATTCAGCCAGAGGATCTTCACCCATGTCACCCGCGACCGCGCCTTGTCAGAGGCACAAGCCGCAAAGACCCGCGCGGAGGCCGGCTTGCGCAACTGCCTGCTGGACGGGGTTCCGGTATCCTGGAAAGACCTTGTGGACACCGCCGGAATTGAAACCGTGTCGGGCAGCGATCTTCTAAAGGGGCGCGTTCCCGCACAGGACGGCGAATGCCTGCAACACGCCACCCGCGCAGGGCTGGTCTGTATGGGCAAAACCCATATGTCGGAACTGGCGTTTTCGGGGCTGGGATACAATCCCATTACCCAGACACCGCCCTGTGTGAACAATCACGCCGCCGTTCCGGGGGGATCATCCTCGGGAGCGGCAGCTTCGGTTGCCTTCAACCTGTCCGCAGCGGCGATCGGTTCGGACACAGGCGGTTCGGTGCGCATTCCTGCCGCGTGGAATGATCTGGTCGGGTTGAAAACCACATCCGGTCTGGTTTCGCTGAAAGGGGTCGTGCCCCTTGTTGCCAGTTTTGACACTATCGGCCCGCTGTGCCGTTCGGTAGAGGACAGCGCACATCTGCTTGCCGCCCTGACCGGAACCGCCAAAGTTGCCGATCTGACGGGGGCAAGCCTGTCAGGCCGTCACTTCGCGCTGTGCAAAACCTCCGTGCTTGACGATCTGGACGAAGGCATCGCCACCGGATTTCAGGATGCGATTGACCGTCTGGCTAAACAGGGCGCGAAAATCACCGAGATCGACATTCCGCTGTTGCCTGAACTTTTGTCCCTTTCCCCTGTCGTCTTCACGGTAGAGGCCTATGCACAGTGGCAAACCGAACTCGAAGCGAATCCCGATGCGATGTTCCCGCAAATTCTGGAACGGTTCCGCGGCGGGCTGAATTTCAGTGGTATCGAATATGTCGCTGCACAAAAGCGGATGATGCAACTGCGGCAGGAATACCTTGCCCATGTTGCAGGCTTTGATGCGGTGCTGCTGCCCGCTTCTCCGATTCTGCCCCCCGATCTGGAACGTCTGAAAACCGAAAGCGCCTATTACCAGCACGCCAACCTGATGGCCCTGCGCAACACACGGGTGGCCAACCTTCTGGGGCTTAGCAGCCTGACCCTGCCCACGGGCACGCCGAGTGTCGGGCTGATGGCGATGGGCACCCCCTTCGGAGAGCGGAAAATCCTGCGTGTGGGGGCTGCGCTGGAGGCGGCGCTAAACGCCTGAAACTGTTAACCTATCAACCCTAGGATCAGCAGGGCGGGGCGCAGGGCAAAAAAGCCACAATCGCCCCGCCTTGACCAAAAGAGGTTTGGCCCGCTCGGAATTTTTGTCTAATGTGGGGGAAACGGGGCGCTTAGACCCCATACCCTGAGGCAGACATGAAATTTCCAGAGCGGTTCTCGAACCTGCCAGAATACGCGTTTCCGCGTCTCCGCGCCCTGTTGGATCACCATCCCGCAGGCGGCGATGTGTTACATATGTCCATTGGCGAACCCAAGCACGCCTTCCCGCGATTCGTGGAAGAAGAGATTGCGAAACACGCGCACGAGTTCGCGAAATACCCGCCCAATGACGGCGCCCCCGAACTGCTGGGCGCGATTGCGGACTGGATCAAGCGGCGGTTTGATGTGGCGGTTGATCCGGCGACACAGGTGCTTTCACTGAATGGCACCCGCGAAGGGCTGTTCAACGCCTGCGTTGCCACCTGCCCCGAAAAGAAGTCCGGCAGGACACCTTATGTGCTGATGCCGAACCCGTTCTATCAGGTCTACGCAGTGGCGGCGGCGGCTGTTGGCGCGACACCTGTTTTTGTGAATGCCTCGGCCGAAACCGGCTTTCTGCCGGATTATACAAGCGTGGCCGAGGACATCCTGAACGACACAGCCATTGTCTACGTCTGTTCGCCGTCCAACCCGCAAGGGGCCGTTGCGGATTTCGACTACTGGCGCGATCTGCTGGCTTTGGCCGAAAAATACGATTTCCGCATCTTTGCGGATGAATGTTATTCCGAAATATACCGCGACACGCCGCCCACAGGGGCGCTGGAGGCGGCGCGCAAGCTCGGGGTTGATCCCGAACGGGTCGTGATTTTCCATTCGCTGTCCAAACGCTCCAACCTGCCCGGATTGCGGTCCGGTTTTGCAGCGGGAGGTCCGGCGACGATGGCCAATCTGAAACAGCTTCGCAACTATGCCGGCGCCCCCCTGCCCCTGCCGATCCAGCGGGCGGCGACAAGAGTCTGGGCGGATGAGGAGCACGTGATCGAAAACCGCGCCCTGTACCGCGCGAAATTCGAACTGGCCGATGAAATATTCCACGGCATCAACGGCTATGTAGCACCGCAAGCCGGATTTTTCCTGTGGCTGCCCGTGGAAGATGGCGCAGAGGCGGCATTGAAACTGTGGCAGGCCAGCGGTGTGCGGGTGCTGCCGGGTGCATTTTTGGGACGAGACGTAGACGGGACAAACCCGGGCCACGGATATATCCGTGTCGCTCTGGTTGCTCCGATAGATGAAATGACGCGCGGATTGCATGACATCCGCCGCCATTTGTACTGAGAGGTAGGGACATGGCGTATCAGACGCGCACGCGCGATCCACTTTTGGAAACCCACATGCAAGAGGCGATCCGGAAACGCGGCACCGAACTGATCGGTCTGGCGATGGTCGGCTTTGCCATCCTGATGGGTGCGATGCTGTGGACCTATTCCCCCGAAGACCCAAGCTGGCTGTCCGCCACGTCGGCTCCGGCCCAGAATATTCTGGGGACATTTGGCGCATCAATCTCCTCTCGTCTGATGCTGACAATCGGCTGGGCTTCATGGTGTCTGCCCGTATTGTTTTTTGTCTGGGGATCGCGCTTCGTCCTGCACCTTGGTGACAACCGGCTGCTCAGCCGCGCCGTCAGCATTCCGGTGTTTATCGCCTTCACAGCCGTATTTCTGGCGACCCATGTGCCGCTGGAAAGCTGGCAGCACGGATTTGGCCTTGGTGGTTTGTCCGGCGACGCTGCTGTCGGAATCCTCATGGATCTGGTGCCGTTGCAACTGACCCTACGACTGATCGTTATCACGCTCGCGCTGGCGTTTCTGTTTGTGGTGACATCGCTATTTGCGCTCGGCTTTTCCAAACAGGAACTGTCCTACATCAGCCAGTATGCGCTGGTGGCGGTGATCCTGACCTATGCCTCCATCTTATCCTTCCTGAATCTTGTGGTGCAAGGCGGTGCCAAAGGTGCCGTCGCAGCAAAAGCCGGACTCGAAACCCGCCGCGCCAGCCGCAAGGAAACCGCCGCGCAAAAAGCGCCTGTTGTGGAAAAGGCAACAGCCGAAGCAGAACCTGCTGCCGATGAGAAAATAAAGCCTTTGCGCGGGATCACCCTGCCCAAACTGAAACTGCCGACCCTGCGCAAGGCAGAGGCCGTGGTTGAGGACGATGAAGACCTTATTGAACCGATCACCCCTTTAGCACCGGAAGAACACGTCCACGACGAGGACCGCGTGCGCAACCGGATCAATGATGCAATCAAGACCAAAGTGCTGCGTGCCCGCACCCTGCGTGTCCAGAACACACCACCAGAGCCTGTTGTGACCGAAAACATCTTCCGCGATGCAGCAGATGACGATTACGCGGTGATGCCCGCCCTTGGCGGTGCATCCCGCGGATATGCCGAGGACGTGGCCGAACCACCCGTCAGCTTCCAATCGGTGCGCGCCCGTGCCGAGGTTGCGGCCCCTGCTGCACCGGCACAGGTAGCAGAACCAATCGCTCCGGCCCGCCCGCGCCCGCCTCAGCCCGAAGTAAAACAGGTTGTTCAGCCCCGCGCACCGCGCACCGCCGAAAAGCAGAGCAAACGTGCACAGCAAGAAGCCCAGCCAAGCCTGTTCAAAGGCGCCGAGGAAGACTACGAAACGCCACCGCTGGACCTGCTGGCCCATCCGTCAAGCATCGTACGGCATCACCTGTCCGATGAGGCACTGGAAGAAAACGCCCGTATGCTGGAAAACGTTCTGGATGATTACGGCGTCAAAGGCGAAATCGTTTCGGTGCGTCCCGGTCCGGTTGTGACCATGTACGAACTGGAACCGGCCCCCGGCTTGAAAGCCAGCCGCGTGATCGGTCTGGCCGATGACATCGCCCGTTCCATGTCCGCCCTGTCCGCCCGCGTGTCCACTGTTCCGGGCAAATCCGTGATTGGCATCGAACTGCCCAACGAGAAGCGGGAAACCGTGCTGCTGCGCGAGCTTCTGGCCTCGCAGGATTACGGTGATGGCGAACAAAGCCTGCCACTTGCGCTTGGCAAGGACATCGGCGGCAAGTCGATGATCGCCAACCTTGCAAAGATGCCCCACCTGCTGATCGCAGGGACCACCGGTTCGGGTAAGTCCGTGGCGATCAATACCATGATCCTCAGCCTGCTGTACAAGCTGTCACCGGATGAATGCCGGATGATCATGATTGACCCGAAGATGCTCGAACTGTCGGTCTACGACGGCATCCCGCATCTGCTTTCGCCTGTTGTGACCGACCCGAAGAAAGCGGTTGTCGCGCTGAAATGGGTCGTGGGCGAAATGGAAGAGCGGTATCGCAAGATGTCCAAAATGGGTGTGCGCAACATTGGCGGCTATAACGCCCGTGTCGACGCAGCCCTGAAAAAAGGCGAGGATTTCACCCGCACCGTTCAAACCGGCTTTGACGATGACACCGGCGAACCGGTATTCGAAACCGAAACCTTCACCCCCGAAAAAATGCCGTTCATCGTGGTGATCGTGGACGAGATGGCCGACCTGATGATGGTTGCCGGTAAAGAGATCGAGGCCTGTATCCAGCGTCTGGCGCAGATGGCCCGTGCATCGGGTATCCACCTGATCATGGCCACGCAGCGTCCTTCCGTTGACGTGATCACCGGCACCATCAAGGCGAACTTCCCGACACGGATTTCGTTTCAGGTGACCTCGAAAATCGACAGCCGCACGATCCTCGGTGAAATGGGCGCGGAGCAACTGCTTGGCATGGGCGACATGCTTTATATGGCCGGTGGCGGCAAGGTTACGCGCGTGCATGCCCCGTTCGCCAGCGACGAGGAAGTCGAAGAAGTGGTCAACCACCTCAAAGCGCTCGGCGCACCGGAATATGTATCCGGTGTTGTTGAAGGTCCGGCGGACGACAAGGAAAGCGATATCGACGCGGTTCTTGGCCTTGGCGGTAATACCAACGGCGAGGATGCGCTTTACGATCAGGCTGTGGCGATTGTGATCAAGGATCGCAAATGTTCCACCAGCTACATCCAGCGCAAACTGTCCATCGGCTACAACAAAGCCGCCAAACTGGTTGAACAGATGGAAGAACAGGGCGTCGTCAGTCAGGCCAACCATGTGGGCAAACGGGAAATTCTGGTGCCCGAACAACACTGACCCAATGGGGTAAGAGGCGGTTTTCCGCCTTTTGCCACTCTTTTCACAGCCCTGTGTGGTGAAGCGTCTTTTGCCATTCCCGCAGCAGCCCTATATTAGATTTTATGAAACGTAGATTTTTCCTTGGCGCCTTGTCCGCCTTCAGCATTGCAGCACCAGCGCTGGCCCAATCCGAGCCGCTGTCGCTGAACGCGCTTTCCGCTTATCTAAATACTCTGACCAGTGCACAGGGCGCGTTCACGCAGGTGAATCCTGACGGCACCCTGTCAAAAGGGACGTTCTATCTGAAACGTCCGGGCCGGATGCGGTTTGAATACGAACCGCCCAACGATGCACTTGTTGTGGCGGGTCAGGGCAAGCTGGCGATCTTTGACAAAAGATCCAACACGGGCGGACAACAGTACCCGCTGCATCGCACCCCGCTGCACATCATCCTGAAGGACAGGGTAAACCTGAACGCAAGCGGCATGGTGGTTGCGCACCAGCATGACGGTACGGCCACCACGGTGACAGCACAGGATCCGGAACACCCCAACTATGGCAATGTGAAGTTGGTGTTTACCGACAACCCGACAGAGCTGCGCCAGTGGGTCGTAACCGACGAAAGCGGTCAGAAAACCACCGTGGTTCTGGGCAAGCTGGAAAAGGACAAACGCCTGCAAGCGCGGTTGTTCGATGTGAACCGGATCGCCAAGGAAGGCGACTACCGCTAAACCTTGATACAGGCGGAACCGGTCCGGAACCGCCTGCCCTGCACATTCAGCTTAACGGCAGGTGTTCAGCTGTGCCCCGTAAAGGATCGCACGGGCCTGCACTTTGGAGGCCACCCGCAAAAGCCACGACTGATTGCGATAGCTGCCCCGTTTGTATCCGGTGTGGCCCTGATGGTAGGCCAGATACTGGTTATAGGCATCTGTCTTGGCAATCCCATTCCGCTTGGTACTTTCATTCATGTACCAGCCCATAAAATCAACCGCATCGTCAAAGTTGTGACGTTTGGCACCACGGTTTCCGGTGGCCCGTTTGTACCAGTCCCACGTTCCGTCGATCGCCTGGGCATAGCCATAGGCCGAAGACTGCCGCCCCATCGGAATAACACCCAAGGTAAATTTGCGCGGTGTGCGCGCGTGGGATTTGAAATGGCTTTCGTGATAGATCGTGGCAAGGATCACCTCACCCGGGACGCCGTATTTGCGTTCAACCTTTTTCAGGTCACGGGACCATCCGCGTTTTTCGTCAAGGATGGAACAGGCGTTGTCCAGATTTCGGGGGGGATCGGAGCGACCACCCGAACAAGCGGTCAGGATCAGGATCGCGATAAGGATCGTGCTGTATTTCATGTCTGCCTCGATGCCGGTCTCTGAACGCCGGATTTTGATCAATCTTATACCAAAACGCCGTTGAAAAAAAGGGGCGGCTGCACCGTGTTACAGGAATAACGCCAAAGTGAGCGGAATTGCGGCAACCGAAAGCAGGGTCGATACCACCACGAGACCTGCGACCTCTCCTGCTGCCGCGCCGTATTTTTCGGCCAGCAGATAGGATGTGACCGCCACAGGCGTTGAAACCTGCAGGACCAGCACCGCAAGCGCGACCGGTTCCAGCTGGAAAAAGCGCCCGACGCCGTAGGCCACAAAACCGCAGACCAGAATCTTCACCACCGACAACAGAACCGCCCGCAGGATATTCTGCGGCGTCAAACGGGCCAGCGCCACACCCAGAGTGATCAGCATCAATGGAATGGCCATCTGCCCGATCAGGCTTAGGGTGTTGGTCATCCACTGCGGCGTGCTCCACCCTTGTAACAGGAACAGCCCGCCAAGCAGGGTGGCCCAGACCATCGGCTCTTTCAGCACCTTGAGCGGCGATCCGCCACCCGAGACCAGCCAGATGCCGAAGGTGAAGGAGTAGATCCCCATCAGCGCAAACACCACCACGGCGTAGCCCATTCCCGCCTCTCCGAAGGCAAAGAGCGCCAGCGGCAGTCCGAGGTTTCCGGTATTTCCGAAGATCAGCGGCGCAAGATAGGTTTGCATATCCAGCTTGAAAGCCCGGACGATGATAAAAAACACAAGGGTTACAGCAAGATAGGCTGAACAGGCCGCCCAGATCGTATCAAAAAGGGTCGCCCGGTCTATGTCTGTTTTCATCAGCGATGTGAAAATCAGCGCCGGCACACCAAGGGTCATGGAAAGCCGCGTAACAAACTGGACGCGGTACTCGTATCCAAGCCGGACCCAGACCACGCCGATCAGCGCCAAAAGAAACACAGGTGCGACAACTTGCAATACTGTTATGAATAGTGGCACGAATTGTTTCCCTGAAATTCCTTGCATTCAATCCCCCAATATCGGACAGAATGTCAATGAGATCGTAAGATTCTTGTTACACAGATTGTGGGGAATCAGGAGTAACCATGTTTGAAGCGGAAGCTAAATTCACCATCGGACAAGTCGTCCGCCATCGTAAACATCCCTTCCGGGGTGTCATTTTTGACGTAGACCCGACTTTCTCGAACACCGAGGAATGGTGGGAGAGTATTCCAGAGGAAACACGTCCCAAAAAAGAGCAGCCTTTCTACCACTTGCTGGCGGAAAATGACTCTTCCTATTACGTGGCTTACGTGTCCGAGCAAAATCTCGAAACGGATCCGACCGGTGCGCCGGTAGACCATCCCGAAGTCATTGCCATGTTTGGCGAACTGAATGACGGCCAGTACCAGCTTGAAGTTCAGATGAACTAGGGCAACTGCCGGAAGGATCGCCCGCCTGCTCTGGCTGTTGCGTGATGCCTTTCTCTCCGGATGCCGGAAGCCGCAGGGCATCGTACCAGTGCCGTACAATACTTACATTCTACATACTGCAAAACCGCCGCGCCTTCCGCCTTTATGGCAGGTCAGGCGGATTTTGCCGTTTTGGCACCGGCGCCTGCGCCCCGCCTGCCTTTCAACCCACTGATAAGATTGCAAAATCCAATCAAGACCCTGCAAATATGAAGCGTCTTGTATGAAGCTTCATATTTGAAGCTTCATACATGCAGGGTCTTGAACCACCGGCGCGGGCCTCCGTTAAACGCGCAAAACGCAGAAAGGCCCGCCAGCATGCTGACGGGCCTGTGTCCTGCCGGATCCGGTGATCCTAATAACCGAGAGCACAACCGTCCTTGCGGGGATCGGACCCGCCTTCCAGAACGCCGGTTTCGTGATTTATCACAATCGCTTGAGCGCCACCGATGGCAACATCGGGGATGGTAATGTCATGCCCCATCGTCATCAGGTCATTGCGCACATTTGCGCTGTAGCCCCGTTCCAACTGTAGCTTCCCGTCCGCCGCAAAGCTGCGCGGCGCATCAATCGCTTCCTGCACCGGCATATCGTAATCCACAACATTCGACACCAGACGCGCGTGACCCGTAGACTGGTACTGTCCGCCCATCACACCAAACGGCATGATGACCTTACCGCCCTTGCGCAGCATCGCCGGAATGATTGTGTGCATCGGCCGCTTGCCACCGCCAGCTTCATTGGGATGCCCCGCCTCAAGCGAGAACCCCGCACCGCGGTTTTGGAAATTGATCCCGAATTTGTCAGAAGCCAGCCCTGCCCCGAAGGAATGGAACACCGAATAGATCAGCGAAACCGCCATCCGGTCCCGATCCACCACTGTCAGATAGACCGTTTCCTTATGCACACTTTCGCTAATTGTTGTCGCAGAGGCCATGGCCTTGTGCGGATCAATCAGCCCCGCAAGTTTCGCCGCCGTTTCCGCAGAGGTCATATAGTCCAGTCGGCTCATATAATCCGGATCGGCAAGGAACCGGTTGCGGGTGTCATAAGCCAGTTTTGTGGCCTCCGCTTCGATATGCACACGCTGCGTGCTCAGCGCGCCGTAAGCTGCCATATCAAAGTGGGACAGGATATTGGCCAGCAGGATCGCCGTGGCCCCCTGCCCGTTCGGGCGATGCTCGACCAGTTCCACGTCTTTATAACTGCCCGTGATCGGATCCGTATATTCACAAGCCGTCGCCGCAAAATCATCCAGCGTATGCACACCGCCCAGCGCATTCAGCGAATTGACCATATCTTCGGCCACTTCGCCTTCATAAAAACCGGCCCGCCCCTCCATGGCGACACGTTCCAGCACTTCGGCCTGATTGGGAGCGCGGAAAATCTGGCCCGGTGCGGGAACTTTTCCGTCCACAAGATAGAAATCCCGTGCAGCACCCTGCAAGGACTCCGCCGCACGCTCCCAGTCAAAACAGGTGCGCGGCGCCACAGGCACCCCCGCACGGGCGTAATGGATCGCAGGGGCCAGCGCCGCCTTCAGTCCCAGCTTGCCATAATCCTTGGACAAGCGGCAAAACGCATCAATCGCACCGGGCACCGTCACCGCGGCCGCATCATGCAGCGGCATGGTTTTATGTCCCGCTGCCCGCAGTTTTTCCGCATCAAGCGCCGCCGGCGCACGCCCTGATCCGTTCAGCGCAACAACGTCTTCGCTGCCCGCAGGCTTCACCAGCACAAAACAGTCCCCGCCGATGCCTGTCATTTGGGGTTCACACAATCCCAACAAAACGCCTGCGGCGATGGCTGCATCGACTGCATTGCCGCCTGCCTCCAGCATCTGGACGGCCACCTTCGCCGCCAGAGGCGACGAGGTAGCACACATACCGTTTGCTGCAAAAACCGGAGAGCGTCCGGGCAGATGAAAGTCGCGCATGGTGTATTCCCCCTCTGGCGCCGCCCCTTTTGCGAAGGTACGGCGCAAATAAATCTGTCCCCCGCAGATTACAGGGGATGGTCCGCGCCCAAAGAACTACAGCCACGCTGAAAGGGCAAACGTAAAATGCCATTCGCATCTGTTTTCAGATGCTACTTGTGTGGGGGGGGAGGAGGATAGAGCCCCGACGCAGCACCCAAGGGTGGGGGCTGTTTTGAGTGCCGCGTCAGAGGCAAGCATTGTTTCAGCTATGAGGAAAGTTTCACCTGTGATCTGGGCGAAGAAAGGGAGGGATTGCGGCAAGAATATGGTTTTTCAAAAAACACTTCTCAAGCAGTTTGCCAGGCTCGCGGGCAGCCTTGCAGCCCGCACCGCCGAAATGAAAAACCCCGACCGAGGCGCCAGTACACGGCGGTCTCGTCGGGGCTGTTACTCGTTACTCACTATACGCGTAGGGCCTTTATGATGCTCCAACCCGACGATTCTGTGCTCAGATTGGGGCGATTTAGCGGTGATTTCGCGCCGCATTTTCGACAAGGTTAACCCTTGCCATTCACGGTTGTGCGAACCAAAATAAATACATGAACATGCACACTGTAACACCGTTCTCCCCCCGCAGTCCCGAAGGGGACAAGACCCATTTCCACCGGACAGAACTCGGCCCGATCATGTCTCTTTACGGACGGATGGTCGCCGCAGGCGAATGGCGGGACTATGGCATCTCGGCGCTGAAGGATGTCGCGGTTTTTTGCGTGTTCCGCCGAAGTGCGGAACATGCACTCTACCGGATTGAAAAACGGCCCAAGCTGGCAGGAAAACAGGGAATGTACGCGATTATCGGCATGGACGGCCGCGTTCTGAAACGGGGCCATGACCTGAAAGCAGTGCTGCGTGTGCTGGAACGCAAATTGATCCGCTCCGTGGACTAGGCTTTCTCAGGGCCTGCAATAAGCACTTATCTCCCGTGCTTCCGCGTCCCTGATCCGTTCGACCACCCGTGCCAGCGGTTCTGCCGTGGTACACATGTGATGCCCGTTCGCGTGCACAATATGTTCACGATCCAGCATCATCCCGACATGCCCTTTCCAGAAGACAAGATCCCCCCGCTGCAAATCCGCCCCAGATGGAACAGCGTCAAAAAATGCCTCCTGCTGGTCACTGTCGCGGGGACAGTCCCGACCGGCGGCGCGCAAGGCTGCATGGACAAGACCGGAGCAATCAATCCCGAGGCTGCTGTCTCCGCCCCACAGATAGGGCACGCCCAGAAAACGCAGCGCGGTTCCGGCCGCGTCGGTGGTTACAGCCTCTATCGGGCTAACCTGCTGTTCCGGCACAAAACCGTGCGGCGTCTTCCAGAACCCGTCTTTCTGCTCCGAACAGGTCAGGAAACTGTCGAACGGCAGCGTCAGCGCCGGAACCGTCTTTATCGACCGTGTCGGGTAAAGATGTGCACCGAATGTCCGGACACGGTGGGTCGGTGCCTCCATCGCGCACAAATGGACCGCTTCAATGTACCCCACATAGCCAGAAGGCTCCGCAAAGCCAAAGGCGTAACCCTGACGGGTCTCCAGCACACAGAAGCGCTCTCCGAAGACAAGCTGCCGGTCCAGTGCCCCTTGCGGCGCGGCCAACAGATCGGCCACTGGCACCTGAACGGTCAACAGTTCACCCTCCGTCAGGGGAATCTCCCCGACCTGACCGGACAGGCTGCTATGGGCCACCCGCCCGTTACCGCGCCAGAGGCGTCGATCGCTCATGTCGTAATCCGCTGCTCGATGACGTCCAGCATGGCGCGGGCAGACTGGCACGCCCCGCCAAGGGTGCGGCCCGCTTTGGGCGCAGGGGTCCAGCCGTAAATGTCCAGATGCACGAAACGGTCGGTCTGTTCCACGAAGCGGCGCAGGAACAGGGCCGCGGTGATAGACCCGCCAAAGCCGCCTTTGGGCGCATTATCAAGGTCCGCCACATCCGGTTCGATCATCGGTTCGTAAGGCTCCCAGAATGGCATCCGCCACAGCGGATCTTCTACCCTTGCGCCACTTTCAGACAATTGCGCAGCCAGCGTATCATCCTCGGTATAAAACGGCATCAGATCCGGTCCGAGCGCAACCCGCGCAGCCCCTGTCAGGGTTGCCTTACACACCAGAAGATCGGGTTCTTCTTCATCCGCAAGGGTCAGGGCATCGGCCAGCACCAGACGGCCTTCAGCGTCGGTGTTGTTGATCTCGACACTCAGACCTTTACGGGACATCAGAATATCCTGCGGGCGATACGCCCCCGCCGAGATGGAGTTTTCCACTGCCGGCACCAGCACACGCAGGCGCACAGGCAGGTCCAGCGCCATGATCATCTTGGCCAGCCCCAGAACCGTTGCCGCGCCGCCCATGTCCTTTTTCATCAATCCCATTGATCCGGCAGGTTTGATGTTCAGACCGCCCGTATCAAAACAAACGCCCTTCCCCACCAGCGTGATCTTGGGCGCGCTTTCATCGCCCCAGATCATATCCAGCAATCGCGGTGCCTGATCCGAAGCGCGCCCGACCGTGTGGATCATCGGGAAATTCTGCGCCAGCAGATCATCCCCGCGAATGACTGCGGTTTTCGCCTTGTAGCTTTGCGCCAGTTCCAGAAATGCGGCTTCCAGACCGTCCGGCCCCATGTCCGACGCAGGGGTGTTGATCAGATCCCGTGTCAGGAAGTCTCCGGCGGCTATGGCTTCCAGCCGCGCGGCATCCACACCTTCGGGGGCAACCAGCGCTGCCTTCGGTGCAGGTTTCTTTTTGTAACGGTCAAACACATAGCCACCCAACAACCACGCCAGCGCCGCCTGTGTTTTTTCCACTCCGTCCAATCCGGAGGCGAATTTGTAAGTACCTTCCGGCAGTTGCGCGGCGACGGCACCCATATGCAGGCGATCCCGCTTGCGTTGGGGCTCTGTTCCCCAGCCCACCAGCACACGGCCCAGACCCTTTGGTCCGGCGACTGTCAAAACCTGCCCGAGCTTCCCGGCAAATCCGTTTGCCTTGGCCCATGTGACCGTTTCCGCAGGCGCGTGTTCGAAGAAATGGGCGAGCCCGTCGGTTGAAATCACATCAACCGGAATTGCGGTTTCCGAGGCTTCGGCGAATTTGGGTGACATGGGAACTCCTTCAGATTCCCGCGCAGCCTACACCCAAAACGAAGCGCTTTGAAACGGGATAATTGGGGCTGGCGGAAAGGAGGGTATCAGTCGTTCGGCAGCGGATTGGTTGGCACCGCCCCCGACAGAATACTGACATCGCGGCGCGGGAAGGGAATTTCGATGTTGTTTTCATCCAGCACATCCCAAAGCGCCAGAAACACATCCCCGCGCACATTGGTCAGACCTGCCGTGCTGTCCCTGATCCAGAACCGCAGGGTGAAATCAATCGAACTGTCCCCGAAATTCACGATATGGCAGACCGGTTTTGGGATCGGCACCACGCGGGACACTGACAGGGGGGCTTCGGAGGCAAGCTTTTTCACCTCATGGGGATTGCTGTCATAGGATACACCGAAATTGATCTCCAGCCGCACCAGATCAGAGGAATGGGACCAGTTGATCACCTGACTGGTGATGAAGTCTTCATTCGGGATCAAATATTCGCGTCCGTCCCGTGTCAGCACGCTGGCATAGCGGGCGCCAAGTTGGGTGATCCAGCCGAATGTCCCGTCGAGCGAGATTACATCGCCGGGTTTGATGGATTTATCCAGCAGGATGATCACACCGGAGACAAGGTTGGAAACGATCTTTTGCAGGCCAAAGCCGATGCCCAGACCAATCGCACCGGAGAGAAGTGCGAGATTGCCAATATCAAACCCGACCACCCGCAAACCGATCAGGAAGGCAATGGTGTAAAGGGTCAATTGCAGGGCCTTGTTCAACAGCACGCGGATCGAGGGGGACATATCCTCCACCTTGTTGATCCGCTGCGATCCGGCCTTGGACAGGAAACTGGCCACAACAAACAGCGTTGCCAGCGACACGACCGCGATCAGCACCGTCAGCAGAGACACCCGCGTGCCCCCCAGATCAAGCGCAACAGTATCCAGCGCATTGGCCGCATTTTCCCGCAGGCCGAAAATAGTCAGGACAACAAAAATCCCCGCCACCCAGCGCACCAGTTTGCGCACCGGACGGGAGCGGATCAACCGAGTCGAAACCACAAGGATCAGCCACCAGAGCGCCAGCGTTGCTGCAAGTCCGATGAAATAGGACCGGCTCGGCCAAGTCACTTCGCGCATCACAAAGACAGTGGCCCATGACATTATTACAAACAGCAGAAGCCACAGCCGCTGGTTCAGGACGGCACATATCCGCAGGAACCACTTGGGCAACCCGTGAGATTCACCCAAGAATTCGCGCACACGGGGACGATATAATCGGTAAAGTCCGTAAGAGAGGGCCGCCAACACCAGTATGATCGCAAGTTGATACCCGCTCCACGGCTGGGTCAACCGGTTGGTCAACCGCTCGGCCATATCCAGGAACAGGGCAGATTGCTCTGCCACCGTCGGCAAAGCCTTGATCGTTTCACCGACAATGGCGCCCGGCTCGGTCCCTGCTTCTTCTGCCAAACAATTTCCCCTGCTGTGATCCCTCTGATTTCAGAATATACATATTGCGAAAATTTTTAAGGAAAATGATTGTCGATCTGTTAGCACCGGCCACGACGGGTCTTATGCGCCCCGGGTCCCATCAAAAAGGAACCTTCATGTTCACTCTCCTACGCCTAATGGCCTTACTTGTTGTGCTTGGCCAGATGTCCCTTGCACAGGATGTCGGCCAGTCCATGCGGCAGTGGTGGGTAGAGTGTGACAGGCAGGGCTATTGCAGTGCCGATACCGAAGGACAGACGGAAGACTATGAAACGCTTACCCTGCGCATCGAGCGCAGCGCGGCGGCAAACAGTCCCCTCTTGCTGGAACTGACACCGGAAACCCTGCTTGGCGAGGGTGCTGCCGTCCGGTTTGACATACCCGGAGTCATTGAAGGCATTGTCCGCAAGGTTGGCCCTGTCTCGGACAACAGCTTTACCACGTCAGAGCCACTCGACAGCGACCTGTTGCACGGGGTCATGACCGGAGAGACCCTGTTTATAACAATCGATTTCCGGAGCGAACGTGGCGTGCAGGTCTTTGAAGTTCCTCTGGCCGGAGCCATCGACTCCCTGACGGTCATGGATATCGCCCAGCGGCGTCTGGGCCGCAGGGATGCCATTGTCGCCCGCGGGGCCGCCCCAGTGGACAGTCCGTCGGACATCTTCCCCCAAGACGGCACGGACAACGGACCGGATGGCGCCCTGCCGGCAGGGGAAGGGGAGGAGGCAGCTTATGTTGAAGTCCTCTACACGCCGGACGAACTGCCAGCGGCCGTTCTGGAATTTGGCCGCACAGAGGCAGACTGCGGCGATCCCGCCGGTCCCTTGAATGAAATGGGGGCAATTGTGAACAGGGATGCCTCCGGCCGGACCATCTTTCTAATCCCCTGCCGGATCGGACAGGCCAATGTCAGCTATTATATCGTCCTGCATGATCCGGCCAACGGGGTCGAATATGCAATGCAACGTTTCGAACTGCCTCCTGCACACAACGCACCGGACCGTGCAACAATTATGAACCCGCAGTGGCTGGCCGGTCGGGACAGGCTGGTTTCAACCCGTTATGGCAATATAAACCTGAATTGCGGGTCTTATGAAGTTCACAACTGGATTGCCGAGCAACAACGGTTTGAACTGTCGGTTTACAGGGCAAAAGAAGATTGCACCGGTCCCCATGTTGAACCCGAAAGCTTCCCGCTGGAATGGACACTTGCCGAAATGGGCGACTAAAGGCTTGCATCGGCACCTCACATGCCCCGCCTACAAACGACTCAGCACTTGCGAGACTACGCGCTTCGGTCTATTCCAACGCAGTATGACACACAGATTCACAATGGATGACCGCTCCCGCCTGCCGTGGCGTTTCCACGGACAGGTTGTTCTGCGCATCCAGGGGCTATCCGCGTAAATTTCTACGCTCGCCAACTCCAATAGCCAATCTACATAGCGGGAGGATCAAATGTCCGCACCTAAAACACTCTACGATAAAATCTGGGATGCCCACGTCGCCCATGAAGCCGAAGACGGCACTTGCTTGCTTTATATCGACCGTCACCTTGTCCACGAAGTGACATCCCCTCAGGCCTTCGAAGGCCTGCGCATGGCTGGCCGGACCGTTCGCGCACCGGAAAAAACCATCGCCGTACCCGATCACAACGTGCCCACAACACTGGACCGCGCCAATGCGGAAACCATGACAGAGGATAGCCGCATTCAGGTTGAAGCGCTGGACACCAACGCCAAGGAATTCGGCCTGCACTATTACCCCGTTTCCGATGTCCGTCAGGGCATCGTGCATATTGTCGGACCGGAACAGGGCTGGACACTGCCCGGCATGACCGTGGTTTGCGGCGACAGCCACACCGCCACCCACGGCGCCTTTGGCGCACTGGCCCACGGTATCGGCACCTCCGAAGTGGAACACGTTCTGGCAACGCAAACGCTGATCCAGAAGAAATCCAAAAACATGAAGGTGGAAATCACCGGCTCCCTGCGTCCGGGCGTCACAGCCAAAGACATCACCATGTGCGTGATCGGGGAAACCGGCACCGCTGGCGGCACAGGATATGTGATCGAATATTGCGGCCAGGCGATCCGCGAACTGTCCATGGAAGGGCGGATGACCGTCTGCAACATGGCTATCGAGGGCGGTGCACGTGCCGGTCTTATTGCACCGGATGAAACCACGTTTGAATACTGCAAAGGCCGCCCCCACGCCCCGAAAGGCGCGCAATGGGAAATGGCTGTAGAGGCTTGGAAAGAACTCTACACCGATGAAGGCGCGCATTTCGACAAGGTTATCACCATCAAAGGTGAGGATATCGCCCCTTCCGTCACTTGGGGCACATCCCCCGAGGACGTTCTGCCGATCACGGCCACTGTCCCGAACCCCGAAGATTTTCAGGGTGGCAAGATAGAAGCGGTGCGCCGCTCGCTGGATTACATGGGGCTGAAACCCGGTATGAAACTTTCGGATGTCGAAATCGACACCGTATTTATCGGGTCTTGCACCAACGGGCGGATCGAAGATCTGCGCGCTGCCGCAGAGGTGCTGAAAGGCAAGAAGATCAAGGACGGGATGCGGGCGATGGTTGTGCCGGGCTCCGGTCTGGTGCGCGCACAGGCCGAAGAAGAAGGTCTGGCACAGATCTTCATCGACGCAGGCTTTGAATGGCGCATGGCAGGTTGTTCCATGTGTCTTGCGATGAACCCCGACCAACTGTCCGAAGGCGAACGCTGCGCGTCTACCTCCAACCGCAACTTTGAGGGCCGTCAGGGCTACAAAGGCCGCACCCACCTTCTGTCCCCCGCCATGGCGGCTGCGGCTGCCGTGACCGGCAAACTGACAGACATTCGCGATCTGGTGTAAGGAGAGACCATTATGGAAAAGTTCAAGACAGTATCGGGCGTTGCTGCCCCTATGCCACTGGTCAACATCGACACCGATATGATCATTCCGAAGCAGTTTCTCAAGACCATCAAGCGGACCGGCCTTGGCGCCAACCTGTTTGACGAGATGCGCTTCAACCGCGACGGCACCGAAGTAGAGGATTTTGTGCTGAACAAGCCCGCCTACCGCGAAGCAGAGATTCTCGTGGCCGGAGACAACTTCGGCTGCGGATCTTCCCGTGAACACGCCCCTTGGGCGCTCGGGGATTTTGGAATCAAAGTAGTGATCTCCACGTCTTTTGCAGACATTTTTTATAATAACTGCTTCAAGAATGGCATCCTTCCGGTTGTTCTGCCCAAGGAAGCTGTGGATGTTCTGATGGAAGATGCGGAACGGGGCTCCAACGCACGGATCACCGTTGATCTGGAAAACCAGACGGTCTCTGCCACCGATGGCACAGAGTTCAAATTCGAAGTGGATGAGTTCAAAAAACACTGCCTTCTGAATGGCTTGGATGACATCGGCCTGACCCTGCAAAAAGCCGCTTCGATCGACAGTTTCGAAGCCGGTTACACTGCAAAGGCCCCTTGGGTCTGATCGGACCGAACACCAGATATTGATATGGCCACAGCAAAATGTGGCCATATTGTGGTGGTGCAATTCTACTACAGGTTCGCCCCAAAACCCCCTGTTTCTCAACAATTTTATGCTCTGGCGCTTGATCAGTTTTTTAATTTGGGCTTCATTAAGGCATAAATAAGGCTTCGGCCTATACAAAAGTCCGGCATGAACTGGACGAGAGGATGAGAGCAGTGTTGACGAGGCTTGCAGGCGCATCTGTGAGGGCCGCATTGGTTGCCGCAATGATTGTATTGCCGGTAATCGTGCTCCCCGAGCTATCACCGAACTCCGCAGATCTGGCGATTCTGGCGGCGGCAATTGCCGCAGCTTTCGTGATCTTCGAATACGGGTTCACCACCCCCAGTTTAATCGAATTCCGTTTCGCGGCGCCCTATAACAGGTTCCGCTTTGCGATACTGGCGCTTTTGCTGACAGGCATTGCTTTTGCCTTCAGCGAACCCGTCAGTTCTACCGGCACATCGCTGGCTGTTTCCGGATTTGCAATGAAAAGCGCACAATTCTGGGATTTCACAGGCAGCCCGCTAACCTTCTTTGAAGGGCTGACAGCGAATATGGGCCCGACAAGCCAGCGGCTTGTGACCAATGCCGCCGCTCTGGCGCTCAGCCTCACTGCGATCACGCTGATGGTCTCAAGCTTTGTGATCTGGAATTTCGCATGGCCGCTTAACGCAGAGAACTTCAATCTATGGATCAACATGCCGAATTTTGATGTGGCTATTGGCGAGGAAACCCAAGGCACGCTGCGTCAGTCCGGTCTGGTCAGCCTGATCATCGGCCTGACCCTGCCCTATCTGATCCCGCAAGCGGCTTACGCCTTTGTTGGCCCTCTCCAGCCCATCAACAGCGGCAACAGCCTGCTGCTGCTCTGGATGATCGTGATCTGGTGCTTTGTGCCGGCTGTCTCCATCCTGCGGGCTGTCGCGCTGTACAAGGTTGCCAATCTTCTGGCTGCACAGAATATCGAACTGTCTGATCCCGAAGAATCCTGATGCGGCTCCTGCTGGTTGTTGCGTTCTGCCTGACCGGTTTCGCCGCAGCCGCCGACTCTATCCGCATCGCAACCTTTAACACCGCGCTCAGCCGCAAGGGGCCGGGATTACTGTTACGGGACATTGAACGCGGTCAGGACGAGCAGATCAAAGCGGTTGTGGCAATCTTGCAAACCGTCCGCCCTGATATCCTGCTGATAAACGAGCTTGACCACGACTATGAGAACCTGGCGCTGACGGCCTTTCTGCGCAGGCTGAGCCAAGACACCGAAGGCCGGGACGCGCTCGATTATCCCTATTTCTACGCGCCCCCCCAGAACACCGGCGTGCCAAGCGGGCGGGATCTTGATGGCGATGGACGATTGGGCGGGCCGGCAGACAATTACGGTTTTGGCCATTTTCGCGGGCAGTATGCTATGGCGCTGGTTTCCCGGTTTCCATTGGCCACAGAAGAGGCCCGAGATTTTTCCGACATGCTGTGGAAACAGGTTCCGGATGCGGAAATGCCCAAGGCCCCAGATGGCAGTGCCTTCCCGAGCTATGACGCGCTACATGCGATGCGCCTGTCGTCCAAATCCCATTGGGACGTTCCCGTGATCCTGCCCGATGGTCGGCGGCTGCATCTTCTGGCCTCTCACCCGACACCACCGGTGTTCGACGGGCCCGAGGATATGAACGGCAAACGCAACCGTGCCGAAATCCTGTTTTGGGACAGTTACATCCGTGAAACCCTCGTGCCGCAGAATGCGGATTTTATCCTGCTTGGCGATCTGAACGCAGACCCTGCAGACGGCGAAGGCAGCCATGACGCGATCAACACGCTTCTGACAGCAGATTACCTTCACGACCCTGCACCCCGATCAAGCGGCGGTGCGCTGGCATCGCAGACGCAAGGCGGCGCCAACGCGAACCATCTGACAGACCCTGCCACAGACACCGCAGACTGGCGGGATGAACCGGGCCCGGGCAACCTGCGGGTGGATTATGTTCTGCCCTCTGCGGCGCTTAACGTTTCGGGCGCAGGCGTGTTCTGGCCAACGCCCGAAGAGGCCGGGTTTGAATGGATCGGTTCAGACGGTCGCGCCAGCTCCGACCACCGTCTTGTCTGGGTCGATATTGACTGACGCCGCACGCCGCAGCGCCTCTTCTACAGGGGTCGGCACAAAATCCGGCAGAATTTCCCGCAAGGCGCGCCCGTCCATCCGGTGTGGCTTGTGCCAGAGATAGCGCATTTCCAACAGACGCCGCGCCATGGGCCAGACCGGCGAGAGCAGTTGAAGCGGCAGCCAGTTAAACCGCCCGGCCCTCACCCCGAGACTGCGCGCTATCTCGCGGCCGCTTAGCGTGTAACCTTCAAAGTTCACAGACGTAAAACGGGGCAGCGTGTTGCGCTGTTCTGCCAATGCTACAAAGGCGCGGCAATAATCCGGCAGATAAGCCCAAGCGTGGGGAATATCCACCGGACCGGGATAATCTATATGCCCTTTGGCAACCGGCTTGCTGATGATCATATCAAACCAGTTGCCACTGGCGCGGGTGTCCAGAAAATCCCCCGCACGCAGAAGGATCGTCTGCACGCCGCTATCACGGAATGCCTGCTCCATGTCGATCCGCAAACGTCCCATCAGGTTGTCGGCCCGATGTGGCGTATCTGGGCTGAACACCTCGGGGGCGTTTGGCCCGTAAACGTAAACGTTGCCGGCCAGCAGGACAGTTGCGCCCGACCTGCGGGCCGCTTTGATAACCCTGCGGTTCAGGTCCGGCAGTTCTTTGGCCCACCGTTGATAAGGCGGGTTCCACCCATGGACGATGACATCCACACCGTCAGCCGCCTGTGCCAGATCGCCCCGCGTGCGGTCAAACCGGCGCAACTGCCAGCCTTCACGCTCGAATGCGACAGCCATGTTGCGGCCAAACCGGCCCGAGGTGCCGAGGATTAATACAGTTCTAGGCATTTCCAGTCCTTCCAATACGTTTGCTACTATCGGAAAGCTATCCATGATATTATTGAATGATAATTAGCTGGAAGTGTATAATTATTATTCAAAAATGAATGGAGAAACATGCAGAGTTTTGACTGGACCCTGATCCAGAGTTTCCTTGCCGTGGCAGAACACGGTTCTTACTCCGCTGCTGCGCGCAAAAGCGGGCGCAGCCAGCCGACCATTGGCCGTCATATAGACCAGTTGCAGACCCAGTTGGGCGCGACACTGTTCCAGAGAGCGGTGAAAGGATACGACCTGACACCGACAGGTCAGGCGCTGCTGGACCACGCTCGCACCATGCAGCAGGCCGCTGCAGAAATGTCTCTGATCACCGAAGGACGCACAGCCGAGGTGCGGGGCACGGTACGGATCACCGCTTCGGAAATCGTCGCGACCTATATCCTGCCGGAATTCCTTGCGCAGCTTCTGGCGCAGGAACCGGAACTGCAAATCGAACTGGTGGCCACAAACAGCACCGAAAACCTGCTGCTGCGGGTGGCGGACATCGCTGTGCGCATGGTACAACCGGCGCAGCAGGATCTGATCGCGCGCAAGATCGGTGAAATTCGTATCGGTCTGTACGGTGCCCCGTCCTATCTGGCGCGCAAGGGCACACCGGAACAGTTTGAAGACATCGCAAACCACGTGCTGCTGGGCTATGACAGATCGGATCTGATGATCCGTGGCATGGCCGCGCTTGGCATCCCGATGCAGCGCGAGGATTTTGCCTTTCGGGTGGATGATCAGGTCACATATCTGGAGGCGCTGCGGGCCGGTGTCGGGCTTGGTGCCTGCCAGAAGCGACAGGCAGAACAATATGGCCTTGTCGAACTTTTGCCGGACCTGACGATCCCTTCCCTGCCCGTCTGGCTGACCGCCCATTCCGCGCTGCGCAGTTCTGCGAAGGTGCGGCGGGTGTTCGATTTTCTGAGCGAACGTCTGCCCGCACGCCTGTAAGCAGCGCCGCAGAAATTTATCCACACGCCGGACAGGCTTTACCGCGCCGTTCGGCTTGACCCTACGCCCCCTGCGCCCTAGGAAAATGCGAGATTATCAAAAAGGACATGGGACAATGAACACTCCATCACTGTTGATCCTGCCGGGCGACGGCATCGGGCAGGAAGTTATGACCGAAGTACAGCGTATTATCGCGTGGTTCGGTGACAAGCGCGATGTGAAATTCGACGTGAGCGAGGATCTTGTGGGCGGTGCAGCCTATGATGCCCATGGCACTCCGCTGACCGATGCAACCATGGCCAAAGCGCAGGAAGTGGACGCGGTTCTGCTGGGCGCTGTGGGTGGTCCGAAGTATGACGATCTGGACTTTTCCGTAAAACCCGAACGCGGCCTGCTGCGCCTGCGCAAGGAAATGGATCTTTTCGCCAACCTGCGTCCGGCACAGTGTTTTGATGCGCTGGCGGATTTTTCCTCGCTCAAGCGGGACATTGTTTCCGGCCTCGACATCATGATCGTGCGCGAACTGACCTCCGGTTCCTACTTCGGCGAACCCCGTGGCATCTTCGAAGAAAACGGCCAGCGGGTGGGGATCAATACCCAGCGCTACACCGAAGCGGAAATTGACCGTGTTGCCCGTAGCGCGTTCGAACTGGCCCGCAAGCGGAACAACAAAGTCTGTTCCATGGAAAAAGCCAACGTGATGGAAAGCGGCATCCTGTGGCGCGAAGTGGTGACTGCGGTTCACAAGGAATACGAAGATGTGGAACTGTCCCACATGTATGCCGACAACGGCGCGATGCAGCTGGTGCGCGCACCAAAACAGTTTGATGTGATCGTCACCGACAACCTGTTCGGGGACATCCTCTCCGACTGTGCGGCGATGCTGACAGGTTCCCTTGGGATGCTGCCCTCTGCATCCCTTGGCGCACCGATGGAAAACGGCCGCCCCAAAGCCATGTACGAACCGGTACACGGCTCCGCCCCTGACATTATGGGCCAGAGCAAGGCAAACCCCTGCGCCTGTATCCTGTCGCTGGCTATGGCGCTGCGCTATTCCTTTGATCTTGGCGAGGAAGCAACCCGTCTGGAAAAAGCCGTTGAAACCGTTCTGGCCAAAGGCATCCGCACCGGCGATCTGATGCAGGCAGAAGGCGGCAAACCTGTCAGCACTTCGGAAATGACAGACGCCATCATCGCAGAACTGCAAGCCAGCCTCTAAGCGGCACAGACCCGAACAAACCGTCAGGGCGGCACAAGGAAACGGCCGCCCTGCACGCACCACCGGACCTGTTTGGATTTGCCAAAGGGGCCGGAATGGTCAAAGATGACTGCACTTCAAGACCCTGACCAAAGCAGTCTTCACATGGCCCTGCGCAGCATCCTTTTCGCCCTACTGGCATTTGCATTTTTTGCAACACACGACATGATCGTGAAATTCCTCGGGGGCAGTTATTCCCCTGTACAGTTGATCTTCTTCTCGTCCTTGATGTCCTTCCCGCTGGTCACGGCCATGCTGATGCGCGACCCGACAGAAGGCAATCTGCGTCCCGTGAATCCGTGGTGGGTGGCGGCGCGCACGCTGGCCTCGGTTTTTGCCGCATTGAGCGTGTTCTACGCCTTTTCCAACCTGCCGCTATCGCAGGTCTATGCCCTGCTCTTTGCCATGCCGCTGCTGATCACAGTGCTGTCTGTACCGATCCTTGGCGAGAAAGTGGGCATCCACCGCTGGGCCGCCGTTGTCCTCGGGCTGTGCGGTGTGCTGGTGGTTCTGCGACCGGGCAGTGCGGAACTGGAACTGGGCCATCTTGCAGGGCTGCTGGCGGCGCTCAGTTCTTCCTTTGCCTCTGTAGTGGTGCGCCGCATCGGGCGGCAGGAACGGTCTGTCGTGTTGATGCTCTATCCGCTGGCACTGAACTTTCTGGTCATGGGGGCTGCGCTCGCCTTCGTTTACGAACCCATGCCAATCGCACATCTGGGGCTGATCGGGCTGATCGCCATAACAGCCTTCGTCGCCGGACTGTTCCTGATCGCCGCATACCGCGCCGGAGAAGCCGCCGTAGTGGCCCCGATGCAGTATTCCCAGATCATCTGGGCCACCATCTTCGGCTACATGATCTTTGACGAAACCCTCGACACGGCCACGCTGGCCGGAACGTCGCTCATCATCCTGAGCGGGATTTACATCGTCTGGCGCGAAAGCCGCGGGCGGTCTACAAACACACCCGTCTTGCGCACACGCCAGCGCACCCAGAGTCCGGGCGCGATGAACATTTCGCCCTTTCTGCGCAAGAAACCCTGACGGTTTGCAGGTAAAATCCGCGGCTATTCTTTGGGGAATCTTTTACGGATACGTTCCGCAATCTGGTCCCGCACCTCGCGGTAGCGGTCCAGCTTTGCCTCGCGGCTGTCGCCAAAACCGCTCGGGTCCAAGGTCTGCCAGTATTCCACTTCCAGCGAATAATACCGCGTGTATTCAAGGGCACGCCGCTGTGCGGCGGGGGACAGCGCGACGATCAGATCGTAACTGTCCAGATCATCGCCCCATTCCATCAGATCATCAAAGGATCGGGTGCGGTGGCGGGACAGCTCCACGCCCAGCTCGCGGCAGACCGTGATGGCGAACCCGTCGATCTCCATGTCGCCCTTCACGCCTGCGGATTGTACAAAAATGGATGTCCCGACCGCCTGTTTCAGCAACCCTTCGGCCATCGGGGACCGGATGGAGTTGTGGTCACAGCAAAACAGCACGGAAGAGGGACGGGTCAGCTCCATAATCGGTTTAGCCACGCATATGCAGGACACAGATCAGGGTAAACAACCGCCGTGCCGTCGGCATATCGGTGCGAATCTTACCCTCCAGCCGCTCCAGCAACTGGCGCGACCCTTCATCGTGAATACCACGTCGCCCCATGTCGATCGCCTCTATCTGGGCAGGGGGCAGCTTCTTCACCGCATCAAAATAGCTTTCGCAAATCTGGAAGTAATCCTTGATCACCTGCTTCAGGGGCGAAACCGACAGGTGGAATTCCGACGCCGGAGCCCCGTCTTCCGTCCGCACATCGCACACAACGCGGCGGTCCTTGATGGACAGGAAAAGCTGGTACGGCCCCGCAGGAACCTCTTTGCCGTTACGCGATACCAGACCAAAGACATTTTCTTCCATCAGATCAAACAGCGCGACCTTTCGCTCCCGCTCCACCTCGGGGGTGGGGGCGGGCAGGCCGCTGTCGTCCAGTTCAATATGGATCAGCTTTGAAAGATCATCCATTGTCGTCCTCGTTCATTTGATCCAGCCGCGCACGCACGGACAGGCCGTGGGCTTGCAGGCTTTCCGAGATGGCCAGTGTTTCGGCTGCCGGTCCGATGGCCCGCAAAGCTGCCGGTGTCATCTGCGCAAGGGTAGTCCGCTTCATGAAATCCAGAACGGACAAGCCGCTGGAAAACCGTGCAGAGCGGGAGGTCGGCAACACATGGTTCGGCCCGCCCACGTAATCACCGATTGCTTCGGGCGTCCATGCCCCGATGAAAATCGCACCCGCATGGCGTATCTTGCGGCTGTAGTCGGCGGCATCGGCGACGCAGAGTTCCAGATGTTCGGGGGCAATCCGGTCTGACAGCTTTGCTGCCTGATCCAGATCAGAGGCCACAATGACCGCGCCGTAATCTGCCCAGCTTTTCGCGGCGATCTCGCGGCGTTCCAGCGTTTCGAGCGCCTTTTCCACCGAAGCCGCCACCGCGCGCCCGAAATCCGCGTCATCCGTGATCAGGATCGACTGCGCGCTTTCGTCGTGCTCTGCCTGTGAAAGCAGATCCATCGCGATCCAGTCAGGGTTGTTGTTCCTGTCGGCAATCACCAGAATTTCCGATGGCCCCGCGATCATATCAATGCCTACAGCCCCGAAAACCCGCCGCTTGGCCGCAGCCACAAAAGCATTTCCCGGTCCGGTGATCTTGTCCACCTTGGCGATTGTCTGCGTGCCATAGGCCATGGCGCCCACTGCCTGCGCCCCGCCGATCCGGTAGACCGTTTCCACGCCGGACAGACGCGCCGCCAGCAGCACCAGCGGGTTAACCGCACCATTGGGGGTTGGCGCACAAATCACCAGATTCTCTACACCCGCCACAGACGCCGGAATCGCATTCATCAGCACGCTGGATGGATAGGACGCCAGACCGCCCGGAACATAGAGCCCAGCCGCCTCTACCGCGCTCCAGCGCCAGCCCAGATGCGCGCCGCTTCCGTCCTGCCACCACGCATCCTCGGGCAATTGCTTTTCGTGATAGGCACGTATCCGCTTTGCCGCCAGTTCCAGCGCCGCACGTTCCGCTGCAGGCACGGTTTCAATCGCCGCATCCATTTCCGCCTTGGAAAAGGCAAGCGTTTCAGGGGTGAGCTCCATACCGTCGAATTTCGACGTCAGTTCGATCACGGCCTCATCGCCACGGGCCTGAACATCGGCCAGAATGTCAGCTACAACCGCATCCACCTGCACATCCGTGTCACGTTTCAGATGCAGCAGATTTTCAAAATCAGCGTCGAAGTCGTGGGTCGTAGTGTCTAGAAACAAGGGCATTGGCAAATTCTCCTGCCGTGCTCTTACCCTTCCACGCGTTCAGGCTCAAGAAGGATGCGAAGGGGTTTTGCCAGAGGGGGCAACATAGGGGCGCGTCACGTCCTTCAGGGTGACGTCAACACATTCCACATCCAGTGCAATTGCCCCGTCGCCTGCCAGTGTAAGCAGGATCGTGCCTGCGCCGTCTTCGGCAGGTTCAAAAGCCACCGACAACAGCGAGATCACCTGATCCCTGTCAGAAATATCCAGACCGGAGGTGCGCACCTTTAGCACACTGTCCACCACCAGAACCGTCTGAACCCGCTCTACACTGCGCCGCGCAACAGAGGCGGCTTCAGCGTCTTCCCAACGGAACCGGTTCGCCAGAAGGCCGAAGCGCCGCCGGCCTGACTGCCAGTCCATTTCAGACACCGGCAGCACGGCGTCCTGTAACATGGTGGAAACAGCCACCAGATCTTCCCCGTCCAGCGCGCGCAATCGCAGTGGTTGCTCTGCTCCGTCTTCGAATCTTGCATCCTGAACCATCAGGCTTTCACCCGCTCTATCTTGGCGCCAACCGCGCTGAACTTGCGCACAACCTTTTCGTAACCGCGGTCCAGATGATAGACCCGGCTGACAATGGTTTCACCCTCTGCCGCCAGCCCCGCAAGGATCATCGACACAGAAGCCCGCAAATCCGTCGCCATCACCGGCGCGCCTTTCAGGCGTTCCACGCCCTTTACCTTGGCGATCCCGCCGTGCACCTCTATGTTTGCGCCCATACGGATCAGTTCCGGTGCGTGCATGAAGCGGTTTTCAAAAATGGTTTCCTCCAGAACCGAAGTCCCTTCTGCCGTACACAGAAGCGCCATCATCTGGGCCTGCAGATCCGTCGGAAAGCCCGGGAAGATTTCGGTTTTCACATCCACCGATTTGACGCGGGTGCCTTTGTTTCTGACCTTCAGACCCTTGTCAGTCTCTTCAACCGAAATATCCGCCTCTTCCAGCTTGTCACAGAACGCGCCAAGTAATTCGCGGCGCCCGCCCAGAAGTTCCACTTCGCCCCCCGCAATCGCAGGGGCGAGCATATAGGTCCCCAGTTCGATCCGGTCGGTTACAACCGGATGGGTTGCGCCATGCAAACGGTCGACACCCTGAATTTCGATGCGGCTGGTGCCTTCGCCGTCAATCTGCGCACCCATTTTGCGCAGACATTGGGCCAGATCCACGATTTCCGGCTCTTTCGCGGCGTTTTCAATCACCGTGGTGCCCTTGGCCAAAGTCGCCGCCATCAGAATGTTTTCGGTTGCCCCGACAGAGGCGAAACGCAACGGAATGACAGCCCCTTTCAGCCCGCCGGTGGTTTTGGCATGCAGATAGCCGTCTTTCAGTTCAATCTGCGCACCCATCAATTCCAGCGCATCGGTATGAATGTCCATCGGCCGTGCCCCAATGGCACAGCCGCCCGGCAGCGATACAACAGCATGGCCCAGCCGTGCCAGCATCGGGCCGAGCACCAGATTGGACGCCCGCATCTTGCGCACGATATCGTAATGGGCAACGTGGTTGCTGATTTCCTTGGTGCCGAGCGCCTGCACCGTTCCGTCCTGCAAACCGGCAACTTCCGTCCCGAGAGACGACAACAACTCCGCCATCGTTTTGATGTCCGACAGGCGCGGCGCATTGGTCAGCGTCAGTGGTTCCTCGCTCAGCAAGGTCGCAGGCATAAGCGTCAGACAGGCATTTTTCGCGCCTGCGATGGGAATTTCTCCGTTCACAGGCCCGTTGCCCGTTACGATAATGCTGTCCATGTTACGCTGCCCTCTGCGCTATTCGTTGTTATCTGGTGCCGTGTCTGCCTTGCGCGCACGGCTCTGCTGCTTACGCCGTTGCAGGTTGTCACGCAATTGCTTGCGCAACCGCTCTGCCCGCTCTGCGGCGGCGCGTTCTTTGGGGGAAAGCTGTTCCCGGTTCTCTGCATCTGTCTTGCCCATAGCCACTCTGTACATCAGACTTGCAAACCCGTCCAGTTAGGCCTTGCGTTCCCCAAAATTTCCGCTAAAACCCCGCCATCACAGCGTGCTGCCGTAGCTCAGGGGTAGAGCACTCCCTTGGTAAGGGAGAGGTCGGAAGTTCAAATCTTCTCGGCAGCACCATTTTCCCTCTTTACCGCCAATACCGTCCCGTCTTTGCAGGTTTGCGTTCAGAAATCCGCAGATTCCGGTTCGAATGTGGCGATGTCGAAATTCACCAGCATGGTGTAGGTGTTTTCTTCCTCGGTAATGTCGATCTCCGCATCCAGCTGGATTGCGAAGGCCGAGATAAGTTTCGCCCCCAGTCCGGTGCTTTCCACATCCCGTTCCGCCCCGATGGAGTTCTTCAACTCCAGACAACATCTTGTCCCTTCATCAAGTTTTTTGAGCTCAACAGAAATCCATGGCTTCCGGCCCTCTGGTGCGCCCACGTATTTCATTGCGTTGGTTGCTGCCTCGGCAACCAGCAGCGACATCGGAACGGCCTGATCAGGGAAAAGCATCACATCTTCCACATCGAGCTTCACATCGATATCCATACTCTTTTCCGAGCCGATCTGAACCGTTTTTTCAATCACTTCGCGGATCAGTTCACCCATGTTCACCTGCCCGCCTGTACCGCTTTGGTAAAGGTCGCGGTGAATGGTAGCGAGGCTGAGTACGCGGTCCTGAATGCGGCGCAGCATCAGTTTGGTTTCGTCATGTTTCGCGGCACGAATTTGCATGTTCAGGATCGAGGAGATCAGTTGCAAGTTGTTCTTAACGCGATGGTGCACTTCTTTCGTCAGCACCGACTGATGCCGCATCGCGTCTTCCATTTTGGCTTCTTCACGCAGGATCGAATCCGCCATCGACAGGTAGGATTCCTGAATGGTGCGCAATTCGTTTGGCATGTCCCGTGCAATCGTGTCCGTCACCGATGTCCGGTCCCGAGCGAATTCGAGCATTTGCTGGCCAATGGAGTTGATCTGTCGGGTCAGCAGCCGATGGATGGTAAGCAGGGCCACAGTCAGTGAAAAAATCCACATCAGTATAGGGAAAATCGAAGTCGACAGGATACGTAAAAAACGTTCCGATCTTTCCCCGTCAGACGACCAGATACCTACAACAAACATCTGACCGCCTTCGACCGGCACGGCTGTGTAAGTGCGCGGGACCCCTTCACTGCTGCGCGCCAGAAACACCCGCGGTCCGAAGGAGGAGAGCCAGTCGATCTTAAAACCGGTGGGTAAGGCCTTTTTGGCCACTTGCCAGTCATTCTGGGAGGAGAGAAGTTCCCCCTTGTGGTTGAGTGTGACAATATCGACAAACTGGCCACTGGCGATGGTTTCGGTTTCAATGGACAGCGCCTTGTGCGGCACCGTAATAGAAATAAACCCCGAGAGTGTATCACGGCTGTAGAACGGCTGCATGACGAAAACCGCAGAAGCGCCTTCTGACTGAAGGCTGCGTTTCGTAACAACCGCAGGCTTTCCAGCCTCTGCGACACTGGCAAAATCGGGAACGGGAAACTTGCGCTTGGACAGGTCATCAGACGAACACAGGCTACGCCCGGACAGATCCACCACCTCGGCGAAGCTGTAGCCTTTCACGCTGGCCACCAGTTTGGACAGGGCGCGATTGCACTGCTGTGTGTCGTTAAAGCTGTCCGACAGCATCGCCCCCATACCCCGCGCAGCGCCAAAGGCGCTCTGGATCACCAGTCGCTCTTGCAAGGCCGCCTGCTCCGTTAGTGCCAGAAGCGCCAGTTCTTCATTCTGGCGCGCTTTGGTGGAAACAGAGTTGGTCTGGATCAGGGCGATCAAACCGATTGGCAAAAGAGCCAGCGACATCATCAGCACAAGGCGGATTCGCAGACTCTTATACCATTTAAGGTTTGTCTCTATCGTTTCGCTCAACGCTTTACCGGCGCGGAGCTTGTAATCACCGCCATCGTCGCAGAGTCAGTCAGTTCCATGGGGTCGCCCTCTGAAAGATTTAACAATTCGGTCAATTTCTCCCGTCCGCGGTTCACACGGCTTTTTACAGTCCCAACCGCGACACCAGTCATGGCGGCTGTTTCTTCATAAGTGAAACCGGAAGCACCTACCAGAATAAGCGCCTCGCGCTGTTCGTCAGGCAGGGTCTCAAACGCCTCTTTAAAATCGCTCATCTGCATGCGGCCGTCATGGTCGGGCTTCACCGACAAACCTTCGGTAAACGCACCGTCTACGTCCGCCACCTCGCGATTGGACTTGCGCAAGCTGGAGTAATAGGTGTTCCGAAGGATGGTGAATAGCCAGGCCCGCATTTTGGACCCAGGTTCGAATTTATCTATATTTGTCCACGCCTTAACGACTGCATCCTGAACCATATCATCCGCTGTCGCGGCATTTCTGGTCAAGCTCAGCGCGAACGCCCTCAGGGCCGGCAGATGCTCTACCAGCTCATTCCGCGGATCTGGGGACATCATTGGCTGTCCTTTTGACTGGCATCTTGTGCTTTTAACACCGCCAGAAGATCCTTAAATCTGTCGGGAAGTTCCTCTTGGACCAGATCAGAGTATATCGTCTTCAGATTCTGGTCTATTAAGGTGGCTACCCGCTCCTTTTCTTTGTCGTCGCCTTTACTCATCACGCCCATAGCTTCTTCTGCATAAAAATATTATCACACTAGGGAACCAAACGCGCAAGTATGCGTTTGGTTCCAAGGAATACGAAAAAAAGGCTAAAAAAATGTCGACCACCCACTCCAATGAAGATTTTTCCGATCAGGTAGCCCGCGAGCTTCCGTTCCTGCGCCGCTACGCCCGTGCATTGACGGGAACTCAAAGCAGTGGCGACCAGTATGCAGTTGCGACTCTGGAGGCAATTTTGCAGGACCGGTCGATCTTCGACAATACGTTGTCCGTCAAGGGAGGACTTTTCAAATGCTTCCATGCGATCTGGGCCAGCACCGGCGCACCGGTCAATCGCGATGAAGCCGGCGAACTCG
Organism: Paracoccaceae bacterium; assembly: GCA_018223125.1. Lineage (GTDB taxonomy): Bacteria > Pseudomonadota > Alphaproteobacteria > Rhodobacterales > Rhodobacteraceae > Amylibacter. The sequence continues at coordinate 1,134 of JAAEZA010000037.1, read as the reverse complement.
GCGCTGCATTCAAACACCTTGCCGCCCTTGGCGCCAACACCCGCGAAGCGCTGCTTTTGTCCACGGTTGAAGAATTTTCCATTCAGGAAATTGCCCTGATTATGGAAGTCTCGCGCGATGATGTACGCCACCTGATCAGCACCGCCCGCAAGGATATGGAAGACAGCATTTCCGGAAACATCATGATTATCGAGGACGAACCGATCATTGCCGCCGACATCAGCGCAATTGTCACCGATCTCGGCCATAAGGTTACCGGCATTGCCCGCACCCGCACAGCGGCTGTCGAACTGGGCAACAAGAAGAAACCCGATCTGATCCTTGCCGACATCCAGCTTGCGGATAATTCTTCCGGCATTGATGCGGTCAACGACCTTCTGAAAGATCTGGGCGATACGCCGGTGATTTTCATCACCGCCTTCCCGGAGCGCCTGCTGACAGGCGATCGTCCCGAACCGGCTTTCCTGATTTCCAAACCCTACAAGGAAGAACAGGTGCAGTCCGCAGTAAGCCAGGCGATGTTCTTTGCCTCGACCGAGACTTTGAAAGTCTAAGCTCCTCCCTTTTTCAAAAAAACGCCCGCTGTTCGTGCAGCGGGCGTTTTTGTTTGCAAGCCGGTTTACTTGGCGGTGATCGCTTTCAACATCCAGACAGCCTGTTCGTGAAAGGCAGCACGGGCGGTGGCAAGGTCTTCTGTAACCGGATCGCCGTGATCCCCCGCCAGCTTGGTTAATGCATGCAAGCGGTGGGAAACGGTTTCGTGATCTTGCGCGAGGTCTTCGACCATCTCACCGGCAGACGGCTGTCCTTCCAGATCCTTGATACGGGAGTCGGAAATGATGGCAGACAGGTTTGACGGGGCGAGCTGGCCCAAAGCGCGGATACGTTCGGCCAGCACATCGGCAGCCTCGAACAGATTCTGATATTGCTCTTCGGTCAGCTTGTGCAGAGAGTAGAACAAAGGCCCTTCAACATTCCAGTGATAGGCGTGGGTTTTGAACATCAGCCGGTAGGTGTCGGCAAGGACATCGCTCAGACCCTGCGCGATCGCGTTGGCATTGCGCACGCCGGAGTTAACATCATGTTCAGAGGGAACAACGTTCAATGGGGAGGTCATGATTTTGATCCTTTCTT
>JAAEZA010000036.1 GCA_018223125.1 Paracoccaceae bacterium | reverse complement strand
GCAACAAATACGACCGGCGGTTTTCTGCCATGGTGTCCCGCGTGATCGAGAACGAACTGCCGCTGGTCTATCTGAACATGGTGGGCGGTCAGGACGATCAGGTGTTTGACGGCGGTTCTTTTGTATTGAACCGTGGCGGCAAGCTGGCGCTGCAAATGCCCCTGTTCGACGAGGCGATTGCCCATGTGGATTTTGAAAAGGGACCGGAAGGCTGGGAAGCGGTCGAGGGTGAGAAAATCGTGCCGGTGGACGAATGGGAGCAGGACTACCGCGTGATGACGCAAGGCTTGCGGGATTATATGGGCAAGACCGGCTTTAAAAAGGTGCTGCTGGGGCTGTCCGGCGGAATTGATTCCGCCATTGTTGCGACGATTGCTGTGGATGCGCTGGGTGCGGAAAACGTGCGCTGCGTGATGCTGCCGTCCGAATATACCGCGCAGGACAGTCTTGACGATGCTGCTGAACTGGCCGCCAATCTGGGGGTGAGGCTGGACACCATTCCGATCAAGGCGGCCCGTGGTGCCGTGACCGAAACACTGGCGCCTTTCTTTGAAGGGTTGGAACCGGATGTGACAGAAGAAAACATCCAGTCCCGCCTGCGGGGCCTGCTGTTGATGTCCCTGTCCAACAAATTCGGGGAAATGTTGCTGACCACCGGTAACAAGTCAGAGGTCGCGGTCGGCTATGCCACCATCTACGGCGATATGGCGGGGGGGTATAACCCGATCAAAGACCTTTACAAAATGCGGGTGTTTGAAAGCTGCCGCTGGCGCAATGCCAACCACCGCGACTGGATGAAGGGGCCGGAAGGCGCTGTCATTCCGGTGAATATCATCGACAAACCGCCGAGCGCCGAACTGCGGGAGGATCAGAAGGATTCCGACAGCCTGCCGGAATACGAGCAACTCGACGCGATACTGGAACTGCTGGTGGATCAGGATCTGTCAGTGGCCGAGATTGTTTCGCTCGGGTTTGACCGCGCTGTGGTCAAGCGGATCGAGCATCTGGTGTATATTTCCGAATACAAACGCTTCCAGTCTGCCCCGGGTCCACGCCTGACCCACCGCGCCTTCTGGATGGACCGGCGCTATCCGATTGTGAACCGCTGGCGTGATAACAGCGGGGCCGAGACCTAGCGCTCCGCGCGGGGATATTTGACGAAAATGGATATGGCGTGCGCGGTTACTTCCAATAGGGCGCGCGCCAGCCTGCGGCCACTGCTTCGGCTTCGTCGCAAAACCAGCGTTCGCCTTTTGCGGTTGAGATTTTGGTGCGGCTGTACCACGGCGACCACGGTGCATGGTAAATTTTACCCTTGGCAGAAATGTTCCCCTTAATGGCACAGCCTTTCGGCGCTTTTTGCGCAGCCACTTCCCATCGGGCCGCGCGATAGTCCCACGGGGTTTGGGAGTCCGCCTGCCAGATGCCGCGCCTGCGGGATTTCGCCCTGTCCTGCACAGCTTCATATTCGTCCGAAAATTTCAGAAAGGCCCAGGCCATGCCCTGTGCCACCATTTCGCGGGCGAGATCGGTTGAACCGGCATAACAGCGCGCGACGATGCGGCCGTAGCCATCGGTGGCAAGTTCCTGACAGGTGACGGTTTTTCCCCGTGTCAACGCGTAGAGCGCATCGGTTGCCGCACTGCCGCAGGCCCAATCCCTGCCGGTATCCGTTTTGCACTTCTGCCCTGCTTCGGGTGCGTCTATCCCGTTGATCCGGTAGCGGATGCCCCCGATATCCAGCGTATCCCCGTCTACAATGCGCAAATTATCCGCAGCAACTGGCGCACAAAGGCAGGCCAGTGCGATCAATGCTCTTATCATTGTCCACTCCTCGATCCCCGAATGCGATGTAGCAGAACGGATCGGGAACTTTAACCTTTTCTTTACATATTCGTTAACGGCCTTCGCCCTTGGCCTTTGGGTATTGGCGCTGTATGAGGGGCGCAGAATTCTTTCGAAGGTAAAAGCCAGATGACTGTCACCCGTTTTGCCCCGTCCCCGACCGGTTTCCTGCACGTAGGAAACCTGCGTACCGCGCTGTTCAACTATCTGATCGCCCGCAAGCAGGGGGGGCAGTTTATCCTGCGTCTTGACGATACGGATCCCGAACGCTCTACACAGGAATATGCGGATGGCATTCAGGAAGATCTGGAATGGCTGGGCCTGACATGGGACAGGATGGAACGCCAGTCAGAGCGGCTGGACCGTTATAATGCTGCGGCGGACGAGTTGCGCGCAGCAGGCCGGTTTTACGAGTGTTTCGAGACGCCTGTCGAACTGGACCTGAAGCGCAAGAAACAGCTGAACATGGGCAAGCCGCCGGTGTATGACCGCGCAGCCCTTGCGTTGAGCGAGGCAGAAAAAGACGCGCTGCGGGCAGAACGCAGCGGTCACTGGCGCTTCAAGCTGGATCAGGAACGGATTGAATGGAAGGACGGTATTCTGGGCGATTTGTCCATTGATGCGGCCTCTGTGTCCGATCCGGTGCTGATCCGTGGCGACGGGCAGTTCTTGTACACGCTGGCGTCGGTCTGTGATGATGTGGATTTCGGTATCACCCATGTGGTGCGCGGGTCCGATCACGTAACCAACACGGCCACGCAGATCCAGATAATCGAGGCGCTGGGCGGTTCTGTTCCCGCCTTTGCGCACCATTCGCTGCTTACAGGTCCGCAAGGCGAGGCGCTGTCCAAGCGGCTTGGCACGCTGGCGCTTCGGGATTTGCGCGCGCAAGGGATCGAGCCGATGGCGCTGTTGTCGCTGATGGCGCGGCTTGGTGCGAATGAACCAGTGGAGTTGCGCAGTTCGATGGAAGAGCTGATTGAGGGCTTTGATCTGTCTCAGTTCGGCTCTGCGCCGACGAAATTCGATGTGGCAGATTTGGGACCGATGACGGCCAAGGCGGTGGCAGCACTCCCTTATGGGGAAATGGAGCAGTCGCTCGCAGAGTTGGGTGTGCCTTCGGATATTGCGCCTGCTTTCTGGGAGGTTGCCCGCGAGAATGTTGCAACCCGTGCCGGTATTGCAGACTGGTGGGCGCTGTGCCGTGACGGTGCCGCGCCGCTGGTAGATGCCGAGGATGCGGATTTTGTGGCCACGGCCAAAGACCTGCTTCCTGCACAGCCCTGGGACGGGGACAGCTGGAAAAGCTGGACGACGGCTGTAAAAGAGGCCACAGGGCGCAAGGGGCGGGGGCTGTTCATGCCGCTGCGCAAGGCGCTGACAGGGATGGAGCACGGTCCCGATATGTCCAAGCTGATGCCGCTGCTGCAAAAACACCGGCTCTGATTTTTGTGCCCGACCGGCCCGTTTAAGGGTCAGGTCGGGGCGATCACCCTTGCGCCGACCTGATGGATGTGATCGTCCACAAGCGCGGTTTGTGCATCGGACAGAATACCGGCGCGGGGGTAAAGCGGCGTTGCGCGGTCATTCAGGATTGGCGTGTCCCAGCCGCTGGTAGAGCGGAAAAAATCCCGAACCCCATCCGTGCCGAACACCTGATGAAACCCCTGCACCACGCAATCGAGATATGAGAGCAGGATGGGCTGGTTCAGGTTTTTAAGGGACACTGCCGCCGCGCTGGCCTTATACATTGCCACACCGCTGAGCGGTTCCACATCCAGCACCAGCCGGTCATAGGCGGCTTCCCGCAGGTCCAGTGCCTCCCAGCCGATATCGCCCACATCGGCCACCAGTCCGGAAATGGACGACAGCGGATCGGGTGTCACGCTCAGGAAAGCCACGTCCCGCTGTGAAGATTGTACCCAGTGCCGCCGCCAGCCTTTCAGCGTGGTCGGGCGCAGGTTCTGATAACTATGGGTGCCCGCATTGACGAGCGATCCGTACCCGAAAAAACTGCCGGTCACTTGATCACCATGCAACCGGCGCGCGGCCGCCTTGGGATTTAGCGGTATTGATGGTTTGAATGGTGCGTGCCACTTGTGAGATCCTTTGTGTGGAAGGTGGATGGGTTGCCAGCAGGGCTGAAGACCCGCGTGTGCGTTCGAACGTTCTTGCGCCAATGGCTGCATTATAGCCTGCGCGATCCGCGATATGGGCGGCTATGGTATCTGCTTCCAGTTCGAATTTCTTGGAGTAGCTGCGCCCGCCAATGGCACCGCCGATGTCCACGCCAACCCGCGCATCACCGCCTCCGACGGCGACCAAAATACCGCCGAGCACGGCACCGGCAAGCTGGTTGGCCTGTGTCTGTTCAATGTGGCGGGCAATCTGGTGGCCTGCTTCATGGCCGAATACGAAAGCGATTTCGTGATCGTTCCGGAAGCTGCGCAACATATTGACGTTGAAGGTTATAACAGGCCGCCCGTCCGCACCGATCGTCTGATAGGCATTGGCCGGTTGGCGGGGATCAGTGTTAACCTTGACCTGAAAATCGCAAAAGCCCCGGGGTTTGTCGGCATGAAAGGAGCGGCAGACGGATTCTGCCACCGGTTCGACGCGTGCTGCGACGCGGTAATAGTCCCTGACGCTTGATTGTGTGTCGCGCATGGCAACCGGCGCCGCGCTTTGTTGGGGGACAGGATCTGTCGTCGAGGTACAGGCACCCAGTAGGGCTGTGGCGGCGGCGGCGATCAGTTTGCGCATGAATTCCTCTGTCAGATTCGCCAAAGGCGTCGGCTGGCGTGCGGGCCTTTGGTTTTAATACGTAATCCCCCGCGGTGGGGCAACTGTTGTGTCGGACACTCTGCCGGGTCGGGGCGTCCTGAAACGGGTTAAGTGCCTATAATTTAATCATCTATTGTGGCCATTACACAAATCAAGCGCAAGTATCGCGCGATCCGGGTTTTTAGGCCAATGCGGGAAATTCGCCATAGGGAATCGGACGAAGTTTCGCTAATCTGCAGGCACAATCCCCACCAACGGGGAGCAATTTGGGAGGAAACCATGAAAAATGGTCTTAAAACACTGGCGCTGAGCGCGCTGGCAGCAAGCATCGCATCCGAAGGTTTCGCGGAAGAGTGGAATGTTTCTGTCTGGGGCAAACGCCGCGCCTTTACCGAACATGTTGAAAAGCTTGCCGAACTGGTTGCAGAGAAAACCAATGGCGATTTCACCATGAACGTGTCCTATGGCGGCCTGTCCAAAAACCGCGAAAACCTTGATGGTATTTCGATTGGCGCGTTCGAAATGGCGCAATTCTGTGCCGGTTATCACCGTGACAAGAACCGCACCATCACTGTTCTTGAACTGCCGTTCATCGGGGTCTCCAATCTGGAAGAAGAAGTCGCTGTAAGCCATGCGGTTTATGCCCATCCGGCCGTGCAGGAAGAAATGGCACAGTGGAACGCCAAGCTGCTGATGACTTCGCCAATGCCGCAATATAACATTGTTGGCACAGGCGAGCCTCGTACCACGCTGGCCGATTTCGAAGGTATGCGGGTCCGCGCAACCGGCGGGCTGGGTAAAGCGTTCGAAGCGGTGGGTGCCGTGCCAACCTCCGTGACTTCTGCCGAAGCCTATCAGGCCATGGAATCCGGTGTGGTTGACACAGTGGCCTTCGCCCAGCACGCGCATCTGTCATTTGGCACGATCAATCAGGCGACATGGTGGACAGCCAACCTGAACCCGGGCACTGTGAACTGCCCGATCGTGGTGAACATCGACGCGTATGAGGGGCTGTCTGATGAACACCGCGAGGCGCTGGACAGTTCTGTGGATGAATCCATTGCCTACTACCTTGAAAACTATGGCAAACTTCTTGCCAAATGGGATGAGGTTCTGGCCGAAAAGAACGTTGAGAAGGTCATGATCGCTGAAGAGGAACTGGCCGCTTTCCGCGCCAAGGCGGCTGATCCGATCCGTGCAGAGTGGATTGCCGACATGGAAGCCCAGAACCTGCCCGGTCAGGAGCTTTATGACCTTGTTGTCGAAACACTGGAAAAAAAGCGCGCCGGTAACTAAGCACGCTTTCTAGCTAATTTCACGGCCGTCCCCTGCTAAGGGGGCGGCCATTTTCAACTTTGGCGGAGGTCTCTTATGGCGTCTTCGGCATCCGTCCTTCAGGACGATAGCCTTCTAAGCCGGTTGGACAGTATGCTGCTGCCAATCGAACGGTTTTGCGCATTGATCAGCGGGATTGCGGTGTTCTCACTGATGTTTCTTGCAGCCTATTCGGTGATCGGGCGCAAGTTTTTCAACAGTCCCCTGTCAGGATACGTGGACTATATCGAAGCCGCCATGCCGCTGATCGCGATCATGGGCGTGTCTTATGTACAGCGGGACGGCACCCACATCCGTATGGACATCGTGGTGGCGGCGCTGAAAGGGCGCGTGCTCTGGCTGATAGAGTTTCTGACGGTTGTTATCATGCTGGTGCTGATGGTGGCACTGGTCTGGGGGGCTTGGGCCCATTTTGACCGCAGCTTTGATCTGACAAAACCGCTGTGGAGCCGTGACAGTTCCATCGACATCGGCCTGCCGATCTGGCCGAGCAAGCTTATCGTGCCGATTGCTTTCGCGGTGCTTTGCGTGCGTCTTGCGCTACAGGCGGTCGGCTATGGCCGCGCTTTTATTCTGGGGCTTGAGCATCCTGTGGCGGTGCCTCTGGTGCTGTCCGTTGAAGAACAGGCCCGCGCGGAAGCGGCCCAGCTGGAAGGGCATGACTGATGGATAATATTACCATAGGCCTGTGGACCACCGGCGGTATGCTGGTTCTTGTTGTGCTCGGGATGCGGGTGGCGTTTGCGGCAGCCCTTGCCGGTTTTCTCGGGCTGGTCTGGCTGCGCTGGAACGGGTTTGACTATGATCCCGCCCGCTTTGGCAAAGCCTTGCAGATCAGCGTCAAGATCGCGGGGCAAGTGCCCCATTCCAAGGTCAGTTCCCAAGTCCTGAGCCTGATACCTGTGTTCATTCTGATCGGTTATCTGGCCTATTACGCCAAACTTACCACAGCTCTGTTCGAGGCGGCCAAACGCTGGATTGCATGGGTGCCGGGCGGTCTGGCTGTCGCCACGGTTTTTGCGACCGCAGGGTTTGCGGCAGTGTCCGGTGCGTCTGTTGCAACGGCTGCGGTGTTTGCGCGGATCGCCATCCCCGAGATGCTGAAGATCGGCTATAACAAGCAGTTCGCCGCCGGTGTGGTTGCGGCGGGGGGCACGCTGGCCTCTCTCATCCCGCCATCGGCCATTCTTGTGATCTACGCGATTATCGTCGAACAGGATGTGGGCAAGCTGTTGCTGGCCGGCTTTGTGCCTGGTGTGTTTTCGGCCATTGTCTATGCCGTTCTGATCGTCAGCATCGCGGTCGGTTTCAAAACTGTTGGCCCGCCGGTGCGGGGGTTCACATGGGGGCAGCGTTTTGCATCCCTGCCAGCCGCCATGCCGATTGTGCTGGTGGTCGTGGTCATCATCTTCTTCGTCTACAACCCCTTTGGCGAGGCATGGGGCACCCCGACAGAAGGGGGGGCGATCGGGGCATTCATCGTCTTCCTGATGGCGCTTTACCGCGGGATGCGCCTTGGAGAGCTGAAAGACGCGCTGCTGGAGACCGCCAAGCTGACGGTGATGATCTTTACCATCATCTGGGGCGTGCTGATCTATGTGCGTTTCCTTGGCTTTGCCAAACTGCCGGATGCGTTTTCGGACTGGATCACCTCTCTGGACCAGTCGCCGATGCTGACGCTGGTGCTGATCCTGCTGGCGTATGCCGTTTTGGGCATGTTCATGGATGCAATCGGGATGCTTCTGCTGACGCTGCCGATTACCTATCCGGCGGTTATGGCGCTGAACGGGGGAGAGATGGTCTCGGCGGCGGATAGTGCTTTTGGCATGTCCGGCACCATGTGTGGCATCTGGTTCGGGATACTGGTGGTGAAAATGGCGGAGTTCTGCCTGATCACGCCGCCCATCGGCCTGAACTGTTTCGTTGTCGCCGGTGTGCGGGACGACCTGACAGTGCAGGACGTGTTTAAAGGCGTGACACCCTTTTTCATCGCGGATGGTGTGACCATCGCGCTGCTGGTGGCCTTCCCCGCCATCGTGCTGTGGCTACCATCACTGGCATAAAATGAAAGGGGCGGGGATTTCCCCGCCCTTTTCAGTCTGCCCCTTCAGACAAAATCAAAGATGTCCTGCGTGATCTCGTCCGGATCAATGCGGTGCAGGGTAATTTCAGTACCGCTTGTCAGGCTGATTTTAGTGTCTTTACCGGCTTTCTCGATCAGCAGGTCGTCAAACGTTGTATCGGACAGTTGCAGTGTGTCTGTGTCCACAGAGAAGTAGAAGATAGTGTCTGCCCCTTCGTCAAGAGCGCCGTTGTAAACCAGAGTGCTGCTTTCGGCCGTGCAGAGAATTTCATCGTCACCTGTGCCGCCTTCTACAGTCGCTTCTGTGCCGGAAACATTGAAATAGTCATTTCCGGCGCCGCCAAAAGCGTGGTTTACGCCACTGCTGTAGAAGCTGTAGATGTCGTCGTTGCCTTCGCCGCCGAACATTGTATCGCTTCCCCTGCCGCCAAAAAGATCGTCATTGCCGCCACCACCAAAGAGCGTGTTGTCGCCCCGGTCTGCAGACAGGAAATCTTTGCCGTCACCACCTGATATGTGGTCGTCGCCACCGCTTCCGTAGATTTTGTCCCGCCCGCTGCTGCCTTCAAGCGTATCATCCTCTACGGTGCCATAGGTCGTAAGCCGGTCGAAATCTGCTGCGCTGATGTCGTCCGGATTGATCCCCAGCAGCCGGATCTGCCCGCCTATGGGCAGGGTGATAAGCGTGTCTTCTCCATCCGCTTCGATGATAATTTCGGACATGGCCAGCTTGTATCGCGCAGCGACTGAAAGCAGGTCTTCACCCGAGGTGAAATCCGTAATGGTCACCTCGTCGGTCCTGTTGCGGATCAAAAATCTGTCAGCCCCCGCACCACCCGTTATCGTGGTTGGGGCGTCGTCCATCGCGAAGGTATCGTCGCCGCGGCCACCGAAAAGCGTATTTGAATCGCCCAGGCTGTAGTAAAAGTAATCCTTGCCGGCCCCGCCGTAGGCTTCGACTTCATCGCCTCTTGCGCGGATCTCATCGCGGCCTTTTCCACCGTGGATCTGGACCAGACCCTTGCTCCGGTATTCAATGTAAAATCGATCGTTTCCCGCGCCGCCGAACAGATAACTCTCATCCGTGGATTCATACGGGGTGGCTGTGATGTAATCGTTGCCCTGTCCGCCGTAGGCCTTATTGCTGCCTTTGCCAGCATAAATTTCATCGTCCCCCTTGCGTCCGAAAATCAGATCGTCGCCGGCCTTCGATTTGATAACGTTCTTTCGATAGTTACCTGTCAGAGTGTCAGATTCTTCCGTGCCAATGATCCGTTTCGCAGGGCGTTCAGTGGTTTCGGCAGCAGGTTCCAGTAAAGGGTTTGTCAAAAGGGGGGGGATAGCCATTTCTTCCTCCGGCATCTCAAAATACTTAAAGTAATTACGGCCCGAATCAGAATAAGCGGCGGGCCTTAAGGGAAGTTTAACCCGTGCAGCGCTATCTTACGACCCGTTGTAAGACCAGATGCCCGACTTCCTTGCTGATCGACTGGTGGCTTTGCCAGACGGTGCCTGCGCGATCCACCCAGTAACTGTTCTGGAAGGCCCGTTTTTTATTACCGCAAAGTTCGGTGTATTCGCGTGTGCGGTGCGCCTGGCCGAAGATCGTTAAGGTCTCGTCGGTTTCTTTCGGGGCGAGCGCGCAATTGTAGGTGTAATCCGCCAGAACACCCTCGCCGGTCAGGCTGCGCTGGGTGCGGCTGTATGTTTTGGGAAAGGAACCGCGAAACAGGGCAGAGGGCGATACGGAAAGTTCCTGTGCAATCAGGTCCACCTGCAACCCGCGTGTAGCGGTCACGATTCCCGATTGCAGGGTTACTGTGGATTGGTCGCTGCCCATATAGGTGCGATAGCGCCCGTTCACGGCCAGTTCCACGGCGGGCTGGGTCACGCCGAAGCGGGGCACGGTCATGTAAACCACGGGCCGCCCGAACGCGGCCATCTGCGCACGGGTGACTTGTGGGGCTTTTTGATCGCCGTCGGCGGTTTCCACCGCGCCTTTCTGCAAACGGGCTTTTGCCATTCCTATGGCAATGCCTCCGATGCCGGGCTGTGTACTGTGATCAGAGCTACAGGCCGCCAGAAGCAGGGACAGTCCGGCAAGGGCGAAACAGGTGCGCTTGGGCTTGAACCGTGTCATCAACGCCAGAACCGCGCCCAACCAGCTTCCAGTCCCGGGCGCTGGTATTCGCTGACTGTGTCAAACAGGCGGTTGTTCACGCTCAAACGGGCGCCGCCATCGCGGGCCTGCGTGTTCATGTCAATCGCATAGGTCTTGCGGTTGGGGGTGCCGATCCCCCAGCTGAGCGGAATGCTCATGCGCAGCCCCTTCGTGAAGCTGCCTTCGCCATAATCCGCCGGAGAGGCATCCGTGACGGTGGCATAGGCACCGATGGTCCAGCCGTTGGCAAAGACACGGTCTACAGACAAGGTCGCCCCCCAGTCACCGGCGAGATAGCGGCCCACATCAAGCTGTGCATCAAGTCCGGGGGTGACGCTCCAATATGCTGACAGATGGCCTGTCACGACATCATAATCCTGAAAGCCGAATAGCTGGTCGAAGTCCCGTTGCTTGGCATAGTTCACTTCTGCACCAAGCCCCCAGTTCTGGTTTGCCGGTTTCCACAAAAGCTCTGTCGAGACACCGCCGAACATCGGTTCGAGGTAACCGACAGACACGCGGCCAAAGAAATCGGGTGCGGGTTTGAACATCAGGTCGGCTGTCAGGGTTTCCAGCGCGGTCTTGCCTTCACGTTTATACAGCGCGCGGTCCGTGCGCACCCGTGGCAGTCCGGAAGGGGGCGGTGTTTCATCCTGCTGGTTGCCGAACACCCGCTGTGTCACAGAGCCGGACAGCGAGAATCCGGGGGCAACGTAATAATCCGCGCTGGCCCGCAGGCCGCCGCTTGCCCTGAGCGGGCCGGAGCCGTCAAACAGGGACATGGAGACATAAGGCGCGATGGTCCAGCGCAGGTCGGGGTAAAGGTCCGGCGCGAACACGCTACCGGCGGGCAGGGACTCTGCACTGCGGATCACGGCCCGATCAAGCATCTTTTCCGTGCCCATCGGATCGTTTTCCAGACGCTCCAGATCGGACCGGCGGATGACAACGCTGGAGGCCGGCACGCCGTTTACTACGGGCGTGATCACAAATTCCTCAACCGAATGGGGAAGAACAAAGGCCATGGCACGGGCCGCACGGCCAATGGCCTGCGCGCTGGAATTGAAGGTATTGTTGCGCAGCCGCAATTCGGCGGAACGGCCGTTCACTGCAACCGCTTCAACCGCGAGTCCCTGCTCTTTCAGGACGGTTGCGAATTTCTGTTGTGCGGTCACATTATAATCCGGCACGTTTGCCCAATCTGTGCCGGTAGAATAATTTACCGGACGGGCAACAACGGGCAGGGGCGCACGTTCGCGTGTTCCCACCGCCGGTGGGCGTTTGGGATTGATTGCCGTGGAGAAGCGCAAGGCCACTTCGGAGCCGTGCAGGTAATACAGGCCAAAGCTCAGATTGTCGCGCCGTTTGAATTCCATCCCGAAATTGAACGGGCTGTTGCGCTGTATCGCGCCGGACGCCACTTCGCGGGTGTATTCATCCGAAGAATATTCCGCTTTCAGGCTCAGCCCCTTGACGGGTGTGGTCCATTCAAGCCCGCCAAAAACGCCCACATCGCCGTCAAACCATTGTTTGGTGGTGGGCACACCGCCTTGGGGGTTGGCACCGACCCGCACGGTGGAACTGTTGCTCAACCGGCCCCAGCCCAGACCCGCGGTCAGGCGCAGTTTCGGGTGTACGGCTTTGCTGGCTACAAGATATTCCGCGCCATAAGCGCCTTGTCCCATGAAATCGCGCAGGCCGATGGCCACGCCGGGCAGCGTGTCGGTTTCTTCAAGTAACTGGAATTGCAGATCAAAAGAACGGTCGTTGTCCTCACCCGCGATGGTCCAGTCATTCAGTTCGGAATAGCGGAAGGACGCAGACAGGCGTTCGGTCAGCTGGAAGGACAAGGTCACCTTGCGATCCGAGGCAGACCCCGAAATTGTCCCTGTAACCTGTCCGTCCGGCTGGGGTTCGGCGCTTGGCATGTCGATCAGACCGGAATTGCCATAAAGGTTGAGAGACTGGGCGTGCAGGGGCGCGGTGGCGCCCAAAGTGGCCATAAATGCCAGCGAAACCGCTTTGAACTGGTATTCAAACACGAATTATCCCCCGAAATCCCGGTTTTTACTGGCAACCTTTTGGCATATCCGAACGCAAACCTCTATGTCTTTTTTGCAGCAGGGCGGGGCGGCTGGCCGCTATGCCCGAAAAATCCGGATCAGCCCAATTCGAACAGGAAATTGGCCTCTCCCAGTTCGTCAATATCAATGTCGTGCAATATGATCGTGCCCCTGTCGAATTTCATCTCGGTGTTGCCGTCCACAACGCTCGACAGGTCTTTGATTTCGTCGAGGGTATAGGTTTTTCCGAAGGTAGTGAGGCGCAGGTCGATAATGTCCCTGGCGATTTCGAAGTCGCGGATGGAAGCACCATTCCAGAAAGATGTATTGGCAAACTGGAAGGTATCGGCCCCGCCGCCGCCGACAAGCGTATCGGCACCGTCGATGGCGAAAAACAGGTCGTCGCCCCCGCCGCCGAAAAATTGGTCACTGCCGGTTCCGCTGCCTTTCAGCGTGTCGTTTCCGCCACCGCCATAGGCCACGTCATTGCCGTCTCCGACGACAAGATCATCATTGCCACCGCCGCCATAAAGCGTGTCATCGCCGCCGCGTCCCTCCAGATCGTCGCCTTTTCTGCCGCCGAACAGCGAGTCATTGCCGTGGGTCGCAAATATCTGGTCTTCCCCCTTGCCGCCAAATACCGTGCCACCGCTTGATGAGCTGTCCAGATTGAGGATGTCATCGAATTTGGTGGCTTTGTAGTTTTCGAATTTGGAGAGCTTTGCAATCAGCTTGCCGCCAAAAAGCCCGTGATCGGCTTCGCCGGTGGTTCCGTCAAAGCGGATACCTTCGTTTCCGGACAGGCCTGCGCCCTTTTTCACGCTGGCAAAGCTGACGGTGTCATTGCCGCCACCGCCGCTTGCCTTGTCACGGCCCTTGCCGACAATAACCGTGTCATCGCCCGCACCGCCAAACAACGCATCCCGCTTGCCACCGCCAATCAGTGTATCGTTGCCGCTACCACCCTGTATGAAATCCTTTCCGCCCAGCCCGAACAGCACATCATCGCCATTCCCGCCTTTCAGCCGGTCGTTGAATTTCGTCGCTCGAATCTCGTCGTCCCCTGCAAGAGAATCGTAAAAAATCCCACTGGTTGAATCGCTGAAGTTGAACGTATCCGCGCCATCTGTTGGCAGGCTTTCGCTAAGATCGGTGGCGGATACGTTGCCGTTTGGGGCCAGCGCAAAGGTTGGTACGGAATCAAGTCCGGAGACTGGCAGATCGGACAGGACCAGATCTATGGCACCGGTTGTCAGGGCTGTCAGCAATTCGGAGCTTGCCATGGAAACAAAGTTCAGATCAGGAAAATCCGCAGGATCGACATCCCCTTGGGCAACAGCTTTGAGGCCGGAAACATTGTTCAGATTAGTGAAGTCAATTTCAATGAAAGTGTGAATGAATTGCATTGTACTCTCCTATCCTGTTGTTGTTAATTCCGCTCAGCCCAATTTCATTTTCCCAACCGCGCAACTTGGCGTGCACGTAATGGTCCGGCCCTGTCCGCTGCCGTCTTGACTCCCTTAATCCGATTACCTAAATAGTGCGCTGTTAGCACTCACGGGAGGCGAGTGCTAATGGCTAGATGGCCTCCCGAGACATGAAAACCAAGAGTTAAGGAGCACTCTCCATGGCACTCAAACCTTTGCACGACCGTGTACTGGTTCGTCGGCTTGAAGGCGACGAAAAAACCGCAGGCGGTCTGATCATTCCGGATTCTGCAAAAGAGAAACCGGCTGAGGGCGAAATCATCGCTCTGGGCGAAGGCGCGCGCAAAGATAGCGGCGAACTGATCCCAATGGCTGTAAGCGTTGGCGATAAAGTGTTGTTCGGTAAATGGTCCGGCACAGAAGTATCCGTCGACGGCGAAGAGCTGTTGATGATGAAAGAATCCGACATTCTCGGCATTCTTTCCTAAAACCGAACCGAAATACGAATAGGAGCAAGCTACAATGGCTGCAAAAGACGTAAAATTCGGCACCGATGCACGGAACAAGATGCTGGAAGGCGTCAACGTTCTGGCGGATGCCGTAAAGGTAACGCTTGGCCCGAAAGGCCGTAACGTTGTTCTCGACAAATCCTTTGGCGCACCACGCATCACCAAAGACGGTGTTTCCGTTGCCAAGGAAATCGAACTTGAAGGCAAGTTCGAGAACATGGGCGCACAAATGGTTAAGGAAGTTGCTTCCCGCACCAATGACACAGCAGGCGACGGTACAACAACCGCGACTGTTCTGGCCCAAGCCATCGTTAAAGAAGGCATGAAATCGGTTGCCGCTGGCATGAACCCGATGGACCTGAAACGTGGTATCGACACGGCTGTTGAAAACGTGGTTTCCGCGATCAAAGCCATGGCGCGTCCGGTTAACGACAGTGCAGAAGTTGCACAGGTCGGCACCATCTCTGCGAACGGCGAAAAAGCCATTGGTGACCAGATCGCTGATGCCATGCAGCGCGTTGGCAACGAAGGTGTTATCACTGTTGAAGAAAACAAGGGTCTGGAAACAGAAACCGACGTTGTGGAAGGCATGCAGTTCGACCGCGGTTACCTGTCCCCTTACTTCGTGACCAACCCTGAAAAAATGACAACAGAGCTGGACGACGCACTGATCCTGCTGCACGAGAAGAAACTCTCTTCCCTGCAGCCAATGGTGCCTCTGCTGGAAACTGTTATCCAGTCCGGCAAACCGCTTGTTATCATTGCTGAAGACGTTGAAGGCGAAGCCCTTGCGACTCTGGTTGTGAACAAACTGCGCGGCGGTCTGAAAATCGCAGCTGTTAAAGCACCTGGCTTCGGCGATCGCCGCAAAGCCATGCTGCAAGACATTGCTGTTCTGACCGGTGGTCAGGTGATTTCCGAAGATCTGGGCATGAAGCTGGAAAACGTCGGTATGGAAATGCTTGGTACGGCCAAGAAAATCCAGATCACCAAAGATGAAACAACAATCATCGACGGTAACGGCGAAAAAGCAGAGATCGAAGCACGTGTTGCACAGATCCGCGGCCAGATCGAAGAAACAACTTCCGACTACGACCGTGAAAAACTGCAAGAGCGTCTGGCCAAACTGGCCGGTGGTGTTGCTGTTATCCGCGTTGGCGGTTCCACAGAAGTTGAAGTTAAAGAACGCAAAGACCGCGTTGACGACGCCCTGAACGCGACCCGCGCGGCCGTGCAGGAAGGTGTTGTCGTCGGTGGTGGTGTTGCTCTGGTACAGGCTGTTAAAGGTCTGGCTAACCTGGAAGGCGCAAACGCCGATCAGTCTGCCGGTATCTCTATCGTACGCCGCGCACTGGAAGCGCCTCTGCGTCAGATCGCTGAAAACGCAGGTGTTGACGGTGCAGTTGTTGCCGGCAAGGTTCGCGAAAGCGACGACAAGAACTTCGGCTTCAACGCGCAAACCGAAGAATATGGCGACATGTTCAAATTCGGCGTGATCGACCCTGCAAAAGTTGTGCGCACCGCTCTGGAAGACGCTGCTTCCATCGCCGGCCTGCTGATCACAACAGAAGCTATGGTTGCTGACAAACCATCCAAAGACGGTGGTGCCGGTGGCGGCATGCCAGACATGGGCGGAATGGGCGGCATGGGCGGCATGATGTAAAAACCGGCTTTGGCCCAAGGGCCGGAGCGGTTTTGCCAGACAGGGTTTTGACGGAAACGCCAAGACCCGGGACGTCCACCCGAACCGACGTTTCAGTCAAAAGAGCGGCTCCGCAGGAAACTGCGGGGCCGTTTGCATTTATGCGGCGGGTTTACAGTAATCCGTTCGAATTGAAAAATGATTGGCCAAGATGTGTCGGCAGGACATTCGCGGTGATCGAGGTTCCCAATGCCTATACCCCAGCCATAGTGGAACAACAAATTATTGCGGTCCTCCAAGGGGCTCTGCCAAGGGGGTGACCGGTTGGCTGACGTTTTCGTCATTCCGCCAGTTAGGGATTGCGCAGGGGGCTGACGACTGGTTCAAACCTGCCATGCAATTACTTCTACTTACCGTTCTCACCATGATCGCATTTGCTGCCAATTCGGTTCTGAACCGTATGGGGCTGGCGGGTGGATTGATTGATCCGGCCGGTTTTGCGCTGGTACGTGTTGGCAGCGGAGCGGGGATGCTGGTGCTGCTGGTCGCGCTGCGCCAGCGGGGATTGTCCGGCTTTTTCGGCCCTGCGAAACCTTGGGCCGTGATCGGGCTTGCGGCCTATATGCTCGGGTTTTCGTTTGCTTATGTAACGCTTGATGCAGGAACGGGGGCGCTGATCCTGTTTGGCGGTGTGCAGATTACGATGTTTGCTGGCGCGGTCCTGACGGGCAGGGCGCCTGTGCTTTTTCAATGGCTTGGAGCCGGCATTGCCTTTGGCGGGCTGGCCTATTTGCTGGCGCCTTCAGCCGGTGCGCCTGATGCGGTCAGCGCCGGTCTGATGGGGATTGCTGCTGTTGGCTGGGGAATCTATTCCCTGATCGGGCAGAAAACTTCTGATCCGCTGGGTGCGACTGCGGCGAATTTTGTGCTGGCCTTGCCCTTCGCCTTAGCGGGGCTTTTGCTGGCCCCCGCGCTGCAGTTTACATTTTCCGGCGTTCTGCTTGCCGTTCTTTCGGGGGCTGTGACGTCGGCACTTGGCTATGCGCTCTGGTATCGGGTGCTGCCCCTGCTGGCCACGGCAACCGCAGCGGTGGCACAACTGAGCGTTCCGGTGATTGCGGCTCTGGGCGGTGCGGTGCTGCTAGGGGAGCCTCTCACTCTGGAATTTGTCATCTCCTGTGCGCTGGTGCTTGGCGGGATCGGTATCTCTGTCCTTGCAGTAAACCGCCGGTAAATACGCCGGATTCTTGACAAATCTGCTGGCGCTCCGTTTATGCTACCCCATGAGAGCACTCCTGTTCACTGTCTGGATTATCGGAATGGCCACATTCATTGCACCTGCCGCGCGTGCTGGCGAATGTGTGATCCTGTTGCACGGTCTGGCGCGGAGTGCGGCCTCCATGCTGCTGCTGGAATGGCGGTTGAAGCGGGCCGGATATGAAGTTGTGAACCTTGATTATCCCAGCAAGGACGCCACGATCGAGGAACTGGCCGACAGCGCCATTCCCGCAGCACTGTACAAATGCCGTTCTGCGCAGAAGGTACATTTTGTGACCCATTCCATGGGCGGTATTCTCTTGCGGTATTACATGGGGCATGTGTCCCGGCCACCGGCCCGTCTGGGCCGTACGGTGATGCTGGCGCCGCCCAACAAGGGCACCGAGGTTGTGGACCAGATGAATGACGTGCCGGGGTTTGAATTCTGGAACGGTGTCGCGGGGCTACAGCTTGGCACGGGGCCGGACAGCCTGCCGGCGCAATTGGGGCCTGTGCGGTTTCCGGTTGGCATAATAGCCGGTGACCAGACGATGAACCCGCTGCTGTCATCGCTGATCGACGGGCCGAATGACGGCAAGGTCAGCGTGGAAAGCACCAAAGTGGAAGGAATGGCGGATCACATTGTTTTGCATGTGACCCACACATTCATGATGAACAACCCGAAGGTCTATGAACAGGTAGAATACTTCCTGAAGTACGGCGCGTTCAAGCGGGACCAGTAATTTTATTCACGTGCCCCATTTTGCGGCCCGGTTTGGCTTCGGCCTTACCGTAAAGATGCAGACCGACGCTGGAATCCTGTGACAGGGTCGCCACGTCGTGCACCTCGTCGCCGATCAGGTTTGTCATCACCACATTGGAGTGACGCTTGCCATCACCCAAAGGCCAGCCTGCAACAGCGCGGATGTGTTGCTCGAACTGGTCGATGACACATCCGTTTTGCGTCCAGTGGCCGGAGTTGTGCACCCGCGGGGCGATCTCGTTCACGATCAATCCTGCCGGAGTCACAAACAGTTCCACCCCCATAACGCCTACATAATCCAGCGCGTTAAGGATCTGCCCCGTCAGGATAATTGCATCCGTGTGCTGGCTGCGGTTCAGTTTCGCGGGCAGGGTGGTTGTGTGCAAAATGCCGTCGCGGTGAACGTTTTCGCCGGGATCAAAACAGGTTACTGCGCCGTCTTGCGCCCGCGCCCCGATGACCGAGACTTCATGGCTGAAATCAACGAAACCTTCAAGAACACACGGGGTTTCACCCAGTTCCTGCCATGCGGAGGTTGGATTTGTGCTATCCTTCAGGCGCACCTGACCTTTGCCATCATACCCGAAACGACGGGTTTTCAGGATTGAGGGCACGCCGATTTGATCCACCGCTGCTTTCAGATCGTCCGCTGTTTCCACATTTGCGTAAGGCGCGCATTTCAGGCCCAATGAGGTCAGGAAATCCTTTTCCACGATCCGGTCCTGAGAGGTCGCCAGTGCGCGGCGGTTGGGCAGGACGGGGCGGAGGGTTTCCAGAATATCCAGTGCCTCTGCGGGGATGTTCTCAAACTCGTAAGTGATCACATCCACGGATTGCGCAAAGCTGCGCAGGGCCTCTGCATCCTCATAAGGGGCGGTGGTCACGCGATCTGCGACCTGTCCGGCGGGCGGATTGGCTCCGGGTTCAAAGATGTGGGATTTGAAGCCCAGACGGGAGGCCGCAACCGAAAGCATACGCCCCAATTGTCCACCGCCCAGAATGCCGATTGTCGCGCCGGTTTGCAGGGGATTAGTCATCTACGGGTTCTTCCGGAATAGAGGCGCTGAGGGCAGCGCGCCAGTCGTCAAGTTTCTGTGCCAGTCCGGCATCGGAATTGGCCAGTATTGCCGCCGCCATAAGACCGGCATTCGCAGCCCCCGCAGGGCCGATGGCCATTGTTCCAACCGGAAAGCCTTTGGGCATCTGAACGATGGAATAAAGACTGTCTACGCCTGACAGCGCTTTGGTTTGAACGGGTACACCCAGCACTGGAACGCGGGTTTTGGAGGAGACCATGCCCGGCAGATGGGCGGCGCCACCCGCACCGGCAATAATGACCTGCAGACCCCGGTCTGTGGCGGTTTTGCCGTAGCTCCACAGGCGGTCGGGGGTACGATGGGCCGAAACGATTTTACTTTCGTACTCAACGCCCAATTCATCCAGTATATCGGCTGCATGTTTCATTGTGGGCCAGTCCGACTGGCTGCCCATGATGATCCCGACTTTAACCTGTGTCATCCGGTAATTCCGCCTGTTTGGTAATGAAGGCCGCACTATAGGTAAAATGTCGGTTTAGGCAATAATGTCAGGGGTAATTTCATCTTCCAGACGGCGGATTTCGTCCTTCAGCGCCAGTTTCTGGCGCTTCAGCCGCTGTAGTGTAAGGGCGTCCGCGTGGCCTTTATCGTGCAGGGCATGGATGGCTTCGTCCAGATCCCTGTGTTCCTGCCGTCGGGTTTCCAGTTTGACGCGAAGCACCTCTGTGCGTTCCATCTGCGGTGAAGCTGTCATAGAAGTCCTGAAAATTAAGTCCCGGGCATTCATCTTAACGTGATCTGAAAGGGCTTAACAACCAATCGTTTCAATAAGTTCTTGAGAATCCCGCGGGGCCACCCCATATTCCTTAAAGGGTCGCCGCTTTCGGGGCTCTGAAAAAGTCGCTTAACCGTAAAGGGCTTACTGTATGACAAAGATCTCTTTTGCCTCGCATCCGTTTTTGCTCGGGTTCGAACAGCTTGATAGGCTGGTTGAACGCACCGCGAAATCGGGCAACGAAGGCTATCCCCCGTATAATATTGAACAAAGCGCGGATGATTCCTATCGCATCACGCTAGCTGTTGCGGGTTTCCGCGAAGAGGATCTGGCGATCACTCTGGAAAACGCGCAGCTGGTTATTCGCGGGCGTCAGGTGGATGACAGCGAAGGGCGCGTGTTCTTGCACCGCGGAATCGCAGCGCGCCAGTTCCAGCGTTCTTTTGTGCTGGCAGAAGGCGTAGAAGTTGCTGGCGCATCGATGGAGAACGGGCTGTTGCATGTGGATTTGCGCCGTTCGGTTCCCGACACGGTGGTGCAAACCATCGAAATCAGTAACAAGTAGGAGGCACGATTATGGACGCCAAATTCAATTTTCCCTTCAAATTCGATGCCCGTACAGTTTATGTGCGGCCGGTAGAGTTTTCGGACCTGCCCGAAGATTTGCGCCAGCAGTTGAACGGGGATGAGCATATC
The DNA here is from genome assembly GCA_018223125.1 of Paracoccaceae bacterium. Lineage (GTDB taxonomy): Bacteria > Pseudomonadota > Alphaproteobacteria > Rhodobacterales > Rhodobacteraceae > Amylibacter. Next base: position 24,571 of record JAAEZA010000036.1, on the reverse strand, counting down.
TATGCCATTCACTCCGAAAACGGGGAACGTTTGGCGCTGGCCAAGGACCGTGATATCGCCTTCGCACTGGCCCGTACAAACGAGTTTCAACCCGTAAGTGTTCACTAACGGGTAATCCTTGGTAAAGTGTAAAGTTGTAAGGTTAAAGCGGGTTCCGGCCCGCTTTTTCATTTTGATCGGGCGCGCAGGGCGCGGACCCGCACCGATCTTACCTGAAATGGCTGCGCTGGGTTTCCGATGTACTGGCTTTCCGTACGTCCTTCGAATTCTCGGGCGCTGTCCGGATGGAACGGGGCGGAACGCGGTATGCCGGTCAGAAGCCCGTGCAAGGTTTCTTTCAGGCGGCTTAGCCGTTCCAGCCATGTCAGCTTTGGGGACGCCGCGGCTTTCCGCGCAGGAAATTCCTTTCGCACCGGTGGAAATGCAGGGCGGCGCCTTGCCTTATCGCTTGCAACTACTGCGGGCCGGCGGGCTGGAACTGGCATATTCTTTACTCCGAAACTCATCACGGGGGGCGTTGCACCCTCTTTACTTTAGGTAAATCTAGGCAGGAAATGTGTTCAAACTTTGAATAAATCGGTCAGGTTTCAAGGAATTGTAAGGCACCTTTATGAACGAAAAAACCCGGCGCAATGGCCGGGTTTCTCTTTTTTGGGGGGCAGGGGATTAACCTGCGATCAGCCCCATGCTTTCCAGTTTCAACAGAACCTGATGGGCGCAATTGTCCACATCTGTGTTTTCTGTTTCAATCCGCAGTTCAGGATTTTCAGGAACATCATAAGGGTCTGAAATCCCTGTGAATTCCTTGATTTTCCCTTCGCGCGCCAGCTTGTACAGGCCTTTACGGTCCCGACGTTCGCATTCTTCGATAGACGTGGCGACATGAATTTCGATGAAAGCTCCGAACTGTTCGATTTCTTCACGAACCGCACGGCGTGTCGCGGCGTATGGCGCGATTGGCGCGCAGATCGCGATACCACCGTTCTTGGTGATCTCGGAGGCCACGTAGCCGATGCGTCGGATGTTCAGATCGCGGTGCTCTTTAGAAAAGCCGAGCTCAGAAGACAGGTTCTTGCGCACAAGATCGCCGTCGAGCAGCGTGGTCGGGCGACCGCCCATTTCCATCAGTTTCACCATCAGGGCGTTGGCAATGGTGGATTTGCCGGAGCCGGAGAAACCGGTGAAGAACACGGTAAAGCCTTGCTGTGCCCGTGGCGGGCGGGTGCGGCGCAGTTCTTCCACAACAGCGGGAAAGGAAAACCATTCAGGAATTTCCAGACCCTCGGACAGACGGCGGCGCAATTCTGTGCCGGAAATGTTCAGGATGGTCACGTCATCTTTATCTGTGATTTCATCCGCCGGTTCGTATTGCGCGCGGTCCTGCACGTAAACCATGTGTTTGAAATCGACCATTTTGATGCCCATTTCTTCTTCATGGGCGCGGAAGAGTTCCTGCGCATCGTAAGGACCGTAGAAATCCTCGCCCTGGCTGTTGCTGCCCGGGCCTGCGTGGTCGCGGCCAACAATGAAGTGGGTGCAGCCGTGGTTCTTGCGGATCAGACCGTGCCAGACAGCTTCGCGCGGGCCAGCCATACGCATGGCAAGGTTCAGCAGCGACATAGAGGTTGTCGATGCGGGGTATTGATCCAGAACAGCCTCGTAGCAGCGAACGCGGGTGAAGTGATCGATGTCGCCCGGCTTCGTGAGGCCGACAACCGGATGGATCAGCAGGTTGGCCTGTGCCTCTTTGGCAGCGCGGAAGGTCAGTTCCTGATGGGCGCGGTGCAGCGGGTTACGTGTTTGAAACGCAACCACTTTGCGCCAGCCCATTTTGCGGAAATAGGCGCGCAATTCGTTCGGGGTGTTGCGACGGGCGCGGAAGTCATAGTGCATCGGTTGCTGGATGCCGATGATCGGGCCGCCAAGATAGAATTCACCGGCCGTGTTGTGCAGGTAGTTCACCGCAGGGTGGGCCAGATCGTCCGCACCAAAGACTTTTTCAGCTTCGCGGGCTTTGTCCGGTGCCCAGTTGTCGGTTACGGACATCACCGCCAGAATAACGCCTTCGGGGTCGCGCAGCGCGATGTCCTGACCGATTTCAACGGATTCAGCAAAGGACTTTGGCACGTCCAGCGTGATTGGCATTGGCCAGAGAGAACCGTCCGCCAGACGCATGTTTTCAACAACGCCCTCGTAATCTTCCTGTGACAGGAAACCCTTTAGCGGATTAAAGCCGCCGTTCATCAACAGTTCCAGATCGCAAACCTGACGGGCTGTCAGATCCCAAGACGGCAGTTGCGCCGCTTCGAATTTCATCTTTTCGGCACTGTCGTGAGAGACGTAAAGCTCCGAAATAGGGGCGAGATTGTTTTCCATCATTATAGTCCTGTGTTTAAGTGGAACCAGATTGGAGGTGGTTCCGGTCAATTCAGCATGCAGCGCGTCATATTCCGCGAATTTACGTGCCAGAAATCTGTCAGTGAGCCGGATTTTCTCCGCCTCACCCCGTGAGGTAAGCGTGTAGGTGAACCGTTGGCGTTTATCCGGTCCGTTGCGGTCACTGATCCGGACCAGCCTGGCTTCGGTTGCGGATTTCAGCAGGGCATTCAGGCGACCCAAAGACACCCCGATCCCAGCGGCAAGTGCGCGCTGCGAGGCATCGGAAGAACGATCAATCTGGCGTAACAGCCGGAAGAGCTGATCTTCTTCATCGTGATTTTGTTTTGCGCCCTGCAATTTTCGTTCCCGCGAATCAAAGTTTGTTCACGCGTGAACGCATCGCATAAATGGCGGTGCAGACAAAGTGTTTTTTGCATGGGCGGGGGGATTGGGCAGAATGTGACGCAGGGGCCACAGGGAAAGCAGCACGCATAAAAAAGCCCTGACGGTTTGCGTCAGGGCTTTTCCTTCACGGGTTTTACGCGGCTTTATTCGTTTTCGGCCAGAAACCGTTCCGCTTCAAGCGCGGCCATACAGCCCATTCCGGCACTGGTGACAGCCTGACGGTACTGGTGGTCTGTCAGATCGCCTGCTGCAAACACACCCGGAATAGAGGTTGCAGTGCTGTCCGGCTTGGTTTTCACATAGCCGCCCATATGAGTTTCCAATTGATCCACCACAAGTTCGCTGGCAGGGGCGTGGCCGATGGCGACAAAGACACCTTTACAGGGGATTTCTGTAATCGCTCCGGTTTTGGTGTGTTTGACCTTCACGCCTTCCACGCCAAGCGGATCTTCGGTGCCGATCACTTCTTCCAGCTCGTGGAACCACAGGGGTTCGATTTTCGGGTTCTTTTCCAGACGGTCGATCAGGATTTTCTCTGCCCGCAGTTCGTCGCGCCGGTGGATCAGGGTCACCTTGCTGGCAAAGTTTGTCAGGAACAAAGCCTCTTCGACAGCCGTGTTGCCGCCGCCGATCACCACGATTTCCTGACCGCGGTAGAAGAAACCGTCACAAGTGGCACAGGCCGAGACGCCAAAGCCCTTGAATTTTTCCTCTGTTGGCAGGCCGAGCCATTTTGCCCGCGCACCCGTGGCCAGAATAACCGCATCGGCCGTGTAGGTTGTGCCGCTGTCACCATTGGCGGTGAACGGACGGTTGGACAGGTCCAGATTGGTGATGATATCGCCAACGATCTCACAGCCCATGGCCTTGGCGTGGGCTTCCATGCGGATCATCAGATCGGGGCCTTGGACTTCGGTGTCACCGGGCCAGTTTTCGACTTCGGTGGTTGTTGTAAGCTGGCCGCCTGGTTCAATGCCTTGTACCAACAGCGGTTCGACCATCGCGCGGGCTCCATATACACCGGCGGTATAACCGGCAGGGCCGGAGCCGATGATCAACAGGCGGGTGTGGCGGGTCTCTGACATGGGGGAATCTCCGGTCGGTCTTTTGGGTTTTGCCTTATATAAGGACGCGGGGGGCGAAGGGAAAGCAGGGGATTGTCACGCTGTTGCGATTACCTGAAGACTGGGGTAGGTGGCGGCCACGGAAATAATATTGCGCAGCTGCGAAATATTATTGCGCAGCGGATGGGTTCTGCGTAATTTGCCGCGACGGCTGTGGAGATAATATGCCTACAATCAAACTTGATCCCATTGATCGCAAAATTCTGGCCGAGTTGCAGAATGACGGACGCATGACAAATGTGGAACTGGCCAAACGGGTCGGCATTTCCGCGCCGCCCTGTCTGCGCCGTGTGCGCACACTGGAAGAAAGCGGATTTATCCGCGGCTATCACGCCGAGGTGGACGAACGGGTTTTAGGATTCGAAGTCAAGGTTTTCGCCATGGTGGGCCTGCATTCCCAAGCAGAGGTCGACCTGAGCGCCTTTGAAGCCCAGTGCCGGGAATGGCCCCTGGTGCGGGAGTGTCACATGCTGAACGGGGAGACCGATTTCATCCTGAAATGCGTGGCACCGGACCTGACCACCTTCCAGACCTTTCTGACCAACCACCTGACCGCCGCTGAAAACGTGGCGAGCGTGAAGACATCACTGGTGATCCGTGGGGCAAAGGACGAACCCGGGGTGCCGTTCAGCATTTTGGAAGCCCGCTCTGTTGATGATTAACGCTGCCTTGCAGGCGTTCTGAATAGTTTGCGAAAAAAAAGCCCCCGCCGCAAGGGCAGGGGTAGCTTTCAGGGGGACGTGCACCGTCGTCCTGAGGGAATTTTTTGGCGGTTTACCCGCGTTTAGCCCGCTGCTTTCAGCTTTTCTGTTTTGGACATCTCGGCTGATTCTTTAAGAACCCATTTCATCCAGCGATTGTTCTTTTTCATCTGTCTTACTCCAAGAGAGTTATTGTTCCGTTAAGACAGTTATACCGCCGGATTGCGCCGGAAACTGTGCCGGAAAAAGGTGGTTTTGTGGAGATTTCCTGCTTTCGCGTAAAGATTGTGGCAAGCTGGAGATACCGTTTAAGTGCTTGAACTTTAACGACTGTTGTGAAGTTTATGCCGGATTCTTGCTGCGAAATGTGACGAAATGCGACCCATACCAGTCACATTTTGCAAGGACGGGCTACAATATGATGGCCGAGATCAACCGCCCGTAATCCGCTTCCTTGCGATGGGTGGTGCGCCGGTAGGAAAAGAACCTGTTTTCATCCAGATAGGTGCAATGTCCGATCCAATGGGCCTCGGCCAGTCCGGTTTCGCGCAACTGGTGCAGGCAGAAACCGGGCAGATCAAAAAGATAGCGATCTGCGCTGCCATTCGTGAAGAAACGGGTGAAGTCGGGGTCTTCATCCATGAACTGTTCGAAAAATTCAGGCCCGACCTCGTAATTGCGCTGGCTGATGCAGGGGCCGATGCTGGCCTTGATGTCTTCCCGTTTTGCACCCAGCTTCACCATCGCATCCACTGTTTCGGAAATGACGCCGCCCACCGCACCTTTCCAGCCGGAATGGGCAGCACCGATGACACCGGCGTTCGCGTCGGCGAAAAGGATCGGTGCGCAATCAGCAGCAAGAACCGACAGGCCGACACCCTTTTCCGCAGTCACAAGTGCATCTGCTTCGGGGCGTTCGGTTGCGTTTTGTGCGGTCACCACATGGACTTTATCGGAATGGATCTGATGCACTCCGGCCAGCATGTCATTCGTGGTGCCCATCGCTTTGGCAGCCATCTTTCGGTTCAGGGTCACAACCTCGCGCTGGTCGCTGGAGCCGAGCCCGCAGTTCAACCCGCTGAAGATGCCCGAAGAGGCACCGCCTCGACGGGTGAAAAAGCCGTGGCGCACCGGAGCCAGCGTGTCCGAAGTCAGAATTTCCAGTGTCATGCCTAAAACCCCGCCGGTGTTGTCCCGCCCTCCGGCAGGATTGCCATTACCTTGAATAACTCGCCCATTTCATCGGGATGCGTCAAGCGGTGATGGGCTGCGATATGGGTTTCCAGCGAAGCGCCTTGCAAACGTTGTGCCAGTGCCTGCGCACGGGGCGTAATGCCAAGCCGTTCCAGAAAGGCACCCTGTGGTACGGGGCCACAGACCTGCGCATCGCGCAGGGCGTCTTTCAGGGCAGCGAAGTTTACATGGGCGGTCAGATCCGCCTGACCGGGTGTGCTGAGAGGATCAACCTTCTGATGGGCGCGCAATGCCTGCAAGGTATCTCCGCCGCCCGATCCGCCATAGTCGCAGATCAGGGCGCAGCCGGAATGTTGCGCGATCACCGAGGCAATATCCTGCACAACAGCATTCGCAGCGGGGCAAAGTTCTAAGATTGTGCCAGCGGCGGCATCTTTGGGAAGTTCCGTTTCAACTGCACCGGCGGGACGGCGGGCAAAACACAACTGCCCGTCTTGTGCTGCGACAACCTGTTCGTCCCAGCCGGTGTTCGTGGCGATAAACTGGTTGATTGGCAGACAGTCAAGAAATTCGTTTGCCACCAGAAACAGGGGCAGGGCGGGCAGGTCGGTGGTTGCGGCGATCCACTTCGGATCAAATTCACCCAGACGCGCCTGTTGTTGGGCTTTCAGATGCGGGTTCACCTCGCACAGGTGTACTCTTGCGGCCTGATGAAACCCCGGAACGGATTTCGTCGCCCGCAGAATATCCTCCATCAACTGGCCTGATCCGGGGCCGAGTTCCGCCAGACAGAAGGGATCGGGTGCCCCCTGATCCAGCCAGTTCTGCGCAAGACACAGGCCGATCATTTCGCCGAACATCTGGCTGATTTCGGGCGCGGTGATGAAATCCCCGCCGCGTCCCAGCGGTTTGGCCTGCGTGTAATAGCCGTGATCGGGGTGGTAGAGACACTGGGTCATAAACTCCGAAATGCTCAGCGTGCCAAGCCGTGCGATCTGGCGCAGCAGTATATCGTTCAGGGCCGTCATTTCCGGCGCACATAAATCAGCATGGCAATCCCTAAGGCGATCATCGGCAGGGAGAGAAGCTGCCCCATTGTCAGGCCGAAACTGTCAGGGTTCTGCCCGAAGCGCAGCACATGGCCCCAAGGATTGGAAAAATCGGTGAACTGGGAATCGCCCTGACGGAAAAACTCCACCACAAAGCGGGACAGGCCGTAGCCCGCAAAAAACAGCGCGGTCAGGGCACCGGGTGTTTTCAGCCAGCCGCGCCGGTAGGCGAGATAGCCAAGCAAAACGAACAGCACGACGCCTTCCAGTATCGCTTCGTACAGTTGTGATGGGTGGCGCGCGCAGACCGTATCAGCCCAGCCGACGGGGCAATCCGGCGTGTTCGGAAAAACCACGCCCCATGGCGCGGTCGTCGGGCGGCCCCAGAGTTCACCGTTGATAAAGTTGGCAACACGTCCAAGCCCCAGACCGATCGGCACCCCGATCGCCAGAATATCCCCGAGCGAGAAAAGGGGGATAAAGTGTTTGCGGGCATAAAGCAGGGCTGCAACGACAACACCGGCAAAGCCGCCATGAAAGGACATGCCGCCTTCCCAGACCCGCAAAATCATCGCCGGATCATCCAGATAGGCGCCCTTGGAATAAAACAGCACATAGCCCAGACGCCCGCCCAAAATCACACCGATGATGGCCCATGTCAGGAAGTCCTCGGTATGTTTGGGGGTCATGGGCGGGGTATTCCCCATCCACAGGTAATCGCGCCGCAGTGCACGGTTGGCCCAGCCCCACGCCAGCAGGAATCCGGCGATATAGGCCAGCGCATACCATCGGATCGCCAGCGTAAAACCCATGATGTCAAAAGAAATCAGGACCGGATCAATATCGGGAAAGGGGAGAGCTGCTATCATCGGAATGCCTTTTTTCCGGCCGCATCACGGGGCGAAGGGTCGCGTTCCGCTTTTGGGGCTTTGCTTTTGCCTGTTTCGACCCCATATAACGATGAAACACAGCAATGATAAGGGGGCCGCCATGCAGACCCGTAACAAACTGTTCGAAGATCTCAGTCAGGTGATGACAAACGCAATGGGCGTGGCCCAGGGCGCGCGCACCGAGGCGGAAACAGCGATGAAAAGCTGGATGGACCGCTGGCTGGCCGACCGCGATTTTGTAAGCCGTGAAGAATTTGACGCCGTGCGTCTGATGGCCCAGAAAGCCCGCGAAGAAAACGCGGCCCTGTCCGCCCGTCTTGATGCGCTGGAAGGCAAGTCCGCCAAAAAGCCTGCCGCCAAGAAGTAGGGCGGCATCAGGCCGTTACACCGGAGAACGTTCAGGCTTCCCTTTCGCCCCTTATTGTGACGATTGGGCCTCGACCTCCTTGCGGGGGCGTGGTTTTAAGGGGCAAGCGAAAGGCTTGATCCATGGAACTCTGGATTATTATCAGTATTGGCGCAGCGTTCAGTCAGAACCTGCGCTTTATGTTGCAAAAACACCTTAAAGCCACGGGGCTGAGCACGGCAGGCGCCACATTTGCGCGGTTTCTCTTTGCTGCCCCTCTTGCAGCGGTTTTGCTATGGGGGCTCGCCAGCGTTAATGGCTGGGAGCTTCCCTCTGTGAATCCCCGATTCTTCTGGTTTGCAGGGATCGGTGGTGTGGCGCAAATCCTTGCCACAATGTGCGTCGTTGCGCTTTTTTCCCGCCGCAACTTCACCGTTGGCATTACGTTTAAGAAAACCGAGACGATCCAGACAGCCCTGATTGGCATGATCGTTCTGGGGGAAGGGCTGTCCGGCGCGGGCCTTCTTGCGATTGTGATCGGGCTGGTTGGTGTAATCCTGCTGTCCGACCCGCCAGAGCGGCAGGGCAATGGCGGGTGGCGGCGTTATTTCAACGGGGCTGCGGGGCTGGGACTGGCTTCGGGTGCGCTCTTTGGCGTCTCCGCCATCGGTTATCGCGGCGCGTCCCTGTCCCTTGGCGATTCACACTTCCTGCTGCGCTCGGTCTATACACTGATGTGCGTGACGATCTTCCAGAGCGTGATAATGTCCGCATGGCTGTATCTGCGGGAAAAGGGTGAAATCGCCAAAGTATTGCATCACTGGCGGGTCACAGCGCTGGTGGGGTTGTCCGGTATGATCGGATCGCTTGGCTGGTTCACGGCATTTACCTTGCAGAACGCAGCTTACGTGAAGGCGGTGGGGCAGGTGGAACTGATCTTTTCCTTTCTTGCCTCAACCCTGTTCTTCAAGGAAACAACCACCCTGCGGGAACTGGCAGGGATCGGTTTTGTGGTGCTGTCAATTCTGGTGCTTGTGCTGTTTCTTTAAAGGTGCAAGCCCTAGATCATGCCCGCCGCCCGGAGCTCGGGGCGGTAACTGCGGGACACCGGTACATCCGTGCCATCGGACATGCGCAGCCAGACCTTGCGGTCCCGCTTGATGACCTCGGTGACCTCGTTGAAGTTGACCCAATGGGAGCGGTGCACCTGGGAACCGTCGAAACTTTCCAGCATCTGGGTCGCATCGGACAGCCGCATCAACAGCAGTTTCGGTCCTTTTTCCGTGTGCACTTCTACATAGTGGTCGGCGCTTTGCATCCGGACCAGTTTGCTGCCGGCATCCGGCCCGAGCTTGCGCAGGATCAGCCGTGCGGCCTGCGTGCTGCCGCCTTGGGTAAACTGTTCGCGCACGATATTGCTGCCGCGAATAATGAAGAAGAAAACGGGCATCAGAAAGATTCCCACCATCATATTCAGCAAATACCAGCGCAGATCCGCACGGGAGAGAACACTGCCCGAAATATCCACCGCAATCAGCGCCAGCCCGAGGCATAACGCACCGGCGACAACACAGATCAAAGACAGTGCTGCGATTCGTTTGACAACAGGGCTGTCGGGATACATCCGCGTCAGCGTCAGAAACCCCAGCCGGTACAAGGGATAAACGATCAGAATACACATCAGGATGACGGCAATATTCTTGAGCGATACCGGAGATTGCGACGAAAGCATCGGCGGCAAAGCGTTCAGAACAATCAAAACGGTATAGAGACAGCTGGCCAGCCACATAACAGCAGGCAGCGCATGCAACACATTTCTGTCCCGACCGGAAAAAACGATGTGAATATTCATGGTAAGCCCGATTTACTGGAGTTTTCGTGGGTCGCACCATGATGAAGTGGAAATCTGGCGGAAATGTGTCAGCCGCAGGGCCGTGCTGTGTCCGGTACGTGGCGGCTATTAGACGCTTCGCGAATGGTGCAGGTCCGAAAGCGGGTGCACGTTTCACGAAGCGCCAAATAAGTTTTCCGAAACCGCTGTGCATTTGGCGAAGAATATGTGTCATTTCGCGAATGGAGGCTAGAAAACAAAGGGTTTTATGGCGATAACCATTCTCGACTTCAGGGCGCAAGCCGCCCGCCTCCAGGTCAGTCAGGTGCACCGCACCGGTTGTCGTAAATAGGCCCCGTTTCACTGACAGCGGCCAGATTGCAACAACACGCTTCGCTAAGGCAGCACGCTCGTCCCGTGCATCCGGTGCGAAACTGGCGAAAAAGACGCTCCCGGACATTGCCTCCTGGGAGCGTTTTTTTATGACCGGTGATGATTGGCTTGATGCGCCGTCCGGCGTTTCCCCCAGAGTGCTTCCTGTCTGCCGTCAGGCCAAAGAAAAGGCCCGCGCGGCTGATACCGTGCGGGCCTCTGCAAGACCGGCTGTGCGGGTGTTTCAGGCCGCTCTGTGACGGTCGTAGTAGAGCGCCTGAACATGCTCCGCCTCTGCGAAGAACAGCCAGCGTGCGGCAAAGACACCGGCCATATGCAGGATGATGGCCACAAGGGCGCTCAGATGGCCGGGGGTGGTCAGAACCAGCAGGGCGCAGGGCAGGATGCCCAGAAGCAGCAGGGCAATTACACGCAGCTTCACAGCGTGCTTGCGGCCCACCTCAAATGCCATTTCGCGCAAAAGATAGTTGGTCCCGCTATGTGGGCTTTCCAGCAGCCTTACCTTGCCGAGGTGGCCAAGACCTGTCGCTGCCTCGATCGTGCCTCCGGCTGCTGCCAGACGGGTGTCTCCGATGGTCCAGTGGGCATATTGCAGGATCATCAGCAGCACCATCAGGCCCGCTGCCAGATAGACCTGACCGGACAACAGCGCACCGCCGGTTAGCGCATAGGCCAGAAACAGGAAGGGCGTCAGCGGCTGGCTCCAGCGCGGCACTGTCTTTAACTGTCCGTAAATCATTGAGGTGCAATAAACAGAGATCAGGCTGAGAATCGAACCGATGATCCCGACAACCGGCAGGCGGAGGTCCAGAAAAATCAGACAGGCGGCATAAATGCCCATAACACAAAGGGAAACAACAGCGAACACGCCTTCACGGGACAGCCAGCTGCTGCGCCACTGGGTGAACGCCTTTAATGCGCGTTGCGGATTGCCAAGGTGGAAGGTGGATGCGACCAGCCCCCCAACGGCCAGCGCATAGGCGATGAAGAAGAAAATGAAGGCTGTCATGCCGGTCACATCGGGGATGTTTACCCCCAAAAACGCCAGCAGACCAAAGCCGAGCCCCGACAGGGCGGTAAAAACGATGACAGAAGGTGCGGGATGCATCAGATGGCCTCCAGTGCTTTGTCAAGCCAGCCCAGCAGGCCCTTGGCAGTTGTGGATGACGGGCCGGACGCGCTGTTGCTGGCGCCGGAGGTATCCAGAAACGGTGCAAGGATGTCGATGTCCCCGTCCGTTTGAATATCCGCTTTCGGTCGTGGCGGCAGGTAACGGTTGACCGGATTGGTGCCTTGTTCGGGGAACAGGGGAACCGCGCCGCGTTCTGCGGCCATGCGGGATACATTGCTATCGGGGTCTGCGTAATCCCCGAAATGGCGGGCATTTGCGGGGCAGGTGCGCACGCAGGCCGGTTCGCGGTCAATCTCGGGCAGGTTCTCGTTGTAGATGCGATCTACGCAAAGGGTGCATTTCTTCATCACACCTTCCGCCGCATCCAGTTCCCGTGCGCCGTAAGGACAGGCCCAGGCGCAGAGACCGCAGCCGATGCAATCGGATTCGTTTACCAGAACGATCCCGTCGTCCACGCGCTTGTAGCTTGCACCGGTTGGACAGACCGTCACGCAAGGCGCATCATCGCAGTGCAGACAGGATTTGGGGAAGTGGACGGTCTGGGCGGGTTTATCCGCCGCTTTTACCTCAAACGTGTGAATGCGGTTCAGGAATGTGCCGACAGGCTCCGCTCCATAGGCGTCCTGATCCGACAGGGGCGCGCCATAGTTGGAGGTGTTCCATTCCTTGCAGTTGATCACGCAGGCATGACACCCGACGCAGATGTCCAGATCAATGGCAAGGCCCAGTTTCTTGTGGGTCGATTGGGGAAGGGTGGTCATTGTGAAACTCCAAGGGCGTTTGCAGCAAAGGCGGCAATCTCGTCGTTGAAACGGGCCGGATGCTCGGCAAAGGGCGCATGTCCGGTTTCGGGATAAAGCGACAGGGTGCTGTCTGGCAGGGTTTCGGCGGCAGCCTTTCCAACGGCTGGCAGGACAATATCGTCCTCCGTGCCGTGGATCACCAGCGCGGGTTTAGTAAAGGCCTGCCAGCTTGGCCGGCAATCCCAATCGCCCGCAAACAGCGCACGGCGCACCAGCGCGGGTACCAGCATATTGGCCGCAACCAGTGTTGCATAGCTGGCCCTGTCGAGCGGTTTATAAGTGCATTGTTCGACAAATTTTACCGTCGCGGGGATCAGCCGGTTCTGATCGGATGTGTAAAGGTCGCGGTTCAGCGCGGGGCTGCCTTCCCCCATCATCCACGGCTCGCGGTGTTTGCCAATGGCAATGATCCCGCCCACAAGGACGATCCCGCCAATGGCATCCTGCCCGTGGGTGGCAAGATAGGAGGAAATCACCCGCGCGCCATAGGACCAGCCGATCAGGACCGGATTTTTCAGGCCAAGCTCGGTGATTACGGCATAGATGTCGTTGGCCCAAAGGGCTTCGTCGGTGTAATCTTCCACCTCCGAAGGTGTGTCCGAGCCGCCATGCCCGCGCAGATCAAATGCGACGACGCGGAATTTTTCCGCCAGAGGCGCTTGGGCCTGCCAGCAGATGTTGTGTTGTGCCCAGCCGTGGACGAACAACAGGGCCGGTGCGTTTTCGGGGCCCTGATCCGTGACATGGATCTGGCAACCGCCCCCGCCGGAAACGCTATGGGTGCGCATCAGAAATCCTCTCCGTAGCGGATGTTTTTTGGCCCTTGTCCGACAGGGGAGTTCTGCGGCGCAACAGCAGGTTCGGATTGCAGGTTGTCCGGTGCAGGCGCCTTGCGGATGTTCACCCGCAGGTCATACCATGCGGCCTGTCCCGTGACCGGATCAGAGTTGGACCAGCGCAATCCGTCCCCTTTTGGTGGTAGAAGTTCGTGGATCAAGTGATTCAGAAGAAAGCCTTTTTTCGTTTCGGGCGCATGTTCGTCCAGTGCCCATGCACCTTTGCGTTTGCCAATGGCGTTCCAGGTCCAGACGGTTTTCGGGTTCAGCGCATCCATGCGGACGACAGGCACCCGAATTTCCCCGTGGTGGGATTTTAGGTAGGCCCAGTCGCCTTCCGCAAAGCCGTTCTGTTCCCAGATTTCGCCGGATACATACAGCGGATTGTGTCCGTGAATCTGGCGCAGCCATGCGTTCTGCGATCCCCATGAATGGTACATGGCCGCAGGTCGCTGGGTCAGCGCGTGGATAGGATATTCCTCTGCGTCTACAAGGGCTTCTTCGAAGGGTTGCCACCAAGTGGGCAGCGGGTCCATCGCCATTTTCAGCTGGTCGCGCAGGTGATCGGGCGGCTGCAATTCGCCTTTGCCCTCGGCGGCCAGCCGGAATTTCTGCATCTGTTCCACATAGATGTTGAACGTATAGGGGGAGGGCGCGTCAAAGATCCCGCGCTCTACCGCCCAATCCTGATAGGCTTTGTTCCACGGCTTGTAGAACAGTGCCTCTTCGGGGATGTGGTCCATGTAAAAACCGCCGTTTTCAATGTAGCGGTCTATCTGCTTGGGATTGGGCGCACCCCTGCCGGATCCGGTTTCGTCCTCTCCCCGCCATCCGGCCAGAGGCCCGACACCGGGGCGGCGTTCGTGATTGACGATGTAATCGGCGTAATCCTGATATTTGGCAGAACCGTCTTCATTCACGAAACCGGGCAGTTTCATCTTGGCACCAAGCTGGATGAGGGCAGATTGAAAGCCGCGCACATCGCGGTCCGGTTCCACCACGGGCCAGCGGATGCTGTCGCACATGGCCTCGGCTTCGGAAATCGGGCGGTCGAGCAGGGAAATACAGTCGTGCCGTTCAAGATAGGTGGTATCGGGCAGGATCAGATCCGCAAAGGCCACCATTTCCGAAGAATAGCTGTCCGAATAGATGATCCGCGGGATGACGTATTCGCCGTCTTCGGTCTTGTCCGTCAGCATGTCCATCACACCGCGGGAGTTCATAGAGGAGTTCCACGACATATTCGCCATATACATGAACAGCGTGTCGATCTTGTAGGGATCACCGGCATGGGCGTTGGAAATCACCATATGCATCATGCCGTGGGCGGACATGGGGTTTTCCCATGTAAACGCCTTGTCAATCCGCGCAGGCGTGCCGTTCGCCTTGATTGCAAGGTCTTCGGGGCCCTGCGGAAAGCCCAGATGCGGGCCGTTCAGCGGGCTGTTGGCCACAGGTTTCGCGTGGGGGCGCGGATGGCCAGTGACGGGTTTGGGATAAGGCGGCTTGAAGCGGAAACCGCCCGGAACCTCGACACTGCCCAGCAGGATTTGCAAAAGGTGCAGCGCGCGGCAGGTCTGGAACCCGTTGGAATGGGCCGAAATCCCGCGCATGGCGTGGAAGGCTACAGGGCGGCCGATCATTTTGTCGTGTTTTTCGCCGCGGAAATCGGTCCACGGCTGGTTGATGACGATCTCTTCCTCAAAGGCGGTGCGGGCCAGTTCGGCGGCCAAGCGGCGGATGGTTTCAGGCTTTACCCCTGTCCGCTCTGACACGTTTTCCGGCGCGTAATCCTCTACCAGATATTTTTCCGCCATCAGTTGGAAGGCGGGCCGGTAAAGCGTGCCTTTATGGGTGTAATCCGTGGCGAGTTCGGGTTTCACCCCTTGCTGGTCAAAGGGTAGCGGTTCGCCTGTCGTCCGGTCCAGAACCTGCGGTTTGCCGTTATTATCATAAAGGAACAGCCCGTGATCGTCGGATTCCGGATCGCAGTTCACCAGATAGGGCGCGTTGGTGTAGCGGATCAGATACTCCAGATCCACCTTTCCTGCCGCCAGCAACTCGCGGATCAGGGAGAGGATGAACAATCCGTCCGTACCCGGCGTGATGCCAACCCATTCATCTGCAATCGCATTATAGCCCGAACGTACGGGGTTCACGCCCACAATCTTGGCGCCCCGTTCCTTCAGGCGGGACAGGCCCAGTTTGATCGGGTTGGAATCGTGATCTTCTGCCACGCCGAAAATCA
This sequence comes from Paracoccaceae bacterium, assembly GCA_018223125.1. GTDB lineage: Bacteria > Pseudomonadota > Alphaproteobacteria > Rhodobacterales > Rhodobacteraceae > Amylibacter. The sequence continues at coordinate 9,240 of JAAEZA010000036.1, read as the reverse complement.
TGAACATTTTGGCCCGTTCCCAATCGGGCTGGCCGAATTCCCAAAACGCGCCACCCATGGTGTAGATGCCAGCCGCCGCCATATTCACGGAACAGAAACCGCCATGGGCCGCGTAATTCGGGGTGCCGAACTGTTGCGCCCAATAGGATGTCAGGGATTGGGACTGGTCACGCCCTGTGAAGAACGCCAGCTTTTCGGGGTGTTTTTCCCGCAGCGGTGTCATCCAGTCCGATGCAATCTGGAAGGCTTCATCCCAGCTGATCTCTTCAAACTCGCCCGAGCCGCGCGGGCCGACCCGTTTCATCGGCGCTTTCAGGCGCGCGGGGGAGTAATGCTGCATAATCCCCGCAGAGCCTTTGGCGCAAAGCACACCACGGTTGATCGGGTGATCGCGGTTGCCCTCGATGTATTTCACTTTGCCGTCCTGCATATGCACGTTGATGCCGCAGCGACAGGCGCACATGTAACAGGTGGTCTTGCGGATTTCGTCAGAAACCTTGGGGGAGGTATCCAGATCAGGTTGGATGTGTTTGTTCATTTTGTTCTCCGTTCCAAGTGTTATCCGGACAAATGTCCCGAAACTCCACCGGTTATTTGGTATTTTGTTTCGTCACATGCGGGTCAGAATGGCCGCCAGCGCTGCCGAGGCAAGCCTTGCGGCAGGCGGGTCGGCGCGGGAGGTCAGCAGAACAGGAACCTTCGCCCCCATCACCACACCCGCAGCGCAGCCCCCCGACAGGTAGACCAGCGATTTGAAAATCGCGTTGCCCGAATCGATGTCCGGCACCACAAGGCAATCCGCCTGACCCGCCACGGGATCGTTGCCCAACCCTTTGATGTCTGCCGCATCGGGGGACAGCACCAGATCGAGCGCCAGCGGGCCGGAAAAATCCGCATCCGCGATTTCGTTCTTGGCCCAGTCGCACAGCTCTGCCGCTTCCATCGACGACGGAACAGAGGGAATGGCGCTTTCGGTGGCAGAGAGGAAGGCCACTTTGGGCCGCCCGATCCCCCGGGCGCGGGCCAGCGTTACCACAGCCTGCACCGCAGACTGGCGGGTTTTCATGTCCGGTGTCACGTTGACCGCCGCATCCGAGATCAGCAATGGCGTGTCCTGACCGGGCGGAGTGATGTGAAACACATGCACCAGACGATCCGTCGTACGTAATCCGTTGTCCCGCGCCAGAACGCCTTTCATGAACTGGTCCGTGTGCAGATGCCCCTTCATCAGAACATCCGCCTGATCCGATCCGCACAGCGATGCTGCGCAGGCGGCGGCCTCGGCTTCTCCGGTGGTGTCGTGAAGATCGAATCCCGATATGTCCCAGCCCAGTTTTTCCGCCTCGGTGCGGATGGTTCCGGCCTCGCCTACAAAAACAGGCGTCATGATGCCTGCCTCGGTGGCTTCCTTTGCGGCCTGCATCGGCAGGGGCGCGGCTGCACGGGCAATGGCCACGCGGGGCGGGGTGCCTTTGGCGGCTTGTGCGATCAGGGTCGGGGGACAATCGGGCGCTGTGCTGGACAGAAATGCTGAACGTTTGCGGGTCATCGGTTTCCTCGGAGCTTGGCATAACTATATCAGTTATAACCGGAATATCGCTTAGGGCCAGTTGACTGCGCGGATATAGCCAAAATGCGAAAGGCCCCGTTTTTCGGGGCCTTTGCGGAAGTTCCGTAGCGGAGCCGGCGGGTTAACCGCGCCCTTTCCACGGAACCAGTTTGTTTTCTGCCTTGCGCATCAAAACGTCGATGCCATAGCCGATCACGCCGATAATGATGATCCCGATGATCACAATGTCCGTGAGCGAGAACTTGGATGCGGCGATGATCATCTTGCCGGCGCCTTTTTCCGCCGCCACCAGTTCGGCAGCCACAACCGTGCCCCAGCAAACACCCATTGCGACCCGTGCACCGGTAAAGATTTCCGGCAGGGAGTTGGGCAGGATCACCTTGGTCAAAAGCTGCCTGCGGGTCGCCCCGAGCGAGTAAGCCGCGTGGACCTTGGAGATATTCACACCGGAGACACCTGCACGGGCTGCAATGGTCATGATCCAGAGCGCGGCAAGGAACAGCAGCGAGATTTTACCCTGTTCACCGATACCGAACCAGATGATGACCAGCGGGATCAGCGCAAGCGGCGGCACCGGACGCATGAATTCCACAATCGGATCGAACCAGCCCCGAAGCCATGAATTGAGCCCCATGGCAAAGCCGAGCGGGATACCGAACAGACAACCGAGCGAGAAACCGATCACAACGCGGATCAGGGACCAGAACACGTTTTCCCACAGGCCGACACCCTGATAGCCTTCCTTGTTCAGCGTGATAAACGAAGACCAGACTTTTTCCGGCGGCGGCAGGTAAAGTGCCTCCATCGTCAGGCCGGTTGACGGGCGCACCGACAGGGATCCCTGTTTGGTCACGTAGATTTCGCCTTTGGCAAAAGGCACCACGGTTTCACGGGTCACGGGTGTGCCGTTGATCTCGATTACCTCGTAGCCGTCTTCCTTGCCGCCTTCGTCATTGTTTTGCACTTTCAGCACCTTGGTCCGGCGCTCTACGATCTGGACAAAGTCGTTTCTGGCAAAACCGTCGCCAGGGGGCAGGGCTTCGGGTTCGTCTGGTCGCTCTGCGTCCGACCCGTAGACCTGTACAAGCACTGTCGCCGTATCGGTTTCGCCGTTCGCATTGCGGGCCGTGTATTCAAACTCGGTCTCACCCACGAAAGGGGGCGGTAGTACTGTCGGGATCAGCGAAGATCCGGTGGCGATGCACCACAGCAGGAAGATGGTCACAACGGCTGCGACAGATGCAAACCTGTTGGCTGTGACGGCACTTTCATCGCCGAAAGTGACGGTTTTAAGGCTGGTATAGCCTTTCGTCATACCGCGACCCTTGGAGTAAAGGCCGTACAAAAAGGACAGGGCCATGCTGACCAGCAGGAACACGGCCATGATCAAGGTGATACCCACCACCATGCGCAGGGTCGTTACAATAACGTCAAATACTTCCTGTATCATTATGCAGACTCCGTCCGGCCCATGATTTCTTCTTCCATGTCCCAGATCATGGACAGGATTTCATCCCGCTTCGGTCCGAAATCAGGATGGCGTTTGACCTCTCGCAGGTCCGCACCAACGCCCATTTCGGCGAAAGGCAGGCGGTATTCCTTGTGTACGCGACCGGGGCGCGGGGCCATTACCAGCAGACGTTCACCCAGCAGCAGGGCTTCTTCCACAGAGTGGGTGATCAGGATGATGGTCTTGCCGGTCTTTTTCCAGATATCCAGAACAAGGCTTTGCATCTTTTCCCGCGTCAGCGCATCCAGCGCCCCAAGGGGTTCATCCATAAGGATAACATCAGGATCATTTGCCAGACAGCGGGCAAGGGCCACACGCTGTTGCATACCGCCCGACATTTCGTAGATCATTTTTTCCGCGAAATCCTGCAATCCGACAATGCCAAGCAACTCGGTCACTTTGGCGTCGATTTCCGCCTGCGGCGTGCCTTTCATCTTTGGTCCGAAACCGATGTTCTTGGCGACATTCATCCATTCGAACAAGGCGCCCTGCTGAAACACCATGCCCCGCTCGCTATGGGGGCCGGTGATGGCGTGGCCATTCATGGCCATCGTGCCGGATGTCGGCGCCAGAAAGCCTGCAAGAATGTTGAGGAGGGTGGTTTTGCCACAGCCCGAAGGCCCCAGCACAGAAAGAAGTTCGCCTTCGTTAATCTGCAAATTGATGTTCTTGAGCGCTTCGACATTGCCACCGTTGGGCAATTCAAAGGTCATGGAGACGTCGTCGATGACCAGACCTGTCATATAAATTCCATTCGTGAACAGAGGTGTGGGTAGCTGAAAAGAACCGCGGCCGGCCGGGCTGGCCGCGGTTCACTTTACCATCTATTTGGCGGAATTCTGAATTATTCCATCATCATCTTTTTGGCAGCTTCAAGATAGCTGGTGTTCACAACTGCGGAATAGTCGCTCAAGGCTTTGATTTTTCCGCCTTCTTCCAGCTTGGCCGCAGAGTCTGTCAGATACTCTGTTACAAACCCGCCCATCCATGCTTCGGACAGTTGTTCCTCGATGGTCGGGAAAGCAAACACGTCAATAACGGCTGTTGTGCCTTCCATGTCCATGCCAGCTTCTTTCTGGATGGCATCCATCATCGGTGCGCGGTCAGCGGCGTACATCGCGTTCATTTCGGCCGTGATCGCAAGGAACTGTGCCAGAACATCGGGGTTTTCCTCACCAAAGGTTGTCGGGATTGTGGTCAGGTCGAAAACCTTGCCGACAACTTCTTCTTTTTCAGCACCGGAAAGAATGGTGTTGCCGTATTCTTTCATGGCGCGCAGGGAACCGCCCCAACCGCAAGCCATGGCCAGATCGGTATTCGGCTGGCTGAAGGCCGCTGCGGAATCAGAAGGTGCCATATCTACGATTGTCAGGTCGGATTCAGGAATGCCGAGATAGGCCATCTGCGCCAGAAAACCGGAGTGGGCGGCGGTGCCAAGGGGCACGGCAACTTTCTTGCCTTTCAGCTCTTGCGCGGCGTTCTCTTTGGTGATTTCCAGTTCGGAGCGTACAACGCAGTTGTCGTTCTCGGAGTAAGATACAGCAATATCAACGGCTTGCAGGTCCTGTCCGGCGGCGGTTGCAACCAGAAACGGTGTTACGCCTTGTGAAAAGGAAATGTGTACATCGCCGGATGCCATAGCTGCAGACATCGCGGTCCCTGCGTCAAACGCAACCCATTTGACCGGAATGCCCATCTTTTCCGAATAAATCTTGTTGTGCTGTGCATATTGGTTCGGCGTCGGCCATTCCAGAAAGTAAGCAACAACCAGTTCGTCCAGCGCATAGGCGGCAGAACCCGTCGTAGCAGCCAGAGCAACAGCCATTGCTGTCAGTGTTTTTGTGAATTTCATAGATAGTCTCCCTGAGTGGCAGGGCCTTCATTGAGACCCCGCTCCGTTAGTGTAAGGCTCAACCGCGTATTAAAGCAGACAGAACCGCTGAAAAGTGGTCGCAATTTCCCAACTTAGGATAGCGCCAGTTCGCCTCTTGGATGATTCCAACGTGATTATTGTCTCAAAACCGGACAGGCGTGCCTAGAGGTTTCTTATTGTTTTCGAAATGATGGAAATCCCTTTTGGGATCATGCGGCTGTCGATAGAGGAATAGGCCAGACGGAAATGGTTTTTGGGTGCGCTCGCACCATAGAAAAAGGGCGCGCCGGGTTCGATCAGTACCCCTTCAGCCTTCAGCAACTTTGCAAGATCAACCGTATCCACATGATCGGGTGCCCGCATCCAGAAGGATGACCCGCCGAAAGAGGCGCTGCCGGCAACGGTCAGTTCATGTTCTTCCAGCGCCTTTGCCATAACCTGACGCCGTTCGAAATACGCGTCTTTCATGCGGCGGATCAGGGCGTCGTAATGGCCAAGGGCGAGAAAATTGGCCGTGGTGCGCTGCATGTGGCCGGGGGGATGCCGCAACACGGTGGTGCGCAGGGCGCGCGCCTGCCGGATCAGCGGTTCAGAGCCGACAAGATAGCCCAGACGCAGACCCGGAAACAGGGATTTCGAAAAGCTGCCGATGTAGATCACACGTCCTTCGGTATCGAGCGATTTGAGCGCGGGGGAGGGTGCGTTCAGAAAGGACATCTCGAACTCATAGTCGTCTTCTACCATGATCATATCCTGTGCACTGGCCATTTTAAGCAGGTCATGGCGGCGGGCCATTGGCATTGTCGCGGCGGTCGGTGCGTGGTGGCTTGGCGTTGTGAACACAACGTCTGTATCGCCCGGGACCAGTTCGGGAATCATCCCGTTTTCGTCGATATCCACGGGTGCCAGCGCACAATCGGTGTGGCGCAGGATTTCACGCACACCCGGATAACCCGGATTTTCAAAGGCGGCCTTGCGCCCTTTTCCCAGCAGAAGCTGTCCCACCATCCAGAGCGCGTTTTGCGCGCCGACCGTCAGCAGTATCTGGTCACGGTTTGCCTGAATGCCGCGTCTTGTGAGCGTGTGTCGTGCAATGAAGTCAATGAGTTGTGGGTCATCTTCTTCGGCGTAATCCGAGGTCAGACTGTCAAACTCTTTCTTGCCGAGCGCCTGATGGGCACACAGCCGCCAGTTGGAATGGCTGAACAGTTGCGGGTCGGCCTGACCGTAGATGAACGGGTAGGGGTAGGACTGCCAGTTGAAACATTTGGCCACCATCGGCGCGCCGGTGTAACAACGCTGGAGGGCCGCAGACCAGTCGACTTTGTCGCTCCGGTCCGTCGCGGCGCCGTCAAAGGCCGAAGTGGGTGCGTCATCCGCCACAAAGTAGCCCGAACGGGACCGTGTTGCGAGATATCCGTCGGCCACCAGTTCCTGATAGGACAGGCTCACAGTGATCCGCGAAATCCCCAGATGTTTGGCCAGCTTGCGCGAGGAGGGCAGCCGTTCGCCCGGCAGGAACCGGCGCGACAGTATGGCCGAGGCCACGATCTGCCGGATCTGGCTTTGCAAACTGCCTTCAAAGGCGGGATCAAGAAAGAAGAGGTCTTCGGATAGGGCCATGGCGCAGTTTAGCTGGACCTAGCTGCGCGGTAAAGTGGACTTATCGCTTCGGGTTAAAGTTTCAGGAATTGCGAGCGTTCGCCATCATGGCTGAAGAATGGCACCGGATGATCCTCGTCCGGCTGGTTCAGCCGGTTTTGTACCTCGGCCAGAACCACTTCGGTAATGAAGGGCAGATCGAATTCGCGGGATTTGGCCAACGGAATCCATTGCAGGTGGGACAGTTCGTCCTGCGCGCGGCCGAAATCATCCGGATCGTCCTGAATAAGCTCCGCACGTCCAAGGAAGAACCGCGCATCAAACCGGCGCGGGCGGCCCGGAGGCGTTATGGCGCGGAAAATGAATTCCAGCCCAGTAGGATCGGGCAGGCAACCGGACAGGAAAAAGCTTTGCCAGTTGTCCGGCTGGGTATGGGCTATTTCCGGTGCCAGATCGGAACACTGGCCAATGCGCTGGCCGGTTTCTTCCCACATCTCGCGAATGGCCGCTGCCAGCAGGGACGGGCCAAGCGTAGGGTCGGACTGGACTTTCAGCCGCTCCATACAGGCATTCTCAGCCGTATTGGACAGGGTGACTTCCGCATCCGTGGGATCAACCGCCCCGCCGGGAAACACGAATTTATTGGGCATAAAGACGGCGGATTTGCCCCGCTGCCCCATCAGGACCTGTGGGCCTTCGTCACCGTCGCGCACCAGAATTACGGTTGCTGCGTTCTTGATGGGGATGTCATTCATGATCTGCGCCTGCCTTCATTGCTTGCGCATATATAACGCCCCCGCCCGCGTCCTTGTCCAGCTATTCCGCTGCGACTGGCGTAACGTCGCGACCAAAGCCGTGCATCCGTTTTGCCCATTGCAAGCCGACGAAAACACCTTTGATCCGTGGCAGCATGTAAAGGGCAAGCGCAACAAAAGCGACCATGAAACCGACGGTAAGAACAAACACGTTCGGGCGGAAGGTCTCAAAGACATACATCATCAGCGGAGCCAGCAAATGGCCGCAGACCAGAATGGTAACATAGGCCGGTCCGTCGTCGGCGCGGTGATGATGGAGTTCTTCCGAGCAGACCTCACAGGTATCACGCACGGTAAGATAGCCCTTCAGCAGCGGGCCGGTGCCGCAGTTCGGGCATTTGCGCCGCCAGCCCCGCAACATGGCCGGCTTGGCCTCCCGCTCTGCGACTTGCGGGTTAATGATATGGTCGTTGTTTTCCATCGGACACCTTTAGATCAATAGGATGATCATTATTTTCCATACGGTCAATTTAGGCCCATCCATTCCAAAAAGAACTGGGACAAGCTGTCTTGCGGCGGGATGTCGCAAATTTCGGGCTTTGTAATTTTTTTCAGAATGTTGCGACGGAACTGGCGGCGCCTTTGCGTATCAGACCCGACACAACACGGTCACACTGAAAACTTAACGAAGGAAAACACGATGAAAAATCCTGTAAAATTTGGCCTCATGGGCGCTACAGCCTTGATGATCGCGCTTTCGGCAACAACTCCGACAATGGCAAAACCCCGTGGCGGGATGCAGTTCGATCAACTGGATACAAACAGCGACGGTTTCGTGGATAAGGCGGAACTGATCGCAGCCCGCGATGCCCGCTTTGATGCGATGGACGCCGACAAGGACGGCGCTGTTACCAAAGAGGAAGCCGAAGCACACCGCAAGGCCATGCGCGAGGAAATGAAAGCCCAACACGCCAAGGACGGTAAGGAGAAGAAGGAAGCCGGCAAAGAGCGTAAGGAACGCGGCGAAAAACGCGCAGATCGCGGCCAGATGTTTGACAAGATGGATACGGACAACAATGGCTCCTTATCCAAGGAAGAGTTCGAGGCAGCGCAAAAGCATCACGGTAAGAGAGACGGCCGAAAAGCCCATCGCGGTGATCGCATGATGGCTAAGATGGATGCCAACAAGGATGGCAAGATCACCCGCGATGAGCTTGGTACCGATATGGCTGATCGCATGATCAAACATCTGGATACAGATGGCGATGGCAAGATCTCCAAAGCCGAAGCAGAAGCCAAGCGCGGTAAAAAGCACGGTCGCGGCGAATAAGCCCTGCCAAAGGAATGTCCGGACCCGTCGGTCCGGGCATTGCCCCACTACAGTGATAAAGGGTATGCCGGTGCACGATGATGCCTCTTGATACCAATGACGATATCAGCGACGACGCGCTTATGGTTCTGTTTGCGAATGGTGACGGGCAGGCGGCTTCCGTGCTGGCCTACCGCCATACGGGTCGGGTGCTTGCGCTGGCCCTGCGCATGCTGGGTGATCAGGCAGAGGCCGAAGATGTTGCGCAGGAGGCTTTGATGCGCCTGTGGAAAATCGCGCCGGACTGGCGGCAGGGAGAGGCGAAAGTGTCAACATGGCTTTACCGCGTGGCCAGCAACCTTTGCACGGACCGGCTGCGCAAGCATTCGGGCAAACGGGCGACAGAGGACATCGACAATGTTCCTGAACCCAAAGACGATAGCCCCTCGATCGAGGCGGATCTGATCGCGCGGGAACGGGCAGACGCCCTTCAGGCCGCGCTCCAAACCTTGCCGACGCGCCAGCGCAAGGCGGTAAGTCTGCGGTTCCTTCAGGAACTGGCGAACCCCGAAGTGGCAGAAATTATGGAAATCTCTGTGGAAGCGGTTGAAAGCCTGCTGT
>JAAEZA010000035.1:2400-46717 GCA_018223125.1 Paracoccaceae bacterium | reverse complement strand
GGCATAGCCCGAAACGAAAATCACATTCACATCCGGTCTGCTTTCCTGTGCCTTCGCCTGTTTCTTTGGTTGTGAAGAAGGGCTCGAACAGTTTTTCCATATGTTCCGGTGGGATACCGCAGCCCGTGTCTGCAACACTGATTGTTACATACTTGCCCTTCGGCACCAGCACACGATCAACGCGGGTCGGACGGTCATAAACGCGCACCCCGCTTTTAATAAGAACTTCCCCGCCGTCCGGCATGGCATCCCGTGCGTTGACAACGAGGTTCAGGATCACCTGTTCAATCTGGCGGCCGTCAAGATACGCGCGGGGCAGATCCTTGCCATACTCCGCATTCAATCGCACCTTTTCCCCCAACAACCGACTGAGCAGATGTGTCAGATCGGACAGGGTTTCGTTCACCGACACAACTTTCGGCTGCATGGTTTGCTTGCGGGAAAACGCCAGCAACTGCCCCACCAAAGCAGCAGCACGGTTGGCGTTCTGGGTAATCTGGATAAGATCGTTGTAGTCCGGATCGCCTTTCTCGTGACGCAACAACAGCAAATCACAATACCCTGATATCGCCGTCAGCAGATTGTTGAAATCATGGGCAACCCCGCCGGCAAGCTGGCCGATGGCTTGCATTTTCTGGCTTTGGATAAACTGCGCTTCAAGTGATTTCAGCTCTGTCGCATCGCTCAGCGTTGCGATCATCCCGCCCTGACCTGCAACCGGCGGCGGCATCAAAGACACCTGTAAAATCTCTTCCCCGTTGGAGCGTCGTACTTGAACCATTTCAGGATTGGTCGGCTCTTGCAGATCACGCGCTGATTGAATCCACGTAGATACGCTTCGCCCCATTCCTTCAACAAGACTGGCAAACAATGGCGATTCTGCAGGTTCCAGCCGCAGGAATTCCCGAGCCGCAGCATTGGACTGTCCTACCCGCCCCCGCGAGTCGATCTGCACAAGCGCGACTGGCAGCCTGTCAAACAACTGCTGCATTTTTTCCGCGACCAAAGCTTCACTCATAGGCGGAAGAGCCGGTTCGGGCGATGAAATCTCCGGCAGATGGTCATCCCGCTGATCTGAAACTATTTCCTGTTTTCCATCAATACGTTGCGGAGAGGGCCTGATCTGCCTTCGGGCGGCAATTACCAAGGCAAACCCTGCCAGAAAGGCGAAAACCCCAAACCAGACCACAGGCTCCGGCATCAGCCATAACAATAGCAGACTACAACCGAAAATCCAGACAAACGCCATTTGCCTGACGTATTGCGAAATTTTGAACACAGCGAAAAAGCCCCCAAGCCGTTCCTGTCAAAATCCCACCATTCACTCTCCCGAGATATTACCTAGCACGATAAGAATACACGTCATAGTTGTTTTTTCAACATTACACCGAAAAAACCATCGCCTGGCTGGTTCAGCAAGAAGCTGCGGGAATTTTGCAACGTATATTCGCTGTGACTGCTTAAAAAGCCGTTAACCACTTCGGTATTTTCCCGCTTCAGAACGGAGCAGGTTGCATAGAACAATGTTCCCCCCGGCACGACCAGTGCGCTTGCTTCGGACAGGACCTGTGCTTGGGTTTCCTGCAAGGACAGCAACCCCTCCGGCTGCAAACGCCATTTGCCTTCAGGGTTACGCCGCCATGCACCGGAACCGGAACAGGGCGCATCGACCAGAACCAGATCGTATTCCGCGGCCACCGGCTTGGAGGTCAGCAGCTTCACTTGTGCACCTGCCCGTTTCGCACGCTCGGCCAGAGGCGCCAGACGGGCCGGACTGATGTCCCAGGCATACAACTTTGCACGGGGTTCTTGCGCAGCCATCGCCAGCGTCTTGCCACCACCGCCTGCGCAATAATCCAGCACGCGCTGTCCGGCCTTCAGGTCCAGCATATGCACCAGCGCTTGGGATGCTGCATCCTGAAGTTCCACCTGACCGGACAGATAGGGTTTCGAACCGGCAATGCGTCGGGCATTTTCGATCACATGCAGCGCGGTCGGCACGCCCGCAACCGGCTCTGTCAGAATGCTTTCCGCCGCCAGCGCACGGGCCGCAGCCTCCGGCGTGATTTTGGCAGTGTTTACGCGCAGATCAACCGGGGCCCGCTCACGCAGGGCTGCTGCCGTGGCTTGTGCGTCATCCCCAAGATCGGATTTGAAAACTCCGGCCAGCCAGTCCGGCAGATCAAAATCGCTGTCTGGTGGATATTTAGCTGCCGATATCGCGTTTTGCTCGTCTTCGCTCAATGGCGCAGGACCATATCCGGCGCCATTGAAAATCTCATCAGCTGCGATCCCCGCCGCAATGCAATGCCCCAAGGCAATGCCCCGCCCCTGCCCGATGCCGGACATCGCGGCAAAGCTGTTCAGATTACGCAGGGAATCAAACACGATGTCACGCACCGCCGCGCGATCCTTGCTGCCGGCATAGCGGTTGCGCCGCGCCCAGTTGGACAACAGCTTTTCTGCCGGTTCCCCCGCAAGGAAACCGTCCAGAATCTCGATAGCGGCAGCATAGCGCGCGGCAGGTGTCATGGATCAACCGACGCGGTAGTTCGGGGATTCCCGCGTGATCTGCACATCATGCACATGGCTTTCTTTCAGACCGGCGCCGGAAATACGCACGAACTTGCAGCCGGTGCGCATGTCCTCGATTGTAGCACTTCCGGTATAGCCCATCGCTGCCCGCAAACCACCGATCATCTGGTGGATCACTGTACCAGCCGGACCTTTATAGGGCACCTGCCCCTCAATCCCTTCGGGAACAAGCTTCTCTGCGGTCACCTCTTTCTGGAAATACCGGTCCGCCGACCCGCGCGCCATCGCACCGACAGAGCCCATACCGCGGAAGGATTTATAGCTGCGGCCCTGATATAGGATCACCTCGCCCGGCGCTTCATCCGTCCCCCCCAGCATGGAGCCGACCATCGCACAGGACGCCCCTGCGGCAATCGCCTTGGCGAAATCGCCCGAAAACTTGATGCCGCCATCTGCAATGATCGGCGTGCCTGTTTTCGCGCCTTCGGATGCACAATCGTCAATCGCTGTCAGCTGGGGCACGCCCACACCGGCCACGATCCGCGTTGTACAGATAGACCCCGGCCCGATGCCGACTTTCACCGCATCTGCACCCGCATCAATCAGCGCGCGGGTGGCTTCGGCGGTGGCAACGTTACCGGCCACGACCTGCACATCACTGTTATAGGCTTTAATCCGCGAAACCGCTTCGGACACGCTGGAAGAATGGCCATGCGCCGTGTCGATCACCAAAAGGTCTACACCCGCTTCGATCAACTGGACCGAACGTTCATAGCCTGCATCCCCGACGGTAGAGGCCGCCCCCACCCGAAGGCGTCCGCGCTGGTCCTTGCAGGCCTGCGGATTCAGAACCGCCTGTTCAATATCCTTGATGGTCAGAAGGCCCGTCAGCTTGTTTTCACCGTCAACCACCAGCAGCTTTTCGATCCGGCGGGCGTGCATCATGGAGCGAGCCTCTGCCAGATCGGCAGGTTCGCGCAGAATGGCCAGATTGTCGCCGGTCATCATGGTGTGAACCGGCGTATCATCTGCGTTGGCAAAGCGCATGTCACGGTTGGTTACGATCCCGAGCACACGGCCCTGTTCGTCCACCACCGGAAAGCCTGTAACGCGGTAACGTTCCTGCAGTTCTTTGGCATCACCCAAGGTCTGGTCGGGGCGCAGCGTAACAGGGTTATAGACGATCCCGCTTTCAAAGCGTTTCACGCGACGCACTTGTTTCTGCTGTTCGTCCAGCGTCAGGTTGCGGTGCAAAATCCCCATACCACCATATTGCGCCATGGCGATGGCCATGCGTGCTTCGGTTACTGTGTCCATTGCCGAACTCAGCAAGGGAATGTTCAGGGGGATGGATTTGGTGACAAAAGTTCTGGTGTCCGCCGTGGCTGGCAAGACATTGGACGCACCTGGCACCAAGAGCACATCATCAAAGGTAAGGGCCTCACGAATCTCCATTGCATATCTCCTGCTGGAATACCGCTGTTGGCACGTCCCTATCTCACGGGTTTGGGGAAAAGAAAAGACCCCATCACAGAAATCGGATTGCAGCGGTTGCGGCATAAGGGCTACCCTTGGGGAAACCGCTACTGAAGCAGGGATACAGAAAGATGAAAAAACTGGTCGGGCTGGGCCTGTTGGGCGTTGCAATCGGGGCCGGAGTATTCTGGTGGATCACCACGCCAAAAGTCTGGGAACCCGACGCGCTTGTCAACGCAAAGGGAGATGCCGGCAAGGGCGCATTGGTGTTCGCCGCCGCGGGATGCGCGTCCTGCCATGCGGTCAAAGGCAGTGAAGGCGCGGATAAACTGGCACTGGCAGGCGGGCAGGCCTTTGAAACCGACTTTGGAACATTTCACGCCCCGAATATCTCGCAAAGCACAGAGCACGGCATCGGGGACTGGTCCTTTGCCGATCTGGCCAATGCAGTCAGCTTTGGCACCTCGCCGGACGGGCAGCATTACTATCCCGCCTTCCCCTATACCACTTACGAAAATATGGAGGTCTCTGATCTCGCCGATCTTTATGCCTATCTGAAAACCCTTCCCGCCGTAGAAACACCAAGCCTTCCCCATGAGGTCGGCTTTCCCTTCAATATCCGCCGGTCTCTGGGCGGGTGGAAGTTCCTGTTTGCAGGGAAAGGCTGGGCGCTCGACGGAGATTTGAACGAAGAGGAAACCCGTGGCCGGTATCTGGTAGAGGCAATGGGCCATTGTGCAGAGTGCCATACCCCGCGCAACGCCATAGGCGGCATGAACCGCAGCCGCTGGATGGCCGGTGGTCCCAATCCCGATGGCGAAGGGCGCATTCCCAACATCACCCCCCATGAGGACGGGATCGGCGGCTGGGCTTTGATTGATATCGAAACCTACCTAAACTCCGGTTTCACGCCGGAATTTGATGTAGCTGGCGGGCAGATGGCGGATGTGGTGGAGAATACCAAACTTCTGCCCCCTGAAGATCATGCCGCCATTGCAGCCTATCTGAAGAGATTGGAACCGCTTGCGCGCGCAGAATAAACCTGCGCGCGTTTAACAGGTTAAGAAGCCGGATTAATTCCGGCTCAGGCCAGACCCAGCGCCTTGTTGCGGGATTCCCGAAGGCGGGCGAAATCATCCCCCGCGTGATAGCTTGAACGGGTCAGCGGCGTGGCCGACACCATCAGGAAGCCCTTGCCGTAGGCCGCCTTTTCGTAAGTCGCGAACTCTTCCGGCGTTACGAACCGGTCCAGCGCGTGATGCTTTGGTGTTGGCTGCAAATACTGGCCAATGGTCATGAAATCAATGTCGGCGGCCCGCATGTCATCCATCACCTGCATGACCGCCTGTTTGTCTTCCCCGAGACCGACCATGATGCCCGACTTGGTAAACATCGACGGATCAAGCTCCTTCACCCGCTGCAACAGGCGCAGGGAATGGAAATACCGTGCACCGGGACGCACCTCCGGATACAGACCGGGCACCGTTTCAAGGTTATGGTTGAACACATCGGGACGGGCCGCAACCACCACTTCCAGTGCTTCAGGGGCGCAGCGGATGAAATCCGGTGTCAGGATCTCAATCGTTGTATCAGGGGATTGCTTGCGCACGGCGCGGATGGTCTGGGCAAAATGCTCTGCCCCGCCGTCTTCCACATCGTCGCGGTCCACCGAAGTGATTACCACATGGTTCAGCCCCAGTTTCTTCACCGCAGCCGCCACACGGCCCGGCTCGAACACATCCAGTGCTTCGGGCGGCTTTCCGGTTGCAATGTTGCAGAAGGTGCAGGCGCGGGTACAAACCTCGCCCATGATCATCATGGTGGCGTGGCCCTGAGACCAGCACTCCCCCACATTGGGACAGCCCGCTTCTTCACAGACCGTGACGAGCTTGTTCTCGCGCATGATGTTGCGGGTTTCAAAATAACCCTTTGATGTCGGTGCCTTGACCCTGATCCAGTCCGGTTTTTTGGGCTGGGCGTTGTCGGGTCGCTTGGCTTTTTCGGGATGCCGTTGGGACGGGATTTTCAGATCGCGCATGAGAGCCTTCCTTGGTTGCCCCTTTATCCCCATATTATCGCGATTTTGCAACAGGAGCAGTCCGGATTCCGCATGGCAGCCATGCGCGGGCCAAAAGCCGCATATTACCCACAAAAGAAGGGGCAGAACCTAGCGGAACTGCCCCTTCAATCTTTTCAATATGTGCCGGATTACTTCACATCAAAGCGATCGGCATTCATCACCTTGTTCCAGGCGGCGATGAAGTTCGGGATGAAGGCATCCGTTGCATCCTCGCTGGCGTAAACCTCGGCCAGTGCCCGCAGTTGCGAGTTGGAACCGAACACCAGATCGGCGCGGGTCGCTGTCCAGCGCAATTCGCCGGTCTGACGGTCGCGGCCTTCATAGACGCCTTCCTCGTCCGACTTCTTCCACTCGGTCGCCATATCCAGCAGATTTACGTAGAAATCTGTCGTCAGGCTTTCCTTGCGGTCGGTGAACACGCCGTGCGCAGACTGGTTTGTGTTTGCGCCGAGTACACGCAGACCGCCGACCAGCAGGGTCATTTCCGGCGCTGTCAGGCCCAGCAGTTGCGCACGGTCCACCAGCAGTTCTTCGGGAGAAACCGAATATTGTTTGCGCTGGAAGTTGCGGAACCCGTCAACGATTGGCTCCAGCACATCGAAGGACTCGACATCCGTTTGCTCCAGTGACGCATCCATACGGCCCGGTGTGAACGGCACCTCCACCGTGTGACCTGCGTTCTGTGCAGCCTGTTCAACCGCGGCACACCCGCCAAGTACGATCAGATCGGCAAGGGAAACTTTCTTGCCGCCGCTCTGGGCTGCGTTGAACTCTGCCTGCACCCCTTCAAGGGTTTCAAGCACACGGGCCAGTTGCTCCGGCTGGTTCACTTCCCAGTCCTTTTGCGGCGCAAGGCGGATACGGGCACCATTTGCACCACCCCGCTTGTCAGAGCCGCGATAGGTCGAGGCAGAGGCCCAAGCCGTTGAAACCAGCTCGCTGATGGACAGGCCGGAGGCAAGGATCTTGCCTTTCAGTGCTGCAATGTCATCGGCGTCGATCAGGTCGTGATCAACAGCAGGGACCGGATCCTGCCAGATCAGCACTTCCTGTGGCACATCCGGCCCAAGGTAGAGATCCCGCGGCCCCATATCACGATGGGTCAGCTTGAACCATGCGCGGGCGAAGGCATCCGCAAATTCTTCCGGATTTTCATAGAACCGGCGGGAGATCTTTTCGTAGACGGGATCCATCCGCAGCGCCATGTCGGCTGTGGTCATCATCAGCTTCACAGGCTCGTCCGAACCGTCCACTTGTGGCGCGTGATGCTCCAGCGGCAGGTCTTTAGCTTCCCAGATATGGGCTCCGGCAGGGCTTTTGGTCAGTTGCCATTCGTTACGGAACAGCGCTTCAAAATAACCGTTGTCCCACTGGATCGGGTTGGACGTCCACGGGCCTTCGATGCCGCTACCGATGGTATCAACACCTTTACCACTGCGGAACTTGCTGGTCCAGCCAAGGCCTTGTTCCTCGATCGTAGCCCCTTCGGGTTCTGCGCCCACATGATCCGGTGTCCCCGCACCGTGTGCTTTACCAAAGGTGTGACCACCAGCAACCAGAGCCACCGTTTCCTCGTCATTCATGGCCATCCGGCCGAATGTGTCGCGAATGTCAAAAGCAGAAGCCAGTGGATCAGGATTTCCGTCCGGTCCTTCGGGGTTTACATAGATCAGACCCATCTGAACTGCGGCGAGCGGATCTTCAAGCTTGCGGTCGTCGCTGTAACGCTTGTCACCGCCCAGCCATGTGGTCTCCGTGCCCCAGTAAATATCCTCTTCCGGCTCCCAGACGTCTGGACGGCCACCGGCAAAGCCGAAGGTTTTCAGCCCCATGGATTCCAAGGCACAGTTGCCTGTCAGGATCATCAGATCGGCCCAGGAAATCCGGCGTCCGTATTTCTGCTTGATCGGCCAGAGCAACCGGCGCGCCTTGTCCAGCAGCACGTTATCCGGCCAGCTGTTCAGCGGCGCAAAGCGCTGCGTGCCGGATGTCGCCCCGCCACGGCCGTCACCCATCCGGTAAGTCCCGGCAGAGTGCCACGCCATGCGGATGAAGAACGGGCCGTAATGCCCGTAATCCGCAGGCCACCAGTCCTGTGAATCCGTCATCAGGTCGAAAATATCTTTCTTGAGGGCTTCAAGATCAAGCTTCTGGAATTCTTCCGCATAATCGAAGTCCGGCCCCATCGGATCGCCTTCCATAGAGTTCTGGTGCAGAATCCGCAGATTGATCTGGTTCGGCCACCATGAAGAATTGCCGGTTCCACGGCTCATCGCGTTTGTGCTGCCGTGGATAACGGGGCATTTGCCACCGGTTTTGACGTCATTACCGTCCATCGTGTTCCCTCCGTTGGGTGATTAGAATCTCGGGTCCGTTCCTTGCAGTTTCCTGTAACAACCGGTCCCAAATTTGCCTGAAACCTGTCTAGCAAAGAGCATTCAGAAGTTTAAGTTTGATTAAACGATACTTTTGATAGTTAAAAATTATCACAAAGACTTACACATGAAAAAGGCGGCCCTGCCTTACAGAACCGCCTTCAACAAAACAGCTTTGACGTTTCTCTAGAAGTGAATCGCCGCTCCGTAAGCGTCGAGCACGCTTTCGTGCATCATCTCTGACAGGGTCGGATGGGGGAAGACCGTTTGCATCAGGTCTTCCTCGGTGGTTTCCAACTGGCGCCCCACCACATAGCCCTGAATAAGCTCTGTCACTTCCGCGCCAACCATATGGGCGCCCAGCAACTCGCCGGTTTTGGCGTCAAAGACGGTTTTCACCATGCCCTCGGGTTCCCCCAAGGCGATGGCCTTGCCGTTACCGATGAAAGGAAAACGCCCGACCTTGATGTCATAACCTGCCTCTTTGGCCTTGGCCTCGGTCAGGCCGACACTGGCCACTTGCGGGTGACAATAGGTACAACCCGCAATGCTTTCGGGTTTGACCGGATGGGCATGTTTGCCTGCCACCAGATCAGCCACCATGACACCTTCGTGGCTGGCTTTGTGGGCAAGCCACGGCGCACCGGCAATATCCCCGATGGCAAACACCCCGTCCGCCGCTGTCCGGCAGTATTCATCGGTTATTACATGGGTACGATCCACCTTGATCCCCGCCTCTTCAAGGCCAAGCCCCTCGACATTGCCAACGATCCCCACAGCGGAAATGACCGTGTCAAACTCCAGCTTTTCGACCTTACCGCCCTTTTCGATATGGGCCGTAACCTTGCCCTTGGCGCGGTCCAGTTTCTTGACCGTGGATTTCTCCATGATGGTCATGCCCTGCTTTTCGAACTGCTTTTTGGCGTGTTTGGAGATTTCCTCGTCTTCGACAGGCAGCACACGGTCCATAACTTCAACAACCGTTGTGTCAGCGCCCAGCGTATTAAAGAAGCTGGCAAATTCTATGCCGATCGCACCGGACCCGATCACCAGAAGCTTTTTAGGCATATGGGGTGGGTTCAGCGCATCGCGGTAGGTCCAGACCCGTTTGCCATCAGCCTCCAGCCCCGGCAGTTCGCGGGCGCGGGCGCCTGTGGCCACCACGATGTTCTTGGCCGACAGGGTTTGCTCTCCGTCATTGTTGGTGACAAGAACCTTACCCTTCCCGGCCAGTTTCGCAGCGCCCATCACAACAGTGACCTTATTCTTTTTCAAAAGATGCCCGACGCCGCCCGAAAGCTGTTTGGCCACCCCGCGAGAGCGTTTGACCACTGCATCCAGATCGTAATCGATACCTTCTGCCTTCAGGCCGAACTCCTTGGCGCGGTGCATAAGGTGAAACACCTCGGAAGAGCGCAAAAGCGCCTTTGTGGGAATACAGCCCCAGTTCAGACAGATACCGCCCAGATGTTCCCGCTCGACCACGGCAACCTTCAGACCATTTTGCGCCCCGCGGATCGCGCAGACATAGCCGCCGGGCCCTGCGCCTATCACAATCATATCAAACTGGGTGTCGGCCATTCTCGTCCTCGCAGAATTGGTTCAAGGTTAAACTATCTTGCAACTAGGATGCTACATTTCATCCCCGCTCGCAAGTGCACACCAGAAACTAAGGCGAAAACAGGCCTGTTCAATGCCCTCACCGCACAGATCAGGCGGCGGCTTTGAGCTCTTGCGTCATCTGCTGGTAGCCGCCGTTTTCCAGAAATGCGACTTCGCCTTGCGTCGACGTGCGCCCAAGGGCCGTATTGCGGTACGGGAACCGTCCGAACTTGCGGATCACAGCGCGGTGGACTTTGGCATGCAGCAGATTGGTGCTGCCTTCTGTGCTCATCCGTTTGGCGATCAAACGCACACAGCGTTCCTGATGGGTCAGGCATTCGGAATGCATGAACGGCAGATAGAAAAACTGGCGCTCGGGTTCGCCTGTCCGCATGTCAAAGCCTTCGTCAATGGCATGGGCAGCCACCTTCAGCGCCTTGCCATCGGTTTCAAACGCCCGCGGGTCTTCGCGGAACATGTTGCGGGGGAACTGGTCCAGCAGGATCAACAAGGCCAGCGACTTTTCGGGGCAACTGCCCCAACTGTCATAATCGCCCCGTTTGGCCGCTTCATAGTCGTCCATAAAGCGGTCTGTGATCGTGTCATCAAGCGCCTTGGTGCCCTGATACCATCCTTCGGGTCCGACTTCGTTAATCCAGAACTCGATAATCTCTTTGGCTTTGTCCATCGTTCTCTCCGACATAGCTACACACAAAATAACAGGGCCTTAGGTTACAGACTTGTTACTTCACAGGTATGCGTCAACCGTTTTCTAACGAGTTTCCAAACTGTTAACGCTATCGTTGTTTTCTTCACCCTCCAATGCCATCTCGATTGCGACTTCTTGCGCAACCTCAAAGGCCACCGGAGAGGCCGTGCTGAACACCGGCGCGTAGCTGTTTGTGTCGTCCACATCCGGCGCAGCACGCTGGAAGGTCCGGTAAATCGCATAGACCGCTAGGATCAGGGTCAGCGCACCGATATAGAGGAAGAAACTGTCAGGGCCGAGCGTGGACATCATCCAGCCCACCACAAGCGGGCCGGCAATCGCACCGATCCCGTTGACAAAAATCAAACCGCCACTGGCCGCCGCCATATCGTCCAGTTCCAGAAAGTCGTTGGTGTGGGCCAGCAGCAAGGAATAGAGCGGGTTTGCCACGCCTCCGATAACGAAGCTACAGATCAGGATCAGTGTGAAATTTCCGGCAAACGCAAAGGCCAGCAGGGTTGCCGCGGTGCCGATCAGGGTGATCCCGATGATCAGCAAACGCCGGTCCATCCGGTCGGACAGCCATCCGATCGGAAATTGACACAACATGCCCCCCACATAGATAATCCCCACAAAGAACGAAATCTCCGCGACGCTCATGCCTTTTTCCGTACCATAAACAGCGGTCATCCCGAACATGGCCGCGAAGATCGCCCCCAGCAGGAAAGAACCCACAATCCCGAGTGGTGAGGCGTGGTAAAGCTCTTTCAGGCTCATCGGTTTTGTGGTGTGGAACACGGGTGCAGGGCTGACAGACAGAAGAATCGGTGCAAATGACACCGAAACCGCAACCGAGATGATGATAAACAGAATGAACCCGCCCACATCGGCAAAGTTCAACAGCCACTGTGCCGCGACGATCCCCATCATCTGCACGATCAGATAGGCCGACAGCGCCTGACCACGGGTTTCATTCGTTGCGGAATCGTTCAACCAGCTTTCCGCGACCACATACACGCCGGAAAAACAGAAGCCGACAAGAACGCGCAAAAAGAACCAGACATATTCGTTCGGAATGGCGGCATAAAGGATCAGGGCTGCCGAAATCATCGACGCCAGTGCCGCAAACACCCGCACATGTCCGACCCGCCGGATCATTCCCGGCGCCATTTGCGATCCCCCGAGAAAACCGACAAAATATCCCGACATAATCAGGGACATGGCGCCCGGAGTGAACCCTTCCAGCGCCCCGCGAATCCCGAGCAGCGTCCCCTGCACACCGTTACCCAGCATCAGCAGGAACATTCCCAGCAGAAGCGCCCAGGAGTTTTTCAGTACAAGTATCATGTCGTCGCCTAACCGCTTTGAATTTTGCCAGCCATATGGGATTCGCCTGTCATGGTACAAGACAAACACGACACCTTTGACAAGCTATTCGCCTCCTTGCGCAGCTTACCGCCGTTCAGGCAAGAGAAGAGAACTGTCTCCATAGGAAAAAAAGCGGTATTTCTCTGCGATCGCATGCGCGTAAACGGATTTGATGATGTCCACCCCCATCAGGGCGCTGACCAACATCATCAGTGTGGATTTTGGCAGGTGGAAATTTGTGATCAGCCCGTCGGTTACGGCGAATTCGAAACCGGGCTTGATGAAGATATCGGTTTCCCCGACCCAAGGGGCAATTTCGCCGGTCTCGCGGGCGGCGGTTTCGATCAGGCGCAGGGCTGTGGTGCCAACCGGAATGATCCGCCCGCCCTGCGCTTTGGTCTGTGCGATCTCGGCAGCGGCCTGTTCGTCTACCCTGCCCCATTCCGCATGCATCTTGTGGTCGCTGACATCATCCACCTTGACCGGCAGAAATGTTCCCGCCCCGACGTGAAGCGTTACTTTGGTGAAGGTCACACCCATATCCGACAGCGCATCCAGTATTCCCTGATCGAAATGCAGCGAAGCTGTCGGCGCGGCAACGGCACCGGAATTTTGGGCAAAAACCGTTTGATAATCCTGCACATCCTGCGCGTCAGCAGCCCGTTTTGCAGCGATATAGGGCGGCAGCGGCATAGCGCCCAAAGCTGCCAGTTGTGCGTCAAAATCTGCGCCGGACAGCGAAAAGCGCAGCCTGATCCCGTCCGCGCTCTTGTCCAGCACCTCTGCTGACAGTTCCGGCGAAAAGACGATTTCCTCGCCCGCCCGAACCCGTCGCCCCGGTTTGGCCAGCGCCATCCAGTCGCCCTGCCCGTCCAGCGACAACAAGGTCACTTCGACTGCCGCAAAGGTTTCGCCCTGATCTGACATGCGTCGCCGCTTGCCGTTCAGCCGCGCGGGGATGACCTTCGTGTCATTCAGTACCAGACGGTCCCCCCGCCGCAGGAACTTGGGCAGGTCGTAGAAATGATGGTCCGACAGAGCCGTGCCATCGGCCAGCAACAGGCGCGAGGACGGGCGTGGTTTGGCCGGACGCAATGCGATCAGGCTTTCGGGCAGGTCAAAATCAAAATCAGAGAGTTTCATGGCCCTGCCCATGCCCAAACCCGCGCCGGAGTGCAACTATTTTTGCACTCATTGCGACGGATGCGCATCAAACGTTCATTGCGAAGGTGCTGCGGGCGGCTGGGTGCGGAAAATCTCGCGGAAGGCGCCGGGTGTGAGGATTGATAGCGGGTTGACCGAAACCTTCGGATTGTCCGCCGCCCCCTGCATCCTGTAGGTAAAGCTGAACATGCCTTCCCCTTTACGCCGCCCCATTAGCGGACCGAACAGGCGTTCGAAGATGCCGTTAACAGCGTATAGAGGCGTGACAACGCCCTCGAAGTTAACCGATTTGCGGGCCGTGTCATACCATCCGTCCAGCGTCATCCCCATTGAAGGACCGACAGCACTGATCCTTTCCAGCTTTACCCCGTTGGACCGCAATTTGAATCCGCCTTCAACGGTGTTGAAATGGATTCCCTCCCCTTCCAGTTGCTGCAGCAGACCGACAACCGAAATCGCGTTCAGCAGACCCGCCATAGCCGAAGCATCGCGCAAACGGGTGCGCGATATATTCAGGTTGCCGTCGTAATTCCCGTCGCCCGAACGGGGCACCAGCACCAGACGCAAATCCCCGCCCCGTGCGTTTTTCAGAAGTCCGGCGGATTGCAGCGCACCGCCGGCGTCCTTGCTGGTCAGTTCCAGCGCTGTGCCATGGGACTGCGGGAACAGCTTGCCGTCCACCCGCGTGCCGCCGTTGATCCGACCTACGAAACTGCCCCGCAAGCCTTTGGCGGTGGTCAGCTTGCCCGAAAATGAGCTCAGGGTCAAGCTGTCGGTTATACGAACCTGATCCAGAGCCAGTTTAATAGTGGAATTGCCAGAAGCGCCGGATCGCCCGCCGCCTGCTGCATCGTCCAGAAAGCGCAGGTCAGCCCGACCTCCGTTGACAGAGATATTCGCGCTGCCGTTCCCCTGCGGCGTCAGAATTGCCGAAGTGTCAAGCCAGCGTCCAACCGAAACACTTTCGAAACGGGCGCGGCGCAAACTTCCGTTAGGGTTCAGATCCAATGTTCCTTCGGCTGCCAATCCCGGCGCGCGAAAAGCGATCCGATCCACCTGCGGCTGATCTCCCAACTGGCCCGTTAAATCCAGACTCCCCGCAGTTCCTGCGGCTTTGGACCAGTTAAGCGCAGGAATCGACAGTCGCGCCCCTTGCAAATTCGACGACAATTGAAATTCCGGTGCCGCCCCTTTGCGAAGGGTAACATCCATCGCCCCCCTTGCCTGCCCGCCGACTGTGCCATCGGGCAGTTGAATGCCCAAAGCGCGCAGGTTTTGATCCGACAGATCGAATTGCACAAAAACTGTGCTTTCTTTGGGAACATCCTTTCCAAACGCCTGTTTCCAGCGGGCAGTCACGGGTACCGCATCCAGCACCGCATCCCCCGAAAGGGTCACCCCTTGATCTGTGATTTGCGCTTCCAGCACATCTGCTGTCAGGGATTTTCCCTTGATCAGGGTGTGAGAATGCAAATCGGTCAACCGCGCGGTCAGATCCATTTTCACATCACTGGTCTTGGCGTCTTTATCAAGCGGCAGTTTGAAGGTGCCCTGCACAACAGCCTGCCCTTCGGCAATATCCTCGGACAGCCCGACCTTGTTCAGAAACCGGAATTTTTCCACGTTCAAAAGGGCGAGTGCAGCCCCCACACTCCCCTTTGCACTTAGCGTGATCTCACCGGGAGAGGGACGCTGATGGATGTCAGGAATGAACAGGGATGATCCGGCCACATCAACTTCGGTCCCGTTCGGGGCCACCACATAACCGCTGCTCAGATCGAGCCTTAAGTCCTTGTGGGTGAGATAGCCAAATCCGACACCCTCTTGCAAACGCGGCACGGTTTTCACAAATCGGAAGTTCGCGTCTTCGATGCCGAAGTTGAACGCATATTCGTACTCACCGGAATAGGATCGCATACCACCGCCAAAATTCACGATCTGCCCTTGCGAAACATTCTCGTTCATCCAGCGGCGCGTTTTTTCAACGACCGGTTTCGGCCAGAGCTGTTTCAGTCGCGCCAGCCGGATCCGGTTCACATCCACATCGTAGCTGTTTTCCCAATATGTTTCCCCCGCAACAGACCTGCCTTTGATCTTGATGGTTGTGTCTGCGTCAAACACAGCCAGCCGACCGACTTCGATTGTAAGCGGGGAAAAGGAAACCCGCGCATCAAGGGCGGCGGCGGACAGGCCCACGTCCTGATCGAACAGGTCCGGACGCTGGATGTTGATATCAGACAGGCGCAATTGCCCCGAAAGAGCATCAACGCTTCCGGAAAAGCTACGGTGCATCTGGGCAAAGCCGGTGGCTTGCAGAGCACCGGAACTGGTTTCCAGATCGACCTGCGTCAGGTTAAGCGTGTCTTTCTCGTGATTGTAATCAAAATAGACTTTGGCCTGACTGAAAGTAAGCGGCTGACTGTCCGGGGTCTCTGCCAAAGCCCCTTCCGACAATTGCAACACACCGTGAAGGTCCCCAAGGGTTCCGTCGCCGGACAGGCTCGCGCGGACGGAGCCGGACAAGGTGGTCTCCAGATTGCGCAACCAGTCGAATGCCTGAAAAAGATCCGCGATTTCCGAAGGCGCGGCCTGTGCAAACTGAAAGGAAACTGTCGCCTCTTCGGAACCGAGCACATAGTCCCCGTTCAGGATCATCGTCGCGGTCTTGGGTTTGGCCGCATTCGACTGCGCGCCGCCGTCCGTACCGCTGAGGGCCAGTTCGGCACGCCCCGACAACCGGTCCCCGTCCCTTGTAATCGTCAGCGTTGAATTGGCCAGCACCCACGACCGGCCCGATGCACGATCCAGATAGGCCACTTCCGTGTCAAACAGAGCAATCTTTTTCAGGCTCCGCAAGCCCACCCTTGTCTGAAGCCCGTCCAGCAGGGCCAGCACATCAAGCCCTTCAGTCAGCCCCGCGCCATCTCCGAACAGGGTGATCGTACCATCCTCTGCCCGTTCCAGCGAAAGTTGCGATCCGACAATTCCGATATCTTCCGGGGCGACCCGACCGTGCAACAGCGATAACAGCGAAAAACGTGTACGCAGCTCCGGCACGACCAGCAGCGTCCGGCCGTCGGTATCCGCGATTTCCACATCCCGCAACTGGATACTGTTGCCCACCCCCTGTGCACCGGACATCAGGGACACACCGCCGATCAACACAGTTTCATCGGCCATCTGGGCGTTCAGGCGGTCCTGAACGAAGGCTTGCATTAAAGGGACTTCAACCGGACCGTTGCGCAACAGGATGCTCACCACACCAACGCAAAGCACCGTCAGAACGATGCCCGCCATCAGCATGGCCATTCCGGCCACCATAACATGTCTAATCCAGATCAATGCCTCTCCGCTCGTCATTTACCGGCAACAGTGACATGCGGTTATTTTCCACACTTGATCTCTGCGCGCCCACCCTATTTACGTAACCGGGCCGCTGATACCAGCGCCAGTTTAACAAGTTTTTGCTAACAGGGGGTATAAATGCCTGTAATCGGTGAAAAAGCGCCTATGTTCACACTGCCGCGGGATGGTGGCGGATCGGTATCCCTTGCGGATTATGCCGGACGCACTGTGGTTCTCTATTTCTACCCGCGGGACAATACGCCGGGCTGCACCAAGGAAAGCATCGGCTTCAGCGAGAAAGCGGGTGAATTCGAAGCCGCAGGCGCCGCGATCATCGGCGTGTCCAAGGACAGCGTCGCCAGCCATGACAGATTCGTGCCCAAACACAATCTCGGCGTCACGCTGGTGTCCGACGAATCCGGAACGCTGTGCGAAGATATGGGCGTCTGGGTCGAAAAAAACATGTACGGCAAGAAGTTTATGGGGATCGAACGCGCCACTTTCGTGATCGACGCAGACGGTATAATCCGTGAAATCTGGCGCAAGGTGAAGGTTCCCGGACATGTGGATGCCGTTCTGGACGCGGTAAAAGCCTTATGAGCCAGCCGACCCTGACAGAACTGGCCTGCTCGGTCCTTAATACAGCCGACGGACGCGAGAAGACCGCCAGAAGCCACGCCGCTGCTGCCTTGTGGTTTTCCATGAAAGAGGCCGGCACCCCGCTGGAGATCGGCAACAGCCAGCCGCCGGATTTTCCCGCGCGGCCCGACGCGCCCGAACTGCTACCGCCAAACAAAGTCCCCCGCCGCAGGCTCGGCACGGTTGAGGGCCGCAATACCCTGATCCATGCGATCGCCCATATCGAACTGAATGCGGTGGATTTGCACTGGGACATCATCGCGCGGTTTGCCCATGTCAGAATGCCATCGGGATATTATGACGACTGGGTGAAAGCCGCAGATGAAGAAAGCAAACATTTCAACCTGTTGTGTGACCGTCTTGAAGCGCTGGGCAGCTACTACGGCGCCTTTGCGGCCCATGCGGGCATGTGGCGCGCCGCGCAGGAAACCGCAGAAGATTTTATGGGGCGGCTGGCGATTGTGCCGATGGTGCTGGAAGCCCGCGGGCTGGACGTGACCCCGGGTATGATCCAGCAGTTCAAATCCGCCAAGGATGCCGAAACCGTCAATGCACTGGAAATAATCTACGCCGAGGAAGTGGGCCATGTCGCCTATGGCTCCAAATGGTTCCACTTCCTGTGCGGGCGTCACGACATCGACCCCAAGGACGAATTTCACCGTCTTGTGCAGCGCTATTTCCCCGGCGGGTTGAAGCCGCCGTTCAACGATGAGAAACGCGCCGAGGCCGGACTGCCGCTGGATTTCTACTGGCCCATGGCAGGTGAATAATACCCCGGTTGGCGGAAACCTGCGGAGCGGGCAAGAAAATCTTGCCTGTTTCTAAAGGGTTTTGTAAACCACTGGGGTGTTCTGAAACAAGCCGAGCAACGGTCCCGACAAAGGGTGCCAGAATACAGAGGCTAAGGGAAAATGATGAACGGACCGTTTGCAAAACTGAACGCGCTGCTTGCACGCCATGTGCCAGAGCAGCGAATTTACATGCGCACAGAGCGCACCACCCGTTACTTCCGGGCCACCCCCCTGTTCCAGACAGCCGTGGGCGCGGTTATCACGGTAACCGTCTGCTGGACCGTTATTGCGACATCCACACTGATGATCGACCGCATCAGTGCACGATCCGACAAAACCCAAGCCCAAGTGATGCAGCGCGCCTATGAGGCCCGTCTCAATGAACTGAGCAAGGAGCGCGACACCCGCGCATTGGAAGCGCAGACCGCGCAGGACCGGTTTTACATCGCGCTGGAACAGATTTCCCAACAGCAGAGCGAATTGCTTCAGGCCGAAGAAGAGCGCCGCGAACTGGCGACCGGCCTGAAAATCATGCAGAAAAAACTGCAAGTGGCGATTAAGGAACGGGATGAGGCGCAAAAGCAATCCGACAGTGTGATGGCCGAAATGCAGGCGGTGACCGGCAGCCTCAGCACCAAGCTGGGCAGCGCGAATGATACGGAAGAAACGCTGACAACCATGGCGCGGGCCCTTGAAGCCACCGTCGAACAGCGCGACCAGCTGGAAACCACCGCTGAAGAACTTTACACCCAGATGTCCGAAATGTCGCTGGCCCATCAGTTGAAGGAACAGCAGACCGCAAGGATCTTTGCCCGCCTCGAACAGGCCGTAGATGTCACGCTTGGCCCGTTGCAACAGGCGCTCAGTAATGCCGGTATCAACACCGACAGTATTCTTGACGAAATGCGTCGCACCCATTCGGGCACCGGAGGCCCACTGACAGCGCTTTCGATTTCCACCAAAGGGGATGCTGCGAACCAGCTGACCCGCGATGCGGTCGATATTCTGGATAAAATGGATCGCGTCGGTCTGGCCAAAATGGCCGTTTCCAAGCTGCCTCTCTCTTTTCCGGTTGATGGCGGCTATCGCAACACCTCGGGGTTCGGGTATCGCCGCGATCCCAAAACCGGCGGGCGCCGTATGCACAAGGGCAATGATCTGGCCGGTGCACGCGGGACGGCGATCCTTGCCACCGGTGACGGGGTTGTTACCTTTGCAGGCCGCCAGAGCGGTTATGGAAAGCTCGTCAAAATCCGCCACGTGCGTGGTTTTGAAACTTATTACGCCCACATGAGCAAAATTCGCGTGAAGTCCGGTCAAAGGGTCTCGCGCGGTGAGCGAATTGGTGATATGGGCAACACGGGCCGGTCCACCGGCGTGCATCTTCATTATGAAGTGCGCATAAATGGTACTGCAGTTAACCCCTCTAAATATATGAAGGCAGCTAGAAATGTTTTCTAAAAGCAAAATCAGTGAGACCAACAAGCCGGCCCCCTCGGCAGAAGCAAACAAACCCTCCGGTGCGGCCCCTGCCACGCCACCGTCCAAACCGGCAACGCCCCCTACACCGGCGTCCGCACCGTCCACGCCGCCCAAGGCCAAGCCTCCGGCGTCGTCCCTGTCTTCCGACCTGACGATTACAGGCAACCTGCAAACCACCGGCGACATTCAAATCGAGGGCAAGATCAAAGGCGACATCCGCGCCCATCTGCTGACTGTTGGCGAAGGTGCTACCGTCGAAGGTGAAATCATGGCCGACGATGTGGTTGTAAACGGTCGCGTGATCGGCCGTGTCCGTGGCTTGAAAGTGCGTCTGACGTCCTCTGCACGGGTTGAAGGCGACATCATCCACAAAACAATCGCGATTGAAAGCGGCGCCCATTTCGAAGGGTCCGTACAGCGTCAGGAAGATCCGCTGAACGCAGGTGGCGCGGCTGCGTCCAAACCTGCCGCAGGTACACCAAACAACGGTTGATCCGCTCGATCACCATTTAAGGGGCGTCAAGCGCCCTGCCCGAATACCAGAACAGCCGCCGGAGATGATCCGGCGGCTGTCTTGCTTCAAATCCTAGCTATCGCAAAACAGTCGATTACAATCAGTCCTGCAATTCCTCTGCCAGATAGGCGAGCAGATCGTTGATGTCCTTATCCTTTTTCAAACCGGCAAAGGTCATCTTGGTTCCGGGCACAAAATCTTTGGGTTTGTGCAGATATTGCGTCAGGGTTTCGGGTGTCCAGACGATCCCCGAATTGATCATCGCATCCGAATAGCGGAACCCTTCCACTTCTGCCGCAGGGCGGCCGAACAATCCGGCAAGTGAGGGTCCGACGCCGTTCTTACCGGCCTCTAGCTTGTGACAAGCTTTACACTTGTTAAAAACCCGCTTGCCCTTTTTCGCGTCACCATCAATCACCATTTTTGCGACTTCGGACTCTGCGGCGACGGTCGCTGTTTCTGTCTGTGTTGTTGCGGTTGTTTGGTCGGCCACTGCGATCCCGCCCATGCTCAGCAAGAAGCTTGCAGTGGTGGCAGCAACCCGAATACGGTTTGACTTCATCAGAATATCCTTTCCCCTGATCGGCTAACCTGAAACTGAACCTAGCATTCCACGGGTGCGGAACCAGAGGCAAACAACGCTCGGGGCTATTGTGCCGCAGGGCTGCGGCTTTGGTCGCATTTTCCGGCTGTCACAGTCTTTGCTGTGTCAGGCAGCTGATTCCCGATTGAGTTGCAGCAGCATTTTGGGACGTTTTGTAGCGTTCTCACGATGTTTCAAGGTTGCGACAACATCGCTGCCCTTAACGAAACCGACAGTATCCGGTGCCACCGGAATTTGTGCCAGACGGCTCTCCGGCGTGGTGCGGGGGGTATCCACACGCGCAGTCACAGCCGCCGGGATCGCACGACGCACCACGGGGCGGATCAGTTTTGTAAACAGGACCAGCAACAAGGTGTTGGCTGCAAGCGACAGGGCAAAAATCAGGCCAAGATCGACAATGACGCTTTGCAAAACACCGGAATTCTGCGCCAGACCGCTGGCTGCCACGCTTGCAAACTCATAGGGTGTCGCATCCGCAGCAAGGGTCACTGTATAGTCTCTGTAAAGCTCGCCCAATGCCAGCAGGATCAGACATGTCATGGTCAGGGGCAGCATTTGTAGGGAAATGTGCAGACTGCGGGCCGAAAGTGACGTACGGGTTTCGGACCGCGCCAGACGGTTTGCCACACAGATTACCGAAAACACCAGCGACGCCGGAATACTAAGCTTCAGAATAGTCATAAACTCCGGCCCGAAGACGACCAGGGACAGCCCGAAAATACCGATATTCGCACCGATCAGTTCGCGCCGGAAGAATTCGGAAAAATCCTGTGAGACTTTGGGGCGGTGAAGGTTGCGCGCACGGCCCTCCTGTTCGGCAGAGTCAGCAATATCTTCAGCTGTCTCTTCAGCAAGAGTGGCCATTTTTGCATACTGGCGCAAACGGCATGCGACAGCCAGCCGGAAGACAATCTTTGAAAAAGTAACGAAGAGCAGAACCGCAGCCAACAGGCCGCAGACGGCTGTAACCAATGTGTCAAATCGGGCTGAAGCTGCCAAGCCGTTGAACTGTTCCCAAGTATCCAGAAGGTGCCCGCTGGCCAGTTGCAAGGCAGCCTCTCCGGCAAATGTGACCGCAACAAAAACAAAGGCCAGCGCCCACCCCCTGTTGCCATCCACTTCCCGCCCTTCGCTGCGGGCATACATTGCTGCCACAGGCAATTGGGTCACAAGGACAAGCCCGAAAGACAGCAAAAGCCGGTCGATTTGCAGGCCGAAATGTTCGTAAGCAAGAAAGGTGAGCAGGTAAGAGGCTGCAAGAACAATCAGAACAAGGGCGGATTGTGTAAGCACATAGGAGTAGAAAGGCCTATTGGAAGGATTTACAAACATAAACAGTCCTTGGGTATCGGTAAGCGGTGTCGTTGTTCTTTTTGTCTTATGGATTTGGTAAATTCGAATTTAGGCCAAAAAAGGACGGAAATCGGGCAGCATCCTAGAAACTCTAATTCTAGAAATGGCAATTTATGGCAAATTTTGCGCAATTTTCTATCAAAACCGGCCCGAAAGAAGCCGCTTTCACCAATTCAACCCATGCGGGATTAAATCACATATTTAGGGAATTTTTTCAACTACAGGTTATTTTCAGAAACTGACCCGTCGTCAGGCTGGCGGAGAGACAGGGATTCGAACCCTGGGAGGCTCTCACCTCAACGGTTTTCAAGACCGCCGCATTCGACCACTCTGCCACCTCTCCGCATTTCGGGTGCCTGCTTGTCGCTGCTTTGGGTTTCGTAATTGCCAGGGCGCCAAACTGCAAGCCCATTTTTTGTCGGCAACAGGCTGCTGGTTTCTGGGCGTCAGGGGATTAACAGGCTTCCATAACAAACTGCTTTATGGTTAGGGTATGGTCAAAACCCGCGACACAGCGGGATGAGGCGGAACATAGCGGAACATAGCGGAACATAAACGCGGTCTTTGATTTTGAACCGGCGCCAGATCGGTGAAACAGACTCCGCGACCAAGGAGACAGGCAAGATGATCAACGGTAATTTTTCTTCATCCAAAGGCAAACTGGTTCTCGCACTGCTGGCCGGTGTCGCCCTTGCAGGCTGCGAAGACGGCGGCTTTGAGGGAATGAACCTCGGGTTTGGCAAAAAGGATGCGGAAGCGACCGAAGCCACAGCAGAGGTTACACCGGGATCCGGCAAGCCGATCAAACTGGTTGAACGGGACGTCGAAGCCCCGGAAGTTTTTGAAAAGAACGAGAACGCCCTTTGGGACGGCCGCCCGTCACTGGGCGGCGTCTGGATCGCACACCCTGACAGCAAACAGCCCGAACGGGTAATCATCCGCAACGAAAGCAACGGCAAATTCGTCGTTGGCGCCCTGTTCCGCCGCGAGCGGGACAATCCGGGCCCGAACCTGCAACTGTCTTCCGAAGCCGCCGCTGCCCTTGGCGTTCAGGCAGGGACGCCGACAAAGCTGCGCGTCACTGCCCTTCGCAAGGAAACCGTCAACGAAAACGCGGAAATGGAAGCAGACGTTGAAAGCAATGTTACAGAAAACGTTACGGCTGTAGCATTGGATGCACCGGCAGAGGACGATCTTGCGGCCAAGGCCCGTGCATCCGTGCAAGCTGCGGAAAGCAAGCCGAAACCGGCCGCCAAACCGGCCACCGCCCCGACTCCTGCCAAGGGTGCGAAATACGCACAGATCGGATTTTTCAGCGTCGAATCCAATGCCAAGGCCAATGTGACCCGTCTGAAAAAGAACGGCGTTCCGGCGAAGATTGTGAAATCCACCACCAACGGCAAAGACTTCTGGCGGGTGCTCGCCGGTCCGGCAAGTTCTGCCAGTGAACAGCGCCAGCTTCTGAACATGGTAAAAGGGCAAGGGTTCGCCGATGCCTACATGGTGTCAGGTTGACGTCTTTTGGAATGGATGGCAGCGTTAAGCGGTAAGACAATGTAACCCCGAACAGTACCGGCGCCCGTTCCCTGATCAAAGGGAGAGGGCGTCCCATCTGTTTCGTTCCAACGGAGCGCGGCATGCGACCTAAATTCCTACTCAGCGCGGCAGCAATCTGGCTGGCCACCACCCTGCCCGCCTCGGCCTTTGACACGATTGCACGTTCGGCACTGGTGCTGGACCAGGCCAGCGGAACAGTTCTTCTGGCCAAAGAAGCGGATATCCCGATCCCACCGGCTTCCATGTCCAAACTGATGACCCTCAACATGCTGTTCGAGGCGCTGCAGGACGGGCGGGTGAATCTCGATACCGAATTTACCGTATCGCAAAAAGCGTCCCAGAAGGGCGGCTCCAAGATGTTCGTCAAACAGGGCGACCGGATTACCGTTGAA
Organism: Paracoccaceae bacterium; assembly: GCA_018223125.1. Lineage (GTDB taxonomy): Bacteria > Pseudomonadota > Alphaproteobacteria > Rhodobacterales > Rhodobacteraceae > Amylibacter. Next base: position 22,731 of record JAAEZA010000035.1, on the reverse strand, counting down.
AACCTGATCCGCGGCATCATCGTGCAATCGGGCAATGATGCCTGTATCGTGGTTGCTGAAAATCTCGCCGGCTCCGAAGCGGATTTTGCACGGATCATGACCGCGCGTGCCCGTAAACTCGGGATGAACGAAAGCACCTTTGCAAATGCGACGGGCTGGCCCGACCCCAACCACCGGATGAGCGCGCGGGATCTGGTCACGCTGGCCAACCGCCTGATGACCCAATTTCCGGAATATTACGGCTATTTTGCCGAAGAGTCCTTCACCTGGGCCGACATCACCCAAAAGAACCGCAATCCGCTGCTGGACAAGGGTATCGGAGCGGACGGCCTGAAAACCGGCCACACCGAAGAGGCAGGCTACGGGCTTGTCGGCACCGCCCGTCAGGACGACCGTCGCGTGATTCTGATGATCTCGGGGCTGAACACTGCAGATGAGCGTGCCCGCGAAGCCGAGCGTCTGATGAACTGGGCCTTCCGGCAATTTACACAGGAGACCCTTCTCAAAGCGGGAAAGAACGTCGCCCAAGCAGAAGTCTGGTTGGGCGCAGAGACGACTGTCGGGCTGGAAGTTGCAGATGACATTTCCGCATTGATCCCCTATTCCGCGCGGGACGAAATCAAAATGAGCGTCACCTACGAGGGGCCTATTCAGGCACCGATTGCCAAAGGAACCGAACTCGGCGTGTTGAACATCGAAATTCCGGACCTCCCGTCCCAAAGCTACCCTGTTTATGCCTCTAGCGACGTGCAATATGCCGGATTGATGAAACGTCTGAAAGTTTCCGCGCAAAAGCTCCAAGGAGCTTTGCGGTAAGTGAAGAACGGATTTTTTATTACATTTGAAGGCATTGACGGGTCCGGCAAAACCACCCAGTCGCGCCTTCTGGCAACTTTGTTGCGGGATTACGGACAGGATGTGCTGCACACCCGTGAACCCGGCGGTTCTGACGGGGCGGAAGATATCCGCCGCCTTCTGGTGGAAGGCGATCCGAACCGCTGGTCGCCGGAAACCGAAATCCTGCTGTTCACCGCAGCCCGCCGCGATCATCTGGAGCGCACCATCCTTCCAGCCCTTGAGGCGAACAAAGTGGTGATCTGCGACAGGTTCGCGGACAGCACCCGCGTTTATCAGGGTGCGGCGCGGGCGGAATTGCGCACGACAGTGGACCGCCTCCACGATCTGATGATCGCAAAGGAACCCGACCTGACTTTCATCATCGATATGGACCCTGAAGTCGCGCTCGGGCGCGGACTGGCGCGACATTCCGGTGAGGACCGGTTCGAGGATATGGGCCTTGGCTTTCAGGAAAAGCTGCGTGCAGGGTTTCTCGGGCTTGCAAAACAGTTTCCCGACCGCTGCCATGTGATTGACGGGAACCAGTCCCCCGCATCCGTATCCGGTGAAATCCAGACCGTGGTTGAACAATGGCTGTCATAACTGCCGAGGAGATCCCCGAACCGGATCGCGCCGAGGGTGCCCCCCACCCGCGGGAGACCGGTATTCTGGTTGGACAGGCACAGGCCGAAGCAGCTTTCCTGTCCGCCTATAACGGCGGACGGATGCACCATGCGTGGATGCTGACCGGCCCGCGCGGCGTAGGTAAGGCAACGCTGGCGTGGCGGATTGCGAAATTCCTGCTGGCCCAGCCGGAAGATGACGGCGGCATGTTCGGCGCCCCTCCTCCGCCCGAAAATCTTGATGCGGACCCGAACCATCCGGCCGTGCGCCGCGCCATGTCTTTGGGCGAGCCGCGCCTGTTTTTGTGCCGCCGCCCTTGGGACGACAAGGCCAAGCCACCGCGTTTGAAGAAAGAGATTACCGTCGATGAGGTGCGCAAGCTGAAAAGCTTCTTCGCGCTCTCTGCGGCGGATGGCGGCTGGCGTGTGGCGATTGTAGATGACATCGACCTGATGAATGTCAGCGCCGCCAATGCACTTCTTAAAATCCTTGAGGAACCGCCCGAAAAGACAGTCCTGCTACTGGTCAGCCACCAGCCTGCCCGTCTGTTGCCCACGATCCGGTCCCGCTGCCGCGACCTGCGCTGCACGGCCCTTTCGCCACAGGAACAATCCGACGCTCTGATGGCCGCCGGTCTGGAAATTGGCAGCGATCCGGCGCTTGCGGAGCTTTCCGGCGGGTCTGTTGGCGCGGCACTGCGGCTGGCCCACGGGGACGGTGCGCAGCGTTATGCAGCCCTTGTGGCCTTGATGGAGCAAGCACCCGGACTCGATCGCGGTCAGGCTACTGCCATTGCAGAGAAATGCGGCGGTGCTGCCAATGCGGAAAACTACGACATCACTGTTCTGCTGATCGACCTTCTTTTGACCCGACTGGCGCGGTATGGCGCCCTGCAACCGGCCGTCTGGACCGAAGCCGCCCCGCATGAGGCACGGATGCTGGCCAAACTGGCGCCCCACAGCGCAGCGGCGCGCAAATGGGCCAACCTCGCACAAGAGTTATCGGCCCGTGTCGGCCATGCCCGTGCGGTTAACCTTGACCCCTCCGGCGTGATCCTTGATATGTTGCTAAAACTTGACGAAGCGGCGCGCCCTTGATCGCACGCCAGTAGGCAGATCACATGACACCACAGATTGTAGACAGCCATTGCCATCTGGATTTTCCGGATTTCGACGGCGAGCGAGACGAAATTATCAAACGTGCCCATGATGCAGGGGTTGCCCGTATGGTCACCATCTGCACCAAGCTGGAAAACGAACCATCGGTGCGCAAAATTGCGGAAACTTATGAGTCTGTGTTTTATGCCGCCGGTATCCACCCGATGAGCGCGGCAGATTACGATCTGGTGCCGACCGAACGCTTGATCGAACTGACCCGCCACCCCAAAATGGTCGGGATCGGGGAAACCGGACTAGATTATCATTATACGGCGGATACCGCGCAGATCCAGAAAGACAGCCTGCGCAACCATATTGCTGCGGCGCGGGAAACCGGACTGCCCCTGATCATCCATGCGCGCGCAGCGGATGACGATATGGCCCGTATCCTGACCGAAGAATACCGCAACGGTGCCTACACCTGCGTGATGCACTGTTTTTCCTCAGGTATGAAACTGGCCAAAGCCGCCCTTGATCTGGGATTTTACCTGTCGATGAGCGGCATCGCCACGTTCAAGAAAAGTCAGGAACTGCGGGACATTTTCGCCACGGTTCCGCTCGACCGTGTGCTGGTTGAAACCGATGCGCCCTATCTTGCGCCGACGCCTTATCGTGGCAAGCGGAACGAGCCTGCCTACACCGCCAATACAGCGCAAACAGGGGCTGAGATTTTCGGGCTCGACTACGCAGAGTTTGCCGCACAAACCACCGCCAACTTTGACCGGCTGTTTAGCAAGGCGGCACTCTATAAGGCGGCGGCCTGATGGCAGAGTACATCTTTACCATTCTGGGCTGCGGATCTTCGGGTGGCGTACCGCGGATCGGCGGCAACTGGGGCGATTGTGATCCAACCAACCCCAAAAACGCCCGCCAGCGTTGTTCCATGCTGGTGGAGCGGATTACAGATGCCGGCAAAACAACGGTTCTGATTGATACCTCGCCCGATTTGCGCCGCCAGCTTCTGGATGCCGAAGTCAGCGCGCTGGATGCGGTGATCTATACCCACGACCACGCGGACCACACCCACGGGATCGACGATCTGCGGATGGTCGTGTTCAATATGCGCAAGCGACTGCCGATTTGGGCCGACGCCACGACGCAAACCACCCTGCGCCAGCGATTTGGCTACACATTCGAACAGGTGCCCGGCACGCTTTACAAACCGATCCTTGAAATGAACGACATGACAGGCCCCGTCACTATTGACGGCGAAGGCGGCGCGATCACGTTTACACCGTTTCTGGTTGATCACGGGCCAATTCGGGCAAACGGCTTTCGCATTGATGACATCTTGGCCTATTTACCGGATGTCTCTGCGATGAACGAAACCGCTTGGAAAGCCGTGGCGGATCTAGAGTGCTGGGTAGTGGACGCCCTGCGCCGTGAGCCCCATCCGACCCATTCCCACCTGTCCCAAACGCTCGACTGGATCGAACGGGCCGCACCTAAACAGGCGGTGCTGACCAACATGCACGTGGATCTGGATTATGAAACCCTGTGCGCTGAAACGCCCGATCACATTACGCCGGCTTTTGACGGCATGAAAATCAGGCTCTCTGTCTGAAGAAGAAGATCAAATGATAGAAGTCTTTACAGTTGTCCTGCCGGTGTTTCTTGTCGTCGGCGCAGGATACGCTGCTGTGTATTTCAAGCTCTTTCCAGAAGATTACGCCGACGCCCTGATGAAGTTCACCCAGAACTTTGCCATTCCCTGCCTGCTGTTCGGCGCGATTGCAAAGCTCGACCTGTCTTCGGTCTTTCAATTCCGCATTCTGGGCAGCTTTTACGCAGGATCCATCAGTTGTTTCACGCTGGGCTGCCTTGGCGCTGTCTACATTTTCAAACGCCGTCCGGGCGAAGCTGTTGTGCTCGGATTTTGCGCGCTTTTTGCCAATTCGGTCCTGCTGGGCTTTCCCATTGTTGAACGGGCCTTCGGAACCGAAGCCCTTGGCCCGATTACCGCCATTGTCGCGATCCATGCGCCCTTCTGCTATCTGCTGGGGATCACCACGATCGAACTGGTGCGCGCAGACGGGCGCAGCCTGCCCACCACAGCCAAAATCGTCGCCAAGGCCATGTTCAAGAATGCGCTGATGATCGGTCTCGCGCTCGGCTTTGTAGTGAACCTGACAGGCTTGTGGTTGCCCGAGGGGCTGTGGGCTGCAACCGAAATGATGGCCCGTGCCGCCCTGCCCGCCGCGCTGTTCGGGCTGGGGGCCGTTCTGGTGCGCTACGGCCTGTCGGCAAATGTCGGGGAAACCGTCTATGTGCTGACCCTGCGTCTGGTGGTGCACCCGCTGATTGCCCTGATCATGGCAACGCAGGTCTTTGATCTTGCCCCCGATATTACCCGCGTCGTGGTTCTGACCGCGGCAATGGCACCCGGGGTAAACGGCTATGTTTTCGCCAATATGTATGACCGCGCCAAGGGCAGCGCGGCCGGTGCCATTCTGCTTGGCACAGCCGGTGCGGTGTTCAGCGTTTCCATCTGGCTGGTCATCCTGCGCGCCCTTTAACCCTGCCAAGAAAAACGGGGCCTGCAAAAGCGGCCCCGTCATTAAATTCAAACTGTCCGTTCCGGTTTAACCCGGAGACATGCCCCGCAAACGTTCAGAGCGGCGGCGCAGCAGTTCGACCACGGTCAGAAGCGCGATGGAGATCGCGATCAGGATCGTCGCCACAGCCAGAATGGTCGGGCTGATCTGCTCCCGCAGGCCGGTGAACATCTGCCACGGCAGGGTTTTCTGACCGGCAGAGCCGACGAACAGCACGACCACCACCTCGTCAAACGACGTGATAAAGGCAAACAGACCGCCAGAGATCACACCAGGCAGGATCAGCGGCATCTGGATACGGAAGAAGGTGCGCACCGGCCCTGCCCCCATATTTGCCGCGGCCCGTGTCAGGGAATTGTCAAATCCCACCAGTGTCGCCGTCACGGTGATGATCACAAACGGAATACCAAGGGCAGCATGGGCCATGACAACACCCCAATAGGTGCCTTGCAGGCCGATACGGGAGTAGAAGAAGTACATACCCGCCGCCGAAATGATCAGCGGCACGATCATGGGCGAAATCAGGATCGCCATGATCGCACGGCGGAATGGCACATGGGGCTGGCTCAGCCCGATGGCTGCAAGTGTGCCGAAGGACACGGACAGGAATGTCGCCATCGGCGCGATCCGCAAGGAATTCATTACCGCATTCTGCCAGTCGGAGTTCGAAAAGAAATCGCGGTAGTGTTTCAGCGAATACCCCGCGGGATCAAACCGCAGCATTTCCGGCGTGAAGGTAAAGAAATCCTCGGCGTTAAAGCTGAGCGGCAGGATCACAAGGATCGGAACGATCAGGAAGATGAAGATCAGCGTGCAAATGGTGCGGAAGCCATAGTACCAAGCCCGTTGCAGCGGTGAAGCATAGGAAGGAAGTGCCATGATACGTTACCCCAATTTCACGTTGTCGATGCCCACGAACTTGTCGTAGAGCCAGTAAAGCGCGAGAACCACAACCAGCAGCAGCGTTCCCAAAGCAGCCGCGAGGCCCCAGTTCAGGCTGGACGAAATATGGTAAGCGATCCGGTTGGAAATAAAGACCCCTTTTGTGCCGCCCACGATTTCCGGCGTGATGTAATAGCCGATGGACAGGATGAAACACAGGATGGAGCCCGCGCCGATGCCGGGAATGGACTGCGGAAAATAGACCCGCCAGAAGGCCGTCCAGTCATTCGCGCCCAGCGATTTCGCCGCCCGCACATAGGATGGCGGAATGGTTTTCATCACCGAAAACAGCGGCAGGATCATAAAGGGCAGCAGGATATGCGTCATCGCAATGATGGTGCCGGTCTGGTTGTTGATCAGCTCCAGCCGCGCGTTATCCGCCACCAGTCCCAGCCAGACCAGCGTATCGTTAATCACCCCCTGTTGTTGCAGCAGTACCTTCCAAGCAGAGGTCCGCACCAGAAGCGATGTCCAGAACGGCAGCAGCACAAGGATCAGCAACAGGTTCGACGTGCGCAGCGGCAGTGTGGCCAGCAAAAAGGCAATCGGATAGCCGAGCAATATACAGCTGAAGGTAATGATCAGCGACATTTTCAGCGTCCGCAGCAGCAGCGTGTAGTAAATCTGTTCGTTTTCAGGAACCCGTTCGATCCCCTCCGGCCCTTTGGTCAGATCCGCTGCGGCAAGGAAATAACCGTCGGTAAACCGCCCCGAGAAAGCCTTGATGGTCTGCCAGTTTTCGATATCCATCCATTTCTTGTTCATATCTTCGAACGCGGCGACAAAGTCAGTCGTCTCTTCCACATCCAGCCGTTTCACCTTGCGGCCTGTCTGGCGGAACAGGCTGGAAATACCGGATTGTTCGTAGTTCAGACGGGACCCGAGCCGCGTGTGGCTTTTATCCTCGACCGCCTCTTTCAGATCCAGCGCCATCGCTTTGAAGGTGGCATTGTCGGGCAGTTCTCCGGTTGTTTCGTCCCAGTCTTTCAGGGCAACCACCGTGCGGGGCAGAACATCCCCGACGATATTGTTTTCAACCGAACGGAACAGCATATCCGCAATCGGCGCAATGAAGGTGAGAAGAACAAAAATCAGCAGCGGGGCAATCAGGCCAAGCGCGCGCAATTTCTGACGCCGCAGACTTTTTGCCAGACTGGCCTTTAGGGGGCGTCCGTCATTGCCCAGAACCGGGCCTGTCACCGGCGCGGAATGGGCGATATCTTGGGAGCTGTCTGCTGAGTTTGCCATGATCTTTGTACTGTCCACCTGTTGAAACCATCGGGTTCAGGGCATCAGGGCGGCCCGAAAGCCGCCCTGTGTTAGGAATTATTGAGCCAGCCAGGCCTGGAATTTCGCGTCGATGTCGTCGCGGTAGTCAGCCCAGAACTCGTAGTTGTAGAGGAATGTGTTCTTGGCGTTCTCAGGATCTGTTGGCATGTGTGGCGCCATCTCGATACCCAGTTCGGCGTGCTTGCCCACCAGCGGTGCAGAGGACGCACGTGCCGGACCGTAGGAGATGTATTTCGCCTGATCGGCCAGACGCTGTGTGTCTGTCGCGAACATGATGTAGTCCAGCGCGGCCTGCTTGCGCTCGTCGCTGAGGTTTGCAGGGATGATCCAGCCGTCAAGGTCGAACACCTGTGCGTCCCACATCATTTTAACCGGCTGCTTCTGCTCTTCGATCAGAGAGAACAGACGACCGTTATAGGTGGACCCCATCACAACTTCGCCGTCAGCCAGCAGTTGTGGCGTATCCGCGCCGGCAGACCACCAGATCACTTCGTCCTTGATGGTGTCGAGCTTGGCCAGAGCCTGCTGCTGGCCTTCTTCGGTGCCCAGAACATCATAAACATCGTCCTTGGCAACGCCGTCACACAGCAGTGCCCATTCCATGTTGTTGATCGGGCGCTTTTCAAGGCTGCGCTTGCCAGGGAAGCCTTCCAGATCGAACACGTCACAGATGGTGCTTGGCTCTTTGCCGCCCCATGCGTCCACATCGGTACGATATGCGAATGTTGTAGAATAGACGATCTGCGGGATAAAGCACTCGGATACCAGCAGGTCGCCGAAATCTTCAGAAGCTTTTGTTCCGTCAGGCGCGTCTGCCAGCATCGTGTCCGGATCGATTTCCATCGCCAGACCTTCGTCACACAGACGGATCGCATCGGAAGCAACAACGTCCACAACATCCCATGTTGTGTTACCGGCTTCGGCCATCGCACGCAGCTTGGCAACCGCTTCGGCGGAGCTTTCGTCGTTGATGATGTTTACGTCCGGGTTCGCCGCCATATAAGGCTGGTGATAGGCTGCATCCTGAGAGGCCGAATACGCACCGCCCCAAGAAACAATCGTCATGTCCTTAGCGCCAGCTGCAGATGCGGCGACAACGCCGGCTGCTGTGCTCAGAATAATAGACTTCATTTTCATAGAAACTTCTCCTTGTTTACATTTTACCCGTTCTATCGTTGGTCCATCCGTCCACGGGCGCGGAACGGTCGGTGTTCTTTGGATTTTGTCCCTCAGGCGTCGAGCGCCCGACAGTCAGCTGTTTCCCAGCTGATCATGGTTTTTTCACCAACTTGCAGGTGTTTATGACCCGCAGCGTTAGGAACTTTTACAACGAATTCGTCGTTCCCGTGCACGCTCATGCGGCACCGGATATGGTCGCCAAGGTAGATCAGTTCCTTGACCTGAGCTTCCGTCGTGACGAGCCCTTCCTCGCCGCCCACGTAAACCCGTTCGGGACGCAGCGACATGGTGGTGCGGCTGCCGGGGCCACCGCAGTTCACCGCAAGACCGCGTACTTTCGCACCATCGTCCAGCGTGATAGAGGCAACACCGTCGGAAACAGCATCGACTGTACCCATCAAAGTGTTGTTTTCACCGATAAATTGCGCACAGAAAGAGTTTTCGGGACGCTCGTACAGATCTTCCGGTGACGCCAGTTGCTGAATAACACCGTCGTTGAACACGGCAATCCGGTCCGACATGGTCAGCGCCTCGGACTGATCGTGCGTCACATAGACCACGGTGATGCCCAGATTTTCGTGGATGTGTTTGATTTCAAACTGCATGTGTTCCCGCAGTTGTTTGTCCAGCGCCCCGAGCGGTTCGTCCATCAGGACAAGCTCTGCATCAAACACCAGCGCCCGCGCCAGTGCGATCCGCTGTTGCTGACCACCGGACAATTGTGCCGGACGCCGCCCCGCAAAATCGCCCATCTGAACCATATCAAGGGCGCGTTTCACTTTGGCTTCCCGCTCGGACTTGCCCATCTTGCGCACTTCCAGCGGGAAGGCGAGGTTTTCGCCCACGGTCATATGGGGAAACAGGGCGTAGTTCTGGAACACCATGCCGATCCCGCGTTTATGCGGGGGAATATTGTTGATAGGGTTGCCGCCCAGCAGGATATCCCCGCTTGTGGCTGTTTCAAACCCGGCGAGCATCATAAGACAGGTCGTCTTGCCGGACCCTGACGGGCCAAGCATTGTCAGAAACTCACCTTTTGCAATTTGTAAATTGAGATCTTTTACAACAAGAATCTCGCCATCGTAGCTTTTTTGAACGCGATCAAATACGACAAAAGCGTCGTCGTGCGAAGTTGCAGTCAAAACTATCTCCCAGTTGACTTTATCAGGCCTGAAGACCCGTTTTTTAATTTGTGCGATCTGTACGACCGGATTTTTATCAGGCTGTTTTCAGCCTGTTTTTTTGTGTTCAGGCCATGAGACCCTGTTGGTATGCCTTCAGACTAAGCAAACATGACATGGAATAGCAACCGCCAAAAACGGCCTAGAAATACTAAATTGCGACACAGTGTCAGACATTTGGCTCTAGCCGGAGCAACTGCAGCCCCGCCATTAAAACCGGCAAGCACCGCTCTCGTTGGGCTTTCACGCCCCGAGAAAACCAAGTTTGAGCAAATTGCTGCCCCATTTGCGCCTCATTTGGCCCCCATCAATTTTTTAAGCGCCGAATACAAGAAATTTAAGTTGTTTAAACCCGTGGCGCATAATCAAGTGAGCGAGTATCGGATATGTCTGCAAATCTTCACAGCTACACAATTGCCGCAAATACCACTCCGTTTTCTATGACCAAGGGCGGATTTGCCAATTTCCGCACGGGCATTTGTATTAAAAACAGCAAGATCCAAAAGCTGGCGAGCACACCGAAACCCAACGCAAACACCAGCGTTGCCCCGACCAAAGCACAGATTATCTGGGTGCTGCGGGATCGCTTCACGGATGAGGTTTTTACTGCGCGTCAGGATATTTCCAGCAACCACGCTGCGCTTTATTCCGAACTGGTTAGCGACAGACCGTTGATCGAAGATCACGTTTACGAAACAGTCAGCGTTTCCATGCCCCACACTGGTGAAAATCCGGTAAAAGAGGCAGATACACAGCAAAACAAGGCCCAGAACCGTCTTGGTATCGCACGTGGCACCCATGTTATGACCAGCCGTGGTGAAGTGCGGGTGGAAAACCTCGTCGCCGGTGACCGCGTTATCACACGGGATCGCGGGATGCAGGAAATTCGCTGGATCGGTTCGCATAACGTCAAGATTACGCGGGATAATGCCCCTATTCTGTTCAGAAAAGGCGCGATCAAAAACGCCCGCGACCTGATCGTCAGCGCGGACCAGCGCGTGGTTTTGAAAGGTGTCGAAGCCATGGCTGTTTATGGTGTGAAAGAGGTGCTCATCCCCGCACGCATTCTGGTGGATGATGTCACTGTCATTCAGGCTGTCGGCGGAGAGATGGAGTTCTTCCAGATTGTAACGGACCGCCACGAAGTCATCTACACAGAGGCAGCCGCTTCGGAAAGCTTCATGCCCACTCCGGAAAATCTGGATCTTCTGCCCGAGGACAGCCGCGACGGTGTGCTTGAAACCTTCCCGGTTCTGCGGCGGCAACCCGATGCCTACGGTCCATGCGCCCGCGGCTTCATCGACGCCTGACACGCACGACTTTATACAAGTTTATACACAAAACACCGCTCCCCCCGAAGCGGTGTTTTTTATGTGCATTCAGGTTTCTATCACCGCGAGTCCGCCCCCAGCAACCCTGTCGTGAAAAGGGTCAGGCGAGAAATGCATAGATCAGCGTGAAACTGACAAACCCTACAAGAAAACCGATTGCGATACCTGATGCGAAGATGCTGGCAATGACCATTTTTTGAACTCACTTACACTGAACTACTGACTTTCAGACAACAGCGCCTGATACCTTGGATGCAGTTCTTATAACGCCAAAGTTCCGACACATTTGTTTCTAATTTTTCACAAGTTTGTCCACGAAGAGTAAACGTAACTTCAACAAATGACCGCAACGCATTGATCATAAAACGATAAACAAGAAACTAAATCCTGCCTCTCAAAGCTTCCCCATCTTCCACCCCTCCTCATTCCCGCAAAAAATCCGCCACAATATGGGCACATTCTCCTGACGTAACCGCGTTAACCGCGGGATTTGCGGCTTACATGCCGGAGGTGATTCCGCCTAGCGCCCCCCCCCTAACAGGGAAAGACAGCCACCGGACTTCGTGTTACACCACAAGCGAACAGGAACTGCAGCAGTGGAGCAAGGCTATGGCAGCATCAGACAGGTTTGACGACATGCTCGAACAGGCGCTGACGGAATTGAAGGATCAGGGCCTCTACAAAAGCGAACGGGTTATTACATCGCCCCAGTCCGGCGTGATCAATCTGGGGGACCGGCAGACCATCAACCTGTGCGCTAACAACTATCTGGGGCTGGCAGACAATCCTGAACTCGTTCAAGAAGCAAAAAACGCGCTGGATGAATACGGCTACGGCATGGCCTCGGTCCGCTTTATCTGCGGCACACAAACCCCTCATAAGGCGTTGGAAAAACGGATTGCGGATTTTCTGGGCATGGAGGACACGATCCTCTATGCGGCCTGCTTCGATGCAAATACCGGCCTGTTCGAAACCCTTCTCGGGCCGGAAGACGCCATTATTTCCGATGCGTTGAACCACGCCTCTATCATTGACGGCGTGCGACTTTGTAAAGCGCAACGCTACCGCTACAAAAACTCCGACATGGCGGATCTGGAACGCCAGTTGATCGCAGCCAAAGACGCCCGCTTTCGGTTGATCGCCACAGACGGGGTGTTCTCCATGGACGGATTTGTGGCCAGACTGCCCGAAATTTGCGACCTCGCCGACAAATACGATGCCCTAGTCATGGTGGATGACAGTCATTCCGTGGGGTTTATGGGGGAAAACGGTCGCGGTACAGCCGAACACTGCGGGGTTGAAGGACGGGTCGACATAATTACCGGAACGCTCGGCAAGGCATTGGGCGGTGCATCCGGCGGATATACAGCCGCCAGCACACGCATTGTGGACTGGCTCCGCCAGAGATCCCGCCCCTATCTGTTTTCCAACACGCTTGCCCCTGTGATCGCGCAAACCTCCATCGCTGTGTTTGACAGGCTGGCCGATGGCGGTGAATTGCGGGCCCGACTGCGCCGCAATGCCGGCCATTTCCGGAACCGGATGGGCGCATCGGGATTTGAACTGCTGCCGGGCGACCATCCCATCATACCGGTCATGTTGCGGGATCCGAAACTGGCCGGCGAAATGGCTGCACGGCTGGATCAGCTTGGCGTCTATGTGGCCGCGTTCAGCTTTCCCGTCGTCCCGCGGGAACAGGATCGTATTCGCACGCAAATGTCAGCCGCGCACAGTATCGAAGACCTTGACCGAGCCATCGACGCATTCGAAACCGCCGGTCGTGAACTGGGAGTGATCAAATGAGCAACCAAATGCGTGCTCTGGTAAAATCCCGCGCGGAAACAGGGCTTTGGATGGAACATGTGCCAATCCCTGAGATCGGGCGGCGCGATGTTCTAATTAAAGTTCGCAAGTCCGCCATCTGCGGAACCGATGTTCATATCTGGAACTGGGACGCATGGAGTCAGAAGGCTGTTCCGGTGCCGATGGTAACGGGACATGAATTTTGCGGCGAAATCGTTGAATTGGGCGCGGCAGTTACAAACCTGAAAATCGGGCAGCGCGTAAGCGGCGAGGGTCATATCGTCTGTGGACACTGTCGCAATTGCCGTGCCGGTCGCGGGCATTTATGCCGGAATACCAAAGGTGTAGGCGTGAACCATCCGGGCAGTTTCGCAGAATATATCGCACTACCCCAAGACAACGTAGTTCCCATTCCCGATGATATTCCGGATGAAATCGCCGCAATCTTCGATCCTTTCGGCAATGCGGTGCATACAGCCCTGTCGTTTGATTGCGTGGGCGAGGATGTCCTTGTCACCGGTGCCGGTCCTATTGGCATCATGGGTGCGCTTGTTGCCCAGAAGGCCGGCGCACGAAAAACCGTGATCACGGATATCAATCCAATTCGCCTGAAACTGGCACAGGACATGGGCGTTCAATACGCCGTCAACGCTGCGGAAGAATCCCTGCGCGATACAATGGCACGGATCGGCATGACCGAAGGCTTTGATGTCGGGCTGGAAATGTCGGGCGCGCCACCGGCTTTTCGCGATATGATCGACACGATGAACAATGGCGGCAAAATGGCAGTACTCGGGATCGCACCGGTCGGGTTTGAAATCGACTGGAATAAGGTCATTTTCAAAATGCTCCACATCAAGGGCATATACGGTCGTGAAATGTTTGAGACATGGTACAAGATGATCGCACTGGTTCAGGGCGGTCTGGATGTTTCCGGACTGATCACCCACCGTATCGGAATTGACGACTTCGAGGACGGTTTCGCGGCCATGATCGACGGGTCTGCAGGTAAAGTCGTGATGGACTGGCCCTGAAAACGCGTAAAACGCCCTGCATGAAAATTTCTGCAGGGCGTCTCCATTTTCACGGCCATCGGCGTCCCCGCCTGTACCGTAGCAGCAGCCTAGCCGCTGGCTTCTTTCCATTTTCTTAAAATATCCTCGCCGAAGGCGAAATTTCTGCGCTCCGCGCGGGGATATTTATAGAAAATGGAAGCTACCACGGCACCTCGACCACAATGACCGTCACATTGTCCCGCCCGCCGCCATCCAGTGCCCCCTGCACCAGCCGGTCGGCAATCCCGTCCATCGGATCATTGGCAAGCACGCTAAAAATATCCGTCTCGTCCATATACCCGCTTAACCCGTCAGAGCATAACAGGAACCGGTCTCCGGGCTCGTACTGGCCGCGGATCTTGGCAACTTCCGGCACTTCTCCGACCCCGATTGCCCGCGTGATGACATTGCCATGAGGATGGCGCTCGGCTTCTTCGCGGGTCAGCTTGCCTTCTTCAACCCACTCATTCACCAGAGAATGATCCGAGGACAACTGGCGCACGGCTCCGTCCCGGCAATGGTACAGCCTGCTGTCACCGACCCACAAGCAGACGAAATAGTCCTGTCGCAGGATCAACGAGAGTGCTGTGGAGCCCATAGTGCCCCCTTCACGCAATTCGGCTTCGTTTTGAATGGTTTGATGCGCCGAATGGAACGCATCGCGCACCGCCTGCATCAGTTCGCCCCCCTGCAGACCGTCCGGTATGGCCCGGATCGCCGCCACAATGGTCTGGCTGGCAAAATCGCCCCCCGCATGCCCCCCCATGCCGTCTGCAACGGTCCACAGCCCGAGGTTGTCCCGGCTGATCAAACTGTCTTCGTTCAGGTCGCGCACAAGTCCTACATGGGTGGCCGCGTCAGTGCGGAACATTGGTCCCTGTTCAAACATCCTGTTGCCCCCGATCCGGTGAAAGAAGCTCTTCAAAACGCGCAGGCTCCGGTAGCCCGTCAAAGCGGCGTTTATCCCGTCTCGCCGCGCCGCCAAAGAAGGTGGAAAGCCAGTAGGATTGCCTGCTCATATTGCCCGCGGCAGGGGGTGCACTGAAATCTACCGCTGCAAGCCTTCGGATCAGTTCACCCTTGTCGATCTGCGCATCCAGACAGGCCAGAGCGATATTTTCAAGCTCCGTCATTAAAGGATCATCGTCGAGCAATTCGGGCCCGGCCGGTTCCATGAGCGGATGAAACAATGTCAGGGGAAAACGGCGCCCGACACGATCCTGACTGGGCATCAGAACACCCGTCACGGCCTGCCCTCCACAAATGTCCGGTTCCAGAAGAAACCGCCAGATCGGAGAATTTTGATAGGCCACATCCCAGTCTTCTTTTAGACGACGACGGCTTTCCTCCAGCCCCTGTTGCAAGAAACCATCCCATTCACTGATGAAGGATACATTACCGCGGGAGCGGATGAAATCGCCGTGGGCGGGAATTTTGCCAAAAAAACCGAACACGTCAGAGCGAATTGGGGCAGCGAAACAGCCGCACCGCCTTGGACGAGAAAGGGTTGATCGCAGAACCGGCCCGCATCTGGAATACGGCAATGCGCCCGCCCACATTGAACACGATACGGGTCTGGTCGGCGACATTGGTGCGGCGGATTTCCGAACTGTCAAGCAGACGGAACCACCCCCAAGGCCCGTCCATCTGGCGCTGGTTCCGGCGTCCTTGGATGGAAGGGCTGAAGGTGACAGAGGTGCTGCCGCCCTGCGGCCACTTCAGCGATGTCGTCTGTTGCGGTCCGTGGGCATAGTTCAGGGGCTGTCCGTCGATCAGCAGAGTGACCTCCTGTGCGTTCGGGTCGAGCGCGATGGGCTTGAGATCAAATGTGATCGAAGGCAGCCCCGGCGCAAGGAAATAGGCATCGCGGATTTCAGCAGCCAGTTCGAACTGTTGCAATACACTGTCCGAAATCCCGAGGTCCTTGCCCGTGGTCCGTTTGAACTTCCACGGGCGGGAAGATGTGTCCACATGCTCTGCCAGATGGGTGGTAAAGAATGTATCGATCAACCCTTGAGGCGCAAACAGGCGGGCAAAATCCTGTATCCCCACCTCTGCGCGGGATTTGCGGTTGAACGGATAGCGGTTGTCCAGCGCCTGTTTGCAGAACGGCAGCACCTGTGCCTGCCACTGGTTGTTCAGCTTGGAGCGCTGCCCGCCCGCAGCAGCCCCCGAAGCGGATTCGATGATCTGGGTGGACCAGCGTTTGATCGGGCCATCCATTGGCACGATCGCTTCCTGCAAACGCTGCACCGCCTCTCCCTGTCCCGTCACTGTGCCGCCGACCGACAGGCGGTTCAGTTCCTGATAGACCGCGACGTAGAGTTCCATGATGCGGTTGATATCGCCCGGTGTATTCTCGTCCAGACCTTTGACGAAGGTATGCAGGCTGTTGAACCGGTCCTGCACCTGCTGGCCGGGTTTGGGCGGGGCTGCACCATCCACGGTGGCGGCAGATTGCAGCACAGCCAGCAACCGTTGCGTGCGCACGCCAAGCCCCTCCAGTGCAAGGGCGCTGCCTTCCTCGCTAAAGCCGCTGGCCACGCCTTCGACAACCTCGTTTGCACGCCGTTCAGCCAACCGCGTTTGTTCCGCCACCTGATTCATGATTTTGAACACAGGTGAGGACGGGCCGGACAGCAGGTTCAGCGTTTTGACGGTTTGGGACATGGATGACATCGGCGCAATATCCACATCGCCCAAAATCGTTTCCCACGCGATGATGTAATCTGCGTAATACAGATCCAGCACATCCCGCGCGATCAGGGCGAGCGCGTTTGCATCGCTCAGATCCTCTGCGCGGGGGCCAAGAACCCAGTTGTCTTTTTTGATCTGTTCGGCCACATCAAGGGCGGCGGGCAGGAAGACGTTGTAAAACCCGTCGTAGGTATAGATCCCCTCAACACCGCTGGACAGGGGCAGACCGGACGGGCGGACCATAACCTGATTGGTCGCGGCACCACCGGCTACAAGCAGGGTCCAGTCCGGTAAAGCCTTGGCCTCCGGCCCTTCCACGATGGTGCGATAGGCCCGCGCCGCCACCGGAGTTTCCGACAGAATGCCCTGCACCTGTTCCACCAGCGGCCCGTCGAGCGGGATAGAGATCATCGGCTGGTTGATCATATTGGTCAGATGGGTCACCAGCGCCTGTTGCGAGGCGGCGTCGGGCTCTCCGGCAAATTCATTGGCCCACTCCAGTGTAAACCACTGCAACACCAGATCACGGTCCATCGGTCCCTGCTGGCCCAGCATCATATAAACCTTCAGCGCCTCGAACAGCAGGGTTTCATTGTTCAGATTGGACTGGATCAACTCTTCCATCCGCAGCAACAGACGGGGCAGGAGTTTCTGATTCAGGGCTGCGCGATAGGTTTGCGCCGCTTCCGTCCCAACTGCATCGCCCTGATACAGACCATAGGTCAGGCTGCGCGGCGGCAGCGGATCGGTCTGTGACGGGTTACCCGGCATCGCCAGCAGAATATCCAGCGGTTCGACAAGCTGGCGCACATCTGTATCGGCAATCGGATTCCCCGGCACATCCGCAACTTTTGTGGAATAGAGTTCAATCTGCGTTTTTGCATCTGCCACCAACTGCCGGTTCCCCAGAAAGCTGTTGGTCCACACCCCGACAACACCCAGCGTCAGCAATACCGCAGCAGCCACAGTCCCCCGAACGATCCAGCGGTAGCGGCGCTCTACCTTGTCGTCGGCCGAGACGAGACCGGCTTCCGGAAAGATCACCTTATCCAGCAGGTTGCGCAGGAAATAGCTGCGCCCTGCGCCCTGCCCCGAACCAAGCGCCTGACGCCCCAGACCGAAGGTCCGCGCCATGCCGCCCATCAGCCGGTCAATCGGTGTGCCTTCCTGTGTACCGGAGGAAAAATACACCCCGCGCACCAGTTGGGTCTGGGAAAACTTGCTGTCGAGGAAAATTTCAGACAGGAAGTCCCGCACGACAGGGCGCAGACTGGCCACCTGTTGGGGGAATCCGGCGATCATGGAACGGCGCTGGGGATCGGACACCTGTGCCATCCGGTCCAGTGACAAATCGTTCAGATGGGCCAGCATGGTTTCAAACTGCGCATCAAACCCGTCCAGCGGCTTGCGTTTGTCCTTGGGGCCTTCCATCGGATAGGTGAAACCCCAGACCTGTTCGCGGGCCTCTTTGCCCAAGTTCTCAAAAAACTCTGTGAAACCGACCAGAAGATCGGCTTTTGTCAGCAGGATATAGACCGGAAACCGAACCCCAAGCTTTTCGCGCAACTCTGTCAGGCGCAGGCGGATTGCAGTGGCGTATTCCTTGCGCTGGCTTTCATTCTGAACGGCAATATCGGACAGGGAAATCGCAACAATCGCCCCGTTGATCGGCTGGCGTTTGCGGAATTTCTTCAGCATGTTCAAAAAGCCGTTCCACGCGCGGCTGTCGGCCTCTGCATCGCTGTCCTGCGTGGTGTAGCGGCCGGCCGTGTCAATCAGGACCGCCTCATCCGTGAACCACCAGTCGCAATTTCGCGTGCCTCCTATACCGCCAATTGCCTGCATCCCCATTTTTTCGGCCAGTGGAAATTTCAGCCCCGAATTCACAATCGCTGTGGTTTTGCCCGCACCCGGTGGCCCGATCATCAGATACCACGGCAGTTGATAGAGCTTCTGGCTGCGCCCGCGCCGGCCCAGTTTGGATTTGCGCAGGGTTTTCAGCGCCTCGCGCATCCGGTTGCGCATTTCCGCCATTTCGGCTTTGACGGCTTCATCCTGTTCATCTGCGGGATCGTCCTCCACTTCGACGATCTCGTCTGCCATCTTACCCTCGCGGCGTGCCCGCAAAAGAGCCAGAAGCAGCATAAGGAACAGGGTAAAGACAAAAATGATACCTATGGCGATCAGTCTGGCGGTGACCGTTTCAAGTGGAAAGCTGCCCCCGATCCCGACAATCGGCCCGAGAAACCAGACCGACGCCATCAACAGGCCCGCGACGATCGCAAGAATACCGTTGGTGTGGAAAATCCACTGGAATATCCGCCGGAAAACCGCCATCTAGTTGTTCTCTCTCATCAAAATAACCTCGATCCGCCGGTTTTCCGCCCGTCCCTCGCGGGTGCCGTTATCGGCAATCGGCTCTTTGTCGGAGCGTCCTTCTGCGGACATGCGTGCCGGATCATTCAAAGTTCCGGCGATGGATTGCATCACTTTTTCAGCCCGTTTCAGCGACAGATGCAGATTGGACGGGAAGCGCGCGGTTTTGATCGGAATGTTATCGGAATGGCCCGCGATGATGATCTTTCCGGGTTCTTCGTTCAGGGCCTCTGCGATCCGGTTCATAATCGGTTCGAACCGGTCTACCAATGTGTCAGAGGCCGGTTTGAACATGCCCGACCCCTTGATCCGGACAGTAACGGTATTGGCATCGTCGAATACGGTTACAAGTTGTTCTTCAATCTCTTTTTCCAAGAATTTTGCCACACGCTCTTTCTGTCCGCTTTCCACCGGCGGGGGGGCTGGTGGTGGTGGTGCCTGCCGTTTCAACTCCACCTGTTCCCGCGCACCAAGGGCGGCAAGCTGGCCTTGCAGCCGTTCGGTATCCCCCGACAGTGCCCATGCCAACCCCACATAGGACAGGCCCAAAACCACCGTCATCAGGCCGAATATCAGCCATGCCGGCATCCATGCGCTGAGCGGTTTATGAGGCAATTTCAATCCTTTCCACACCGGCGCGACCTCCGGTTCCAGTGGTCCCCGCTGGGCGCGGATCAGGCTGGCGAGCCCTGCGCGAATGGTTGCATGTTTCTCTGCGCCCCGATCCTCGACACGCAAGCGCCCCTCAAACCCGAGCGAGAGGCACATGAAGATAAACTCTAGGAGAAGAAGGTTAACGGTCGGTTCCTTTTCCAGCCGAGCCAGCAGTTCATAGAAGCGGTCGCCGCCATGGGTTTCCTTGTGGAACGTGCCGACCATAGACTGCTGCGCCCAGATGGAGCGCCCGCCCCATGGCGTGTTCAGCACCACGTCATCAATGGTGGCGCAGATTGCATAACGGGCGATTTTAACCTGCTGTGCGGGGACTTGTGCCTGAAGGGCCGTTGTTTCAAAGGTTTGTATCTGTTGCACGACCGCGTTGCGCAGCGCAGTCGGATCATTGTGCTGGGCGCGGTTGCGGATACGCCCCACCAGCGAAAACAGCGGCGCAGCGGCAGCGTTGAGCGGGTTCAAACCGGACCGCGCTGCCGTTATATCCACTGGCGCGGCCGCTTGGGGCGGGGGTGTTGCAGCTGCGGGCGGCGGGCTTGCCGCTGGCGCTGGTGCGGCGGGCGTAGCGGCTGTGGCGGGAGAGCGACCGCCCGGATTGAGGTTCACCACCGTTTTTTCGGTGTCCCCCGGTT
>JAAEZA010000035.1:0-2390 GCA_018223125.1 Paracoccaceae bacterium | reverse complement strand
GCTCATCCGTTGCGGATCGCCCATAATTCCATTTCCAGTCCCGGAAATTCCCCGGCCACATGCACTGCCAGCCCACCCGAGGTGCGCATCTTTTTCCAATACTCGCTGTCCGGATCGAGTTCGAAATACACCACCCCCGCATGGTAAGGGATCTGGCGTGGCGCCACCGGCAAGGGGCGCAGGCCGATGCCCGGCAATGCGGAATTTACCAGCTGGCGGATATCTTCTACCGGCCCCAGTTTGGCCTGTGTCGGCATGTGGCGGCGGATATTCTCGGCTGCGGTTTCCGCCTTGCAGGCCAGCACCATCTGCGTATCGCTCAGCAGCCGTTTGTCGGCAATCACGCCGACAGAAACGCCGTATTTGCGCGGTTGCAGCGGGATCGACACCGCCGTTTGTTCCAGAACTGCAGACAGATACTGGCGCAGCGTGCGGATCAGCGGCTGGAAGGTCTCTGTCAGGCTGTCGTGGCGGTAAGGTGGAAATTCCGGAGGGCGTTTTTCCGGCGCCATGAATGTGGCCAGTTCCCCCGCCAGCCCCACCAGCAGCATGAACAACCCGCAGGGATGGGTATTTTCCACCAGCCCCAGATGGCGGATCTGCGGCAGGTAGCGGTTCACCGTGATCAACAGCAGGTAGTCGGACAACTCTGCCACACCCTTGGCGGGCCCGTTATCTGCCAGCCGCCCCGACAGGGCCTCACACCGGTGGGCCAGCAGCCCTTCGATTTCCCGCAGGAACTCTGTCAGCGGCTTTGCGGCCCGCTGGTCCAGCACTGTCGGTATAAAAGAGCGGTCCAGCAGGATTTCCCCGTCCGAACGCACCTCGATCACCTTGGCGATCGGGATGACAAGCTGGTCTTCCAGATCATCCAGATCCAGCGCAAATTGCAATCGCAGCTTGCCAACGCCGATGGTCGTCGCCTTCCGGTCTCGCCCGACGGCATTGGTCACATCCACCTCGGCAGGTTGATAGCGGGAGGCGGAGTTTTCGTGAAACTCCAGCTCTACCTCTACCGCGCCGTGCCGCCGTGTCGGGATTGCCAGATAGACCACGGAATCCTTAACCGTTGTCGGGACCTCCATCGCAGGGGGAAGATCATCCACCGCCGGAATTCGAAAACTGGTGCCATCCGGTGTGATCCCGTCACAGGATTTGATGGCGAATTTACCCAGCCGTAACAATTCGTCATCTATGGTCAGCTCGCGCAGGCCCCAGACATAGGGCGCAGCCCCCCGCGACACACCCGCGATCTGGCTTTCCAGATAGCGGTCATTTTGCTGGAAGTGATGGGGTTGCAAGAACAACCCTTCGGACCAGATGACTTTACTTTCCCAAGACACGTAGCGCGTCCTTCCTATTTAGAGATATTCACGCTGTTCGCACCGAGCGAGATCGTCAGGGCATTGACCTTCCCGCCGGCCAGAGCCGTTGTGGTGCGCCATTTGGCTGTAGAAATCGCCTTGAAACCCACAACTACGCCAAGGGCTACCGGTCCTTCACCTTCAAAGGCTGCCGAAACATTTTTGGTTTGCCCGGGCGACAACAGGACAGATTGCGAGCGCAGCAGATCGGCACCAAGCACCGCTTCGGGGCTGCCCGCCAGCGAGGCATAATCCGCGCCGTTGAATTTGGACGTAGAGTTCAGGTAATAAATGGTCGCCTTGACCGGCAGACCACCGTTCACCCCCGCACTGGCCGTGATGTTCATGGCAACTTCGGTGGGGGAAGGTGTACATGCTGCCATCACCCCGGCTACGACCAGAGACAGGCTCGCAAGCTTGAATTTCGCTAACATAATTCCAGTCCTTTCCTAATTCGATTTCAGTTTCTGCAATTGATCCTTGTAGGCTTTGGCAAATTCCTTGCCGAACAAGGTGTTAAAATCTTCTTCTGCGTCTTCGGACAGTTGTTTGTAGAGTTTTTCAAATACATCCCAGTATTGCGCTTTTTTACCTTTGAGCAAGCCTCCCAATCGGCCGCTGTCCTCTATTCGCGTGGCGAGTTCTGCCGGATCGAAGCGCGACAGCAGGGTTTTTATCGCGCTTTCCATGCCTGACATCATCGCCACCTCATGGGCCTTGATGTCCATCATCGCTTCGGCGGCGGCCTTGTCAGCGGCCTGATACCCTGCAACGGTCGGCTTGATCATCGCTTCAACCGCCTGCTGACCGGAAATCGAGAACTTGATCGGGTTGTTACCATCCGGCGAAATCATGGTCTGGCCAAGGCGCAGTTCGTCCTTGATCGAAGCCCGCGCCATCAGAACCTCCCGCGCGCCTTCGACAAGGGTGCGAAAGGCAATTCCGGTGCGCTCCATGATCGGGCCGAGTTCACTGTCATCAATCCGGCTGTGATCGACGCCAGCCGCACTTAGAAATTGCCGTGCC
>JAAEZA010000034.1 GCA_018223125.1 Paracoccaceae bacterium | reverse complement strand
CCCGGACGTCCGCCAAGGGACATGCTGTCATAGGGTTCGAGTTTGATGCGCCCGTCGCTGGCCTCGGCCAGACGTTCTGCCAGTGGCACAAGGAAATTGGCGTGCAGCGGGGCTTTGGCAGACATGAAGTGGTGCACGCGAATGGTGACCTCTTGCGCCTGTGCAAAACTTACCGCGCTGGCAAGCGCCAAAGCTGTAATAGATGATTTTACGAACCGTTTCATCAGATCCTCCCAGGTTTAACTTTATCGCAATTCCGCCGGCGCCCTGTTTGCGGGCCGGGTCAGGTCGCGTTGACCTGATCATAGAGCAAAACTGCCTTGTCATCGCAATAACCGTTTCACGGAAACCGATCAAGAGTCGTTTTAAATGCAACGATTGCAGTCCCGCTCCCGACTAGCGGGTCGGGACTGCTTTTTCGAATTTTCGGAACAGCAGGGTGATAATGCCTGCGATGATCAGATAGAACAGCGCCAGCAACAGCAACGGCTCATAAACGATCAGCATATCAGAGCGCACACGGGAGGAAACAGCGTAAATTTCCACCACGGTGATGGTTGCCACCAGCGGTGTCGCCTTCAACTGGAGGATGGTTTCGCCGCCAAGGGTCGGCAGTACATTACGGATCGCCTGTGGCAGCCAGATGCGGCGGAACACTGTAAAGCGCGGCATACCGAAAGAATTGGCTGCCTCTAGCTGTCCTTTGTTCACACAGGAAAACGCGCCGCGCATGACTTCGCCTTCATATCCTGCGTAAGACAGGGTCAGGGCCAGCACCGCATAGGGCCAGGCCTGCCGCAGATAAGGCCACAGATCGCTGCCGCGAATCCACGGGATTTGCGGAAACAGAGAGCCAAGCCCGTAATACAGCAGCCAGATTTGCAACAGAAGCGGCGTGCCGCGAATGACGGTACAAAACACCCGCGCCGGCGCGGCAAGATACCAGGGCCCGATCGCCTGAGCCAGCCCGAGCGGGATCGCCAGAAGAAACCCCAGAATACAGGTGACGATCAAAATCCAGATCGTGCGCCACAAGCCTTCAAGTGCAAGGGGGGCATATTGTGGAATCCAGTCCCAACGCAGGGACATCGCGCACCAGATCACGAAGATTGCAAACAGCACCATCATCACGATGCGATGGGGTTGGAACAAGGCACGTAAGGTCATCGGCTTTGCCCCGCCCGCAAGGAAGGCTGGCCCCGCCGCGCCCATTTTTCAATGCGCGCGAAAACCACGCCGGACAGAAGGGTTACGATAAGATAAAGCGCACCGGCCGCCAGAAAGAAGGTGAAATAGGCCCGCGTGCTTGCCGCGGCCTGTTTGGTTTCAAGGGTCAGTTCGCTGAAACCGACAATCGCCAGCAGGGCGGTGTCTTTGGTTGCGATCAGCCAGAGGTTCGCCAATCCCGGCACGGCAAAAGACATCATCGCGGGAATCGTCACGCGGCGCATCACCAGAAAGGCGGGCATGCCGTAGGCGCGTGCGGCCTCTATCTGGCCCTTGGGCACCGCCTGTATTGCACCGCGCAAAACTTCGGTGGAATAGGCACCCTGCACAACCCCAAGCACCCAGATACCGGCCACGACTCCGCTGATCTCCACACGGCCATAGCCCATCGCTTCGGAGGCCTGATTGATCAGATCGGTTCCCACATAATAAAGGATCAGGATCAGCACCAGCTCCGGCACCGCCCTGATAACAGTCGTATAAATGCCGAGGAGGTCACGAATGACCACCCCGCCATAAAGTTTACCATATGCTCCGAAAAGCCCGATCACCAACCCCAGTCCGAAAGCGCCAAGGGCGATTTGCAAGGAGTTGACCAGCCCGCGCAGAAGGTTGCCGCCCCAGCCCGGAGGCGAAAGCGACAACAGTTCCATGCTCTGTGCAAGACCGAGCGTATCTAACAGAGTTTCCAAACCGGCGTCTTACTTTTTGTAGATGCTGGTTTTGAAGTAGTTGGAAGTGATTTCAGCATGGGTGCCGTCATCAAGGATTTTCTGGATACCCGCGTTCAGCTTTTCGCGCAGCGCATCGTCGCCCTTGCGGACACCGGCCCCGACACCCAGACCAAGGATCGCCTTGTCATCCGGAACAGAGCCTTTGATTTCACAACAGGCACCACCCGGTGTGCTGACAAAATCGGCCAACGCAATGCTGTCTGCCTGTGTCGCATCAATCCGGCCAGCAACCAGATCCTGATTGGCTTCGTCCTGTGTCTGATAAACGCGGATTTCACCGGCATCAGAGAAATGCGCGTTCACATAGGCCTGATGCACGGTCGAAGCCTGAACGCCGATGATCTTGCCCTTCAGGGATTCAGCCGTTGGTTCGATGTCAGAGTTTTTATCCGCTGCAATCACGGTAGGCGTGTCATAATACGGGTCGCTGAAATCAATTGTCTTCTGGCGTTCTGCCGTGATGGACATGGACGCCATAATCACGTCGATGGAACCGCCGGTCAGCGACGGGATGATGCCGTCCCAAGCCACAGGTGTAATCACGCAGTCAAGTTCGGCCGCTTCACACACAGCGTTGATCACATCCACTTCCCAGCCGTTCCAGTTGCCTGCGGAATCAACCGAAGCAAAGGGGGGATAGGGTTCGGCCGCAATGCCGACCTTAACTTCTTCAGCGGTTGCAGCACCTGCGCCCAGCACAGCTGCGGCAACTGTCGCCTTGACGATATTCTTGAGTTTCATTTCATAGTCTCCTTGTTGAATGGGCCGGTTTACCAGCCTACGGTTTTTAAGAATTGCTGTAGCCGGGGGGATTTCGGATTGCCGAAAACCTCGTCGGGGGGGCCGTGTTCTTCGATCCTGCCCTCGTACAGATAGATAATATGGGTCGCCACTTCGCGCGCGAATTTCATTTCATGGGTGACAAGCAGCATGGTCCGCCCCTCGGCGGCCAGATCACGGATCACGGTCAGAACCTCGCCCACCAGTTCCGGATCAAGGGCACTGGTCGGTTCATCAAACAGCATCACGCTCGGATCCACGGCCAGCGCACGCGCGATCGCGGCCCGTTGTTGCTGACCGCCGGACAGGAAAGAGGGAAAAGTCTCGGCCTTATCGCCGAGCCCGACCCGATCCAGCAGGACCTTTGCCTTCTTGATTGCCTCAGCGCGAGGGGTCTTTAGTACATAGACCGGCACCTCGATAACATTTTCAAGCAATGTGCGGTGGGTCCAAAGATTGAACGCCTGAAACACCATTGCAAGCCGCGTGCGGATACGTTCGATCTGGCGCCGGTTAGCAGGCGAGCCGTCGGCGCGCATCTCTACAGCCTCGCCACTTACGGTGATGGTGCCCGATGACGGGGTTTCCAGAAAGTTGATACACCGCAAAAGCGTCGACTTACCGGAACCACTGCCACCGATAATCGCTACAACATCGCCTTTGCGGGCAGTCAGGGAAACCCCTTTCAGGACTTCCAGCGTTCCAAAGGATTTGTGCAGATCCGTGACCTTGATGGCTTCATCTGCAGTGTTCTGGCCGGCCCCGTTCCCGAGGCGATCGTCCAAGCCCATTTCCATCCCCTTCAATTCCTGCCTTGTAGTAATGCAAGATTCGAGTAATTATGCAAGTGTATAATTACAGCAGGACAGCCCGTGTCAGAGCCCCGCCCGAAATTCAGGAGAGAACCCGCAACCCAGCGGAAAGAGGCGCTTATCCAAGCTGCGCTTGGCCTGATTGCAGAACAGGGCATCGGCGGGGCCACAGTGCGCGCCATTGCCCAGCGGGCAGACGTCACGCAGGGGCTGATCCGGCACTATTTTTCCAGCAAGGAAGACCTGATCGCGGCGGCCTATGAATATCACATGGACCGGATGACAGAGCTGACAGCCGCCCCTGTCGCGGACCCCGAAGTAACGGCGCGCCAGCGGCTTGGCACTTTTGTTGCAGCAGGTCTGACGTCGCCGGTCATGGACACACGCTCGGTCACGCTTTGGGCCAGCTTCATCAGTTCGCTGCGATACGACAACAACATGCGCGCCATGCACCAGCGGACCTATTACAACTTTCGCAACCGTTTGGAAGTTCTGATCGCAGACGCACTGGCAGAAGCGGGCAGGCCCGCATCAGAAGGCGAATTGCGCCGTATGGCCATCGCTGGAAACGCGGTGATTGACGGGTTGTGGATGGAAGGCGGCGCATTGCCGGACGCATTTGAAACCGGCGAACTTGCACGGATCGGCCTGCAATCCGTCGGCGCCATTACCGGTCTGGAGCTGGACCGGACCGCAGTTGAACAAACTGACAGGAATTTACCTACAAAAGAGGAAGGTGAGCCATGAAACTTGCTGCAATCACAGACCGGCTTGCAGGGCTCGGGGGCGCGAAATGGGAAATCCATGCGCTTGCGCGCAAACTGTCGGCACAGGGACAGGACATTATCGAACTGACCATCGGGGAACCGGATGTACCAACACCCGACGCTCTAGTTACTGCGGCAGTTGACGCGCTTGGCAGGCACCGCACCGGATACTCCAGCGGCGAAGGCGAACCCGGCTTGCGGGCTGCACTGGCCGAACGTTACACCGCACGCAACGGGCGCGAGATTAACCCGAACCAGATCATGTGCTTTCCGGGCACACAGACCTCATTATACACAATCTTCACCGGCATCGTTGAAACCGGCGACGAAGTGCTGGTTGGGGATCCGATGTACGCCACCTATGAAGGGGTCATTCGCGCAAGTGGCGCAACGATGGTGCCTGTGCCGCTGCGCCCTGAAAACGGCTTTCGCATGCAGGCCGCCGACATTGAAAGCAGGATCACGCCCGACACACGGGCCATTTTCCTGAATACGCCGCACAATCCGACGGGTTCGATCCTGACGGCAGAGGATATTACCGCGATCGGTGCGCTGGCGAAGAAGCACGATCTCTGGATCATCTCGGATGAGGTTTATGAAGACCTGATTTTTGACGGCAGCGCATTTACCTCTCCCCTGTCCTTTCCCGATCTGGCAGACCGAGTGATTGTCGCCTCGTCCATCTCCAAATCCCACGCAGCCCCCGGTTTTCGCAGCGGCTGGCTTGTCGGGCCTGCCGAATTTACGGAAGCCCTGTTGCCGCTGGCAGAAACCATGCTGTTCGGCAACCAGCCCTTCATCGCGGACATGACCGAAAAAGCGGTGCGGGACGGCTCTACAGTAGCCGCAGGTATGTGCGCGCGTTTCTCCAAACGGGCGGCGTTGCTGGAACAGCGGCTCTCCAGTGAAAGTGATCTGGCCGTACATCGCCCCGACGCCGGTATGTTTGCGCTGATCAACGTGGCCTCTACAGGGATGAGCGGGCTCGACTATGCCGAACACCTGCTGGAACACGGCAATGTCGCCGTCATGCCCGGCAGTTCTTTCGGGGAGTCCCTGAAAGACTGGGTGCGGGTTGCGCTTACGGTCGATGACGCCGCTTTCGACAGGGCCTGCGACCGCATCATCAAACACGCACATTCTTTGCAAATGGAAACAGTATGACCGACCCGACTTACGAATTCACCCGCGCCATTACCCGCAAACCTGCGGCCAGCATTGTTGACGGGTTGCGCGCCGAGGACATCGGGATACCGGATCTCGACCGGATGCTGGCGGCCCACGCCCATTACGTGGAAACCTTGAAAAAGACCGGCGCGGAAGTGATTGAATTGCCCCCGCTTGAGGATTTCCCCGATGCGGTTTTTGTGGAGGACACTGCACTGTGCCTGCCGCAAGGGGCTGTGTTGATGCGCCCCGGCGCGCCAAGCCGCATGGGCGAAGTCGCCGAGATGGGCCCGACCCTGCACCGCGTGTACGATGACGTGCGCAAGATCGAGGGACCGGGCCATATCGAGGGCGGCGATATTCTGGTCACAGGCCGCGAGGTTCTGGTAGGCCGTTCGGACCGCACGGATGCTGAAGGCGTGGAAGAACTGCGCAACATCATCAGCGAATGGGGCCACAGCTTGCGCGAGGTATTCACGCCCGAAGGTGTGTTGCATTTCAAAACCGATTGTTCCCTGCTGGACGGAGAAACCATCCTGTCCACCAAACGGCTTGACGCATCCGGCTGCTTTGAAGGCTACCGCGTTCTTCACACCGCCGAGGGCGAGGAAGCGGCGGCCAACAGCATCCGGTTCAACCAGTTCGTGATCTGCCCCGACGGTTTTCCGAAAACCGCAGAGATGCTCGACAAGGCCGGATATGACGTGGTGCAGATCGACAATACCGAATGCGCCAAACTTGATGGTGGCATGTCCTGCCTGTCCTTGCGCTTCTGAGTCGAAACTCTCTTTCAGATTTAACTGCCTTAGGCCGCTCTACTTATCAGAGCGGCCTTTTTCATTTTCGGCGCAATTTTTTTGCATCCGATTCTGCGCTGCCCCTTCAGTTTGCTGGCTCCCGCGACTGCGGCCCTGCGCAGCGATTATGGCTAACCCTTTAAATTAGAACACAGATTCAGCCGCACACAGTTGTGCAGTGCTTCAACACGCACTGCCTGAGGGCTGGTGTTGACAGAAAATCGATTCTGTCTCACTATCTGATAACTTGTTTCGATTAACGATACAAACTGGGAGGACTACAATGAAGCATTTTCTTATGACAGCGGCGCTGACCTGCGCCCTGCCCCTGTCCGCAGTGGCACAGGATGTTACGATCAAGATGGGCCATGCGGCCTCTTCCAAACATATTTTCCATCAGGGACTTGAAATTTTTGCGCAGAAGGTGGCGGAAAAAACCGGCGGTGCAGTTGCGGTCGAAGTTTATGGCGACCGCCAGCTTGGCGACGACAAACAACTGCTGGAAGGCCTGCAGATCGGCCTTATCAACGGCGCGCTTGTGTCGTCGGCGACGCTGCCGCTGGTGTTGGGCGCCGGCGGCTTTGATGCCCTGCAACTGCCGTTTGTGGTTTCCAGCTACGAACAGATGTCCGGCGTTCTGACCTCTGATCTCGGGGATGAACTGCTGGCCACTCTGGATGAAAAATCCATCAAAGGGGTCGGTTTTGTCGAAGCAGGCCAGCGGCACTTTCTGGCAAAATCCAAAGTCGGCTCCACCGCTGATTTTGCCGGATTGAAAACCCGCATCGTGCCGATCCCGCTGCACAAGGCCACTTGGGAAGGCATCGGTGTAAACCCGATCGGCATGGCCTACGGCGAGGTATACTCTGCCCTTGAGACCGGAACGATCGACGCGGTGGAGATCAACCTGTCCTCCATCCAGTCCGAGAGCCTGTTTGAATCCGCCAAGGATGTGACCCTGACCGGCCACTACTTCTGGCCGGGCGTTATCATGCTGTCCGGCAAAACGTTTGACGGGCTGAGCGCGGAACAAAAAGCCGCCGTAACCGCCGCCGGTAAGGAAGCCACCGCCGAGGCCTATGCCCTTGCTGCCAGTCAGGAAGCGGACACAACGGCGTTCCTTGAAGAAAACGGTGTGACCATCACGCCCCTGTCCGATCTGGATGCGATGCAAGCCAAGACGGAATCTGTGGTTGAGACATGGACCGCCAAAGATCCGATGGTGGCCAAAGTCACCGAAGCCTTCCGCACAGGTAACTGAAACATGGCTACAAATGTCTACCGCTGGACGGATTTGCCACGCGAAGATGTCCGCCCCGGCGTATCACGCACAGCCTTTCGGGGTGACGGAGCCATCATGGTGATGAACTGGCTTGAACCGGGAATGGAGAAAAAACCCCATTCCCACCCGTTCGAACAGCTTGCCTATATCCTGTCAGGGCGCGTGCGCTTTGAAATCGGTGACGAAGTCATAGAGGTGGGCGCGGGCGAAGTGGTCCGCATCCCGCCCGATGTGGTCCATTGCGGAGAGGCTTTGGGCGATGAAACCGCCGTGAACCTTGATGTCTTTGCACCGGCGCGGAAGGACTATCTGCATCTGACGGAATATCAGGAAGCAGATTTCACCTGAACCAAGGGCTGGCCCGTCCTGATGCGGCCAGCCCGACCCTCCGCCCATTAACGCCTTTAACTGCCACCGACCAACAGGGGACTCGGGGAATGACCTTTCTCATGCCTGCCCAAACCGCTTTGCGTTCAGCAATCCGCTGGCTTCTTGTCACATTGATCGCAGCACTGCTGGTGTTGATGACAACCCAGATAGTAATGCGCTACGGGTTCAACGCCTCGCTGCTTTGGGCGGAGGAAATCTGCCGCTACATGCTGATCTGGCTTTCGTTTCTTGGCATTGTACTGGCCTACGAAAGAGGAGAGGTCGCCGCATTGGGCTTTCTGTCCCTGTCCCTGCCCCGCGTACCGGCCCTGTTGCTGGGTGCACTGTGCACCGGATTGTCCCTGCTGCTGTGTGTGTTGCTGGTCTGGTACGGCATGATTTTTGCCGATCTGGCCGGACGTTCGAAAATCCCCGCCCTGCGCTTCCTTCTTGAAGACCTGTTCGGTGCCAATGCCCCCGAAGCAGCGACGATCTATTGGGTTTACCTTGCTCTGCCGGTCGGCATGGCCTTTGTCGCGCTTCGGCTGGTTGCGGATCTGCTGCTGTGCCTGCGGGCAATCGGCTCCGGCGAGACTTTGAAAGACGCGCTTCAGCGCAACGAAAGCGGGGTGGCCCAATGACCCTTTACCTGATCGCATTTATCGTTTGCCTGATCCTTGGCGTGCCGGTTGCCTTTTCGCTGGGTCTGGCCTCGGTTGCCTATCTGCTGGTGAACGACCAGTGGCAGTTGATGATCGGTTTCCCCCAGAAGATGATCGCAGGGGTCGATAACTTTGTCTTGCTGACCATTCCGTTTTTCATCCTTGCGGGCAATCTGATGAACTCGGCGGATCTGACCCGCCAGATCGTGCGGTTCGCACAAATGCTGGTGGGCCGTGTCAAAGGCGGGCTGGCGATGGTGAATGTGCTGGCCTCCATGATGTTTTCCGGTGTGTCCGGTGCGGCCACTGCCGAAGCCTCTGCAATCGGTTCCGTGATGATCCCGGCCATGCGCCGCGACGGATACCGCGCGGAATATGCCGCAGCACTGACAGCCGCCGGTTCGATCCTTGGGCCGCTTGTACCGCCTTCACTGGCGCTGATCCTTTACGGCGTTCTGACCAGCACGTCGATTTCGAGCCTGTTTCTGGCGGGGATCGTACCAGCCTTCACGCTGTGCGGCCTGCTGATCCTTTACACCCTGTGGCGCGCCCGCGTTGAAGACCACCCCGTTCCGGCCCCTGTCGCGAAGGAAGAACGTTTCGGCCTGACCCTTCGTGCCCTTCCCGCGCTGATGTTGCCCGTCATCATTGTCGGTGGCATCCGCGCAGGGATCTTCACCCCCACAGAAGCCGCCGCAGTGGCCGCCGTTTACGCCTTGTTGATCGGCCTGTTCCTCTATCGCACGCTGTCCCCGTCCAAGATCGTTACCGCCTTTTACGACACGGCCACCATGACCGCCGGCGTGATGCTGATTGTGGCCGTCGCCTCTATGACATCTTTCATTTTGGGGATTGAAAACATCCCCCGCGCCATTGCCGCACAGATGCGCGACATCAGCGAACAGCCTTGGGTTCTGATCCTGTTGTTGAACATCGTTCTGCTGGTTCTGGGCCTGTTTCTGGAACCTCTGGCAGCGCTGGTGCTGGCGATGCCGATCCTGAACGAAGTCTTCCCGTTGCTGCAAATCGACCCTGTGCAATTCGGTGTCATGGTCGTTCTGAACCTGATGATCGGCATGATCACCCCGCCTGTGGGCCTCTGCCTGTTCATTGTCGCTGCCATCAGCCGCGAACCGCTGGAGAAAGTCGCATTGGCCATTCTGCCGATGATCGGGCTTTGCCTGCTGGTTCTGATGCTGGTGGCCTTTGTCCCTGTCCTGTCCCTTGGCTTGCCAACCCTATTGGGAGGAAACTGATGCCACCCACCACTGATTCAAACCGCACCAACCAGTCCACCGTGGCCGCTTTCGCCGTGCTGGAGGAAATGGCCCAACACACCGAACCGGCCCGTGTCACCGACATCGCCAATGCGCTCGGGATGCCGCGGGCACGCACCCACCGCTACCTGCAGACGCTGGTGCAACTGGGATACGTGCGGCAGGATGCGGCGAGCGAACGCTATCGCCTGACGCTGAAACTGTTCCATCTGGGGCAGGCCATTGCGGACGGCACCCAACTGACAGCCGTAGCCCGCCCTGTTATGGCGGCCTTGCGTGACAGCGTTCAGCAAACCGTCACCCTGTCCATCCCCGAAGAAGCAGGCATGCGGGTGATCGACATCGTGCGCGTGGAAACCCCCGTCCAGATCATCACCCGGCCGGGTGCTCTCTTGCCGCTGCACAGTTCCGCACAGGGTAAGGTGGCGCTGGCTTGGGGGAACACGTCCCTGCTGGACCGGTTCAACGCACGGCTGGATGGAGGCGATCCCGAACTGGCGGGACTGGACCGTGACACCCTGCAAGACCAAATCGCAGAGGCGCGAGCCAAAGGCTGGGCCATTGCCCCGCAGGAAATCCTGCCCGGCGTGAACGCCATTTCAACTCCGGTTTTTGACAGCGACGGGCAGTTCGTCGCCACCATCACTGTGGTCGGCTCCGTCCAGCAGATCACATCCGAACCCGACCCCACCTACATCCGCGCCGCACTTGATGCAGCCCGCGAGATTTCGACCAATTTAGGCTATCTGGAGTATCCCGTATGACCCGACATTCCCTTGCAATCGACATTGGCGGCACGTTTACCGACGCTGTACTGTTGTCCTCGGACGGGCAAAGCTATGTGGACAAAACCCTTACCACCCACAACAACCTGCTTGAAGGGTTCTTCAGAGGTGTCGATCTGGTGCTGGGCCGTGCCGGACTGACAGCAAAAGATGTGGACGATGTGGTTGTCCACGCCACGACTGTTGTGACCAACGCATTGATCGAACGCAAAGGCCCGCCCGTGGCCCTGATCCTGACGGAAGGCTTCCGCGATGTTCTCTATATCCGCGAGGAACACCGCTATGATATGTACGATCCGCAGATCGAGTTTGCCGAACCGCTGATCCCGTCGGAGCGCACTTTCACCCTGAAGGAACGCACCTTCGCTGATGGCACTGTAGGCACCCCTGTGGATGCCGATGCCGTGCGCGATGTGATCCGCCAGTGCCGCGAAAAAGGCATTGTTTCGGTGGCTGTGTGTTTCCTGAACTCTTACCGCAACGGCGCGAACGAAGAAGACGTGCGCCGGATTTTTGCGCAAGAGGCGCCGGACATCTATGTGTCCCTGTCTTCGGTCATCGCACCGCAAATGCGCGAATACCTGCGGGCCTCGACCGTGGCAATCAACGCTTATACCGTGCCGATCACGCGCCCCTATTTGACCGCATTGATCGAAGAACTGAAAACCCGCGGCTTTAACCAGCAACCCCTGATCATGCTGTCAAACGGTGGAGTGATCGGCGCGGAACGGGCCAGCACCATGCCCGTGCGCATGATCGAAAGCGGCCCCGCAGCTGGCGCATTGGTGGCCTGCTATTTCAGCCGCATCTTTGATATTCCCGATCTGATTTCCTTTGATATGGGCGGCACCACTGCCAAAGCCTGTCTGGTGCAAAACCACGAACCGCTTGTCACCGGCACGTTCGAGGTGGACCGCCGTTACCGCTTTAAACCCGGATCCGGCATGCCGATCACAGTACCGTCTATCGACATGATCGAGATTGGCGCGGGCGGCGGATCCATTGCATCTGTGGACGATCTGGGCCTGCTGAAAATCGGCCCCGAAAGTGCGGGATCCATGCCCGGCCCTGTCAGCTATGGTCGGGGCGGGAGTGATCCCTGCGTCACCGATGCGGATCTGGTGCTTGGCGTGCTGGATGCCGATAACTTCCTTGGCGGTGACATGGCGCTGGATCTTGCAGGGGCGCAGGCCGCCTATGACACACTTGGCGATGCGCTGTCCCTGCCCCGCCATCAGGCCGCCTGGGGCGTGTTCGAAGTGGTCTGCGAACAGATGGCTGCGGCCACCCGCACCCACGCCACCGAACGGGGCATCGATTATCGCGGCATGCCGCTGCTGGCTTTTGGTGGCGCGGGTCCGGTGCACGCCTGTATGGTCGGGGAACTGACCAACAGCACCAAAGTCATTTATCCCCCGCTGGCTTCTGTTCTGTCGGCATTCGGCACGCTGGTCACACCGGCCCAGATTGATCTGGTGCGCAGCCATGTCAGCCCGCTTGAATCGCTCGATTGGGATGCAGTCGATGCACTGTTGAATGCCATGACCGGCGAAGGAGCGGCAGCTCTGGCCGAGGCTGGCATCCGAGAAGAGGACTTCCACTTCGGCTTTGCCCTTGAGATGCGCTATCTCGGCCAGCAATCCGAAGTGCGCATCACGCTCGACCATGATCCGCGCACATCCCGTGACAGTGACGCAATCAAAGAGTTGTTCGAAGCGGAATATTTGCGCCAGTACGGGTTGAAACTGGACGGCATGAAGATCGAAACCGTCAACTGGCTCGTCACGGCTTCAGGCGTGCAGCCGGATCGCAACGCGTCTAAATCCGCTGGCGCGGACACATCCGGCCCCAAAGGCACCCGCCCCGTATACATCCGCGGAGAGGCGCAAGACGTACCGGTCTGGTCGCGCAGCGCAATAACCCCAAACGACAGCATAAAAGGCCCGGTCATCATCGAGGAGCGGGAGACAACCATCTTCGTTCTGGAAGGCTGGACAGTCACCTATCACGAGAGCGGAAGCCTCGTTGCAGAAAAATCGGGAGAGAAATGATGGACGGCGTAGAACTGCAAATCCTCTGGAGCAATATGATCGGCATCGTCAGCGAACAGGCCCGCGCCCTGCAACGCATTGCCTTCAGCCCCATTGTGCGCGAAGCCGGTGATCTGGCCAACGGGTTGTTCGACGAACAGGCGCGAATGGTGGCACAGGCGGTTACCGGCACCCCCGGTCACATCAATTCACTGGCGGCCGCCGCGCGGAACCTGTTGCAGGACTATGATCCTGCCAGCCTGAAACCCGGCGATGTGCTGATCACAAATGATCCTTGGATGTCGGCAGGGCATTTCTTTGACATTACCGTCCTGTCCCCGATCTTCCGCAACGGGCGCATCATCGCCTATGCAGGATCGACCATTCACCATTCCGATATCGGCGGCTATGGCATCGGGTCGGGCGCGCGCGACATCCACGAAGAAGGCCTGTGGATTCCCACCATGAAGCTCTATGAAGAAGGCCGCCCGAACGAGACCCTGTTCCGGATCATCAAACGCAATGTGCGCACGCCGGATGCCTTGATGGGCGATCTCGGGGCGCAGGTGTCTTCGGGGATGATTGCATCGGAGCGGTTGAACGCCCTGTGCGACCGCTACGGACTGGAGGACATTTCAGACCTGTCAGAAGCCATCATCTCCAAATCCGAAACTGCCACCCGCGAGGCGATCCGCAAACTGCCCGCAGGCATCTATCACGGATCGTCCAAATTCGACGTTCCGGGCGGCGAGGTGATCGAATTGAAAACCGCCGTAACGGTGGACGCCGAAAAAGGCGAAATCGAAATCGACTTTGAAGGCAGCTCCGGCCCGAGCGCAATGGGGATCAATGTCGTTCCGGCCTATACCCACGCCTATGCAACCTTTGCGGTGCGATCCACTCTGAACCCTGATCTTCCGAATAACGCGGGATCTTTGACGCCGATTAAACTGAAATTGCCTGAAGAATGCGTGGTGAACGCTAAGTATCCGTCGCCCGTAAACGCGCGCCACGTGGTTGGCATGTATGTGCCCTTCCCGATTCTGAAGGCGCTGGCGCAAGTTGTGCCGGATGCTGTTGTCGCCGAAGGATCAGGCGCTGTTTGGACCGTACAGATTCAGGGGCGCGACGCAGACGGCAAACCCTTCACCTCCTCCATGTTCAACTATTCCGGCGGCATGGGCGCACGCGCAACAAAACCGGGCATTTCCGCCGTCTGTTACCCCACAGGCGTGTCGGCGGTTCCGGTGGAAGTGCTCGAAGCCTCCTACCCTATCGCCTTTACCTGCAAGGAGCTGGAACACGGCACCGGCGGGGCAGGCAAACAACCGGGCGGTGATGGTCAGCGGATCGGCTATAAAATGCGCACCGATCGCCCGTGGCTGCTCAACACCATCCCCTCCCGCCTGACGTCCGGTCCGGAAGGTCTGCTTGGCGGTAAGGACGGCGCAGCGGGGAGCTTCAGGATCAACGGCGAAACGGTCAGCGACACCCGCAAGAAAGAGATGCAACCGGATGACGAGGTGATGATGGTCACTCCGGGTGGCGGCGGATACGGGGCGGCGTAATGTCTTACCGTGCCACGTTTGCAAAGCGGCTGCGGGCCAGAGACCGTTTGGTCGGCAGCTTCGTGAAATCATGTGATCCGGCCAATGTGGAAATACTGGGCCTTGCGGGGTTTGACTTTGCCATTCTCGATGCAGAGCACGCCGCCATTGATCGCGCCACCATTGCCGCAATGACAATGGCGGCGCGGGCTGCAAAACTGCCGCTGTTGGTGCGCATCCCCGAAAGCGAAAGCCACTGGATTGCGAGCGCGCTTGATGCGGGGGCTGCGGGTATTATGGCCCCGCAGGTGCGCGACGCGGAAATGGCGCGCGCCTTGGTCGCAGCGACCCGCTTTGGTGCGCAGGGGCGCGGCTTTTCCCCTTCTACTGCGGGGGCGGACTATGGCGCACGGGGTATCGCGGGGCATCTGGAACAGGCTGCACAGGAAACAGTCTTGATCTGCCAGATAGAAGATGAACCCTCCGTCGCACAGGCTGGCAACATTGCTGCCGTTGACGGTGTTGACGGGCTTCTGCTCGGGCCGGTCGATCTGACGGTTTCACTTGGCCTGACCGATCCGGCTGACGCAAAAGTCGAAACGCTCTGTCAGGACACCGTCGTCGCAGCCGCGCCGGCGGGAACCGCCGCGGGGCTGTTTCTGGGCAATCCGTCAGACAGCGCAAAATGGCAGAAAGCAGGGGCAAACCTGTTTGTTATCGGCAGCGATCAGGCGTTTCTGATGGGGGCCGCGAAGGCCGCGCTGCAACAATTCGGACACAATTCGTAACCATGCGGCACAACGGAAAATCCGCCCCTTTTGCCCGTGACAGCGCAAGGTCAACTTGCCATAGTTCTGCCAAATGAGGAGAAAACCATGACACATGACATTTGCATCGTTGGCAGTGGCCACACCAAATTCGGCCGGCTGGACGAAAATCTCGAAGACATGATCGTAGCTGCGACCCGCGAAGCGATTGAAGAAGCCGGCGTTGATCCGGCGGATATCGACGCGCTGTTTCTGGGGCATTTCAACTCCGGTATGGTCAGCGACGGGTTTGCGTCTTCGCTGATTATGCAGGCCTATCCGGAGTTCCGTTTCAAACCGGCGATGCGGGCAGAAAATGCCTGTGCCTCCGGCTCCGCAGCGATCCATGCGGGGATGAATGCAATCCGTGCGGGGCAGGCAAAAACCGTGCTGGTCGTCGGGGCTGAAAAGATGACCCACCGCCCGACTGCGGATATTACCACGGCACTGGCAGGGGCCGGATACCAGAATGACAGCACCGAAGCAGGGCTGAGCTTCCCGCAGGTGTTCGCGCTGGCGGCCAAAGCCTATGGCAAGCAGTACAACGACCCGCTTGATGCGATGGCGCGGATTGCCTCCAAGAACCACATGAACGCCATGGATAACCCGCTGGCGCAGATGCAAAAACCCTTCACCGTTGAAGATTGCAGCCAGATCACCAATCGCAATCCGGAAATCGCCCCCCCCCTGCGGCTGACCGACTGTTCGCTGGTCACGGACGGGGCGGCGGCCGTGGTACTGACCACCGGTGAAAATGCGGTGAACTTCCCCAAGGTGGCCGGTTTCCGTGCGGCGGCCCATGTCAGCGATACGTTGCCCATGTCCTCCCGCGATTTCCTGAAATTCGAAGGTCCGGAGCGGGCATTCCATAATGCCTTTGCGCAATCCGGCACCACTGTGAAAGACATCGACTTTGCCGAAGTGCATGACTGTTTCACCATCGCTGAACTGCTGACCTACGAAGCAATGGGTTTGACGGAAAAGGGTCAGGGCGCACGGGCGCTGGAAGAGGGCACTGTGTTCAAGGATGGCGCATTGCCGGTGAACCTGTCGGGCGGGCTGAAGGCCAAAGGCCACCCGGTTGGCGCGACCGGCGTGTCGATGCACGCGCTGGCCTTCCGTCAGGTGACAGGTCAGGCCGGCGGCATCCAGAAAGACGGGGCGAACCTTGGTCTGGTCTTTAACATGGGGGGCTCCGGTGTGGCCAATTATGTCTCTGTTCTTGAAACTGTAAAAGCGTAATAAAATGAACCTTGCCCTTTGGCTGCACCAGACTGCGCGGGCCCGCCCTGCGCGCCCTGCAATCCAGACAGGCGAGGTTCTTCACGCCACATACGAAGATTTTGCGGCGCAAAGCTGTGCCATCAGCCGGCACCTTGCGCAGCACTACAACATCAAAAAGGGCGACCGCGTTGCCCTTTTCACCCGAAACTGCGCCGAATATCTGGAAATTCTTTACGGCGTTCTTTGGATTGGCGCGGCGATTGTCCCGATCAATTACAAACTCCACCCGCGAGAGGCTGTCTGGATCATCGAAAATGCCCGCGCCTCTATTGTCATAACCGAAAGCGGCGATGTCTTTGGCGGGGATATGTCCCTGCCCTGCCCCGAACGCGGCCTGACTGCATTTGCTTCGCTGCCCCGCGATACCTATCAGCCGCCTGCCTCTGTGGAAATGGATGATATTGCGTGGCTGTTTTACACTTCCGGAACCACGGGTCGGCCCAAGGGGGTGATGATCACCCACCGGAATATTCACGCAATGGCAGGCAGTTATACGCTGGATGTGGACAGTGTCTGCCCTGATGATGTTTCGCTTTATGCGGCCCCCATGTCCCACGGGGCGGGCCTTTATAACTTCCAGTTCGTGCGGGCCGGTGCGCGACACCTGATCCCCCCGTCCCAAGGGTTTGATCCGGCGGAAATAGCTGCACTCGGCCGGCAGTTTGGCAACCTTGTGTTTTTTGCCGCCCCGACAATGATCAAACGGCTGGTGGAATACGCCAAAAGCGAAAGCTATGACGGCAGCGGGATCCGCACGGTGATTTACGGCGGTGGTCCGATGTATCTGGCCGACATAAACGAGGCATTAAGGGTACTGGGACCGAAATTCGTGCAGATTTACGGGCAGGGTGAAAGCCCGATGACCATCACCGCCCTGCCCCGCGATCTGGTGGCAGACCGCGAGCACCCTGATGCCGAGGCGCGGCGCGTGTCGGTCGGTTTCGCCCAAACCTGCGTCACCCTGCGCGTGGTGGATGACGCAATGAACGATATGCCTTCGGGCAAAACAGGCGAAATCATCCTGCGGGGCGACAGCGTAATGGCAGGGTATTGGGATAACGCAGAGGCAACCCGCAAAACCCTGCAGGACGGCTGGCTGAAAACGGGCGATATGGGACGGCTGGACGCAGACGGTTTCCTGACCCTCACGGACCGGTCCAAAGACGTCATCATTTCGGGTGGCAGCAATATTTACCCGCGCGAGGTCGAGGAAGTTTTGCTCACCCATCCTGACGTGTTCGAGGTCTCGGTCGTGGGGGCAACGGATGCCGAATGGGGAGAGATCGTGGTCGCCTTTATCGTCTTTGAACAGGGCAGGTCTTGCGATACGGCGCAGCTCGATGACTGGTGCAGGTCGCAAATCGCGTCTTTCAAAAAGCCGAAACGCTATGAAATTCTGGAGGCCCTGCCAAAGAACAGCTACGGAAAAGTGTTGAAAACGGACCTGCGGAAAAGGCTTTAGCCCCCTGCTCCATTCTTTCACGAAAAGATAATCCTGCTTTTCCTTCGCATTTGTGCCGATCCCGCCTAAATGTGGAAAAGGAAGGCAATGCGATGACCAGAAAAACTGACAGAGAAAAGACCGTGCTTGTGTTGCAAGGCGGCGGTGCGCTCGGCTCTTATCAGGCGGGCGCAGTGGAAGAGCTTGACGCCCGCGGGCATCATCCCGACTGGGTGGCGGGCATTTCCATTGGCGCCATTAATGCAGCGATTATTGCGGGCAATCCGCCGGAAAGCTGCGTTGATCAATTGCGGGCCTTCTGGACGCGGATCACCGCAAATACCGCATATCTGACACCGCTAAAATTCAACACGGCCCTGACGGTTTTCAACAACATCAGCGCCGCAGCCACCATGACAACAGGCGCCCCCGGTTTTTTCCGGCCCCGCGTGCCCCCTGCCCCGATGCGCCTGCCCGGACAGGAGGGCGCGGACAGTTATTACGATACCTCTGAACTGCGCGAAACCCTGCTGGAACTGGTGGATTTCGAGCGTCTGAACAACGGGCCCACCCGTCTTAGTATCGGGGCGGTCAATGTGGCCACTGGCAATATGACCTGGTTTGACAGCGCACGGGAAACCATCCGCCCCGAACATATCATGGCCAGCGGTGCGCTGCCGCCGGGGTTTCCGGCAGTCGAAATTGACGGGCAGTTCTACTGGGACGGCGGACTGGTTTCCAATACGCCCCTGAAATACGTACTGGACCATCCCGGCAACAGCAGCGAGATGTGCATCTTTCAGATTGACCTTTTTAACGCCAAAGGGCCGGTGCCCCAATCGGTCTGGGACATAGAATCCCGCGTCAAGGACATCCGCTATTCCAGCCGCACACGGTTTAACACCGAAATGATGAAACGCCTGCACCAACAACGTGAAGCGGCTGAAAGACTGTTTAAAAAACTCCCTAAAGAACTGCGCAATGATCCCGACGCCCGCGCGTTGCTGTGCGAAGACGGCGAACCGGACATCGCAATCGTGCATCTGATTTACCGGCAGGCGCAATATGAAGGCGGTTCCAAGGATTACGAGTTTTCCCGCAATTCAATGCTGGACCGTTGGGCCGCAGGGCGCGAAGATGTGATGGAAACCCTGACCCATCCCGATTGGGAAAACCGGCATAAATCGGACGGGCGCATCGGCATTTACGATCTTGCAGGGGACAGATTGAACAGACACAGGACCGCAAAGGAAGCGAAATGAATTTGAAAGACAAAGTTTGCATTATTACCGGCTCTGCCAGAGGCATCGGGGAATCCATTGCGCGGCGTTATATGGAAGACGGCGCGAAAGTGGTCATTGCGGATCTTGACCTTGATGCGGCCAAAGACACAGCTGCACGGTTGAGCGACGAATACCCCGGAACGGCCATGGGCGTTGCAATGGATGTGACCGATGAAGAGGCCGTGAACGCAGGCGTGGCCGAAGTGATCGACACTTGGGGACAGATCGACGTGCTGGTGTCAAACGCCGGTGTCCAGATTGTCCACAAGGTAGAGGATTTCCCCTATTCCGCATGGAAGAAAATGCTGGCAATCCATCTGGACGGCGCTTTCCTGACAACCAAAGCCTGCCTGCCCCATATGTATAAGGCGGGGTCCGGT
Organism: Paracoccaceae bacterium; assembly: GCA_018223125.1. Taxonomy (GTDB): domain Bacteria; phylum Pseudomonadota; class Alphaproteobacteria; order Rhodobacterales; family Rhodobacteraceae; genus Amylibacter. The sequence continues at coordinate 27,900 of JAAEZA010000034.1, read as the reverse complement.
TCGGTTATTCTGATGGGATCGGTCCATTCCAAGGAAGCCTCTCCCCTTAAATCCGCCTATGTGACGGCAAAGCACGGTTTGCTGGGCCTGTCCCGCGTGATCGCCAAAGAAGGGGCCGCCCACGGCGTGCGTTCAAATGTGATCTGTCCTGGCTTTGTCAAAACGCCGCTGGTGGAAAAACAGATCCCCGAGCAGGCCAAAGAGCTGGGCATTTCAGAAGAGGAAGTGGTCAGGACCGTCATGCTCGGCAAGACTGTGGATCAGGAGTTCACCACCGTGGAAGACGTGGCCGAAGTGGCGCATATGTTCGCCGCCTTCCCCACCAATGCCCTGACCGGACAATCACTGGTCGTCAGCCACGGCTGGTTTATGGAGTAATCACAGCGGGTGGCGGAAACCGCAGGCGGACCCGCAAACCGGGTTCGTTAGACTCCAGTGTCAGGCGGGCCTCGTGCAGATCGGCAATGACCGAAACAAGGCTCAGGCCAAGGCCGCTGCCCGAAGTCGTGCGGCTTTGCTCCAGCCGGTAAAGGCGCCGGAGTACGTTGTCCCGTTCCTGTTCGGGAATGCCCGGTCCCTTGTCCGCAACAGTCAGAACAACATCCGCGCCGGACCGCTCCAGCCGCACATCTATTGGTATTCCTTCGGGTGTGTGGCGCAGGGCATTTTCAATAAGATTGGCGAGCACCTGCCCAAGCAGTGCTTTGTCGCCCATTACTGTGAATCCCGTTCCCTCGGGTGCGGTCACCGTCAGCCGGTGTCCGGTTTCCTCGGCGGAGGGTTCGTAAACTTCCACAAATGTCGCCGCCAGTTTTGCCAGATCAACCGGTGCGAAACGGGATTTCGGGCTGCCCCCTTCGATCTGTGCGATCTGAAGCAAGGACTGGAACGTCGCCACAATCCCTTCGGTCTCCTGTCCGGCGCGGTGCATCAGATCTTCCAGTGCGGGAGGCAGCTCCGGCATTTCACGCGCCTGGTTCAGCATCACGGCAACCCGCTGGATCGGCGTTTTCAGATCGTGGGCAATATCGGCAGAAACCTGTTTGAGCGCTGCTACCGACGATTGCTGTGCCTGTCCCATCCGGTCCACATGGGTGGCAATGAATGACAGGTCGTCCCTGCGCCCTGACAGTATGGGTACCCGCGCCCCGAGATCGCCGCCCGCCATCTTGTCCAGTGTGTCCCCGATGGCCCTGATCCGCCGTGCCGTGCGCCGTGCCAGAACCAGCCCCGCCGTAAGGCCGATGGCTGTGGTGGGCAGCACGCTGAGCAGCAGGATTTTTATGAAGAAATCGCTCAGATTATCAATCTGTGCGCGACTGATGGCAATGGTCAGCCGCCCCCCGTAGAGTGGACGGCTGACCGCCAGATAGGTCAGTTGGGACAGGTCATCGTCTTTGGAGATCGAAAGGACACGAAATCCGTCCTCTGTGAAGGCGATATATCCGTTGCCGTAATGCCGCCCGTCCGGTGCCGTGTAGCTTAGGATACGACGGTCGGACCGCGTAACGGCCGCCTCGGCCTTGACCAATGCGGCCACGGCCCCTGCGGTCGGGGCAGCCTGGAAACCGGCAAATTCCTGTGTCAGATCGGACCGCATGGCCTGCTGCATGGAATCACGGATCACCAGAAAGGCCGCCCCGAGACTGATCAGGCTGACCAGCGCGAACAGGGCAATCAATCCCACGGTCAGCCGCAGGGGCGTGGATTGCAGCAGGTTGATCCGTCTGGGCGCGCGTTCTGCCATCAATCAGGACGCCTCTATCCGGTAGCCCGCACCGCGCACTGTTTTAATCAGTTCCGTATCAAAGGGTTTGTCCACTTTCGCCCGCAAGCGACTGATATGGGTTTCCACAACATTCGTCTGGGGATCAAAGCTGATGTCCCAGACTGCCTCCAGCAACATCGTGCGGGTCTGCACGCGGTTCTTTCGCCGCAACAGATGTTCAAGCAAGGCAAACTCCCGCGGCAGAAGATCGATCTCTACGTGACCCCGCGTGACCTTGCGCCGGATCAGATCCATCGTCAGATCACCTGCATGCAACGTACTTTCCATTTCAGCCATTTTCGGGCGCCGTGCAAGGGCCGCGACCCGTGCTGACAATTCACCGAAGGCAAAGGGTTTGATCAGATAGTCATCCGCCCCCGCGTTCAGCCCGTCTATCCGGTCATCCACCCCGCCAAGCGAGGTCAGGAACAGAACCGGCGTCAGGTTTTTCGCCCCGCGCAGGGTTTTGACGATCGACAATCCGTCGAGATCGGGCAGCATCCGGTCAACCACAAGAATGTCGTAATCCGAAGTGCTTGCGCGGATTAACCCGTCCCGCCCGTTTTCTATCAGGTCAACCGTGTGACCCTCTTCACGCAGACCGTGGGCGACATAATCGCCCGTTGTCTTATCATCTTCGATCACAAGAATTTTCATCCGGCCTTCCTGAATTCTCCACGCCCGATGGGATGCGGTCCTGCTGTTCTACACCAGAAAAGTCTAGTGCAGCGCGTTGATCTGCAAAGATTACAAATTTGTATAGCTGCTGCAAAGTCATCCTTAATTGCATGCCCCATCTCCTTTCCACAGGAACAAGACTACGGAGTAGCACTACATGACACCGACACTAATTTTCAAACCCCGCAAAACCCTGACCGCCGCGCTGATGGCTGCAACAATAGCCGCAAGCGGTGCGATTTCCTTTGCCCCGTCCACAGCGTTCGCGGTTCCCGCTGGTGGATATGCCGATCTGGTAGAAACCGTAACCCCGAGCGTGGTCTTCATTGAAGTCACACAAAAGGCCCTGCCGGTTTCTGCAGAGAGCAAGCTTCTGCAACAATTCCAGAACCGTTACGGGCTTCAAGTACCCATGCCCCCGCAAGCAGCCCCGAAAACCGGTCTCGGCTCCGGTTTTATCATCAGCTCTGACGGCGATATTGTGACCAACCACCATGTTGTGGCGGACGCCGATGAAGTGAAGGTCAAGTTATCCGACGGGCGCAGCTTTACGGCGACCGTTGTGGGCAGTGACCCTCTGACCGACATCGCGCTGTTGCGCGTTGATACAGACGAAGAGCTTCCGGTCGTCGAATTCGGCAGTTCCGAAGATATCCGCGTTGGTGACGAAGCGATTGCGATTGGCAACCCTTTCGGACTGGGCGGCACCGTAACCACGGGGATCATCTCGGCCAAATCCCGTGACATCAAATCGGGACCTTTTGACAACTATATCCAGACCGACGCCGCGATTAATCGTGGTAACTCCGGTGGACCGCTGTTCAACGCTGATGGTGAAGTCATCGGGGTGAACACCGCAATCTTCTCTCCGGATGGTGGATCGGTTGGCATTGGCTTTGCTGTACCGGCCGATATGGTCAAAACGATCGTGGCCGATCTGTCCGCAGATGGTACGATTGATCGGGGCTGGCTGGGAGTCCAGATACGCCCGATGAGCGACGAAGTCGCCGCTGTTCTGGGCTATGATGCCCCAAAAGGTGCGGTGATCGAGGCGGTACAGGACGACAGCCCAGCGGATAAGGCCGGTTTCAAGGCTGGTGACATCGTTATGTCCTTCGCCGGAACCGAAATTGAAACGCTTCGGGATTTGCCCCGCGCTGTGGCCGGTGCCGCACCGGACAGCAGACAGACCGTTACGGTTCTGCGTAAAGGGCGTGAACTGGAACTGGAAGTCACACTCGGCCAATTGCCGAAACAGGACGCCTGAACATAACCCCCCATTCGGAAGGGTCGACAGTCAGCCCTTCCGGATAATGTCTTCCCGGAACAGGCTGCCCCGAAAAGCCGTTCTGTGGAAGCTTCCACCGGTGTAGCAATACGCCGGTGGTTTTTTACATCTATTCAGACACTTGGACAAATATCCTCACAAATATTACAGTTGGGTATAAAGAACGAACGGCGCTTTATCTTGATTTACAAGGGTTAAAGCGCCCAAGCTTGAAGCCTTTTTTCAGACTGTAATTCGGATCTCGTCCAGAATACCAAACTCCTGTTCCAAAGCATGATGCAATTCATCGAAAAGATGTGTTTGTATGTAATTGGCAACAAACCTGCTGGGGGCAAGGATTTCCGCTTTCCGGTCCTTGCACAGTTTCAAACTCAGACGGGAATACCAGTTGTTATGGATCGCCTCGTCCTTTTTTCTGAGAGCATGCTGAACAGCCCGCCATGTACCTGAACGCGTTTCCTCGGGGTCGCCCGATGGCAGGGAAGCCGCGGTGAAATCGACTTTCACCACATTTTCGGAACGCTGCGGGAAATAGCCGGCCATACGTTCCGCAAAATCCGGTCCGATTGTCTCCCATTGATCCGCCGAAAGTTTCGCTATTGCGGCAAGGTTCAGCACATAGGCCCCTACCCTGCCCCGCACGCCCTGCCGTTTGCAGGTCAGGATCTTGCTGTCGAGCAGCCGTTTTATTTCCCGCTTTACCGTACGTTCGTTCACCGCCCACATGCGGGCCATGTCCCGCTGGCCCACTGAAAGTTCATTCGCACGCCAGTTATACCGTGCTGTGACCAAAGCCGTCAGTCTGAGAACTGTCATCTGCTGGGTCGTCGTGCCGTTCAACCCGATTAGGGTCAATGCTGTGAGAATGTCATACTTCAGCGCCCCGGCCTCGGGGCCGGTTAATCGCTTGGGTTCCATAGTTTGCCTGTCATACTGTCTGCCTCTGATGCGATCGACTTTTTTGTTGGTGTCGATTCTGTCTGCATCTGAAGAAGGCATGAATTCCCGTTTTTTGTCAATCACTTTGAAATATCGGGAAAAAGAGAGAAAAACTTAAAAAAGAGGAATAGATAAGGTTTATTGGTTAAGGGGGACATTCAAGGTGTCACCTTATCGGAGCCACGGTGTCACCTTATTTGCCTGTATAGGCAGGGTTGCTGTCCCCTTATTTTTTATCTGACCCGGCAATTCGACCTGTTTTTCCTGTTTTTCATCCGAATCGGGGGATTACAGGAAAATATCGAAAATTCGGTTTTGCTCTTTCTGTCAATTCCCGTTATTCAACATCTATGTGGCAAAAACAAGAGTAGAGCAATGCGCAACCATAAAGACCTTCAGCAAATGAATGAACGCAGTCTCGCACAACAGGCGGCGGTCCGGCGTTCAACCTTTTCCCCGGGCGAGGTGAAAACCCTGCGTCCTTTTTCTATATGGGAGATCAGCCAGTTTATGTTTGATGTGTCCGCTGACACACTTCGTAAGAAGCTGATGGACGATCCTTCCCTGCCCCAAGGGGCCACAGAAGAAGACGGCCGTCAACGCTGGTTTTCGCTGGAGGAGATTAACGAACTGCGCCGTCGCGCAAAGTTTCGCGGCAAGACGCTGCTTCCAAAACGCCCGAAGGGCCGCGCCATGCGGGCGGCGGTTTCGAACTTCAAAGGAGGTGTCGGCAAAACAGTCGTGGCCCAGCATCTCGCCAATGCGGCGGCGCTCGACGGGTATCGGGTTCTTTGTGTCGATTTCGATCCGCAGGCGACATTGACCCACTCTATGGGTCTGACCGAGGTAAAGGAATGGAATACAGTTTGGGGTATCATGTGCCGCGATCTGTGCCGTGAAGCGGACCGGATTATAGAGAGCTACGATGATCCGGATGATTGCCCCTACCCGTCCTCCGAAGAATTGCCGGATGATGTGCGTTCTATCGGGGCGCAACGGGTTCAGGATTTTATCCAGCCAACTTGCTGGCCGACGATTGATATTATTCCGTCCTGCGCCAATGCGGCCTTTGTGGAATTTGCCTCGGCCCAGTATCGCGCCCTGCATAAAGCGTGGAGCTTCTTCGGGTGTATGGCACGCTATCTCGATGAACTGCCCGACGATCAATACGACATTATCATTTTCGATTGCCCGCCTGCGATTGGCTATCAATCCCTGAACGCTGCTTTCGCGGCAGACATTCTGTATATCCCGTCCGGTCCCGGCTATTGGGAATATGACAGCACCACCAGCTACCTCGGGCAACTGGGGGATGCGATGGCGGATATATCTGATGGCTTCGGGGCGCTGGCGGAAGATGCCGGCATCACCCTGCCAAAAGCTTTTGCTGACATTCGTGTTTTGATGACCCGTTTTGAAAACACCAACCCGTTGCACGCTGCGATGATGGATGCCTTCCGGAACGTTTTTGGCGCGGACGTTTGTCAGAACCCGATCGAAATGACCCGTGCGGTTGAACAATCCGGCAGGTTCCAAATGTCGGTCTACGAGCAGGACTACCGGCATATGACACGGGAAACATGGAAACGGGCGCGGCACAGTTTCGATCGGGCATACGGCGAATTTCTCGGAACCGTGCTTGATGCCTGGGATAAACGAAACGGCAGTGAGGGAGCGAAGCAATGACATCAAAAAACAAATTCGGATTTGGCCCTTTAGATACGACTGAGCCTGTTTCCCGCAGATCCCGTAGTGTTGGCCCGATGGGGGCTGCGGTGCGCGAGGCTGCGGACAGCTTGCAGGAAACCACCGAAGCGAAGGTCGAACAGCGCCGTTTGAATGCGCGGGACGCGAAAGAATTTCGGGAAGCGTCCGAGCAAGGACGCGTTCTGCAGGCGTTGCCATTGTCGGAAATTTCCACAGACGAATTGCCCCGCGACCGTCTGGAACTGGAGGCTGTCGCGGTATCAGCCGAGATGGACGAGTTGAAGGCTTCTATTCGTGAACGTGGACAGAAAGAGCCGATTGAAGTTTTTCCGGGCGCTGACGGCGGTTATCAACTGAAGAAGGGTTGGCGGCGTTTTACGGCTTTGTCCCAACTTCTTGAAGAAACCGGCGACGCTCAATTCGCGACCATTCTCGCGCGGGTGGACCGGGCAGAAGACGACCGGATCACCCGCTATATAGATATGGTGGAAGAGAACGTTGTGCGTGAGGATCTGACCTTTGCCGAAATGGCGCAGGTTGTGATCGCAGCAGCACAGGACGATCAGGTGGAAGGACGCGACCCCGATGCGCTCGTCGGGCGGCTTTATGCGTCGCTGCACAAAATGAAACGCTCTTACATACGCAGTTTTGTTTACTTGCTGACCACGCTCGGTGAAGCTTTGCAGTGGCCAAAGGATGTATCCCGCAACCTTGGTGCTGATGTTGCGCGTGCGATTAAGTCGGGGCAGGGGGATGTTGGGGCGCTTCGCCAGTCTCTTGCAGCTTGCTCTGACAGGGATGCGCAGGCTGTTGTGTTGGCGGGGTTTGTGTCCGCGTCCAAGTCCGGCACCAGCACCAAGACCATCAAAAGCGAACCGAAAGAAAAGTTCGAGTTTCACGTTGGCGAGTTGAAGGTCACTGCCCGCAATGGAGAATGCCGCATCGTTGGTCGGGTTGATTTTGCAGGCGTGCCTAAGGATCAGTTGGAGCGTGCCATTCGGGCCTTTAATGCGGCTCTTGATGAATGATGTAACCCGCGGGTTACGATGCGAAAGGGGGTAATCCACGGGTTACCCCTTTTTCTTTGCGCAGTGGTAAGTGGCGGTCGGTAATGGGCGAATTAGGAAGTAAACGCGCGTTGCAAAATGTTTTTATATTACTTTTCAGTATCTTAAATGAAAAATGGGCGATCCGTCGTTCAAATGATGCAAAATCGCGCAATGCGACCGGATTCTAGGCAAATCGGCGGTTGCATTCTACCGGACATGCGTGCAATTCCCCGCAACAACTTGTTCCAAGCCACTGTTCTTAATAGGGAAGCGGGCAGTTTGTAACGCAGGGTAATGTTGCATCCGTAAAAAATCTTGACCTGTTGGTCAGACTCGTCGTTACATGTTGCCATCCAGAGGGAGATACACCGTGAAAATAGCAAACAAAATGAACCGTCGCCATTTCTTGGGGACGAGTGCAGCAACATCATTGTTAATTGGAACAGCAGGGGCCGGGCCCGTGTTCGCCGCGGAACCCATTAAAACCGCTGGTGTCTACACTGTACCTGTTGAACAGCAGTGGGTCAGCCGGATTCACAAAGCCGCCGTGGCCGCGCAGGATCGGGGCGACATTGACTATTCATTCTCTGAAAATGTGAGCAACACGGATTATGCCCGCGTTCTTCGCGAATATGCCGAAGCGGGTAACAAGCTGATCATCGGTGAAGTTTTCGGCGCGGAGCAGGAAGCCCGTGAAGTGGCAGCGGAATATCCCGACGTTGCTTTCCTGATGGGGTCCAGCTTCAAGGAAGATGCGGCGCTGCCAAACTTTGCCGTCTTTGATAACTATATTCAGGATGCTTCTTATCTGTCCGGCATCATTGCCGGCTCCATGACAGAAAGCGGAAACATCGGGCTGGTCGGTGGCTTCCCGATCCCCGAGGTGAACCGCCTGATGCACGCTTTCATGGCCGGTGCGAAAGAGATGAATCCGGACATCAAATTCCAGGTCAGCTTTATCGGCAGCTGGTTTGATCCACCCAAAGCCAAGGAAACCGCTTTCGCGATGATCGAAAACGGCGCTGATGTTCTTTATGCGGAACGGTTCGGCGTGTCTGATGCCGCCAAGGAAAAGGGCATTCTGGCCATTGGCAATGTGATCGACACGCAGGCGGAATACCCCGACACGGTTGTGGCGTCCGCGATCTGGCACTTCGAACCAACCCTCGACAAGGCGATTGCAGAGGTGCAGGCCGGCAGCTTCAAAGCCGCCGACTACGGTGTTTATTCCTTCATGGGAGAGGGCGGCACATCCCTTGCACCTCTTGGAACGTTTGAAGGTAAGGTTCCTGCACAGGCCATGGAACTGGTCAAAACACGCGAAGCAGAGATCAAATCCGGCGCTTACACGGTAGAGATCAACGACGCCGAACCGAAGTCCTCCTGATCTTATGAGCACAGATCGCGAAGAGGTTTTGCGCCTCGACGGGATCACCAAGCGTTTCGGAGAGCTGACCGCAAATGACGCGGTCAGCTTTTCTCTGGCAAAGGGTGAGGTCGTCGCATTGCTCGGTGAAAACGGGGCTGGCAAAACCACATTGATGAACATTCTCTTTGGCCAGTACACGGCTGATAACGGGACGGTTTCTGTCTTTGGCAAGACACTTCCGCCGGGCAATCCCCGTGCGGCGCTGGACGCGGGCGTGGGAATGGTGCACCAGCATTTCACGCTGGCCGATAACATGACCGTTCAAGAGAATATTACCCTTGGGACAAGACCCTTGTTCAGCACGCGGCTTGACCGCAAGGCGGCGCGGCAACGGATTGTGGAATTGTCCGAACGGTTTCACCTTGCGGTGTCGCCGGATGCGAAAGTCGGCAGTCTGAGCGTGGGCGAAAGACAGCGGGTCGAGATCCTGAAGGCGCTCTACCGCGATGTGCGCATTCTTATTCTGGATGAACCGACGGCAGTTCTGACACCGCAGGAAACGGACGATCTGTTTGCCACGTTGCGGCAGGCGATTGCGAATGGGCTGTCTATCATATTTATTTCTCACAAACTGCATGAAGTGATGGCGATCGCAGATCGTGTGGTTGTCTTGCGTCATGGTAAAATGGTGGACGGGGTTGCCATCAAAGACACTGATAAGGCAGCACTCGCTGCCCTGATGATGGGGGCGGAGGCCACGCCGCCGGCTGTGGCGCCTGCCAATCCGGGGAAAACGCTGATGGCGCTTCGGACTGTTTCAACACCGGATATCGGTAATGCGCCGGGCCTGAAATCCGTCTCGCTTGACCTTAGGGCAGGGCAAATCATCGGTCTTGCCGGTGTTTCGGGAAACGGGCAGGCGGCGATGGCCGAAGTTGTCGGTGGACAACGCAGCCCTGACACCGGCGTGCTGGAGCTGGACGATGAAGTTCTTAGCAAATGGTCGCCGCGCACAGCGGTCGAAAGTGGAATAGCCCGCATTCCGGAGGACCGGCACAAAACAGGAACGATTGCAGATTTCGATCTGACGGAAAACGCGATTCTGGAACGGTACAGCAATACGCCGTTCAGTCGGGGAGGGTGGCTGGACTGGCGAAAATCCCGCAGTTTTGCCAATGAGATTATTCATAAATACGACGTGCGGTGTCCGGGGCCGGACACGACGATCCGTCTGTTGTCTGGCGGGAATATGCAAAAGCTGATCCTCGGGCGTGTGCTTGAAGCGGCTCCACAGATCATCCTGGCGAACCAGCCGGTGCGGGGGCTTGACATCGGCGCTGTGAATTATGTGCATTCCCAACTTCTGGAAGCTCGGGATCGGGGGGCGGCGGTTCTGCTGATCTCTGAAGATTTGGATGAAATCATGGGTTTGGCAGATGTCATTCATGTAATTGCCGAAGGGCGTCTGTCACCCGCCTTTAATCGCGGCGAAAAAACACCGGCAGAGCTTGGCCTATGGATGGCAGGGCAGGGGTTCGATGAACCTGCGCAAAAACAAGAGAGTCACCATGCGTCTTGAACCCATTGAGAATCCGACCATGTTGCGCAGGCTGGGTCTGCCCGCTGCTGTCTTGGCGGCAACCTTTCTGGTGGCGTCGCTGCTGGCAATGATCGCAGGCGCCAATCCGTTTTCCGTCTTCGGGCTGATTATAAAAGGGGCGTTCGGATCGAAGTTTGCAGTTCTTGAAACCCTGAACCGTGCAACGCCGCTGATCTTTACCGGTTTGGCGGTGGCCGTCGCCTTCCGCGCCAAATTCTGGAACATCGGGGCAGAGGCCCAGCTTTACGCAGGCGCTTTGGTGACTGTGGTTCTGGGAACGGGATTACTGCCTTGGCCGGCTTTTGCGATTTTGCCAGCCCTGTTTGTCTGCGCGATACTGGCGGGTGCGATTGTTCTGCTGGTTCCGGCCCTTCTAAAGACCCGTTTCGGAGTGGACGAGGTTGTGACAACATTGCTGTTCAACTTTATCTTTTTACTGTTTATTTCCATGCTGCTGGAAGGCCCGCTTAAAGACCCTATGGGCATGGGCTGGCCCAAATCCGCTCGCCTGATACCCGAGGCCCGACTGCCCCGTATCGTAGACGGGCTGCGGTTGCACTGGGGGTTCGCTCTGGCGCTGATCTCGGCGGGGCTGGTCTGGATCATCCAGACCCGCAGCACGCTCGGGTATGAAATGCGCGCCGTCGGTCTGAACAAGGAAGCTGCAGCTTTCGCCGGTATTCCGGTCAACCGCGTGCTGGTGAAAACAGCACTGTTGTCCGGTGGTCTGGCTGCGCTCGCCGGATTTTCCGAAGTGGCAGGCCTGAAGGGGAGCCTGACGCTCGATCTGTCGCCGGGGTTCGGATACACAGGGATTATCGTTGCGATGCTGGCCCTGCTGAACCCGCTGGGCGTGGTTGTGGCGGCGCTTTTTGTCGCCGGAATATTTGTCGGGGCCGACAGTATGAGCCGCGCTGCGGACGTGCCGACCTATCTGGCAGACATCATGCTGGCAAGCGCCCTTTTGATGATGGTGCTGGCCATCATGCTGACCCGTTTCCGTGTGGTAAGAGGCTGATTATGGACATTATCGAAATCCTCTTCACCGCCAGTTTCTGGGCCGCAGCGATCCGCATTGCCACACCGTTGATCCTTGCCACAATGGGAGAGTTGATCTGCGAAAGGGCAGGGGTGTTGAACCTCGGGATCGAGGGCATCATGGTCGTCGGCGCATTCGCCGGATGGATGGCGGTTTATTCGGGCACCGGTCTTTGGGCCGGTGTGGCCGTGGCCTTTATTGTCGGAATGGCTTTCGGCCTGCTACACAGCACGTTGACGGTTCCCTTCGGGTTGTCCCAGCATGTTGTCGGGCTTGGCGTTACGCTGCTTGCAACATCGGCAACCTATTACGCCTATCGTCTGGCCCTCCCGGAAGTGACCAGCCCACCGAAAATTGCAGCCTTTCAACCTTACGAAATCCCAATCCTTTCGGATATTCCTTTCATCGGAGAGGCGCTCTTCTCTCAAACCCCTTTCACCTATTTTGCCTTTCTGCTGGTTCTGGCAGTGGCTGTTGTGCTCTACCGCACGCCCTTGGGGCTGGCGGTGCGCGCGGTGGGTGAAAACCCGTCTGCCGTGGCAGCACAGGGGTTGTCCGTTACAGCCATCAGAATGGGCGCGGTGATTGTTGGCAGCGGGTTTATGGCAATGGGAGGGGCTTTCCTGACGATGTCCGCGTTCGACAGTTTCTTCTTTGAAATGGTAAACGGTCGCGGCTGGATCTGTATCGCCCTTGTGGTGTTCGGGTCCTGGCGACCGGGCAAGGCCCTTCTGGGGGCGATTCTGTTCGCGGCTTTCGATGCCTTGCAGATCAGGGTGCAACAAACTGAAATCGGGGCGGAAATACCCTATCAAATCTTCCTGATGATGCCCTATATCCTGTCCATTCTTGCGCTTGTGGTCATGTCCCGCCGCGCCGAAGTTCCGGCTGCACTGATGGTGCCGTTCAATAAAGGAGAACGCTGATGTTTGATCTGATCGTCAAAGGGGGCAATTTGCCTGACGGGCGCGTGACCGATATTGGTATTCGCGACGGGTTGATTACGGCGATCGAGTCCCTCGACGGGGCAGAGGCAGCCGAGATTGTGAGCGCACAGGGGGATCTTGTTTCGCCGCCTTTTGTCGACCCGCATTTTCACATGGACGCAACCCTGTCCTACGGCCTGCCACGGATCAATGAATCCGGTACGCTGCTGGAAGGGATCGGTCTTTGGGGGGAGTTGAAAGAGATCGTCACACAGGACGATATGGTCACCCGCGCATTGGAATATTGCGACTGGGCGGCGAGCATGGGGTTGTTGTCCATCCGAAGCCATGTAGACACTTGCGATGATCGCCTGCTCGGGGTGGAGGCCCTGCTGGATGTGCGGGAAAAGGTTAAGGATTACATTGATCTGCAACTGGTTGCTTTCCCGCAGGACGGGTTTTACCGCGACCCCACTGCACGGGACAACACCATCCGTGCCCTTGATATGGGCGTGGATGTTGTCGGGGGCATTCCCCACTTCGAAAGGACCATGGCGGACGGTGCAGCCTCGGTCAAAGAACTGTGCGAAATCGCGGCAGACCGGGGTTTGCAGGTGGATATGCACTGCGACGAAACCGACGATCCCATGTCGCGCCACATCGAAACGCTGGCCTATGAAACAACGCGGCTGGGGTTGCAGGGACGGGTGGCGGGCTCTCACCTGACATCCATGCATTCAATGGATAACTACTACGTTTCCAAACTCTTACCGATGGTTGCTGAGGCGCAGATCAGCGCAATTCCGAACCCGTTGATCAATATTGTCATCCAGGGAAGGCATGACAGTTTCCCGAAACGACGCGGGCTGACGCGGGTCAAGGAAATGCTGGCAATGGGTATCAATGTGGGTTGGGGACAGGACTGCGTGCTTGATCCTTGGTATTCGCTGGGCACGGCGGATATGCTGGACGTCGCATTCATGGGATTGCATGTGGCGCAAATGACCAGCCCGCAGGAAATGCGAACCTGTTTTGATATGGTAACCGAAAATAACGCCCGAACACTCGGTTTGCAGGATTACGGGCTGCGGGTCGGGGCGCAGGCATCGCTTGTTGTTCTGGATGCGGGTGATCCGATTGAGGCCCTGCGGCTGAGGGCGGCGCGGCTGTTTGTTGTGTCCAAGGGGCAGGTGATCAGCCGCACCCCGCGCGGGGATGCAAGCCTGTCTATTGCGGGGCGGCCCGAACAGGTGCGCCGCCGCCATCAGGTGTTATCCTGACCGCAAGATTCTGCGCCAGTTGATGTGCTCGGGTCAGGTCTGTTCGCAGTAAATCGGTTGCGGCTTCCCGAGCGTCAGGGTCTTGCAGGCGCAGCAGGTACGAAGGATGGAAGGTCAGCACCACTGGTGTTCCGTCATCCAGTTGATGAACCCTGCCGCGCCGGTTGCGCATATCTTTCCCATTGCCGGTTAACGACAACGCGGCACTGGCCCCCATTGCAAGGATCACGCGGGGCTGAACCGCTGCCCGTTCGGCGTCCAGCCACCATTTGCATTGCTCCACTTCGGTCGTGCTGGGCTGTTGGTGAATCCTTCGCTTGCCTCGTGGCTTGAATTTGAAGTGTTTCACGGCATTGGTAATATAAGCTTTGCTGCGGTCTACCTCTGTTTCTGCACATAGCTGATCCAACAGCTTACCCGCGGGACCAACAAAAGGCCGCCCGGCGAGGTCTTCGGTATCGCCCGGTTGTTCCCCGACAATCATCAGGGCCGCATCCATCGGTCCTTCGCCGTGCACCGCTTGTGTGGCGTGGCAATGCAGCGGGCAGCGGGTACAGGCAGAGATTTCGGCGCGCAGCGCATCGGCGTTACCGGACCAGACCGACTCCGGTAACTGTGCAAGTTGCTGCTGTACCTTCTCCACGCGCAGCGGCGGCAGGGTCGGTGCGGCATCGTTCATCGCACGGACGCGGGCAGGGGCCGAAGCGATCAGATCGGGAATGGCGGCGGCCTCTGGCATATTCTTCCAGTATTTCTTTGGCATCTCCGATTGCATCGCTTTCACTTTCACCCGTGCCGGATTGAAAATGTTGCGAAAATAGGTGGTCCAGAGCTGTTCGCTCGCGTCTTCGGGCAGGGGCGGTTTGCTTTGGCCTTCAGCGTAACGCAGCTCTCCGTCAATGAAACTGGCCGTGACGCTTGGTGTTATGATGCGCCAGTCCATATCGCCAAAGCGGCGGGCAAACCATGGCGCGGTCGGTTCCACGGTGAAATGGCTTGGCTCGAACCATGCCGCAAAGGACCGGCGCGGATCATCGGGGGAACCAATTTCGCGGAAACGCACGAAGGCTTTCATCTTGTGCTGGCAACGGTGGACGTTTTTCTGCAACTGCCGCAATCTGGCCAGTTCGGGATCAGCCCGATCCTGCAGCAATCCGGGCGTGTCCCGCAACCGCCACAAAACCTGATAAAGCAGTGAAAACCGTGCCGGATCGCTGTGCCAGACAACCGAGCGGGCGATGGAAAGGAATTCCTTTGGCACCGTCAGAACCTTGCCGGTGCAGGGGGGCGGGGGGCTGTCCCATAAACCGGCGGGGGCGGTTTCATCCCCCCAACTGACATCGCAGGGGGGTATGTTCGCGTTGATCAGCCCGCGCGCCGCATCCCGCCACGCCTGTGCGGTGCCGATCATCGGCATGGTCACGACTACGGTCATAACAGCGACAATTGTTCCGGTGGCGGGGCGAATCTGGCACGCAGGTCCGCACTGTCAGTCAGCTTATTCGGCGACCATCCCGTCACCGTTACAAAAGCGCGGGCCTTTTTCATGGATACGCCCATTCGGGTCAGATCTTCGTATCGCAGGCTGCGGTGCCGACGTGTGGACAGGATGCGGTTCACTGTGCGCACGCCGAAACCGGGCACGCGCAGCAACATCTCGCGGCTAGCCCTATTCACATCGAGCGGAAACAGCCCGCGATGGGCCAGCGCCCAAGCCAGTTTCGGATCGTAATCCAATTCCAGATTCCCGTCTTTGGTTACATCTGTGATTTCATCCAGTTCAAACCCGTAGAAGCGCAGCAGCCAGTCTGCCTGATACAACCGGTGTTCCCGCTTCAGGGGCGGGCGGATCAGGGGCAGGTTTTGGGAACTGTCAGGGATCGGCGAAAAGGCAGAATAATAGACCCGTTTCAAACCGTAACTGGAATAGAGCCGCGTAGACTGGCCAAGGATCGTCGCATCGTTAGACGCATCCGCCCCGACAATGACCTGTGTAGACTGTCCCGCCGGTGCGAATTTTGGTGGCCGCTTTCCGGTATGAGAACGGTCATTGCTATCTTCTTTACGCAAGCGGACATGGCCCATCGCCTTGCGAATCTGCGCAGGGTCTTTCTCCGGGGCGTATTGGGTGACAGCCGCATCGGTGGGCAGTTCCACATTGATAGACAGCCGATCCGCCAGCAATCCGGCCTCGGCAATCAGTTCCGGCGCAGCATCGGGAATTGTTTTAAGATGGATATAACCGCGGAAGTTTTCTTCGTGTCGCAGCTTGCGGGCGATCTGCACCATTTCTGACATGGTCACATCCGGAGAGCGGATAATGCCCGAGGACAGAAACAGCCCTTCAATGTAATTTCTGCGGTAGAATTCGATGGTTAGTTTGACAACCTCATCCACCGTAAACCGTGCCCGCTCTACATTTGATGACACGCGGTTGACGCAATAGGCGCAATCGTAAATGCAAAAATTCGTCATCAGGATTTTCAACAGCGAAATACAGCGCCCGTCCGGAGCATAGGCATGGCAGATACCGCTGCCGCCATTGGATCCAAGCCCCTTACCATCACGGGAATCCCGTTTGGTGGAGCCGGAGGAGGCGCAGGACGCATCATATTTTGCGGCATCGCTGAGGATGGCAAGTTTGGATTCTATGGATCGTGTGCTCATGTGTTCACTATATGTTCTCAATTCGACAGAAACAATAGCAACACCCCTACAGCGGGATTTCACGGGTGGAAATTCGCCGATGGCGTAAAGGGAATCGGGGCTGGGGTTAGCGGATCAGGGCGCCGGGATTCATAATGTTAAACGGGTCCAGCGCGTTTTTTATACTGCGAAGCGCATTCTGTTTGGCAGAGCTTGCATAAGACTCCAGATCGGCTGCCTTCAACCGTCCGATACCATGTTCGGCACTGATCGAACCGCCGTTCCGGTGGGTGACTTCATTAATCGCCATACGAACCGCGTCGATGATGTGGGGATGCGCCTGAATGAATTCACCCTTTGTGGTTCCATCGGGGGCAAAAACGTTGTGATGAATATTACCATCCCCGATATGACCATAGGTGTTTACCCGCAATCCTGCATGAATGTCGTGCAGCGCTGCTTTGGTTTCATTCACAAATTGCCCGATTTTGCGGATCGGCACGGATGTATCGCTGCTGCAGAATGCGCCTTCCATGCGGTTTGCCTCGGGCGTGTTTTCCCGCAGGGCCCAAAGGTCTTCCGATTGGGTTTCGGACTGGGCAACAACCGCGTCCACCAGAAGTTCCTCTTCAAACATCCGCGCCAGAACGGGTTCTACCGCGTCATTCAATCCGCTTGGGCCGTCAAATTGCAACAGCAGGTGCCAGGGGTGTTTTCCGGCGAAGGGGGCGGGGAGCTTGGGAAAATGGCTGCGTACGAGACTTACGCCAAAGCCGCTCATCAGTTCAAAGGCGGACAAAGACTCGCCAAGGGAGGCGCGGAGTTCCTTGTAGAGTTTGACCCCATCCGAATGATCGCGGATCGCGCAAAATACGGTGACAGATTCCGGATCCCGCGGTTTCAGAACAAGGCTGGCGGCGGTGATGATGCCAAGGGTACCTTCGCTTCCGATCAGCAGATGGCGCAGATCGTAACCGGTGTTGTTTTTACGTAACGGGCTGAGTTCGCGCAGAATGGATCCGTCCGGTAAAACCGCTTCCACCCCAATGCAAAGATCCCTTGCATTGCCATGGCGCAAAACCTGAATACCACCTGCATTCGTAGCCAGATTGCCGCCGATGCAGCAACTGCCCTTTGACGCCATGCTAAGGGGAAAGATCATGTTTTCCTGTTCGGCGCGGGAATGTATATCCTGCAGGATACATCCGGCTTCGGCCACCAGAACCCCGTCTTCGACAGAGAGTTCGCGAACCTTGTTCATTCGTTCAAGCGATACGATGACTGCATGGGGGCTGTCCGGCGAAAGCTGACCGGCGACAACACCGGTGCCACCGCTGTAGGGAATGATGCCGATTTTCTGCGCACAACAGTAGCGCACGATATTTGCCACCGCTTCCACTGTATCGGGCAGCAAGACCAGTGCTGCCTGTCCGGTAAACCGCCCGCGCGGGTCTTCGAAATAACGGGCCATATCCGCGCCGGTGCGCCAGCCGCCGGATCCGGTAATGTCTTGCAAGGCGGTCACAGCCTGCGGTTCGGGAGGAGTAAAACCTGCTGTCATGGTCGGCGCCCGTCTTGATTTCATTCAAAGTCGGCTCAAACCTATATGAAAGCCTTTCTTTCGCAAATCATTTGATTTTTAGGGAATGTAAAGAGATTTTAAAGCGCGCGCCCGGGGTGGTTGTCTTCGATTGTGCTGTGAATCTGGTCAAACAGGCGTTGTACCAAACGGATTTTAGAACAATCGGTGCGCGTCAGAATACCCAAGGTTCGCGCTGTTGCGGTCGGCCCAAGGGGAATTTTCCGCAGCCCTTCAAAAATCGGGTCAGGGACGCAGATGTTCGGCCCGACAGACACCCCGAGGTCATGGGCAATCATGCTGGCGAGGTTTTCAAGAGACCCCATTTCCATCGCATCATGAACCGTTACCTTATTGTCGGACAGCCATTCTTCGGCCAGCATCCCGACAGAGGCCTGCCGCGTGTGGCGGATATATGGTTTCTGCGCGAGGATTTCGAAAGGATCGTCCTCTTGTACTTCGGGGGAAGTGAGCAGAACCAGTTCTTCCCGCACGAAAGGTTTCCAGTCCAGATTGCGGGACAGGCGCGTGGGTTCGCTCAGCACCGCCGCGTCAAGCGACCCCCGTTCGATCTGTTCCAGCAGGTTCGGGGACAGGTCCGGCACCACACGGATGTGCAAATCGGGATAAAGCCGGATCAGCCGCTTCATCGCCTGCGGGATCAATCCGCGGATGGTGGAGGGGACCGCCCCCAATACCAGTTCCCCGATCATACGGGGATCGCCGGTCAGATCATCCAGAATGGTTTCATATTCCGCCACAACTGCTTTGGCCTTGGGCACCAGCGCCTTGCCAAGCTGGTTCAACCGCGGGGTTTTGGCTGAACGGTCAAACAGTGCCACATTCAGCGAATCCTCCAGCCGTTTCATTTGCTGGCCCACTGCTGCATGGGTGACGCAGATTTCTTCGGCAGCGGCGCTAAAGCTGCCGTGTTCGGAAATCGCGATAAGGGTTTTGAACAGGGAAATGGTCATCGGGTGCTTTCGCTGGCGGGGCAGTATCGCAAATAAACAGATTCTTTACTTAAACGCAAATATTAATGATTTGATTTAGTTCGCCTTTACAACAACGGTAGGCGGGGACTGTAATTTTTGGGATCTTACCGTGGATATAGACAAAAAGATCGTCGCGGATTTCGTGAATAACGACATCGAACTGGTGACAACCGTGCCGTGCAAACAACTGGCAGGGGTAATTGATGAAATCGACGCCTGCAAGGACATCTATCACATTCCGAGCAATAAAGAGGACGAGGGCATCGGGATCTGCGCCGGTGCGTTTATGGGGGGGAAACGCTCCGCCATTATCATGCAGAACACTGCGATCGGTGTGACGGTTAATACGCTGGTGACGCTGACACAATTCTACCGGATGCCGTTGCCGATGCTGATTTCCTATCGCGGAGAGTTAAAAGAGCCGGTGGCCTGTCAGGTAGAAATGGCTGTCCATACCAAGGCATTGCTGAACCAGCTTCACATCCCGACCTATCACTTCCACCAGCAATCCGATGCGGAGGAACTGGATACAATTCTGAAATATACATTCATGTGCAATAAACCGGTCGCGATCCTGACCGATGCAACCTTCTGGGGAGGCTACGGCGACCAATGATCCGATCTGATGTTTTGAAAGAGCTTGTTCCTGTCATTTCCGACCAGTTTGTCGTTTGTAATATCGGTCTGCCCAGTCAGGAACTGCACATGCTCGATGACCAGCCGACAAATTTCTACATGTTAGGGACGATGGGGCTGGCGTCCTCTATCGGTCTGGGGGTTGCACTGGCGCAGGACAAGAAGGTGATCTCGATTGACGGTGACGGCTCGGTTCTTACGAATTTCGGCACGTTGCCCACCATTGCGAATAACGTGGCGGACAACTTTATCCTGCTGATCATCGACAATGGCAGCTACGGCTCGACCGGCGACCAACCAACTTATGCAGGGAAGAAAACGTCTCTGGCTGCGGTGGCCAAAGCCTGCGGCTGTGAAACTGTAATCGAATGTCAGGCCGAAGACTGCGCCGATGTGATGCGCGAGGCGATTGCGGGTGACAAGATGACGATCATCGTGTGTAAATGCGAAAGTGGAAATATCAAGGTACCTGTCATTACCAAGGATCCGGTTGTGATCCGCGACAGGTTTATGACAGCGATACGGGAGGCAAATACCTGATAGATCAACAGAATTAAGCTTTACAGCACAATAGGGAGGAAAATTATGCTGAGAAGAACCATTTTGAAAGCCGGTGCCGCAATGGCGCTGGTTACCAGTCTTGCATCCGTCGCATCGGCAGAGCTGAGCGGTCCGGTCAATTACATCATTCCATTCGGTCCGGGCGGGGAGTCCGACATCTCTGCGCGGATGCAGCAACCGTTCTTTAAGGAAAAATTCGGGCAGGATCTGGTAGTGTCCTACCAGCCCGGGGGCGGTGGCGCGGTTGGCTGGGCCTCGCTCAACGGGTTGAGCGGTGACGGACAGACCATCATGGGCGTGAATCTGCCCCATATCGTCATCAAACCGGCGCAAAAGGATGTGGGCTTCAAGACGGAAGATCTTAACATCTTCCACATGTTCCATTTCACACCGGACGCAATCGTCGTAACAGCGGACAGCCCTTACCAGACACTCGAAGATCTGGTGGCGGATGCCAAGGCAAACCCCGGTCAGGTGACGATTTCGGGTTCCGGCAAGGCGAGCGCAAACCATCTGGCACAGATCAAGTTTGACAAGATGACCGGCGCGATGACCACCTATGTTCCTTTCAAGGGAACAGGTGCGGCTGTAACGGCGTTGCTGGGCAAACAGGTCAAGGCGGAGTGGGGTTATACCACCGTCGGGGCGGCGCAGGGGGATGCGGTGCGGCTGCTGGCCGTTGCGATGGAGGAACGCCATCCCTTGTTCCCTGATGTGCCAACTTTCAAGGAACTCGGCTATGACATGGTGGGCGGTGCCTATCGCGGGATTGCCCTGCCAAATACCGCCAGCGAAGAGACCACCAAAATGTGGTCCGACATGATCAGCGCGGTGAATACGGATGAAGCCTTCCGCCAAAAGATGCTGGATGCGGGTTTTGCGCTTCTGGATGTGGATGCCGACGGAATGGATGCCTTCATGGCAGAGCGTGAAGCAGAGTATCTGAAGGACGCCCGCGAAGCCGGACTCATTAAATAACACTGGTCACGCCGGAGAGACGTCTATGAATTTTGACCATTTTCTAACCGCCGCGACGCCGTTCAACCTGTGTTTGGCACTGTTCGGCGTGGCAGCGGGGACGATTGTCGGATCTATCCCCGGCCTGACCGCAACAATGGCACTGGCTGTTCTGGTGCCGATCACCTTCAGCATGGATCCTGCGTCGGCGCTGATCCTGCTGGGGGCGATTTATACTGGTGCCCTTTATGGCGGGGCCTATGCCGCCATTCTTCTGAATACGCCCGGCACGCCTTCCGCGATTGCGACCACCTTTGACGGCTATCCGATGGCCAAGAAAGGGGACGGAGACCTTGCCGTGGCGCTGGCCTGTTTTGCCTCGGTTTGCGGCGGCCTGATCGGGGCCTTTGCGCTGCTGTTGCTTGCGCCGCCCCTGTCCAAAGTGGCGCTGGCCTTTGGTCCGGTCGAATACTTCTGGCTGTCGGTCTTTGGCCTGTCCCTGATCGCTTCCCTGTCCACAGGCAACCTGATGAAAGGTCTGGCCGGCGGGGCCTTCGGAATGATTTTGTCCACTGTCGGCGTGGCCGAGATTTCCGCAGACATCCGCCTGACCTTTGGCAGCCAGACCCTGATCAGCGGCTTTGGTGTCGTGGGCACATTGATCGGGCTTTATTGCATTCCCGTCCTGATAGACCTTGTGGCCGTACCGGACCGGCATCTGAAGGTTGAAAAAGACGTGAAATCCGTGCGCATCGGAGAGGCGTTCGGTCTGGCTATGCGCTCCAAATTCAATCTTGTCCGCTCTTCGATCATCGGCACGCTGGTCGGTATCCTGCCGGGCGCAGGGGGATCGGTTGCGGGGCTTGTGGCTTATTCCGAAGTAAAGCGCGGCGCAAAACCCCATCAGAAATTCGGCGAGGGCGAACCCGATGGCATCATGGCCGTTGAATCCGCCAATAACGCGACCGTGGGTGGCGGGTTCATCCCGACGCTGGTTCTCGGAATTCCCGGCACGCCGCCGGATGCCATCGTTCTGGGCGCTTTGCTGGTGCAAGGCGTGCGCACGGGTCCGACCATGTTCCAGCAAAGCGGTTCTATCGTTTACACCTTCATTTACGGGCTGATCATTGCAACGATTATGATGCTGCCTGCGGGCCTGCTGATCGGGCGCTATGCCTATAAATCCATCGTTACCATCCCGAAGGCCGTGCTTGTTCCGGCGGTTGGCTTTATGACAATCATTGGCACCTTTGCCATCCGAAACAGTATCTCTGATGTAGTGATCATGCTGTGTCTTGGTGTCTTCGGCTGGGTTGTCGCGCGGTTCGGATTCGCGGCCTCCCCGATTGTGCTGGGCCTGATCCTCGGCCCGATTGCCGAACAGGGGTTTGTGCAGGGCTGGACCATCGGTGCGGCGACCAACAACCTGACCGGAATGTTCTTCGGGCGTCCGATCTCTCAGGGGATTATCGCTTTTACACTGATCACGCTGGTTTTGCCGGTGTTCATGGGCAAACGACGCGCCAAAGCCACGCAAGGAGTCCCGGAATGAGCGTCTCTACTTCACAAGGGCATATCGGTTCCCTGCTAACATCGGCGTTTTTCATGCTGGCAGGCGCGGCGACGCTTTATGATGCGGCAAGTTATACGGATCGCGACAGTCAGGTTTTTCCCCAGACCGTGGCAGTTATCCTGATTGTCACTGCCGGATTGTCGTTCATCATCCGCCTGCTGCGCCCCACGGATCGCGGCGGTTTTGGTCCCGGCGTCTGGTGGCGGCGTATTCTGCTGGTGGTCAGCATGCTGGCTGCCTGTTTTGTGATGCCGGTGATCGGCTTCCTTCCCGCTGGTGTGATCGCCTTTGCCGGTGGCCTGATCGCGGCGATGCACGACAAATGGACAACACGAACGGTGCTGCTCTACTGGAGCAGCGGCGCGGTGGTCATGGTTTGTTTCTTTTCCCTGTTCAAATATGTGTTGAATGTACCGCTACCCTGAACCGGACCTGTCGGAAAGGGACGCCCGCAATGTTTTTCGATAATGCGATCCACAGTTACGAAGACGCCCGCCGGATCGCGAAGCGGCGGCTGCCGTGGATGGTGTTTGATTATATCGACGGGACGGCGGGGACGGGTTGCGGCGCGCGGGCAAGCCGTGCTGCCCTTGACGGGATAAAACTGCAACCGCGCGTTCTGAACAACGTTGAAGACCGGAGCATCGCAGGGCAGGTGTTTGATCGCGCATGCAAATTGCCATTCGGGATCGCGCCGATGGGAATGTGCAATCTGGCCAGTCCTTGTGCGGACAGGTTGCTGGCACGTATGGCAGCGGAAGATCATATTCCCGTTGGTGTCAGCACCGTCGCTTCTACCTCTCTGGAAGACATGTGGGAGCAATCACAGGGCAACGCTTGGTTCCAGCTTTACATCAGCCGGTCAACCGGAACGGCGGAGCGACTGATCGCACGGGCCAGTGCGGCAGGCTATAAGACGCTCGTGCTGACGGTGGATGTGCCCGAAGTGGGCCGCCGCCCGCGGGAATTGCGCCGTGGCTTCAAGATGCCCTTCCGCATCGGCCCGCGCCAGTTCGTGGATTTCGCCTGCCATCCGGCGTGGTCTTTACC
The DNA here is from genome assembly GCA_018223125.1 of Paracoccaceae bacterium. Lineage (GTDB taxonomy): Bacteria > Pseudomonadota > Alphaproteobacteria > Rhodobacterales > Rhodobacteraceae > Amylibacter. The sequence continues at coordinate 4,260 of JAAEZA010000034.1, read as the reverse complement.
CCAACTGGTCAAAGGCAAACCGGAGATGGGCAATTTCGGCGGGGCCTTCGGAGAATTCGACCGCGAGGAAAGCCGTGCAGGCGCGGATTGGGATACGCTGGCACGGGTGCGGGACCAATGGTCCGGCAAGCTTGTTCTGAAAGGCGTGATGGATGCGCGGGACGCAAAGCGGGCGCAGGATGCGGGGGTGGATGCCGTGCAGGTCTCAAGCCACGGCAGCCGCCAGCTTGACAGCGCCCCGCCTGCCATCCATGCGCTGAAAAATATCCGCGAGGCGCTGGGGCCGGAATTTCCGCTGTTCTATGACAGCGGTATCCAAAGCGGTGAAGACATCGTCAAAGCCTATGCTATGGGGGCGGATTTTGTCTTTGCGGGACGGCTGTTTTCCTACGCGATTGCAGCAAACGGGGCAGGGGGGCTGCGCCAGATGCGCGATGTTCTGGCGCAGGAAGTCAGCATCACGCTGGCACAGCTCGGCCTGCGGCGAATGGAGGAGATCACACCAGAGGTGATCGCCCCTTCTGTTTGATCACGCCCAATCGCGGCAGACGTATTTCACATCTGTAAAGGCTTCCAGCCCCAGCCGCGATCCTTCCCGCCCCAGACCGGATTGTTTCACCCCGCCAAAGGGGATCGGTGCGCCGGTGACTTTGGTGCGGTTTACCGCCACCATCCCGAATTGAAGCGCACGACTTGCACGGTAAATGCGGCGGGGGTCCTGACTGTGAACATAGGCGACCAGCCCGTATTCCGTGTCATTGGCTCGGGCGATCACCTCTTCTTCCGTGTCAAAGGCTGCGATGGCCGCCACTGGCCCAAAGGTCTCTTCGTGCATGATCCGCGCATTTGCGGGAACATCGGCCAGCACAGTAGGTTCAAAGAACAGCGGCCCCTTGGCGTGACGCTTGCCGCCGCACAACAACCGTGCGCCCTTGTCCAGCGCATCGCGGATCTGTTCTTCCTGCTTAACAACCGCATTTTCATTCATCAGTGGTCCGATGTCCGGATCGTCAATGCCTGCCCCGACTGTCAGGGCTTGGGTTGCCTTGGTAAACTCTGCGCAAAACCTATCATAGCAATCCCGCGCAATGAAAAAGCGGTTTGCACCCAGACAATCCTGCCCCGATGTCGCAAATTTCGCCTTGATCCCTTCGGTAACGGCCCGTTTCATATCTGCATCGTCAAACATAATAAACGGTGCATGGCCGCCCAGTTCCAGTACCAGCCGTTTGATGGTGTCCGCCCCCTGCGCGTACAGCAGCCGCCCGATTTCTGTTGAGCCGGTAAAGGAAACCGCCCGCACGCGGGTGTCATTCATCCATGTCCCGACAATCTCTGCGGCGTCTCCGGTGACAACGTTGAACACACCCTTGGGCAATCCGGCCCGTTCCCCCAGTTCAGCCAGCGCCAGAGCGGAAAACGGTGTTTCGGCGGAAGGATGAGCCACAACGGTACAACCCGCTGCAAGTGCAGCACCGGCCTTGCGGGTCAGCATGGCAGACGGAAAATTCCACGGCGTCACAAGGGCGGCCACGCCAACAGGTTCACGCCAGACCTCTACTTCTGCATCGGGCAGATGGGATGTCACACCTTCGATATTCGGCCGCCGGGCTTCTTCGGCGTAGAATTCGAAGAACGCAGCGGCGTAGTCGATCTCGCCGCGGGATTCAGAAATCGGCTTGCCTTGTTCCGCGGTCATAATCTGCGCAAGGTCTTCCTTGTGTTCCAGCATAAGTTCATACCAGCGCCGCAGAATATGGGAACGCTCTTGCGGAAGCAGCCCCGACCATTGCGCAAAAGTAGACTGTGCCGCAGACACCGCGTCACGGGCATCCTGTGCGTTTAGCCGTGCCACCTGCCCGAGCGTTTGTCCGTTTGAAGGGTCCGTTACGATGAAGACCTCTTTCGCGGTGCCGTTGCGCCATGCGCCATCCACATAGGCCGTTTCGCGCCATAAGGCGGGGCAGTTCAGATTTGAAAATCCGGCGGGGGTGCAGGTTGCATGCTGTGTCATCGGGTCCGATCCTTTGTGAGAGGCCTGTTTCGTGCAGGCTAGTGCAAAGGCGGGGGAGAGTGTGTCGGGATTCAGCGGTCTGTGGCGATGATTTATCGTCCTACACCGGTATCTGACGGGCAGATTTTCGGCAGCAGTCAGTCGTCCCCAAACAGAAGATCAAACGGCAGGGGTGCATCTTTCACCGCTTTGGTCACGATATAGGTGAAATATCTTGCCAGTCCTGCGTCCTCTTCCAATACGGTATCGATAAGCTTCTGGTAGCTTTCAATATTACGGCTGATCACTTGTAACAGATAATCAAAGCCACCGCCCAAAGCCCAGCATCCGGTGATTTCGGGATGGCTCTGAACGATAGTTTCGAAGGTCTGGAACGCTTCTGCCTTGTGACTGGCCAGTTCGGCCAGAACAAAAACGGTCACATGCGGCGCCAGCTTTCGCAGTTCGACCTCTGCATGATAGCCTTTGATCAGGCCCGAGGTTTCCAGCCGTTGCAAACGGTCCCAACAGGCCGTCGCGCTGAGATTCACCCGATCCGCGAGGGCGGTTTTGGAAATCCGCCCCTCTGCCGACAGGGTTTTTAAAATGGCAATATCGCGTTTGTCGAGTTTGATGAAGCTCATGTCCCAGTCATGGGCAGGACGGGAGGGCTTGTCAATTGTACTGATTAGCGTGAGTATCCCGTATCATGACAAAATGGCTCCCCGATCCCGAAACCATCACCCGTCCGGCCTATCGTTCACTGGTGCAGGCCATAGAACTCGCCATTCAACATGGTGATCTCAAACCCGGGGACCAACTGCCCCCCCATCGCAAACTGGCCTTCGATCTGAAACTGAGCGTGCAAACCGTCAGCCGCGCCTATGACAAACTGACAGAGGCAGGCAGGGTTGTCGGTGAAGTCGGACGGGGCACCTTTGTGCGAGGCGTGCAGGATGAATTTCCGGTGCCATTCGTCAGCCGCAAGACCGCTGACAAGGTGCTGGACATGTCCCTGATCAAGCCGGTGCTGGACCAGACCCACGACATTGCGATGGAAAAGGTTTTGCGCAGTATGGCCCGCTCCCTGCCTGCGGCGGTACTCTCGGGGTTCCGGCCTGACGAACCGCAGGAGGACGAGCCGGAATCCGCGCGGCGATGGTTAAAGCTTTGCGGGCTGGATTCCGGCGGCAACGGTGTAGTCGTCACCAACGGCAGCACCAGCGCGATGAGCATGGCCCTGATGACTGCGGCTCAGGCAGGCGATCTGGTTCTGGCAGAGGATGTTGGCCATCATACCCTGCGCTCCCTGACGCGATATCTGGGGATGCGGCTTGAAGGGGTGCGTGTCGACGACGACGGTATCTGCCCGGATGCACTGGAGCAACGTTGCGCGCAAGAGCCTGTAAAAGCTTTGTATTTGATGCCCGGTGGCACGAATCCTTTAGGTTTTGTCATGACGGCAGACAGGCGTGCCCGTATCGTCGATATTGCCCGCCGTTATGATATTCTGATCGTAGAAAATCATGCTTGGGGGCCCTTGTTGCAGGGGCCGCCACCTCTGGCCGCGCTGGCGCCGGAGCGGGTTTTGTTCTTTACCAGTCTGACCAAATCCATCTTGCCCGGCCTGCGGGTGGGCTATCTGGTGGTCCCCGATCATCTTGCGCGGGCGGCGGCGAACCGGCATCTGGTGATGAACTGGATGGCGACGAACCTGATGACTGAAATCGCCTATCGCTGGATTATGGACGGCACAGCGCAAGTCCTTCTGGACCGCCAAAAGGCAGCTTTGTCGGATCGCGCCGCGGTCGTTCGAAACCTGTTTCGGGGGCTTGATTACAAGATGGCACCGAACAGCCTACATGTCTGGCTTGACACGCGCGGCGCGGAGCAGGAACAGCGTCTGGTCGACACAGCCCGCGAGATGGGAGTCGCCGTTGCTGCAGGGGCCAGTTTCAGCATCGGCCCGCATGAGAATCACACAGGCGTTCGGATCGCCCTGGGCGGGTTGAGCTTTCCGGATTTCACCCAGGGTCTGCGAATTATTGCCGGAATTGCCGGCAGTGATCCGGCTTAAAACCCTTTTGAATCCGCTCGCGCTTGGGTGGAATTGTCATGGTTCAATAATGACATTGACATGATTGTGATGGTTCGAAAGGGTTAGTTAATCATGACAATTTGTGCGGCACTACTTTCGGGTGGTGTCTGCACGCGTTTAAGGAGGACTTTATGTCTCTATTTAAAAATCTTCTCGCGGGGGGCATTGT
>JAAEZA010000033.1:42577-48282 GCA_018223125.1 Paracoccaceae bacterium | reverse complement strand
CCCGAAGTGGCAGAAATTATGGAAATCTCTGTGGAAGCGGTTGAAAGCCTGCTGTCACGGGGCAAACGCGGGCTGGCACAGGCGCTTGAAGCGCAACGAATGGAACTGGGATTGGATACATAGATGGCACATTCAGATAAAGGCCCGAACGATGAGATGTTGGATATGTTCTTTGATGCGTCAAAGGCGCAGGAGCCCGTGCCCGGTTCGGATCTGATGGCACGGATTCTGGCGGATGCCTCGCAGGTTCAGGCCGGGTTTAAACACACAACAGTTACGACGACCGCTACCACACCTGCCCGGGTGACAGAGAATATCCTGACACGGATTTTTGCGGTGATGGGCGGCTGGGCTGGTGCCTCTGCACTGACAGCTTCGATTTGTATCGGGGTGCTTTACGGGGCCACCGCGCCTGACACGGTCCGCAGCTATTTGCCAGCCATGAGCGAACAAACAGCGGAACTGGATTACAGCTACTTGGGACTTCTGGACGAAACCGTCGCAGATCTGGAAGGGTAAAGAGAATGACACAAAAGACTGAGATCAAGAAAACCCGAAATTGGGGAAAGATTGCCTTGATCGGTTCACTTGCCTTGAATCTTCTGGTTGTCGGGCTGGTCGTGGGGGCCTTTGGCCGTTTTGAAGGGCCGCCAAGCAGCCGGCCAAGTATGGGGCTTGGCAGCTTCATTAAAGCCCTGCCAGAGGCAGAGCAGGACATGGTGCGCGCTGCATCTGGTCTGCGGCGCGAAGATCGCAAGAAAACCATGGATGCCTTTCGCGCCTCCAAGGATGCTCTGGAAGAGGCACTGCTAGCGCAACCTTTTTCCGAAGAGGCGGCGCTTGCGGCTATCAGCGCCCATCACAATATTGCTCTGGAGCACGGAGCCCGACTGCAAAACGCGCTTGTAAAAGCCGTGGCAGACATGACGCCGCAAGAACATGAAGCTTATGTGGAACGGGTGCGCCAGGAGCAGGAAAAGCGCGCTCAACGTAAGCAGAAACGCTGAACCGGTGCTGTTCGGGGGCGGTCAGGCGGCCTGATCCCCGAATATCACACGGTTGCGCCCCGCATGTTTGGCACGATAAAGGGCGCGGTCGGCGAATTCGAGAACTTCCATCGGTTCACGGCCTCCGCTTGCCTGTGTTGTGCTGACCCCGATGCTGGCAGAAACCGCGATCCGGTTCTCCCTGTCGTCTAGGAACGGCGTGCAGCAGATCGCGCGCCGCAGCCGGTCGGCAATTTCCTGCAGCGTCTCCAACGGGGTATCCCGCAGAATGATCAGAAACTCTTCCCCCCCGTAACGGCACAGAAGATCGGCACTGCGGATGTTGCCCAACAGGCGTTTGGCCGCTTCCTGTAGCACGAGGTCTCCGGTCAGGTGGCCATAGGTGTCATTGACCTGTTTGAAGCGGTCAAGATCAAGGATCATGGCCGTGACGGATGTTTTTGAACGGGCGAGGTGCTGACCAAGGTATTGCAGTCCGTAACGCCGGTTGTATAGCCCTGTCAGCGGATCTGTCAGGGCGGATTTCAGATGGTTCGCAACGGCCCGTTCCGTGCGGTAGGACATTTGTTTCTGCCAGATCATCCGGCGCAGGGCTGTTGCAAAGCAGGACGGACCAGCGCTGGCAGGGATGAATTCCTGCGCGCCCAGTTCCAGAGACCGGACAGCATTCGGGCTGTTGGTGCTACAGGAATAGAGAATGGATGTCTCCTTTTCGGGGTTGCGCTTGCGCAGCTCGCAGATGGTCTGAAACGCCGCTGTGCGTCCGAGGCTGGTTTCATCCACGATCGTTACGTCGGCAGCGGGCGGATCATTGCCCGTTATTTGCGTCCGGATCATGTTCAACATGGGGAAGTGACGGTTCAGGAGGGCTGAAACCTTTTGCGCGAAAGGGGGATCAAAGATTTTCAGGGCGCAAGAAATATCAAGATCAAAAGCACGGACAAACTGCGGTGGATAAATGGCCGTGGGTTCTGCAAAGCCCATTTGCGTTATGGTTGTCTGGCGGGCGATCAGCGAATCCAGCTTCTCCTTCCCGCGGATCAGCATGTTGATCCGCGCGGCCATCAACCATCGTTGCGTCGTATAAGCGAGGACATCATCCGCCAGACAGTCATGGGCTGCGTCCCAGACCGAAGTATCACTGCCGTCATGGAGGAAAATAACCGGAATATGGGCGGTTTTCTGGGATTGCGTCAGACGGATGATGTTTTCAAAACCGGCGGTTTTTTCTGCGGCATAGGACAGCAGCACCAGATCAGGTGGTGCAAAGCGCAGGCTCTGGGTCAGTTCGGCCGCGTCGGATGCCAGCGCCACTTCAAAAAAGTCCCGTGTCAGCTGGGATTTCAGCATCATGCGGTTGGTGACCTGCGGGTCGAGAAGAAGTATTCGTCCGGGCATGGGCGCAGTCCTGCGGGAAGTTTGCAATGGGATGTGCCTACGAAGTAAGCAAATACGGTGCCAGGCGCAGCGCGCACAGCTGTACTACTGACAGGTAATCCCAATAGTGTTAACGAAACCTTTCTGAACCTTGAAAAAATTGAATCGGATTGAAACGAAATGAAACAGGAGCAGGCGGAAATCATTGCATTGCAAGCACTTGCCTGGATCGTGGCAGAGGATGACCTGCGGGACGTGTTCCTCGGGGCCAGCGGCGCGAGTGTCGATGATCTGCGTAGCAGAGCCGCGGACCCCGATTTTCAGGGGGCCGTTCTGGGGTTTCTGTTAATGGACGACGCTTGGGTCACGGGGTTTTGTGATGCGCACGGCCTGTCCTATGAAGCCCCCTATGCCGCGCAGCAATCCCTGCCCGGACAGGCGGAGGTTCACTGGACCTGAAAACCGTCTACAGGTCGATTTCCAGAACGCCCCCCGGTTTTGCAGCACGGGACTGGCACAGGATCAGGGCGTTCTCGCGCTGGGCGTTGGACAGGACAAAATCGCGGTGTTCGACTTCGCCTGAAACGATGCCGCATTTACACACGCCGCAGATCCCGTCAGAGCATTTTACGTCAATATTCACCCCTGCTTCCAGCAACACGTCTGTCGGGCTGCGGTCCGCCGGTATTTCAAAGCTGCGCCCCGATTTTGCAAGCTTCAGAGTAAATGGGTGGTTTTCATATTCGGGCAGTTCCGGCACCGAGAAATATTCAAGATGGCGATTATCTTCGGGGAAGCCATTAGCCTCGGCGGTGTCCATGACAGATTGCATGTAGACATCCGGCCCGCAGGTGTAGACATGGGCGCCCTGTGAATAGCGCAGGATTGCCGCCAGATCCGCGCGGCTGCCTTTGTTGGAATAGTGACAGGAAACCCGGTCAGACCACGGTTGTTCAGCCAGAATTTGTGCGAATGCTGCATCTTCCTCGCGCGAGCAAGAATAGTGTAGCTGAAAATTCCGCCCCAGCGCATGCAGCCTGTGGGCCATAGCGACCATCGGGGTGATGCCGATTCCGCCACCCATCAGATAGGTCATACTGGCGTCTTCTACCAAAGGAAAATGGTTGATGGGTTTGGAGATAAACACCATGCGGCCTTCTTCAAAAATCCGCGCCATCAGCTTGGAGCCGCCACGGCCCGTGTCCTCGCGCAGTACGGCAATCTGGTATTTGGAGCGGTCTGCCGGATCATGGGACATGGAATATTGCCGGAAGAACTCCGGCGCGACCACCACGTCAATATGCGCCCCTGCCGTGGTTTCGGGCAGGGGGCTGCCATCGGGATTGGAAAACTCATACAGCGTTACGCTGTCTGTCAGCCGTTCCACTCTGGACAGTTTCACCCGCATGACCGGCGCATCATCCGGATTGCGGTTTACATAGGTATGTTCGGTCGGGATGCCGGCGGCGCGGCGGCGTTTGTGTTCTTCTGCCGGTATCATATCCTGATAGGCCTTGATCGCGGCTTCGCGGTCCATCGGGAAGGGCCAGGGATAGGGCGGGGGCAGCAGGTTGGCAGGATAAACCGCGAGGGTCTGATCTTCGTACTTCAGGTCCAGATCTGTCGAAAGCCCGCGCAGGTTTGTTTCCTTAACAGGTGTGGTATAGGGGCCTTCGTCTACCATCTCCAGATCCCACCACCAGCGTTTGATCGGGTTGATCCGGCCATTTCCTGCCATATCATCCAGCTTGGCCAAAGCCTTAGCCGCTTTGGGCAGTTTCATCGCGGCCCAGCGGAACGGGGCTTCGGCAAACAGTCCTTCCAGATTCCACGGGCAGGTTTTCATGCAGCGCCCGCACATGGCCCCCCCCGCAGTGGTAATCCGGTATGTGGTGCATTTCTGGCTGTCGGATTTCCAGATTTCATAGCCGTTGAACATCAGCTTTGGTCCGGCGGTAATCGCGCCTGACGGGCATTCGCGGGCGCATTTGTTGCAGCTTTCGCAGAAGTTTTGCAGGCCGAAGTCGATGGGCTTGTCATGGGTCATCGGCATATTGGTCGTCACCGTGCCGGATTTCAGGCGCGGGCCGAGGAAAGGGTTCAGGATCACCTCGCCGATGCGGGAAACCTCTCCCAGACCGGAGAGCAGCATCAGCGGGGGTTGTACCACTTCAGAGCCCATCACGGTGTGGACATTGGCGGTATAGCCGAGGTTGCGGATCTGCTGGCCCAGAACACCGCCAAGAAGGGAAAACCGCAGATAGGCGCGCATGGATTGGGCGCAGGCGATCCAGTCGTCGCCCGATGCGCCCTCCATGGTTTCGTGGCCCTGATCGATCACGATTGAAATGGCGTTGGAATGATAGGGCGTCAGTTCCGCACCCGTTGCGTCATGGGAATAGTAGCACCAGTCGGGACAGGCCGACAGGCCGACCGCATCACAACCAAGGAAATAGGCGGTGGCTTTCAGGTTGGCGGCGTTTCTGTCGGGATCGGAAACACTGGGATGGATTTCCTCGGCCTTGCCGCCATCCTGCAACAGAACGAATGCGCCAAGGGCAGGGCGGAACGCAAAGGCTGACGCGGATTTGCGCACGTAATTGCCGTTCTTTGCGGCCTCTTGGGTGTTCGGGCCAAGGTCACCGAACAGGGTGCGGGCAAACATATCGGCCCGTTTTGGCACCCGCGCCACATTCGGCGCGTCGATATAGGTGGTCGGATCGTCCACCCGTTTCAGCTTTTCATAAGGATGGGGGCCGTCCGCGAAGTTGCGTTTGGCAAAGGGATCGCGTGTGCGTGCCGATTTTGCGTGTTTGCCTGTACCGAACTTATAGGAATAGAGCGGCGGCTGCGCATCCGACAGTGCCTGATCGGGCGCCAGTTCCAGCGTGGTTGTCACCGCGGCCAGCCCGTAGCGGGTGCCAAGGATCGGATTGCAGGCCACACCGTCCTGAATGGTGGCCAGTCCGCCTGCAACAGCGGCGCGGGACAGGTCCAGATCAGAGGCGGAGCGGGAATGGGCGCGCGCATCATACCCGAGCGTGCGGATATAGGATGCCAAAACGGACGCGGTTTCCGCCGCGCGCAGGGCGGCACGGTGAACCTGTGCGTTCTGTATCCAGTCGGTGCCCGGTTCGCCCGCTTCCGGATCACGTGGATATTCGAAGAGGAAGGTAATGGCATGGGTGTGATGGGTGCAGGTGGTCGGCGGCGCTTTCATGGATTCGCGCAGACCCGCAAGGATCACGTCGATGCCGGAGGCTAGCGTCTTGACCTGTTTGCTGCGCAGGGTTTCGGCCAGACGGTCCACATCGGGGTTGG
>JAAEZA010000033.1:0-42353 GCA_018223125.1 Paracoccaceae bacterium | reverse complement strand
ACCTGTGGTGTCGGTTCGAGCCGGTTCAGTTCAGGCAGGTCGGGGCGGCGGCGCAACCGCTCCAGCGGGTAGGGGCCCAGGTGAACGGGGCGGTCTTTGTAAGAGAAAAACTTGGTCATGGATTAAACCCCTGAAGCGGTGGACGCTGCGGAAGCGGTCAGTTTTTGAAGCAATTCGGTCAGCGTGGCCTGTTCTTCTGAAGAAAGGCATTTTTCAACGTGGTCCCGTTGTTTTTGCGCAAACGGCAAGGAAAGGGCGAGGCTGTGTTTTCCTTCCGCCGTCAGTTCAACGGTGGTGGTACGTTTGTCTGTGGTGCCGGAGACGCGGCGCAACAGCCCGTTTTTTTCCATCTGTTTCAACGTGCGAGAGGTCGCAGGCCGAATGATCCCGATATAATCTGCAATTCCGGAAGGTGTTGTGATGCCCTGTTCCCCGACCGCAATCAATACGCACCACATCTGGCGGGTAAGCCCGATTTGGGAGAGGTCGGCATCAAAAGACGCGTTGTTGCTGCGGGCGGCGATGGTCAGGCGATACCCGAGACCATCGTGGAGATCGAATGGCTTTGACATGATTAACGTTGTTAATCAAATTTCAACGTGAGTCAATCCGAAACATTTCGTGGCTGGAATGCCGGGCAAAGAGCCTTTAGGGCTGACGGGGAAGAACGGACAACACGGACAACAGGTTATGACGATCAAGGGACTGGTTTTTGACAAGGACGGCACGCTGTTTCACTATGGCGCGACCTGGACGATCTGGTGTGACAACGTTCTGGAAGACCTGTCTGCCGGTGATCCGGTCAAAAAGAAAGAACTGGCCGATGCGGTGGGGTTTGACCTGCGGGACAACAGCTTTCTGCCCGGCAGCCTGATCGTTAACGCGTCGGCCGGAGAGATCAACGCTGTCTGGGCCGGTCTGCTGCCGGATTTCAGCCCGCAAGACGTGGATGCAGTGGCTGTCAAACATCTGGGCAGTTTGCCTTCTGTGCCCGTCTGCGACCTCAAGGCTTTGTTCAGCGGACTGCGGGCTCAGGGCATCAAGCTCGGGCTTGTGACCAACGATTACGAAGAGGGCGCCTATATGCAGTTGCAGCAGGAAGGGATTGCGGAACTGTTTGACTTTGTTGCCGGATTTGACAGTGGCCACGGTGTGAAACCTGCCGCCGGTCCCCTGTTGGCTTTCGGGGCGGCGACGGGGTTGTCGATGGAACAGGTGGCGATGGTGGGGGACTCCACTCATGATCTCGGGGCCGGACGCGCGGCCAGTGTTGCCCTGACCATTGGTGTGTTGACCGGTCCGGCTGGAAGCGATGATATTGCCCATCTGGCGGATGTGGTTCTGCCAGACATCTCGGGCATCGCGGCGGTCTTGGGGTAACGCTCAGCCGGTGTGGGGCGTTTCAAGAACCATCCGCCCTTTACGATCCGCTGAAGGTTTCAGACCGAATTCAGCCTGATACAGCCGCGACAGATGGGAGGGGCTGGGAAAGCCCGTCATCAGTGCGATTTCAAGGATCGAAAGGTTCGTATGCCAGAGCAACTGGCGGACCTTCTCCAGACGCAGTTTGCGATAATACCGCGCAGGTGAAGTGTCGAGATAGCGGGCAAACAACCGTTCCAGCGAACGCACGGTCTTGCCTGCCGCATTGGCAATGAGAGGAATGGAAAGGGGTGTTTCCATATTGGCGATCATGGCTGCGATGGCCTGCTGCATCGGTTTTGGCAGTGTGTCGTACTGGTGCAGGGAATAGGGGCGCTGCCCGACAGAGGCACTCCTGATCCGGTCTATCTGGTACTGGTTCCCTACGGCATTTGCCACACCGGTTCCGCTGTGGCTGGCGATGATATGCAAGGCGATGTCCATAGAAGACAACCCGCCCGAACCTGTCCAGCGGTCCCGATCCATCACGTAGAGATTTGGCGATACGACGAGCTCGGGAAACTCCTCGTTAAAGGCCGGCTGGTTCTCCCAGTGGAGGGTGAACTGGTAGCCGTCCAGAAATCCGGCGCGGGCCAGCATGAAACTGCCGATACACAGGGCGCCGAAAACGTCGGACTGGCGGGAAAACCGTTGTAAGGCCGTGTTCAGTGTCGCCCGCTGGGGGGGATCTGCTTCCATTCCAGCGCACACAAAGAAGTAATCGAACCGCACTGCGTTCCTGATGGACAGGGTTGGCGTCACGCTTAACCCGTCAGAGGCCGCTACAGGCGCATCGTCAAGCGATACGAAATCCCAAACATAGGTTTCCTGCCCCAATTCGCGGTTGGCCGAACGGAAGGGCCCTGTCATTGCTGTGATGCAGAGCGAGGAAAACTGGTCAATCAACAGAAGGCCGATGCGGATTTGATCGTTTCGGGCGTGTTGGGTATCGGGCATGGGCAGGCTCTAGGGTATTTTTCCCAGCTAACGCCGGATTCCGGCAGAAGTCTCGCCGGAATCGACAGCAAATGTCGTAAATCTGCCGCAGAAAACGACAGTGCGCTGCCAGTGTGAACGGACAAACCCTCTACCGGGCCTATCAGCACTGGAGACCGTCTTGGCTGCAAGGATCAGAAGCGGAGGACGCGCGGGGAACACGCGCAGGACGTCCACGCGTGCCATAGAACAGATGCCCTGGCGGATCGTGCGCAACCGCGACCGCCCTACAGAGCCACTGGATGCGGCGGGTGTGGAAGCAATCCACAACGGGGCCATGCATATCCTGTCGCGTATCGGGATAAAGATGCTCAATCCCGAAGCGCTCGACATTCTGGCGCGGGCAGGGTGCAGGGTGGAGGGGCAAACCGTCTATATGGACGAGGATTTCGTGATGGCGCAGGTGGCGCAGGCACCGGCGTCCTTTACAATCACCCCGCGCAATCCGGAGCGGAAGGTGGAAATCGGCGGCGATTGTCTGACCTTTGTGAATGTCTCCTCGCCGCCCAATTACTGGGATCTGGAAACCGGCAAGAAAACCGGTGATTTTCAAAGCTTTCGCAACCTGATGAAGCTTACCGGCTATTTCAACTGTATTCACGTTGCTGGCGGCTATCCGGTAGAGCCGGTGGATATTCACGCCTCTGTGCGGCATCTTGATTGCCTTCAGGAAAAGCTGCTGCTGACGGATAAAGTGGTGCATGCCTATTCCCTTGGCAGGGAGCGGGTGGAAGACGTGATGGAGATGGTCCGTATTGCAGGCGGGTTGAGCCAAGGGGAATTTGATGCGGCACCCCGGATGTATACGAACATCAATTCGGTTTCCCCGCTGGTGCATGATTTTCCGATGCTTGACGGGGCGATGCGTATGGCGCGGCGCGGCCAGCCTGTCGTGGTGACACCTTTTACGCTGGCGGGCGCAATGGCCCCTGTAACCATGTCCGGTGCGGTTGCGCTCAGCATTGCCGAAGGTCTGGCGGCGATTGTTCTGTTGCAGATCATCAATCCCGGTACACCTGTGGCCATCGGGACGTTTACCTCTAATGTGGATATGAAATCGGGCGCGCCTGCCTTTGGTACACCGGAATATATGCGGGCCACCCAGATGACAGGCCAGATGGGGCGGTTTTACGGCCTGCCGATCCGCTCCAGCGGGGTGTGTACGGCGAATGTACCGGACGGGCAGGCGATGTGGGAAACGTCCAACAGTCTCTGGGCGGCGGTGCAATCCGGTTCCAATTTTGTCTATCACGCAGCAGGCTGGCTGGAGGGCGGGCTGATTGCCAGCCCCGAGAAGTTCATCATGGATTGCGAAGTGCTCCAGATGATACAGCGGTATATGGAGCCGGTCATTACAGATACCGGCCCCGAGGAAATCGCACTGGATGCAATCGCAGAAGTCGGGCCACAAGGCCATTATTTCGGTGTGCAGCACACGCAGGAACGTTATGAAACCGCGTTTTACAGTCCGATTGCCAGCGACTGGCGCAATTACGAGGCGTGGTCGCTTGCAGGGGAGGAGTGGACGGCCGCGCGGGCGCACCGGATCTACAAGGATATTCTGGCAGAGTACACACCGCCGCCATTGGATGATGCCATCAGGGCCGAACTGGCCGCTTTTGTTGCCCGTAGAAAAGAAGAAGGCGGGGCGCCGACTGATTTCTAGCGGGATACTTAAAATGCAACTTATAAAACCCGCCATGCCCCGCAAGATCGAAAGGAAACGTTAAGAGTCTCCCTTGCATTGTCGTAGCTCAGGAAAGCGGGTGTACCAATGCATGGCACAATCAACTGCGGCTTGCAGGTTTATGTTTGCGAAATTTTCGGACCGGATATCTGGGAAGAAACCTGTTCTGTGGCGGGGCTTTCGGGGGTTGGTTTCGAAACGATGCTTAACTATGACGATGCACTCACGGAAAGACTTGTTAATGCTCTGACCCGTGTGCTTGGGCGCGAACGTGCGGATCTGCTCGAAGATTTTGGCACATTTGTTGTGTCAGAGGAACGGCTGGAACCGGTGCGCAAACTGTTGCGACTTGGGGGGGAGAGTTACGTCGAATTCCTGCAATCCCTTGAAGAAGTACACGACCGCGCGAAAATTGCCTTGCCGGATCTGGATGTGCCGCGGTTCGAACTGGAAAGCCATAGCGACGGCCGGTTCACACTTCATTACCGGTTTGAAAAACAGGGGTTCGGGGCCGTCTTTCTGGGGCTGCTGCGGGGGATGGCAGACGATTACGGTGCGTTGATTCTGATCGATCACGTAGCGGAAACCTTGAACGAATGGGATCGTGACCGGTTTGAAATATCGGTGATGCAACTGCCGGTGCCCGATGCGGTCCACGACCCGACTGCAATAGGCTTATGAGTTTGGCGCCCTTAATGCAGCCCTTAAGAACAACGGCATCCAGCGGCCTGCAGAGTTATTCAGGCCTTCAGTCCGTTTTTGATGCGGTCCTGCCGTTTCATATGGTTTCAGATCCGAACGGGACGGTCCAGCACGCGGGACCAAGCCTTCTGAAACTTTTTTCGAACAGGCAGGTGATTGGCGCTGACGTTTTCGACCTGTTCAAAGTCCGTCGTCCAGCTGGAATTTGCGATGTGGCTGGACTTCTGGATGCGGAAAGGGAACGGCTGACGCTTTCGGTTCCCGATCTTGATCGCGCAAAACTGAAAGCGGTTGCTGTCGGTCTGGGGCAGGGTGCGCTGCTGATAGATCTTTCGCTCGGGGCTGGCGTGCTTGATATCGTCAGTCGCTGCAACCTGACGAGCAAGGATTTTTCGCCAGCCGATCCAACCCTGGATATGATTTACATGATGGAAGTGCAGTCATTCGTCTACCAGCAGCATAAAGCCCAAAGTCAGAAATTGCAGGGGGCACGTGTTCTCGCAGAAGAAGAAGCCTCTACAGATGCCCTGACAGGTCTTGCGAACCGCCGTGCACTGGAAAGCCACATGACGCGCCTGCTCCGTCGCAAGCAAGGCAAGGGGTTTGTACTGATGCAAATCGATTTGGACCATTTTAAAGCTGTGAATGACACGTATGGCCACGCGGCAGGGGATATGGTGCTTCAGGCTACGGCGGAAAAGTTGCGAAAGCGTATGCGGGCGACCGATCTTGTCGCACGGCTGGGGGGGGATGAATTTGTGATCATCATGACCGAGTGCGAAACTGTGGAAACAGTTCGATCGATTGCAGGGAGGGTGATAGACGACCTGAACCAACCTGTCCGCTTTGAAGGCGTAACCTGCCGCGTCGGGGCGAGCATTGGCGCAACTGTTGTTCCTGCCGGTTCCCGCCGGACAGCCGAAGAAATTCTGGCGACTGCCGATCAGGCGCTTTACACCTCCAAGGGTCGCGGGCGCGGGATGGTACATATTCTGTAAAGTGTTGCCACATTACCGTCACATTCCTTGCCAAACGGGGAGAGAATCGGGAGGCGACGTCGGGGAAATTGCCATAAAACCCTGCCGGAAAAGGGCGTCTCCGGCCCGAATTGAGGCCCAAATGGGGCGCGTTGGGCGGATGAAACGCAGTGTTTCCAAGGGGTGAATAATCAGAGAGGAGCTTCCCTCATGTTAAAGCCGGACATGAGCATAAGGGGTCTTTCAAGAATGAGGATTAAAGAGAAGGTTGAGGTTTTAATATCTGCTATCCTTTTGATTTAAAAATATACTTTTGATATAACATGCAGCCTTTCGGATAGGTGCTTGCAGAGTTTAACGAGAAAAGAATTTAGTGCTACAGGGTTTCCGTTTGTCGGGTTCCAGCCATCTAATTTCCCAATTTTTGTCCAAAATTGCCGCAATTGGGCTGCGCGCAAATGAAATGTGAAAGAAATTTGTTCACCGGAAACCGAATTTTTGGTAATTTCAAGTCACCGCTTCTTTGGCGGGATTGTACAGACAGACGGTTCTCTGGTTCCTTTCGGACCGTCGCTTAAAAGAGTGTGAGAGTAAAAAGATGAAACCTATCAAACCAAGCGCCATACCCTCTAATCGCCGTTTCGTGCTGGCCGATAAACTGCGTCCGCAAATCTGGCACGACCGTCAGAAAACTGAATCCGATTTCGGCGCGCCGACCCCTGCTACACGCCGGTTTGACGGCCGGGATGAGGGAATGACCCCAGACCCGGAATTGCAAAGCGCCATCAAAGATGTGTTGGCAGGTTTCAACGCCTGAAATGACAATGGCGAAGATTTCAGGTTAGCCCTGACGCCATAGACGATTATGTTACGCCCGGAACGCGCGCAGTCACACTCGTGCAGCAGTTCCGGGCTTATTGTTTTTGCGATAGATGTTCTGGCAGGCCGGTAACTGCGTTAAGCGTTCTGACTTGCCGATTTGTAGATTTCGCTAAGCTGCGTGGCCAGCGTCATCGGGTTGAACGGCTTTGAGATGATTTCCAAAGCATCTGTCGTTTCCAGCAACCGGCTAGAGGCTTCGGAGGATTGCGCTGTCATGAATACGGCAGGGGTGTTTGCGAACTCCGGTATCTTGCGGATGTGCGCCAGAACTTCATCGCCCGTCATATTCGGCATCATCTGATCGAGAAGGATCAGGTCCGGATTGAACCGGCGAATATTTTCAAGGGCGTCGCTGCCTTCGAGGTATTGATCAAGCTCCATCCCTCCGACAACCTCCAGGGCCATCTTTGTGATTTCCTGAATATCCTCGTCGTCCTCGACGTGTAAAACACGTTTTAGTTCAGTCATGTTAATTCAGTCATGATGCGATCCGTCTAGAAGAATTTGATGCAGCGTTTTACGTATAAATGCAAGCAGAAGTTGTGCATGTAGCAAAATTGCAACCATTTATGCTAATTTTGGGTAGATTGAGGCCGCCCGGAAAAATAACCTTAGCGTGCAAAATGAATGTGCGTAAAACTTAAAGAAAAAATAGGCGCATGTTTTCATGATGGGTATGAAAAATAGTGTCCGTGCAGTAAAAAAAGCAAGTTTTCTGCAGGCGGCAATTCTTTTAATCGGTTTCGGTGGCATCATATATGCCAACGAAGTTTATAATCTGCAAACTGAAAAAGCAGAACTACGTTCCGAAATGAACGAGGTGGCCGATGACATGCGCCGTGAGATCGAATCCCAGTTCGGCAAGGCAGTTCTTTTGTCCGAAGCGATTGGCGCTGCGATCGAAATAGAGCCTGAGACTTTCAGCCAGGGGCGTCTTTCTAAAATCGCTGAGAAACTCTCGGATGAGGGCACCAGCATCTTAAACATCGCAGTAGCCCCCGATCTGGTTGTTGAATATGTCTATCCGGTGGAGAAGAACGCCTCTGTTATCGGGTTGAATTACCGCGAAACTGGTGCCCAGTTCGCTGCGGCCCTACAGGCGTTTATGTCCGATGAACCTGTTCTTGCCGGACCTTTGGAGCTTATCCAGGGGGGGACTGGTTTCATCCTGAGAAACTCGATTGAAATGCCCCAAGCTGCCGATGCGAGTCAGAGTAATTGGGGTATTACTTCAATCGTTCTCGACAAAGACAAATTTGTTCAAACCTTACACGGTGGCAGGGTCGATGCTTCGGTTCCCCATATTATGGCCATTCGCCGTGTGAACGACGATGGCAGCAACCGCGTGACTTACGATCCGATTGAAGGAGATCAGGCGATTTTCGACAAAGACGCGGTTGTCGTTGATGTTCCTGTGCCGTCAGGGATGTGGCAGATTGCAGCACAACCGCCGACGGGCTGGCCACTGGTGTCCCAGAAGTTTTTTCGGAACGTTCTCTATTTCGGTATAGCCTTTGGCAGTATCGTTGCTGTCTTCTACCTGATTGCCAAATTGCGCAGCGGACGCAAGGTTGCCGAAGTCAGGATGCGTAACGCCTTGGAAGCCTGCGATCAGGGGTTTGCCCTTTATGATCCGCAGGATCGACTGATCCTCTGCAATTCTCGTTACATGAGCGACAATAATCTGAGCGCTGCACTGCTGGCAAAGAAACCCACTTTTGAAGAGTTGATTCGAATCGCCATTTCAGAAAATCGCTTTACGGACGACGCGGATAAGGACGAGGCATGGATTCAGGAAAGGGTCCGGATGCGCCAACAGCCGACTGCCGAGCAACATGCACGCTATCCCGGAGGACGTTGGCTGAAAGTTAATACCAAACGGCTCGATGACGGCTCTTTGATCGTGTTCACCATGGACGTTACAGAGATTATCAAGGCCAAAGAGGCGGCCGAGGTTTCGGAAATTGCTAAAACCCGCTTTATGGATGCAGTGAGTCACGAACTGAAAACGCCTCTGAGTATCCTGCTGGGATATAACGCATTTTTAGAAAATCCGACGCATCTTAAATCTGTTGTTGCGTTGCGAGAGCAGGCGCTGGCCGATGAATTGCAGCATGTCAGTGCTGTCACCGAAGAAGTGCAATCCCATGCCCAACGTATTTCCGCCGCCGGAGAACATTTGCATACCCTGATCGACAAGCTTCTGGAATTCACCCAGAAGAGCAAAGACGTGTTTACAGGTCAGGGCAAGGACTTCAGAGCCGGACAGTTGGTTGGTCCGATTGCAGAACGGTTCCGGAGTGAAGCCTCGGGAAAAGGTCTGGAATTCTCTGTTGTCATTGAAGAGACCAATATTCACGCTGATCCGGTCTATGTGGATCGCGCGCTCAGCCGGATGATCGACAATGCGATCCGGAGCACAGAGAGAGGGTCTGTAAAGATTTCTGTCCATCCCGAAGGAGACGAAGTGATCATCAATGTCCGTGATACCGGTGCTCAGGTCCTGACTTTGATGGATGGAGCCCAGTCAAACGCTGAAAGTTTCCAGTCGGATCTGGTGAACTTTATCAAAGGGGATGACCCGGATTCCGATTTGCCGAACCCCGAAAGCATGGGTGCGCGCATCACAGCCGAAATTGACAGGGATATTGGCAAGCTGGTCACATTGGTTTTGTCCCGTGTTGAAGTGCAAAACCCTGCACCCATAGAAGAACGAAAGGTCGCTTGAAGGTTTAGTGTGTAACAGGAGCAACACTCTTAAATGTTTTGTAGGAGGGGCCGATTGTTTCCCTATTTATGACAATTTCACGACGTAGCTTCTTTTGTTAACAGGGTTGCTACTCTTTTCTGGGGGAAGGGAGTGCGAAGGAGGATGGAGCCGGATGAGCGTTTCAGATTACAATAAGAAGGCTAAAGCCGGAAACTTTGTGGTTGCCGTGGCGGTGCTGGTTTGCGGCATAGCTTTTGTTCTCTACCGCGTCGGCTTGTTGTCCAAAATGGTATCGCTCAACGATATGGCGACCGCGCTCGGTGTCGTCGTTGTCGTTTTGCTGTTTGGTCTGGTGATCGCTTATCAGTGGCACATCAACGCGCAACGCCGCGAGATTATGGACCGCGACCGTGAAATTTCTTTCGTCCAGTCCGCCATGGATATGCACAGTGTTGTGACTGTCACGGACGAGAATGCGACCATACTGTCCGTGAACGACAAGTTCCTGAAAGAATTCGGTTTTACCAAATACGAAGCCATCGGCAAGAAGATGGATATTATCCATGCCGATCTGGGCGAGGATTCGGTGTTCGAAGAAATCCTGAAGGCGACAAAAGAGGGCCGGAGCTGGGAAGGCCGCCATCCGGCCCGCACGAAATCCGGTGAAATCCGCTACTACCGTGCAACCATCGTGCCCCAGTTCGATGACAAGGGCGTTCATGTGGGCAATGTGTCCATCCGCCATGACATCACCGATTTGCGAAAGGCGGAAGAAACCAAACGCACCAACGCAATTCTAAGCAAACGGCACGACGAGGTTTATATCTTCGATGCAGAGACGCTGGACATTGTCTATATGAACGAACGCGCTTTGGAGCGTTGTGAATGGACGCCGGAAGAAAGTCTGACAAAGCGGGTAATAGATACCGAAGAAGGCTTCAACGAAATGGCCTTCCGCGCCCATACCCAGCCATTGATGGACGGTAGCAAGAGTTCTGTTGTGATCGCTGTGAAGCAGGCCAAGGGCTATGTGGAGGTGCACACCAGCCTGCTGGAACAGCTTGACGGCTCTACCGTGTTTGTCTCTGTGGCGCGGGATATTACCGACCGCATGGCAATTGATAAGGCGAAGATGTCTTCGGTTTCTGTTGTCAGCCATGAACTGCGCACCCCGATCACATCTATTAAAGGGTCGTTGCAACTGCTTGAAGCGCAGGCTGCAACAACGCTGAATGACAGTTCCAAATCGCTTGTGTCGATTGCCCTGCGCAATTGCGACCGGCTGATGTTCATTGTGAACGATATTCTGGACATGGAGAAAATCCACTCCGGCAAGATGGAATATGATCGCAAGATCAATAATCTCAACGGGTTGCTGGAAGAGTCCATCGCGGTGAACAAAGGCTACGGCGACCAGCATGGCGTGAAATTCGATTACGTGCCGAGCACGGACGAAGCATTTGCGAATTGCGATCACGAGCGGATGATTCAGGTGATGTCCAACCTGATGTCCAACGCTGTAAAATTTTCACCCGAAGGCAGCACGGTCAAAATCGCCCTGCATGACAATGTGAAAAACTGGTGTATTTCCGTTGCGGACGAAGGGCCGGGCATCAAACCCGAGGACCAGACCCGTCTGTTTGAAAGCTTCTCGCAGGCGAAACCGGCGGATGGCAAGAAACGGGTCGGTACGGGGCTCGGGCTCGCCATTACCAAGAAGATTGTCCAGCATCACGGCGGGACACTGGGGCTGAAAAGCGAAGTCGGCAAAGGGACGACGTTTTTCGTGTACCTTCCCAAGCTGGAACAGATGGCTGCGGCCTGACGGGGTAAACAGTCGGTCACGGCAGGATGGGTGGTCGGGCTGTGTGATCTGACCCGATAAACCGGATTTCTGAAATCCTTCAGGACCGGAGCAGCCGGCGGCTGCTCTGCCACCCCATGTGCGGGGCCGGCATCCCTGTTCCCGGATCGGTGAATTTCAAAAGGGGGAGGGTGGTACCAGCGCCCCGGCTCGAACGGGGGGCCTCTTGATCCACAATCAAGCGCTCTAACCTACTGAGCTACGCCGGCACTGGGGCTGCGTTTAAACTTAGCCGGAAGGAATTGCAAGACTGATCTGGCTTGAAAATGCATGGAATTTCAGATAGCGCCAGATCAATCATCAGGAGTGTGACATGGGTATCAATACAGAACGCGATATTGAGGCAAATTTGCAGATCGGACCAACCACAGACGGAATGGTGCGCCTGTTCATCGAAGGGGGCGGGGTAGAGATTCCGCTGGATTTCGATCCCGAAGAGGCACTGGAAATTGCCGAAGAAATCAAGGCAGCGGCGGCTCAGGCGGCTGCGGTTTCAAAATAACAGAATCGGGGCGGCCGCAGGTCCGCCCCTTTCTTTTCAATCCACAGATTGACACTCTGCGGGCGAGGGGATCAAACTTCGGTGCATGAAATATCCGCCCCAACACCCCGCCCCCGATGACGCAGCCGCAAGGCGCGCGATTCCCCCCACAGTCTGCTATCCGGTAAACAGCCTGCCGCGTCCTGATATGGCGCTATATGCTGCGGCAAGGACCGGCATGGAAAAGGTGGACGAACTGTTGGTGCCCGCGCGGGATGCCCGCTGCTGGTCCCTGCCTGCAGGGCATTTCTGCCGTATTGTCAGCGTGGAGGGGCCACAGGTCGGGGATCTGAACCTCTGGCACCGCGATGACCTGTCAGAGCGGTTTTTCTCCGGCAAAACCCGCGCCTTGCACGGCACCCATGTGTCCACGGGGGATCAACTGTGGTCGACAATCCCGACAGTCCGCCCGCTGGCAACAGTGACGGATGATACGCTCGACTGGTATGGATGGGACGAATACGGCGGGTCTGTCCATGATGTGATTGGCACCCGCTGCGATCCTTACACCAACCACACGCTGAACGGGGTGGATTACCACTACTGCTGCCATTCCAATCTCAGCCGTGCGCTGGCGGATTACGCGCAACTGCCGGTGCAAGAGGCAGAACTTCTGGTGCATGACGTGTGCAACGTCTTTATGGCGACAGGGTTCATGCCCGACACCAAGCAATATTATATGAAGGCCAGTCCGGTACGGCCCGGCGACTATTTCGAGTTTTTTGCGGAAACCGATCTGATCGGCGGTCTGTCAGCCTGTCCGGGCGGGGATTGTTCGGCCCAGCATTCCAGCGACACAGCGGCCTGCTATCCCCTGAAGGTCGAGGTGTTCAAACCCGCAGACGGGGCGCTGGAAGGATGGCAGCCCGCGCCGCGCAACGGCTATTCCCGCACGCACGGTCGTTAGGGCGGCCGGAAATATCCTTGGTACAGGGCGCCTCCGGCGGGAGTATTTCGGGAACATTGAAGCGGGGAGTTATTCCGCCGCTACCGCCTTGCTGTCCAGCAGGGCGACAATGTCCATCATGATCGTGTTCAGTTCAAAGTCTTTCGGGGTATAGACTTTGGCGACGCCAAGGGCGCGCAGGTGGGTGGCGTCCTCTTCGGGAATGATGCCGCCCACGATCAGGGGCACTTCGGAAAGACCCGCCAGTTTCATGCGTTTGAGCACATCCTCGATCAGCGGCACATGGGAGCCTGAAAGGATCGACAGGCCGATCACATGGGCCTGTTCTTCCAGCGCGGCATTGACGATCTGTTCCGGTGTCAGGCGGATGCCTTCATAGGTGATGTCCATGCCGCAGTCCCGTGCACGCACGGCAATCTGTTCGGCGCCGTTGGAGTGGCCGTCCAGTCCGGGTTTGCCGACAACAAATTTCAGGCGACGGCCGAGTTTGTCCGATACTGCGTCAACCGCCTCGCGGATGTGGTCCAGTCCTTCGGTCTGGTTCGAGACGGATTTGCCCACGCCGGTGGGGGCGCGGTATTCGCCAAAGACAGCGCGAATGGCGCTGCCCCATTCACCTGTGGTTACGCCTGCTTTGGCCGCAGCGATAGAGGCGGGCATGATGTTGCTGCCGTCCTGTGCGGCGCGGCGCAGATCGTCCAGCGCGGCTTTGACCGCGCCATCGTCCCGATCGGCCCGCCATTGTTCCAGACGGGAAATCTGGTCGGCTTCGGCGGCTTTGTCCACCACCATGATCGCGCCGTCACCTGCTGTCAGCGGGCTGTCTGCCCCTTCGGTATATTTGTTCACACCAATAACAGTCGTGTCACCGGTTTCAATGCGGCCCAGTCTGGCGGAATTGGAATCCACCAGACGGCCTTTCATATATTCGATGGCTGCAACTGCGCCGCCCATACCGTCGATCTGGGCCAACTCGTCCCGTGCGCCCTGTTTCAGCGCCTCGACCTTGCGATCTACGGCAGGGTTGCCGTCAAACAGGTCGTCATATTCCAAGAGGTCGGTTTCAAAGGCGAGGATCTGTTGCATCCGCAGGGACCATTGCTGGTCCCATGGGCGGGGCAGGCCGAGCGCTTCGTTCCATGCAGGCAATTGCACAGCACGGGCGCGGGCGTTTTTGGACAGGGTCACTGCCAGCATTTCGATCAGGATGCGGTAGACGTTGTTTTCGGGTTGTTGTTCGGTCAGGCCAAGCGAGTTGACCTGCACGCCATAGCGGAAGCGGCGCATTTTCGGGTCGGTGACGCCGTAGCGCTGCTCGCAGATTTCGTCCCAAAGGTCCACAAAAGCGCGCATTTTGCACATTTCGGTGACGAAGCGGATGCCGGCATTCACGAAGAACGAGATGCGGCCGACAACGGTGGCAAAATCCTCGGCGGGGACTTTGCCGCGTACATCATCCAGTACGGCCGTGGCGGTGGCCAGCGCGAAGGCGAGTTCCTGTTCCGGTGTCGCGCCCGCTTCTTGCAGGTGGTAAGAGCAGACGTTCATCGGGTTCCATTTGGGCACATTGGTATAGCAGTAGGCCGCCACATCGGTAATCATCCGCAGGGAGGGTTTTGGCGGGCAGACATAGGTGCCCCTTGAGAGGTATTCCTTGATGATGTCGTTCTGAACCGTGCCTTGCAGCTTTTTCACATCCGCGCCCTGTTCTTCGGCCACGGCGATATAAAGCGCCAGCAGCCAGGGTGCTGTGGCGTTGATCGTCATGGAGGTGTTCATCTTTTCCAGCGGAATATCGTCAAACAGGGCTCGCATGTCGCCAAGGTGGGCCACCGGAACACCGACCTTTCCCACTTCGCCGCGGGCCAGTTCATGATCACTGTCATAGCCCGTCTGGGTTGGCAGATCGAAGGCCACCGACAGGCCGGTCTGCCCTTTTGCAAGGTTGCCCCGGTACAGCGCGTTGCTGTCTTTTGCGGTGGAGTGGCCCGCATAGGTGCGGAAGAGCCATGGGCGGTCAGGGGTGTGTGTCATGTGATGCGACTCCGATCTGTGCTGCGCCGCAGCATAAGTTATAAAATTACCCGATTGCAAGCATCTGTATAATATTCGTGCGCAGAAAGTTTCAAGCCGCGACGTGGCGACAGTGTGGGCAGGGCGCTTTGGCCTGTTGCAGCCAGTGTTACAGGGCTGAAGTAACAATTGGCGCAACGGGAAATTCGGTTTACATCTGTGCGGAATGTTTGAGACAGTTGAAATACAGGTCTGGGTTGTCTGGGTCGCGGGGCTGCTTGCACTGGCGGGATTGCTGGACCGTATTCTTATGCCATCGGTGCGCTGGTATCTGCGGCGCCGCTTCAACCGTGCAATCGAACAGCTGAACACCAGACTGCAATTGCAGATCCAGCCTTTCAAGCTGACACAGCGGCAGGTGATGGTGGATCGTCTGGCCCATGACCCGCAAGTGATGGAGGCTGTGCTGGAGCATTCCAATGATGAAGGTATTCCCTATCATGTGGCCGCGGACATGGCGATGCGCTACGCCCGCGAGATTGTTCCGTCCTTTTCCGCTTTTGCCTATTTCGGCTTTGGCATCCGCTTTGCCCGCTGGTTGAGCCGCGCGCTCTATCGGGTGCGGCTTGGCTATGTGGATGAAGCTGCGCTGCAAAACATGGACCCGAATGCGACGGTGGTGTTTGTGATGAACCACCGCTCCAATATGGATTATGTGATTGTCACCTTTCTGGCAGCCTCCCGTTCTGCGCTGTCTTATGCCGTGGGCGAATGGGCGCGGGTCTGGCCGTTAAAGCAGTTGATTCGCTCTACAGGGGCCTATTTCATCCGGCGCAAATCGCGCAATCTGCTCTACCGGCGGGTGTTGTCCCGCTATGTGCAGATGGCCACGGCGGCAGGGGTCACGCAGGCGGTGTTTCCCGAAGGCAGCCTGTCGCGGGACGGCAGCTTGCGTCCGGCAAAGCTGGGGTTGTTGAATTACATCGTGTCCGATTTTGATCCGGAACAGGAGCGGGACGTGGTCTTTGTGCCGGTGGGTGTGAATTATGACCGCGTGCTGGAAGACCGTGTGCTGCTGGCAGCGAACCGCGGGGAAAAGACGGGTATTTTCTTCAAACTGTGGACCTTTGTGCATTTTGTCGTGCGCCATATCTGGCTGCGGCTGACAGGGCGGTTTTACAAATTCGGTTATGCCAGCGTCAGTTTTGGCGTGCCCTTGTCGCTGAAGGCATTTCTGGCGGGCAAGGAAACGGTCAGCCATGAAAGGATGACCGCCGATCTAGGGAAGGCGCTGATGCAACAGGTCGGGCAGGTGATTCCGGTGCTGCCGGTGTCTCTGGTATCGACCGTGTTGCTGGAGCAGGGAGAGACCCCGCTGGATGCGGCAGAGGTGCAAAGGCTTGCAGAGGCTGAACTTGACCGGTTGCTTGCCAATGGTGCGCATATGCATATCCCGCGCAAGCGTCTGGACTATGCGGTGGAGGTTGGGCTGCGAATGCTGGTCCTGCGCCGCGCCCTTGCAGAAAAGGACGGGCGGTTTGTGCTGCAGCCCGAGCAACTGGACGTTGTGCGCTATTACGCCAATGCCATAGCCCATTTGCGCTGAGCGCAGGGGTGCAATGCACCCGTTGCTAGTGACAGGTGCCAATCGCACCGCTATAAGCGCCGCGAACACCCCAATTTTGCATGGAAATGATGAAAATGATCCAAGTTTTTGGCCATATGGCCCCCGATACAGACGCAACCGGTTCCGCAATCGTATGGGCCTGGTACCTGAACGAGATCAAAGGCCAGAGCGCCGCTGCCAAATTGCTGGGCACGCCAAACACCGAAGCTGCGTTTGTTCTGAAACGCTGGGGGTTCGAGCAGCCGGAGATTATCTCTGATGTGGCTGAAGGCGACGACGTGGTGATTGTTGACACCAACAACCCTGCCGAACTGCCCGCTTCCATCAACGATGCAAACATCCTTGAAATCATCGACCATCACCTGCTGGTGGGCGGGATCAAGACCAAAGGCCCGATCAACATCACCGTGCGCCCGCTGGCCTGTACCGCGACGATTATGGCCGACCTGATGGGCGAGGATCTGGCCAAAGCGCCGGATGCGATCAAAGGCGTTATGCTGTCCTGTATTATCTCTGACACGCTGGAATTCCGCTCCCCCACCACTACGGACACGGATGTTGCGCGGGCGAAATCACTGGCTGCGGAACTGGGTGTGGACATTGCAGACTATGCGGCGGAGATGTTTGCGGCGAAATCCGATGTCTCTGCGTTCTCCGATGCGGAACTGCTGCGTATGGACTCCAAAAAATACGAAGTTGGCGGCAAGGCATTCCGTGTGTCCGTTCTTGAAACCACAACGCCTGCAATCGTACTGGACCGCAAGGCAAGCCTGATGGACAGCATGACAGCAGTGGCGAGCGAAGATGGTGTCGATCAGGTTCTGCTGTTTGTCGTGGATATTCTGAACGAAGAATCCACGCTTCTGGTGGCCAATGATCTGGTGAAAACTGTTGCCGAGAAATCCTTCGGGGTGACTGTTGATGGCGACACAGTGATCCTGCCAGGTGTGGTCAGCCGCAAGAAACAGATCATTCCGCAACTGGCCGTCTGAAGCCGGTTACAGCGTTGACGTTACGGGAAGGGGGGCTTGGCCCCCCTTTTTTCATGCGCGTATGTCAGCGGAAAAGAGGTAAAACCGGTGAAAAATCGACCGCGCAATTAAATTTCGCATAAATAATCATTTTTTTATGATTATTGCTCTTGCGATTTTTGCTGCGTCGCGGCATTGATCGTGTCAACGTAACGATACAGTGACTCGTTACAGGAATTGCCTAACGCAGGAGATTAAATCATGGCCCCACTCGACGCCGGATATGAAGCCCCCGAAAAAGACCTCTATGAAGTCGGGGAAATTCCTCCCTTGGGTCATGTGCCCAAAGAAATGTATGCCTGGACGATCCGCCGCGAACGCCACGGCGAGCCGGACAAGTCCTTTAAGGTTGAGGTGGTTGAGACCCCCAAGCTGGACAGTAACGAGGTTCTGGTCTTCGTTATGGCCGCGGGTGTGAACTACAACGGTGTCTGGGCCGGTCTGGGTATTCCGATCAGCCCGTTTGACGTTCACGGCGAGGATTACCACATCGCAGGTTCGGACGCTTCCGGCATCATCTGGGCCGTTGGCGAGAAGGTAAAACGCTGGAAAGTGGGCGACGAAGTTGTCATCCACTGTAATCAGGATGACGGCGACGACGAGGAATGTAACGGCGGCGACCCGATGTATTCCGACAGCCAGCGTATCTGGGGGTATGAAACTCCGGACGGGTCTTTTGGCCAGTTCACACGGGTTCAGGCACAGCAGTTGATGCCGCGCCCGCAGCACCTGACTTGGGAAGAAAGTGCGTGTTACACGCTGACGCTGGCCACGGCCTACCGCATGTTGTTCGGCCATCGCCCCCACACGCTGAAACCGGGTCAGAACGTTCTGGTTTGGGGCGCTTCGGGTGGTCTGGGCAGTTTTGCGATCCAGCTGATCAACACGGCAGGGGCCAACGCGATCGGTGTGATCTCGGATGAAGACAAACGCGAGTTTGTGATGTCCCTTGGTGCCAAAGGCGTGATTAATCGCAAGGATTTCAATTGCTGGGGACAATTGCCCGAGGTGAACTCCGAAGAGTACAAGACCTGGTTCTCCGAAGTGCGCAAGTTCGGCAAGGCGATCTGGGACATTACCGGCAAGGGCAATAACGTTGACATGGTGTTCGAACATCCCGGTGAATCCACATTCCCCGTTTCGACCTTCGTCTGTAAGAAAGGCGGCATGGTTGTGATCTGTGCAGGGACAACCGGCTACAACCTGACGATGGATGCGCGTTATGTCTGGATGCACCAGAAACGTGTTCAAGGGTCCCACTTTGCCCATCTGAAACAGGCGGCGGCAGCGAACAAGCTGATGATGGAGCGTCGTCTTGATCCCTGCATGTCAGAGGTGTTCCCGTGGGATGAAATCCCGGAGGCCCATATCAAGATGCGCAAGAACGAGCATAAACCGGGCAACATGGCCGTATTGGTAAGCGCCACTCAAACCGGTTTGCGTACTTTCGAAGACACGCTGGAGGCCAGCAAGTCCAAGTTCTGAGCCATTCTTAAAGACGATTAAGGCCCGCGATCCGCTACCGGATTGCGGGCCTTTTGCGTTCAAAACCCATGAACGGCATAGTTGAAAAATGTTTAATTCCGGTGGAGTAGGTGAATCACCCTCACCATTTCCGGTGAGTTTATCTTTGCGCTTTGCTCGTGCAGAATGACTCATGGAATAGTAGCATTAATTCACTGTTAACCTTTGTAAACGAGACTTGTTATGTCACAGGAATGGATAATTTCAGTCCTCAAGGATCTAAAGACTTTTGCGAACCAGAACGGGTTGGGCCGGTTGGCCGATCAGTTGGACGATACCATCTATGTTGCTGTGGCGGAGACAACAACAAAGGCCCGCAAAATCGCGGCGGCGGAGGGTGATGCAAAATCAGATCGAAACATTTCTCGAACGCGTGGAACAGTGTAAATCGCTTGTCGAACTTAACGCTGTGGTCGCAGGCCTGAGGGACATTTTTCAGGTAAATCACGTCGTCTATCATTCGGTAAACTCGCTGGGAGAGCCTTACGCTCTGGCAACCTATGATCAGGAGTGGGCCGAATATTATGAAAGCGAAGCGTTGTACCGCGTTGATCCTGTTGTCCTCGGGGCGTTCCAACGGTTCCATCCCTACAATTGGAAGTCTCTCGACTGGGAGAAGAAAACGGCCCGCCAGTTTTTTCAGGAGGCACAGGACGGAGGCGTTGGCAATCAGGGCGTATCGGTTCCGGTACGCGGGCCCCATGGCGAATTCGCGCTGTTTTCCATCAGCCATACCTGCTCTGACGAGGCTTGGGCCCGTTTCTTGAGCGTCCATATGCCTGATCTTCTGCTGATCGGTCATTATATCCACGCCAGTATTCGTGCGTTGGAGTTCCCCGGAGAAGATGGCAGTTACGTGGTTCTGTCACCGCGCGAAACCGATGCGCTGCGCTTGCTCGGGGCGGGGTTGAACCGCGGGCGCGCAGCGGAGCAACTGAAAATTTCCGAACATACATTGCGGGTCTATATTGAATCTGCGCGATCCAAGCTGAATGCCTCAAACACGACCCATGCCGTGGCAAAGGCATTGGCGCAAGGCTTGATTAACATTTAGAAACAGTTTGTTGCAGGGCGCCCCTTAAGTTGCTGAAACCTTACCGTCGCGCACGGTGATCAGTTGTTAACTAAAATTACCGAAGTCTGGGCACAGTTCATCTTGAAATCAGGATCGTCTGTGCCTTGTCTTTCGAACGGGAAAAACGGCGGTCTTTTGTCCGGAGTTTTCCCATGCTGCGCTATCTTTATGCCGATGAAATTTCTGATTGTCCGCTGTTGCAGGACACCATGTTCCGCGATCGGAAAACCCAGTTTGTGGATCGCCTTGGCTGGGATCTGACGATCGACCGGCGGGGCTGGGAGCAGGACGCTTACGATCAGATGAATCCGCTTTATGCGATCTGGCAATTGCCCGATGGCAGCCATGGCGGGTCCATGCGGGTGCTGCCTACGACGGGTCCGTGCATGACCAACGATCATTTTTGCGATGTGACAGGCGGGGCGATCACAAGCCCGCTGATTTGGGAGAGCACGCGATTTTGCCTGTCGCCCCGTGCTTCGGGGCGGACGGGGCGGATTTCAGCCGCGATCATGCTCGCGGGCTGTGAAATCGGCCTTGGCTTTCACTTGCGCCATGCTATCGGTGTGTTTGATGCGCGGATGATCCGGATTTATCGCCGCTTGGGCTGGGCACCGGAGGTTCTGGGAGCAAGAGGACAGGGACGCCAGCGGATCGCTGTCGGCCTGTGGGAGTTTTCCCAACAGGTTCGCAGCATTTTGTGTTCTGCCGCCGGTGTGGAGCCGGCGCAGTCAACGGATTGGTTCGCGCAAGCCTTCCATGTACACAGCAGCAGCGCAAAAGGCGGAAGACTGCGCGAAGTTTCACCGCGCTGGCGCTAAAAAGCCGTTCAGTCCGGCGGGGTGTTGCGCTATGTTGGCGCGAAACAAGACCGGACCCGAGGCCATGCAGTTTTCCGAAGATCAAGCCAGTGCTTACGATGCTGTGGCGGAGGTGCTGAAAGCCTCCGGTGTGGATCTGGAAAACGGTCTGCTGGTCCCTGAAACCACCGGAAAACAACAGACACTCGCATTGCTCGGGAAGGCCGGATCCGGCAAGACCATGCTTCTGGCGAAACTAGCCGACGCGCTGACGGATGCCGGTGTGGATACCATCAGTGGCGATTATGAAGGCCGCGCGCGAAAGGAACGGCGGACCCTTGCTATTCTTGCGCCAACCAACAAGGCGGCAAGCGTGTTGCGCAACCGCGGTGTGGCAGCGACGACCATTCACCGGATTCTCTACACGCCGATGTATGATCCGGAATATGAAAAAATTGCCGAATGGCTGGCCGGAAATGCGGAAAAGCCCGAGATTGAGGGGTTGAGCGATCTTGCCCTGGATCGTGCCGCGCAATTTTACGAAACCAATAAATCCATTCCCGGTGCTCTGGCGGTGGCGGGGCTGCGTGGGTCTGATTTTATTGTCGGCTGGAAGCGCCGCGAAGACCCGCTGGATGTGGGGTTTGTGGACGAAGCCTCGATGCTGGATGACAAGCAGCTCGGGGATTTGCAGGAAATCTTCTCTACGTTGATCCTGTTTGGCGATCCCGCCCAGCTTGCGCCGGTGGGGCAATCGGGCAGTATGGCATTCGACGATCTGCCGGAGCCGCGCAAACTGTATCTGAATCGTGTGCACCGTCAGGCTGATGACAACCCTATCCTTGATCTGGCCCATGCGCTCAGCGATCCGGCACTGGAATTTTCTGAGTTCGAGCGGATGATCGAAGAGGCCGCACGCAAGGACGACAGGGTGATCGTCTCCCCCCGTGTGGATGCCTCTGCTATGGCGCGGGCACCGGTTCTGGTCTGGCGCAATGCCACCCGTATCCGGCTGATCCATGCTTTCCGGAATGCATTCGGGGCACCGTCAGAAATGCTCTTGCCCGGAGAGCCGCTGATCTGCGACGGGCTGGAACTGCCAATGAAGCATCGCAAGAAACGGATTGATCTGGAGGCGCGCGGCCTGATCAAGGGGGCGCAGGCGGTGTATCTGGGGGAAGGGCGCAAGCCCGGCTTTTCACGGTTGCATGTGATCGGGGCCGAAGACCCGCAGGTTTCAGCGGCCACGATTATCAAGATCGAACTGCCGGATCAGGAAGAACCCTTTATCCCCTCTGCCGCGCGGATGGGGGCTGCCTTTGTGCACGGGGCAGCCTGTACCATCCATAAGGCGCAAGGCTCGCAATGGGGGGATGTGCAGGTGTTTGCACCGGACATTTACGCGGCGAGCCGTGCCGGACGCACCGAGGCAGGGATCGCGCTGTGGAAGCGTCTGGCCTATGTGGCGATCACGCGGGCAGAACACCGGTTGCACTGGGTCACGCGGTATATGCTGGCCAAGCCAACCGCGCCTTTGGGGGTGGACGACCTGCGCCGCATCGCGGCCCCTGTTCTGGAACTGGAAGAACAGCCCGCTGCGCCGGAATAGGGACGCTTCAGGGGCGCTGCCCCTGAGACCCCGGGATACTGACAGCCAGAAGAAGCCGGATGTCCGGTTAAAAGACGAAGTTCATCATCACAAGGGATACGATCAGGAACAGAACGGTCATGATGCCGCCCGTGCGCATGAAATCCACCACGCGGTAGCCGGCCGGACCCATGATCAGCGCGTTGACCTGATGGGTCGGGATCAGGAAAGAGTTCGACGTGGAAATTGCCACGGTCATGGCGAATATGGCGGGATCGCCGCCCGATGCCATCGCAATCGAAACCGCAAGAGGCACCAGCAGGACCGTTGCGCCGACGTTGGACATGATGAGCGTGAAAATGGTTGCCAGAATAGCAACACCCGCCTGCAAGGACCAGATCGGCCAGCCGTCCAGCACCGAGAGTACGCCCTGCGCGATCCATTCCGCTGTTCCCGTCATCTGCACGGCCTGCCCGAGCGGTATCAGCGAGGCGAGCAGGAAGACGGTATTCCAGCCGACAGCGTTATATGCTTCGTCCATATTGATCACGCGGGTGACAATCATGCCCACGGCCCCTGTCAGAAGGCACAGGGAGAGGCGCATATCGGTGAACAGGATCAGGCTGAGCGAGATAATAAAAAACAGGATCGCCCAGCCGACCTTTTGCGGGCGCAGTTCTTCTTGCGGGAAGTCGGTTGTCACAACGACGAAGTCGCGGCCTTTCTTGATCCGCACCAGATTTTCCCACAGGACATGCACAACCAGTGTATCCCCGGCGCGCAGCGGCACCATGCCGATGCGGGTGGCTTCATGGTCTTCGTGTTCTACATGGCTCATGGTGTCGCCACCGCGGTGGATCGCCAGCATGGACATGCCATAAGTCTTGCGCAGTGCCAGTTCCTGTGCGGTTTTTCCGATCACCTGACTGTCCGGCGGCACAACGATTTCTGCGACACCGCTTTTGGTCGGGGCAAATTCCTCGGCGAAGATATCGAGGTTGGGTTTGATTTCCAGCCCGTAGATATCGGCCATTTCCTCTATCACCTTGCGGCGGCCGAGAATGGCCAGACGACAGGGAGTGGTAATTTCGGTTGTGACCAGTGGCGCGACCCAGCGGTGCCCCTGAAAATAGCTGCCGATGATATAGCAGTGGTGCACTTCCATCAGGTCCGCAAAGGTTTCCCCGAGCAGGATGTTTCCTTCCGGGATTTCGACTTCGACGATATCCGCCTTCAGACCATAGAGCCTTTTGAGATAGGCGTTCATCGTCTGGCCGGAGGTTCCGTCCCCCTTTGACGTTGTCCCCGGCAGGACCCAGCGGCCGAAGAACACGAAATAGCAAATGCCCGTCAGGACCAGCGCCAGACCGATGGGCGTGACGGAAAACAGGGTGAAATGCTCCATTTGTGCATCTGCGGGCAGGTCAAGGTTTGCCGTGTCGATCAGATCGTTCAGCAGGATCAGCGGCGAGGAGCCGACGAGGGTCATGGTGCCGCCAAGGATCGCACAGAACCCCATCGGCATCAGCAGGCGGGACATGGAGATATTGGTGCGCGAGGAGATCCGCGACACCACCGGCAGGAAAAGCGCAGCAGCGCCGACGTTCTGCATGAAACTGGAAATGAATCCGACAGTAGCCGATACAATCGGGATGATCCGGCGTTCGCCCGTTCCGCCATACTTCAAAATGGTAGAGGCGACCGTGGACATCAGTCCGGTTTTGTCCAGCCCTGCGCCAAGGATCATCACGGCAATGATCGAGATCACCGCATTGGAGGCAAAACCGTCGAACAGGTGGTTTATTTCTATCAACCCGCCCATTCCGGGCAGGTAGCTGAGCGCCCCGAGCAACACCATCACGATAACAGCCGCCACGTCCACGCGGACAATTTCGGTTACAAACAGCAGGACAGTAAAGCCGAGCAGGGCCAGCACAACTATCATCTCGGGGGTCAGGGTGATCGCGTCCACGGGCGTGTAACCTTTTATCGTTCAGGTCCTTAACGGTATACGCGCGCAGCGCGCTTCGGGCAACCGGCCAGTTGGCAGGTTTCCAAGCCTTTTATTGGACTTATACGAAGGAATTCATCCGCCCTCAGGAAGCCCGCTGCCTAGACAAAACGGCCGGCCTGCGCCAGAACTGAATGCAGTTCAGACAGACACAGGGCAAATTTCATATGACCAAGACGATTGTAATAACAGGTGCAGGTAGCGGAATTGGCAAAGCGACGGCGCAGACGTTTCTGGCGGCCGGTTGGAACGTCGGTTTGATCGGCAGGCGGGCGGAGACGCTGGAAAAAGTGGCTGAGGGGCAGGATGCAGCACTCGCGGTTCCATGTGATGTAGCGGATGAATCTCAGGTGGGAGCGGCGTTTGACCGGATTGCGGAGCGGTTTGACCGGATAGATACGTTGTTCAACAACGCGTGAACCGGTGTTCCGGCCGCGCATATCGACGAAATGGATGTTTCAGCCTGGCGCAATTGTGTCGACATCAACCTGACGGGCAGTTTCCTGTGCGCCCGCGCGGCCTGGCGGATCATGCGCGCACAATCCCCGCAGGGCGGGCGGATCATCAACAACGGCTCTATTTCCGCCACCACGCCCCGTCCGGGATCGGCGGCCTACACGGCGACAAAACATGCCATCAGCGGATTGACGAAAACGCTGGCGCTGGACGGGCGCTCGGTAAATATCACCTGCGGGCAGATCGACATTGGCAATGCCTTCACCGAACTGGTGACGCGAATGATTGACGGGACGGTGCAGGCGGACGGTTCGATGCGCCCCGAACCCACAATGGATGTGCAACATGTGGCGGACGCCGTGTTGCACATGGCCGGACTGCCGCCGGAGGCCAACGTCCTGTCGATGACTGTCATGGCAAGCAATATGCCCTTTGTCGGACGTGGCTAAAGGATTTTGCGCATAACCAGAGCGGCGGATTTGCTGCCGTTCACACCGTTGTAGTAATCTTTCCGGTAGGACAGTTCGGTAAAGCCTGCGGCTTTGTACAGGGCAATTGCGGGATGGTTGTCTGCGACCACTTCCAGAAAGATTTCCTCGCAACCGCTGGATTGCAGTTCTGTCAGGCTTTCTGTCAGAAGCGCGCGGGCCTTGCCCTGACGTCGGGCGTCAGGGTGAACTGCAATGGTCAGCAGTTCGGCCTCGGGTCCTGCGCGGCGGGTTATGGCAAAACCGCCTTCAAGGGTGCTGACCTGACACAAAGGAGAGGCGCAGAGGTCTGCGAACTCTGCTGCGGACCAGGGGCGGGGCTGTGTGAAACAGGCCGCGTGGATGTCTGCCATTTGCTCTGGCGTCACGGCAGAATGCGCGGCGGTTGTTCGGAGGGCAGCGCCGCATCCGGTGCACGCACATAGAGCGGGGCAGGGCGGGGCTGCTCTGTACTGCGGCGCAACTGCACGAGCGCACCTGTATTGCGGATCATATCTTCAGCACTGATCTGTGTAAGGTCTGACAGCTCCAGCGGGCCATCAGAGAGAAACGCCTGATCGCGGGGCAGGGTGTCAATCCCGGCAAGCTCGACTTCCGAGAGAGAGACGCCGTTGTCGAAATGTTGATGGTAAACGCGGTTCTGGCGGGCATCGACGACAACCGACTGCGGTCCTGCACTGCCATAGGCAATAGCGTCGAGCCGCGAGATACCGATGCAGGGCCGGTTCAACGACAGCGACAGACCGCGCGCCGCTGCGACAGAGATCCGGATGCCGGTAAAATTGCCCGGTCCGATGCCGACACCAAGCGTGTCCAGATCCGCCCAGTTAAAGCCCGCAGACTTCAGCAGGTCTTCGAGCATGGGCAGCAAATGCTCTGCCTGACCTTTGGACATCACATCGACACGGCTGCAAAGCATGTTCGGCCCTTGAAACAGGACAGCCGCGCAATGCGCGGCTGCTGTATCAAAGGCCAGAGTAAGCGGTTCAGGCGGCAACGGGGCGTACCTCGGTCACTTCGGGGATATAGTGGCGCAACAGGTTCTCGATGCCCATTTTCAGGGTGATGGTCGACGACGGGCAGCCTGCGCAGGCGCCTTGCATGTGCAGGTAAACGATACCGCGATCAAAGCCGTGGAAGGTAATGTCGCCGCCATCCTGTGCCACAGCCGGACGCACGCGGGTGTCCAGCAGATCCTTGATCTGTTGCACGATCTCGCCGTCTTCACCGGTGTGTTCCTTGTGACCGGTGTTTTCCGCATCCGCGCCCATGACGGGCTGGCCGGACTGGTAGTGTTCCATAATTACCCCGAGAATGGCGGGTTTGATGTGGTTCCACTCGGTCTGTTCGTTTTTGGTTACGGTGACGAAATCGGGGCCGAAGAATACGCCGGTCACGCCTTGCACACCAAAAATGCGCTGCGCCAGAGGCGAGGCTTGTGCCGCTTCTTCTGTCGGGAAATCGGCTGTGCCGGTGGAGAGAACCGCCTGACCGGGCAGGAATTTCAACGTGGCCGGATTCGGGGTGCTTTCGGTCTGGATAAACATGTTTTTACATCCTTTTGGAAGGTTGCCCTAGATATGCGCTTCCATCGGCGCACTGTCAAGATTTAGAATTATTCTAAAGAGGTGGCGATCTGGCGAAAAACAGCCATATTGCTTTGTGTCACAGCGCCGTCGCCTTCGCGGAAATTGGTGTCTGCGGCGTTCACAGCGATCACCACCTGACGGGCTGTATCAACGAAAATATACTGGCCATAGATGCCGATAGCATAAAATTCACCGTCGGCTGCCTGTGCGGGGCGCCACCACTGAAAACCATATCCTTGCGCGCCTTGCGGGGTGGCGGCGGTTTCGGGCGTTGGGGGCGGTGCGGATTGTGCGGTGGAGGCTTTGACCCAGTCGGGGGACAGGATTTGCCTGCCGTTGAGCTGGCCGCCCTGTGCGAACAACTGGCCGAACCGCGCGTAATCCCGTGTGGTCATGTTCAGCCCGCCCAGCACGAAGGGCTCTCCCAGACTGTCGGTCAGGAAGTAGGGCGTTTGTTCCAGACCCATCGGCCGGAGCAGCAGTTCGGACACAAGTAAGTTTGTGCCTTTTCCGGAAACGGCCCGCATCACCATTCCGATCACATGGGTGTCGATGGACACGTAATTGTTGTAGGTGCCGGGCGCATATTGCTGTTGGGTCAGACCGGCGGCAAAAGCATCCATAGACCCGCCGACTGCCAACAGACGCCCCATGCGGTTAATGTCCGAATGATAGTCGAGGTAATCCTCGTTAAAGGCGACACCGCTGGCCATGTTCAACACGTTGCGAATGCTGGCCTGCGCATAGGCGGAGTTTTGAAGGTCCGGAACCAGCGAACCGATTTTCGTGTCGAGATCGGGCATCATGCCGCGATCTACCATCACACCGAAAGTGGCGGAGAGGACGCTTTTGCACATGGACCACGAAATCCGCCGGTCCTGCGCGGTTGTGCCGTTTAAATATTTCTCATGGACAACAGTTCCGTCTTTCAGAACGACCATCGCCGTGATGTTGCGTTCCCGCTGCCATGTGTCCAGATCGAAACTACGTCCCTTGTGGGTGAATTCCTGTGCAATGGGGCGCGGGGCCTCGGGCAGGGGGCTTGGCGTGCGGGGCGTTATCTGCGCGTCCTGATGAAAGAACAGCGCCTGCATATTGCCAAAGTTTGCCACGATGTTTTTCGGGGCAAACAGACTT
Source organism: Paracoccaceae bacterium (assembly GCA_018223125.1). Classification (GTDB taxonomy): domain Bacteria; phylum Pseudomonadota; class Alphaproteobacteria; order Rhodobacterales; family Rhodobacteraceae; genus Amylibacter. The sequence goes on along the minus strand of JAAEZA010000033.1, from coordinate 14,326 downwards.
CCGGTGCGGGCGACGCGCCGGATACCATGAACATCGCCCCTTAGCAGCAGGCGGCCGAGAATTCGGGCGGTGTCGGCATATCGGGCGTAGTCTGGCATGATGTATCTCAGGAAAATTTGTCTTTCAGCTTTTGTAGCGGGCTGCGGGTGTCTTCTGCCGGTGCTGCTTCCGGTTCTTTCGGTTTGGCTGTGGCTTTGTCAGGCTTTGGCGCGGTGGTTGATGATCGTGGCGGGGCCACGCGCAGGGCAACAGCGTTCATGAAGCGGCCTTTGTCCCCGGCTGCCAGATCAGGCGCACCGTCAGACATTCCGCGCAGCAGATTGTCGATCCAGTCTTCATCCGATTTGGGGAAATCATGGAGCACGTAACCGGCGACGGCTTCTTTGCGGCCCGGATGGCCGATACCGATACGCACCCGCGCATAGGCTTCGCCGACGTGTTGGTGGACGGAGCGCAATCCGTTGTGGCCCGCATGACCACCGCCCTGTTTCACACGGCATTTGCCGGGCGCAAGATCCAGTTCGTCGTGAAAAACGGTCAGGTCTTCCACGGAGGCTTTGTAAAAGCGCAACGCCTCGCCCACGGACTGGCCCGACAGGTTCATGAAGGTTTCGGGTTTGAGCAGGATCACCTTTTCGCTGCCCAAACGCCCTTCGGATAGTTTGCCCTGAAACTTGCTGCGCCACGGGGCAAAACCGTGATCCGCCGCAATCCGGTCCAGCGCCATGAAACCGATGTTGTGCCGGTTGTTGGCGTATTTCGGGCCGGGATTTCCAAGGCCGACAAAAATTTGCATGCGGGTGTCCTTTGGTGCGACGTCGATTCGCTGGCTTTATAACGGCTATCCACGCCGGATGCCAAAAGCGCAAAGAAAAACCCCGCGCGTTCGACCGAACACGCGGGGTTAAAGAGAAATTGCCCTGAGGCTTATTCTTCTGCGGCGTCTTCTGCCGGTGCTGCATCTGCATCGTCTTCCGCATCGTCGTCGGATGCTTTCAGGCTGGACGGTGCAGAGATGTTCGCGATCACGAAGTCACGGTCGGTGATCATCGGGCGCGAACCTTCCGGCAGGGTGACGTCGGAAATGTGAACGATGTCGCCTACATCCAGATCCGCCAGATCGATTTCGATTGCGTCAGGGATGTTGCCCGCTGTTACTTTCAGTTCGATCTCGTTACGCACAACTGTCAGAACGCCGCCACGCTTCAGGCCAACGGAGGTGTCTTCGTTGATGAAGGTTACAGGAACAAACAGGTTCACGCGGGATGTGCGGCGCAGGCGCATCAGGTCAAGGTGAACGGGCAGGTCTTTGACAACATCGCGCTGTACGTTACGGCAGATCACACGAACGTCTTCCTGACCTTCAACCTTGAGGTTGAAAAGTGTGGAAAGGAAGCGGCCGGCTTTCAGCTGCTTCAGCAGTTCGTTGAATTTCACGTTGATTGCGATCGGCTCTTCGCCGCCGCCGTAGACAACACCAGGAACAAGTCCGTCGCGACGGGCTTGACGGGCGGCCCCCTTGCCGGTCCCCGTACGTGGTGTGGCGATGATGTTTGGCATCTCGGCCATGATAATTCTCCAATATGTAAAGGCGGCAATCCTCCAAGGGTGTAAGTGCCGCGTGAAGCCGCTCCATTAGGGGGGAAAAGGCGAAAAGGCAAGACTGAATCTGGACCGTCGTGAAACAGGACATGCCGGATGGCCTGTGCAGTGAAGGCCCGGCCGGGGCTTTTTTGCCTTTATGCGTCAGATCCTGCAACAAAAAGCCTGTTGCGAGCGGGGCGTTTGCCAGAGGGGGTGCGTTAATCAACCTGCTGAAACCTATAGACGAATTGAATTAACATACTGCGTATATGAAGCTTCTTAAATGAAGCTTCATATATGATGCGTCTTGTATGAAGCTTCATATTTGCAGGGTCATAAGGAATAGGGCGCAATCATGCAGTGCAGCGGGTTAAAGGCCGCCCGTTTTCTGTCGGGGTAAAATTCTTGTTTTTTCACAGAGACAAAAAACCACCCGCTGCCGTGCTGGCGGGTGGTTCTGCGGAATGCCGGTTGGGTTGCGCCTATTCCCACTCGCCGCGGAAATCTTTTGGGATGAGAAGGTTGTCCCGCCCCATATTGTTCAGGTCCCGCTCGCCACAAAGCGCCATTGTCGTGTCCAGTTCCTTGTGGATCACCTCCAGCGCGGTTTTCACACCTGCGCGCCCCATCGCGCCGAGCCCGTGTACGAAAGACCGGCCGATCATCGTGCCCTTGGCCCCCAGCGAAATTGCCTTCAGCACGTCCTGACCGGAGCGGATGCCCCCGTCCATATGCACCTCGATCTGATCTCCTACAGCGTCAACAATATCCGGCAGCATCCGGATAGAGGACATCGCCCCGTCCAGTTGCCGCCCGCCGTGGTTGGATACGATCAGCGCATCGGCACCGACTTCTACCGCTTTTCTGGCGTCATCCACATCAAGGATGCCTTTCAGGATCAGCGGGCCGCCCCAGCGTTCCTTGATCCAGGCCACATCGTTCCAGTCCAGCGTCGGGTCAAACTGTTCTGCTGTCCATGCCGACAGGTTTGACATATCGTCCACGCCTTGCACATGGCCGATGATGTTGCGGAAGCTGCGTCGCTTGGTGTTGAGCATGTTATAGGCCCAGCGCGGTTTCGTCGCGATGTTCAGGATGTTGGGCAGGGTCAGACGGGGCGGGGCAGAGAGCCCGTTCTTGATGTCCTTGTGCCGCTGCCCGAGAATTTGCAGGTCATAGGTGAGTACCAGCGCCGAGCATTTTGCCGCCTTGGCGCGGTCGATCAGGCGGTTGATGAAATCCCGGTCCCGCATCACGTAAAGCTGGAACCAGAAGGGTTTTGTTGTTTTCTCGGCCACATCTTCGATGGAACAGATCGACATGGTGGACAGGGTAAAGGGAACACCGAACTCTTCTGCTGCCTGCGCGGCATGGATTTCTCCGTCAGGGTGTTGCATGCCAAGCATACCAATCGGGGCCAGCGCGACCGGCATGGCATAGTCCTGACCCACCATGGACATCCGCGTGCTGCGGTTCGTCATGTCGACCGCCACTTTCTGGCGCAGGCGCAGGCGCGAGAAGTCGTCAACATTGTCCCGAAAGGTCTGCTCGCTCCAGCTGCCGCTTTCCGCATAGTCATAGAACATGCGCGGCGTGCACTGCTTGTGCAGGGCTTTCAAATCATAAATGTTGGTAATGGGTGCCATGACTGACCTTTCTTCGGAAATTTCCGTTAGAATAAGGTCAAGGTTGCGATAGGCTCAAGTAGGGATGTGGCCCGATTGGTCAAACGGATTGACCAGAATGTTCGAATCCTGCCCTACGTTACGTCGGTTTGTTCGGGTTATCGTTTCCTGCGTAACAGACGCCCGACGATATAGGATGTACGCGGCACATATTTGTAACGTGTTCTGGTGTCGCTGGTTGGACGGGCGTACATCCGCGCCAGACCGAAGACGACCAGAAAGACATGGGCACCGGAAATGAACAGGAACAGGGCCGAAGGGCCGAAGCCTGTAATCAGCGCGGTTGCGACCACAGGGCTGAGAATGGCACCGACTGCATAGATGAACATTAGGGAGGCGTTGACCTCTACGATGTTCTCGGGCTTGGCAAAATCATTGGCATGGGCCGCCGAAACCGAGAAAATCGGAAAGGTCATGATGCCGAACAGGGCGGCCATAACGTAGACAGAGCCGATGGACTCGGGCCTGATGAAAGAGAAGCCCACGCAGACAATAACAGAGGCCACCGAAAGGCCGATCAGAACATGCCGCCGGTCAAACTTGTCCGCCAGATAGCCCGCCGGAAACTGCGCCACCGCCCCGCCGATCAGTACGGTTGCCAGAAACGAACCGATCTGTTGCGCGGTCAGCCCGATTTCCTGCCCGTAAATCGGCGATACCATCCGGAAGGCGGCGGACGTCGTGCCCGCTACCATGACGCCTGCCGCGCCAAGCGGGGACAGGACGGCCGTGCGGATCGGGTGCAGACGGGGGGCAGCGGGGACTTTTGGCTGTTCGATCCGGGACAGGGTCAGCGGAAACAGGCAGGCACAACACAGGATCGCCAACAGGTTGTAAGATACATAGGATGCAGGTTCCAGCACCCCGATCATCAATTGCGCCAGCGAAGACGCGCCGATGTCCACAACACGGTACGTGCCCATGACGCGGCCCCGCGTCTGGTTGGTCAGCTTGGCCTGCATCCAGGCCTCGATCACGGTGTAGCAGCCTGCAACACAAAGGCCGGTCATGATCCGCATGATGGCCCAGGCCGTCGGATCCGGCATCAGGGGGTGGGCGATCGCCCCGATGGCTCCGAAGGCGGCGAAAGCTGCAAAGGCGCGGGTATGGCCAACCGATCCCATCAAACGGGGTGACCACCAGCAGCCGACGAAAAAACCCAGAAAATGCGCGGACCCCAGAATACCGATTTCGTTGTTGGAAAATCCGAGCTTGTGTCCTGACAAGGCATCAAGCGGGCCAATCGCGCCGGAGGATAGCTGGAGGAATGTAATCGACAGGAACAGGGCCGCAAAGGAAATCAGCAAACGCATAAGAAGTTTTTAACCTCGTTTCCCTGCAGCTTGGCCTGTCCCTGTCGCAAAACCTGTTGTGTTCCCGACAGGGAACTGCCGTTTTTGCCGGATTTGGACCCGCGTCAGAATTTGTCGGGCTGAAAGGCGCGGGCCATGTGGTCAAGCACCGCATTTACGAATTTGGATTCGCGTCCCTCGGGGAAGAAGGCTTTGGTCACGTCTACATATTCCGAAATCACCACTTTGGGAGGGGTCGCTTCGCTGACGAGTTCGGCACCCGCAGCGCGGAACAGCGCCCGTAAGGTCGGGTCAATCCGTTTCAATGGCCATTTCTCTACCAGAGCCTGATCGGTGTGCTGGTCGATCTTGGCCTGATTGCTGACAGCCGCCAGCAGCAGGCGTTCAAAAAAGCTGGCGTTGCCCTCCAGCCACTCGTGTTCTTCTTCTTGCGCACCAAAGCGGTGGTTCAGAAATTCCTCGCGTACGGTTTCCGCGTCCGTATCAGAAGCTTCCATCTGGAACAGGGCCTGCACCAGATACATCCGGGTGGCGGATTTTATTTGTCGTTTGTCAGCGGGTTTCATGCTGTTTTTGTGTCCTTGTTTTCGCCCGCCATCAAGATGTTCTCGGACGCGGGTTTGAACCCGATACCTTTGGTTTTGTTCAAAAAGCGCCGCGACAGGGCGATCAGATGCAGAGCGGCCTCGGCTGCGCCGCCGCCTTTGTTCTGGCCTTCACTGTCAGCGCGGACTTCGGCCTGTGTGCGGTTCTCAACTGTCAGGATGCCGTTACCGATGCAATAGCCTTCGAGTCCCAGCAGGCTGATGGCGCGGCTGGAATCGTTGCAAACCGTGTCATAATGGGTGGTTTCACCGCGGATGACGCAGCCAAGCGCCACAAATCCGTCGAATTCGTTGGACCGGCCAGCAAGCCGGATCGCGGTTGGAATTTCCAGTGCGCCGGGAACCTCGGCCAGATCACAGGTGGCCCCTGCTGCACGGATCGCGGCCCTGGCGCCCGTCACCAGATTGTCGGCAATGTCCTTGTAATAGGGCGACACCACGATCAGCAGATGGGGCGCATCCCCGTCGAATTTCGGGCTGGGCAGGACGTAATGGGTTTCGGAACCGGCCATGGATCAAGCTTTCTTAATGGGGCGTGTGCCCACAATGTTCAGGTCATAGGCTTCCAGACCTATCACTTTGGGCATGGGGGAATCCGTCAGCAGGATGAAATCCCGCAATCCCAGAGAGGAGAGGATCTGCGAGCCAAGCCCAGTATAGCGCAATTGGCGCGGTGTCGAGTCCTCGTCCAGTTGCAATTTGGCCTCAAGGTCGCGGAACAGCATGACAACGCCGCGCCCTTCCGCGGCGATGGTTTCCATCGCGCGGGCCAGTTCACCGGCAGGGGCGGGGCCAAGGCCCAGAAGGTCCTCCAGCGGGTTCATCGCGTGGGTGCGCACCAGCACCGGTTCGGGGGGGGTGATGTCCCCTTTGACAAGGACAACATGTTCTGTGTCATTGGTCTTGTCTGTGAAAATCCGCAGGTTCCAGTCGCCGCCATAGCTGGAGGTGACGGTGCGGTTGGCGGTTTCACTGACCAGATTGTCATAGCGCAGGCGATAGGCGATCAGGTCTGAAATCGTCCCGATTTTAAGCCCGTGCAACTGCGCATAGGCCACCAGATCGGGCAGGCGGGCCATGGTGCCGTCGTCATTCATAATCTCGCAGATCACGCCCGACGGGTTCAATCCTGCAAGACGGGACACATCCACGGCCGCTTCGGTGTGACCTGCACGTACCAGAACGCCGCCTTCTCGGGCGCGCAGCGGGAACACATGGCCGGGGGTGGCAATGTCCTGCGGGCCGCTGTTTTCATCAATGGCCACTGCAATTGTTCTGGCACGGTCATGAGCCGAGATGCCTGTCGTAACACCTTCGCGCGCTTCGATAGACACAGTAAAAGCGGTTTCATGACGGGAAGAATTGGCCGTCGCCATCATTGGCAGGCCCAAGGCGTTCAGCCGTTCGGATTCAAGGGACAGACAAATCAGCCCCCGCCCGTGTGTGGCCATGAAGTTCACCGCTTCGGGTGTGGCCATCTGCGCAGGGATCACCAGATCGCCTTCGTTCTCGCGGTCCTCGTGGTCTACGAGGATAAACATCTTGCCAGCCTTGGCATCGGCAATAATATCCTCGATCGGGGAAATCATGTCGCTGTAGGACTCTTCGGTCATTCTGTCACCTCAGGTCTGTGTCATTTCAGCCAGCCGCGCCACATAGCGGGCCAGTGTGTCGATTTCCAGATTGATCCGGTCTCCGAGCGCAACATTCCCCCAAGTGGTGTGTTGCTTGGTGTGGGGAATGAAGTTGATGTCGAAATCCGTATCGTTCACGCCGTTCACCGTCAGCGATGTGCCGTTCAGCGCGACGGAGCCTTTGGGCGCAATAAAGCGTGCCAAATCACGGGGCGCCCGCAGGGTGACACGAGTGCTGTCCCCTTCGTCGTGAATTTCGATCACCTCTGCCAGACCGTCCACATGGCCTGATACGATGTGTCCGCCCAGTTCGTCACCCACCTTAAGTGCGCGTTCCAGATTGATCCGCCGCCCCTGTGACCAGTCGCCAAGGTTTGTCTTGGAAACCGTTTCGGCGGAGATCTCCACGTCAAACCAGTTGCCTTGTGCGGATTTTCCCATCTCGATCACGGTCAGGCAGACGCCTTCACAGGCGATGGAAGCCCCCAGATCAATCGTGGCAGGATCGTAATTTGTTGTGATGCGGGCGCGCAGATCGCCCCGCTGTTCGAGTTCGGCAACCGTGCCGATATCCGTGATGATACCTGTGAACATGTTTTTCACCTGTTTTATGCTCCTTTGCACCTAGCTCTTGTGTACAAATTGAGCAAGTCCAAGTATGATTTTAGCAGGGTCGAACGGGAGGCCCGCAACAAACGGAAAATGGGGCTTTTTCCTAACGTGCTGTGCCGGACACATGTCCGGATTGTCCGTATTTTTCTTCGTGACATTTAGGGAAAATGCACAATATTAAGCTGACCAAGGGGCATCAGACCTAGTGTCTGCGGTAAGATAACGTTGCAGGAAAAGAAGAAATCCTTTTTGTTTTTACAGGGTCCGCACGGCCCGTTTTTCTATGACCTGAGCAAGGCAATTTCCCAATCCGGCGCAGATGTGACCAAGATCGGCTTTAATGAAGGTGATCGTTTCTTCTGGCGCAACCGCAAGACATTTGTGGCGTACACCAAACCTTACGAACAATGGCCCAAATTTGTCGAAAATTTTCTAAAGCAGGGGATCACCGATCTGGTGATCTACGGGGACACCCGGCCCTTGCACAAAGCCGCGGTGGAAGCGGCCAAGAAACTCGGCATACAGGTGCACTGTTTTGAGGAAGGTTATCTGCGCCCCTATTGGGTAACTTATGAAAGGGGTGGGGTGAACGGGTTCTCCCGCCTGATGGACATGAGCGTGGATATGATGCGCGAAGCGCTCAGCCATGTGGATAATGACCAGCCCGAAGCGCCTGCACGCTGGGGCGATATGCGCCAGCATATCCTTCTTGGAGCAGTGTATCATTGGCACATCCTGTTCCGGAACCGCCGCTTCCGGAACTATAAAACCCATCGGGACAGTCCGGTGAGCCACGAGTTCTGGTTGCACTTCAAGCGGCTTGTCACCCGACCGGCCCATGCTTTCCGTCGCTGGCGCGCAACACAGGCGATCAGGCGCAACGGGTTTGTCTATCATCTGAGCCTGCTGCAACTGAGCCATGACTCTTCCATCCGCAGTCACTCGGAATTTACCGGCATGGCTGAATTTATGCGCATCTGCGTTGAAGCTTTTGCCAAGAAGGCACCAAAGCACCACCATCTGGTGTTCAAGTCCCATCCGCTTGAAGATGACAGGCAGCCCCTGTCCAAAGTGGCGGACCAGCTTGCGACGGAATTCGGTCTGACGGGGCGCATCCATTTTGTGCGCGGGGGGAAGCTGGCAGAGCTGCTGGATTATGCCCGTTCCGTGGTGACGATCAATTCAACCGCCGCGCAACAGGCGCTCTGGCGCGGATTGCCGGTAAAGGCGCTCGGGGCAGGGGTTTTCTGCAAGCCCGAGTTCACTTCCGATCAGTCGCTGGAAGATTTCTTTGCAGCGCCAAAGAAGCCGGACCTGAAGGCATATCGTGATTACAGACAGTTTTTGTTGATGACCTCCCAGATTACAGGGGGGTATTATTCCCGTCGCGGACGTGTCCGGCTGGTGCGGCAGGTGGTTGACATGGTGCTGTCGGAACAGGACCCCTACGATGCGCTTGAAACTGACAGCGCGTCCCCTGTGCAACAGTTTCAGGTTGTCAAATAAGGCGCTTTCGGAAAGGGCTTTGATTTCCTTGGTATTTGTGCCACGCTAAAAGAAAAAAATGAGGCAGTTTTGACAAAAGGGGCAGAAACTTTGTCAAAAGTTAACAAACCTAAAGCCGGGTTAATGGCTCTCTTCGTTGTGGCGTTTGCCGTGTCCGCATGCGGTTTGCCGCGTCCCGGACCGAACAAACGTGAAATTTTTGCAGGCAGCGTCCAGCAAAAAGGCAACGCCTATATCGTTTCCGTAAATGACCGCGTGGTGCAGGCCACTGCAGATGCGCCGAACGCGGGATTTGATGCCGCCTTCCTGAACGCAGGCCGGATCGGCGCGGATACGATCCGGCGCGGTGACAAGCTTTTGCTGACGGTTTATGAAAATGTGGAAGAAGGGCTGTTTGGCACTGCTGGCGCGCCTTCTACACTGACTGAACTGCAAGTGGACCAGACCGGCCACATCTTTATCCCCTATGCGGGCCGTATCCGTGCCGCTGGCAATACGCCCGAAGCGCTGCGCCAGATCATCACACGCAAGCTTGATGCGCAGACACCGGATCCGCAGTTCATCGTAACCCGCGCTGCCGGTGATGGCTCGACTGTTTCTATTGTTGGCGCTGGCGGGCAGGGGGTTTACCCGATCGAAGCCTCGACCAGCACGCTGTCCACCATGATTGCTGCTGCCGGCGGTATTACGACCGATCCGGAAAATACCCGCGTGACTGTTATCCGTGGCGAGCATAAGGGTACTGTCTGGCTGGAAGACCTGTTTGCCAGCAACAAACAGGACATTGCCCTGCGTCCCGGTGATCGTATCCTCATTCAGGAAGACACCCGCCGCTTTACCGCACTTGGCGCGACCGGTTCCCAGTCTCTGGTAGAGTTTCCGCAGCCGACAATGACCGCGATTGAAGCCATCGCCTTCATGGGCGGGCTGAACAGCAATCTTGCCGATCCGACAGGCATCTTTATTTTCCGCGACGAGACACCGGAATATGCCAACCGCGTGCTGGGGCGTGATGATTTCACCACGCCGAAACGCTTTGCCTATGTTCTGGACCTGACAGAACCGACAGGTGTGTTTCTGGGGCGGGACTTTGAAATCCGCGACGGCGATACAATCTATGTCACCGAAGCACCCTACGTGCAGTGGACCAAGACCCTGTCTGTCCTGACGTCCAGCGCAGGGGCTGCAAACTCCGTGACTGCGGCGGTTGGTGGCTAGCGCCGCACCGGAACCGGTATGAAACAGAAAAGGCCCGCGATTATGCCTGAAAAGAGCACGCGGGCCTTTGGCTATTCTACAAGCTTTTTCCTAAACCGCGCTTTGCGACGGGCGCTATTGGCAGCGGGCATTACGCCGCGGCTTGGCCTGCCCCGCAAGGGCGATCGGGTGGTTGTCTGGGGACGTAAATCCGTGTCCCGCCGCGGGCTGGGGATCGCACAGTCCCGCGGCGCACAGGTTGTCACGGTCGAAGACGGTTTTCTGCGCTCGGTGCTGACAGGGCGACAGGGGGAGCCGCCCCGTTCACTGGTGGTGGATCACAAGGGAATTTATTTTGAAACCGCGGTCCCGAATGACCTGCGGGACATTTTTCGTGCCGGACCTGTGCTGTCAGAAGAGCAGCGGCAGGCGGCGCTGGCGGGTATAGCCTGTCTGCGGGACAATCACCTGTCAAAATACAACGATTTTCCCTTGGATGCACCCCGATTGCCGGACCCTTTTGTACTGGTGGTGGATCAGACCTTTGGGGATGCGTCCATCGCGGGGGCAGGGGCGGATCGGGACACGTTTGCGCAAATGCTGCAAGCCGCACTTGATGAACATCCTGATGCTACGATTGTTATTAAGACCCACCCAGAGACCCGTGCCGGCCAACGCGGCGGATATTTTGGAACAAAAGACCAGTCTGACAGGGTTGTTCTGATGGACGCGCCTGTTTCGCCATGGCACCTGATGGATCAGGCGCGGGCGGTCTATTGCGTGTCATCCCAACTTGGGATGGAGGCGATTTCCTCAGGCCATCGCCCCGTCGTGTTCGGAAATGCCTTTTACTGCGGGATGGACCTGACCGAGGATCGGCATCCGCAAGTCAAATCCCTGGGCCATCGCAGCGCAGCGCAGTTGTTTCACGGCGTTTATCAACGTTACTGCCATTGGGTTGATCCGGCTACAGGCAAGCCAACCGATTTTGCTACAACCGCCCGCCATCTGTCAGCAGCGGCGGATTTCCGGCGTAAAAACAGCGGGTTTAAAGTGTTCGTCGGGATGCGTTTGTGGAAGCGGGGTTTCTTGCGGCGCTATTTCCAACAGGACGGTCCGGCACCGGTATTCGAAGACGATCCGGTCAAGGCGGCCCGACTGGCTGGTGAGAAATCGGGCGCGGTCTACGTTTGGTCGGGCAAGGAAACTGCTGTTCTTGCCAAGGCCTGCACAGCGGCCGGTGTACCGCTTGTCAGAGTGGAAGACGGCTTCCTGCGATCCAGCGGGCTTGGCGCGGCTTTGGTTGAACCGGTGTCGCTGGCCTTGGACGATCTTGGCATTTACTATGATCCAACACGGGAAAGCCGTCTGGAAAATCTGATCGCGCAAAATGCTGATATATCTGCGGAAAAGTCAGATCGGGCGCGGCAGCTGATGGAACGTGTTAATACGCTTGGTTTGTCCAAATACAACCTTTCGGGGGATGCCGTACCGCAGCTGCCCAAAGGGCGCCATCTGGTGCTGGTGCCCGGTCAGGTGGAAGACGACCAGTCGATTCTGAAGGGGTGTGCGTCGATTAGCACCAATCTTGGCCTGTTGCAGGCGGCGCGCAAAAGGTTTCCCGACAGCTTCATCATTTATAAACCCCATCCTGATGTAATGGCGGGGCTTCGTGACGGGGGCGCAGCGCTTGACCGCTTTACCGATTTGGCTGACCTCTTGGTAGAAAAGGCTGATATCGCCGCATTGTTGGGGCAGGTGGACAGTGTGGCGACCATGACGTCACTGACGGGTTTTGAGGCGCTTTTGCGGGGGAAGGATGTGGTGTGTTTCGGCACGCCGTTTTATGCAGGCTGGGGGCTGACGGAAGATCTCGGGCAGGTTCCGGCACGCCGGAAGGCTTCGGTGTCGCTTGAGGGGCTGGTTCATGCGGCCCTGATCGATTACCCGACCTATTGGGATCCGGCAGGCAGGGGGGCGCGGGGCAGGCATATCTGCGCCGTGGAAACCATCCTGACCCGTTTTGCCGAAGGTACGGTCAACACACGGGGCGCAGGCGGGATCAGGCTGCTGGCCAAGCTTCAGGGGCTGTTTGCCAGCTATGCTTATCTGTGGCGATAGCCGGTTCCCAGCGATCAGGTCTTTTCGGGTGACCAGATCGACAGAATATCCGGCCCGAGCGTGGTGACAGACTTTCGGATGAACCGTGGTGCATCCTGCAGCGTCTCCACTCCGAATGCGCCAAGGTTGGGGCGCCCGTCTGCACCAATCGCTACCCCTGCGGAAAACAAGGCCAGTTCATCAACGACACCGGCTTGCAGAAAAGACGCCGCAACCTGACCGCCGCCTTCGACGAAAAGGCGGGTGATGCCCTGATTGGCAAGAGCTTTCAAAACGCCGGAAATGTCCAGTTGGCCCTCGGCCGTAGCAGCGCACGTCAGCGGGAGCGCCCCGAGATCGCTCCATTTTTGAGCGGAACCAGCGGCGTTTGTGTGGCAAATCCAGAGCGGTATATCCCGCGCCGTACGGGCAAGGCGGCCGGTTGCCGCCAAAGAGAGCCTACTGTCAAGAACGATCCGAACCGGAGAGTGATGGGCCAAGCCGAGATCGCGCACCGAAAGATCCGGATCGTCTTGAGCCACCGTGTTCCGCCCGACGAGTATCGCATCGTGGCGCGCGCGCATCAGATGCACGGCGCGCCGAGCCATCGGGCCGGTGATCCAGCGGCTGTCACCGGTTCGCGTGGCGATCCGCCCGTCCAGACTGCTGGCGAGTTTCAGCGTCACACTTGGCCGGTCCTTCGTGATCCGGCTGAAAAAGCCGATATGGTCCGCATCAGCTTCTGCCTTGAGCACATTATGCGTTACTTCGATACCGGCCTTCTTAAGGATTTCGAAACCTTTGCCGGATACACGTGTATCAGGATCTTGCGTCGCGCAGACCACGCGGCGAATGCCCGCCTTTACCAGCGCGTCGGAACAAGGACCGGTTTTACCGTGATGGGCGCAAGGTTCCAGTGTAACATAGGCTGTCGCCCCCCGCGCCTGATCGCCTGCTTGCGTCAGGGCGTGTACCTCTGCATGGGGCCGTCCACCCGGTTGGGTCCAGCCCCGTGCGATAACGCGGTTGTCCTTGACCAGCACACAGCCGACAGCAGGGTTCGGCCAGACATTACCCAACCCACGCTGGCCCAATGTTAGGGCCATCTGCATAAACCGTTCATCCATGGAGTTTATTGTCACTTTGCCTCGTCCGGCGCGGCGGGGGGGCGTAGCTGCTGGACAAAATCTTCAAAGTCGTCGGCGGCTTGGAAGCGTTACTTCGATACCGGCCTTTTCAAGGATTTCGAACCCTTTACCGGATACGCGGGCATCAGGATCCTGCGTCGCGCAAACCACGCGGCGTATTCCAGCCTTCACCAGCGCGTCCGAACAAGGGCCGGTTTTACCGTGATGGGCACAAGGTTCGAGCGTGACATAGGCTGTCGCCCCCCGTGCCTGCTCGCCCGCCTGCATAAGGGCGTGGACCTCTGCATGAGGGCGGCCCCCGGGTTGGGTCCAACCCCGCGCAATGACGCGGTTGTCCTTGACCAGCACGCAGCCGACAGCGGGGTTCGGCCAGACATTACCCAACCCCCGCTGGCCCAATGTAAGGGCCATCTGCATAAACCGTTCGTCCATGTGGTCTGCTGTCACTTTACCTCGTCCGGCGCGGTGGGAGGACGCAACTGCTGGACAAAATCTTCAAAGTCGTCGGCGGCTTGAAAGTTCTTGTAAACACTTGCGAAACGGACATATGCCACGGTGTCGATCCGCGCAAGCGTGTCCATTACAATCTCGCCGATCCGGTCCGAAGCAACATCGCTTTCACCCATGCTTTCCAGACGGCGCACAATGCCGGAAATCATCTGGTCCACGCGCTCCGGATCTACGGGGCGTTTTTGCATTGCCATGCGGATCGAACGTTCCAGCTTGTCCCGATCGAAATCCTCACGCTTGCCGTTCTTCTTTACGACGACGAGATCGCGCAGCTGCACCCGTTCGTATGTGGTGAACCGGCCCCCGCAAGAGGGGCAGAACCGGCGGCGGCGGATGGCGACATGGTCTTCGGCAGGACGGCTGTCCTTTACCTGGGTGTCGGTATTCCCGCAAAAGGGACATCTCATAAACCTGTACCTCAATCTTGTTTTC
>JAAEZA010000032.1 GCA_018223125.1 Paracoccaceae bacterium | reverse complement strand
CTTGTGTGTCTTCGGCGGGTTTCGCAAAGGGCGAGGCTTTGGGCATGTGTTGCAGCATGATGCCACCGGCGCGCCATGCAGGGCCTTCGGACTGGCCGAGTTCCTGTGCCGCGGAGGTGACAAAACGGGTGGGCAGTTGTTCCGAATGGGCAAAATAGTTTTCCGCGCAAACCGAAAGCGACCCGCCTGTCAGCGGGGTGATTCCCTGATAGGGCTGTGTGCCTTTGCCCTGATCAATCAGGATCGCGAACATGCCGTTGCCAAGCAGGTCGAAGGGCGCACGCTCGCTTGCCTCTATGGCTTCGGCATCAAAGCTTGCATAGGCACGGATTCTGGCCGGTTCGGCCTCGCTTTTGGGCGCGAAATAGTCTGTCGCAATGATCCGCAAAGGCCCGTCGCCGCGGATCTGGATGGAAAGTTTCCACCGCAAATCAATGGTCTGGCCGATCAGCGCGGTCAACAGGGCGGCTTCGGCAACCTGTCCGGATACGACTTCCGGATAATCGTGCTGCCGCAGGATTTGGTCAAGCGTGGAATCGAGCCGTGCTACACGGCCCCGCACATCGGCGCGATCCAGTTGGAAAGGCAGGATGATGTCATCCCAGCGTTTAGTGTCTTTTTCAGTTTGCATGGTTCTTATCCTTGTTACCGGCTGGAAATAGTGTTGTTTTCGGATAAGTGCAAATGCGGTGCCCCTGCGGGGTGGTAAATTCTTTGGGGGAACACGGATGAGGCGCTTTGGCGAACCGAAACGGAACGGGGTGGCTTATACCCAAAGGGCCGGCGCCTATGCCATTGTCGCTGACGGACAATATCTGTTGTTAACTCGGCAGAACGCGGAAGTCCCCGAAATCCAATTACCGGGTGGAGGCATTGATCCGGGTGAATCTCCAGTGCAGGCCCTTCACCGCGAGGTGTTTGAGGAAACCGGCTTTCATATCGCCAACCTGCGGCGTGTGGGTGCGTATCAGCGATATACCTACATGCCGGAATACAGGCTTTGGGCCCGCAAGGTTTGCCACATCTTTATCTGCACAGCCACGCTTCGCATTGGTCCACCGGTTGAACCGGACCACGAGGTGCTGTGGATGCGCCCCGATGAAGCTGTCGTCACATTAAGCAACAGCGGGGATCGTGATTTTGTGCAGCGGGTGTGCAGGCTGTAACCGCAATCGCGTCAGGCTTTCCGGTTTGCGGCGCCTTGTATGGTCCGCTTTGTGCCTTCGCCGGGCGGAGGTTCCCCGTATTTTTTGAACTCGAACATGATGGCGGACAGATCGTCATAAAAAGGTCTGCCACCGGCGAATTCGGTAAGATCACAGGTGAGATCCAAAAGAAATTGCGCGCCCGTGCTTTTGGACCGGCGATCCATCATGCGCAGCAGATCGGCATCATCCAGAAGGTCCCCTGCAAAATTCTGACATTCGGTTAACCCGTCGGAATACAAGAGCAGCCGGTCACCCGGAGCAATCGAAAACGTGACTGTTTCATAATTCATATCCGGCAAGAGACCGATAGGAGGCCCGCCCCGCCCAAGGAAACAGGCACCCTGTGATGCCGTCCACAGAACCGGATGCGGATGTCCGGCCTGAACCATTTCCACCCTGCCGGTGGTAAGATCAAGGTCGGTAAAAACCATTGTAAAATAAAGTTCTGTTGCAAGCTCCTCAATTATCAGCTGGTTCAGGGAAGCCGCAATTTCCGCAGGGGGAAGCTGCCGGTACTTTTCCCCTCCGACGTGTTCGAATGCAACGTTCTGTTCCCGGTTATGCGCGCTGAGGTAGCCGGCCAGTCTTGCCGTAAACAGGGCCGAAGATACCCCGTGCCCCGACACATCTATGGAATACAGCCCGAGGCGTGTTTCGGTGAAATTGAAGAAGCCGACAAGATCGCCCCCGACATGACTGCTGGGCTGGAACAGAACCGACATATCCCCGAAATCCCCCTTCCGGAACGGCGGCGGGATGAGCGATTTCTGAAGTTTTTCTGCTTCTAAAAGGTCTTTGTTCATCCCTTCGTAAAGAGTCTGGAGTTCATCCAGCGTGTTCGCGAGCGTGGTATTCTGCGCAATCAGGGTCTGTTCCATTTCAAGGACACGCACGCCGGCGCGGATGCGGGCCTTCAGTTCCGCAGAATTCACTGGTTTGGATAGAAAATCGTCGGCACCGATATCCAGCCCTTCTGCGACGTCGTTTTTTTCGTTCTTGGAGGTGAGCAGGATAAAGTATCCGTAACTTTCGCGCGCCAACTGTCTGAACTGTTTGCAAAACTCCAGCCCGTCCATTTCTGGCATCATCCAGTCGCTTAATACCAGATCAATCTTTTCGCTTGTGCAAATCGCCAGCGCCTCCACGCCGCTGGATGCTTCGAACACGGAATATCCCCATTTGCGCAGGCTAAGTGCGACGATCCTTCGCTGTAAAATGCTGTCGTCCACAACGAGGACGCATAGCGCCTGTTCCCCCATCGGGTGCATGGGGGCGGATGGCAAATCCTCTATCTGTTCGGCGTTTTCCACATCAAGATCCCCTTTTCGATCAAGGGCGAAGATCGCGGCAAATCCTTAACAAAACGTCTATGTTGAAAGCTTTTTTCCTGTGCCGCCTTAACCGGATATTCATAATCGTCGGTTCTGTTTATCCTGACTCCGATGCGGGACAGGGGACATTTGCGATGATTGACTGGGCGCAGGTCAGGCAACTGGAAGAGGATATCGGCCGTGATGAACTTTCCGGCGTCGTCGCCCTGTTTCTGGCAGAAGCGGAAGAGGCGATCGCGGAACTGAAAAGCCTGCCACCTGATGCGGGTGACCGGATGGCTGCCACGCTGCACTTTCTGAAAGGAAGTGCGTCTTCAATGGGATTTGTCGCCTTCGCAGAAACCTGTGCGCGGGGTGAAACCAAAGCAGAGAAAGGGCAGGTATTCGAAGTGCCGGTAGGCGATGTGGTGCGGTTGTATCAAGACTCCAAGGCGCTGTTTCTGCAAGGTTTCCCTGCCGGATTTGCAGATGGAAACCAATAGGCCGCGCGAATTTGATTTTTACCCTGTCTGGATTTTCACCCGAGGAAGTCCTTCACGGCAGACAGGAATTCTTTCGGCTTTTCAGCGTGGAGCCAGTGGCCAGCCTGCGGAATCGTTTCTACCGTCAACTGAGAGAAATGCTGTTCCAGCGCCTCTTGTCCCTTTGCGTCCACATACTGTGAAGCGCCGCCGCGAATGGCGAGAGTGGGTCTATCGAAGTGAAAATCAACCTCTGGAAACCCCACAATTTCCGCCATATGGGTTGCCAGAGCATCATGATTCAAAAGCCAGCGGAGTGTGCCGTCCTGATGCTCCAGACTTTGGGAAAAGAAGGCTGCAAGGGCAGGGGTTTCGGTTTTTCCTTCCAGCCAGACCTGCGCTTCCGAACGTCTGGTAAATTCGTCGAGTGGCAGTGCTTTCATGATCTCGATATTATCTGTCTGATCATGAGCGTAAGATACAGGAGCGATGTCTGCGATGATCAGGCGATCGATTTTTTCGGGTGCCGTCGCAGCGAGCATCATGGCGGCTTTCCCGCCCATTGAATGCCCGAGAACCGTTGCCAGCCCGCCCAATCCGTCGATTGTTTCTCCAAGATCACCGGCGAGATCGGGATAAGTGTTAGACTCGCTCCATCCGCTCTGGCCGTGATTGCGCAGGTCGACAGATACGACCCACCGTTCTCTGGCCAGATTACGCGCCAAACTGTGCCAGTTCCGCGCAGACCCGAACAGCCCGTGAACGATGACAAGAGGGGTGCCGGTTTCTTCACCGAAACTGTAGGAATTTAATTTCATTGTTGGAGGTTTCCGGTAAATTTGGCGTCGCTCGTTGATACGCGGCCCATGGTGCGGGCACTATGTCCCCTTGTCGAGAGCAAAAAAAACAAATAGATGCGAGAAAAAAATCACGGTTTTTTAGGAGAAGGCTCGATGGCGGCACCGAAAAAAGTAGTTCTGGCATATTCTGGCGGGCTGGATACTTCGATTATCTTGAAATGGTTGCAAACCGAATACGGTTGCGAGGTTGTGACCTTTACGGCTGATTTGGGTCAGGGCGAAGAACTGGACCCGGCCCGCAAGAAAGCGGAACTGCTGGGGATCAAGCCGGAAAATATCTTTATCGAGGACGTCCGCGAGGAATTCGTCCGCGATTTTGTCTTCCCGATGTTCCGTGCCAATGCTGTGTATGAAGGGTTGTACCTGCTGGGGACCTCCATCGCGCGGCCCCTGATTTCCAAGCGCCTTGTTGAAATTGCCAAGGAAACCGGCGCAGATGCTGTGGCCCACGGGGCGACGGGCAAGGGGAACGATCAGGTGCGGTTCGAGCTTTCGGCCTATGCGCTGAACCCTGACATCAAGGTGATCGCGCCCTGGCGGGAGTGGGATCTGTCCAGCCGGACCAAGCTGCTGGCATTTGCCGAGGAAAACCAGATTCCGATCGCAAAGGACAAGCGCGGCGAAGCGCCTTTCTCGGTGGATGCGAACTTGTTGCACACGTCTTCGGAAGGCAAGGTTCTGGAAGATCCTGCACAGGAAGCGCCGGATTATGTTTACCAGCGCACGGTTAACCCTGAAGACGCGCCGGATACGCCGGAATTTGTCGAGATCACCTACAGAAAAGGGGATCCGGTTGCCCTGAACGGCGTAGAGAAAACACCTGCGGAAATGCTGACTGCGCTGAACGAATTGGGTGGCAAGCACGGGGTTGGCCGGCTTGATCTGGTCGAAGGGCGTTACGTAGGGATGAAATCCCGTGGTGTCTACGAAACACCGGGCGGGACAATCATGCTGGAAGCCCACCGCGGTATTGAATCCATCACGCTTGATCGTGGTGCAGCCCATCTCAAAGACGAGCTGATGCCGAAATATGCAGAGCTGATCTACAACGGCTACTGGTTCAGCCCCGAACGTGAAATGTTGCAGGCGCTGATTGACCAGAGCCAGACACATGTGAACGGTGTTGTGCGGGTAAAATTGTTCAAAGGTTCTGTGAACACTGTGGCCCGCTGGTCTGACGACAGCCTGTATTCCGAACAGCATGTTACGTTCGAAGATGACGCAGGGGCCTATGATCAGGCGGATGCGGCCGGCTTTATCAAAATCAACGCGTTACGTTTGAAACTGCTGGCGGCGCGAAATAACCGCTAGGGTTTTACGAATTAA
This sequence comes from Paracoccaceae bacterium, assembly GCA_018223125.1. Classification (GTDB taxonomy): domain Bacteria; phylum Pseudomonadota; class Alphaproteobacteria; order Rhodobacterales; family Rhodobacteraceae; genus Amylibacter. The sequence goes on along the minus strand of JAAEZA010000032.1, from coordinate 43,433 downwards.
AATGCCGGAGTTTCAAACTCCGGCATTTTTTTATTGAAGCCTTCAGGCGGAGAGTTTCAGCGGCGCGATCCTGTCGTAAATTTCCTGCGCCTGTTCAAGGACCGGCAGGAGCTTTTCGGAAACCTCCGGCACCGGCCCTTCTGCCCCTGCGAAACCCGTGCTGTTCCAGACCGCGCCATACCAGTGCGGTGCCCAGACCCCATCCTGCGGATTGCCGCCTTTCGCCCATGATAACATCGCCGGATAAAACGGAATTTCCAGCCGGTCACACAGCAGCCGCAGCATTTTTTCGGGATTTTCCCGAATGTCTGCGCTGTCGATAATAACCGGTGGCTGGCCTTTGTCTTTCTGCAGAAGGTCGATCAGTTCTTCCTGCTGGCGAAAGCCGATGTCGTCCAAGGTAGGATTGCCGCGCTTCTTGTCATAAGAGGCAAGCACCCGTGCGGGATGGCGGATCAGGAACACATTGCACATTTCCCTGATCCAGGTCCGGTCAACCCCGTCAATCATGTGCTGGGTCATATGTTTCTGGTAAAAAACCGGTTTTGACGCCGGACCGGCACGGGTACAGGCGCTGATCACCGCGCTGGCGTCCTGTTCCCCCGCAGCGCGAATTTCCGCGCCCATCGGGTGATCCAGGCCGGTCGCCTTCAAATAGGCGGCATAAAAGGGTTCGTCCCAAACCTCTGTATCCGGGCGTTGGGCAAAAGCATACATCATCGCCGTGGAGAGATTGCGCGGGCCGGACCACATGGCAATTTTCAGCGGTTTGTCTGTCGAAGTCACATCTATCACCGAGTTGTTAATTGTAAGTGAACCAGTGAATTTGCAGTAACAATAAACCTTCCCTAGCGAAAGAACTGTTGTCCCATGGTCTATTCCAAACATCTTTTACGCCTCATCGTCCTGACTGTTTTTGCCGGCGTTGTGCCGTTAAAGGCGGTGGTGGCAGAGGATGCGATTTTTGCGGGGGGCTGTTTCTGGTGTGTGGAATCCGATTTTGAATCGCTCCCCGGTGTGATTGACGCACAATCGGGTTACATCGGCGGACCAGCGGATAAGGCGGATTACAAGACTGTGTCTAAGGGGGGAACCGGCCATTACGAGGCCGTGTTGATCCGCTTTGATCCGGCGAAGATCAGCTATGCCAGCCTGTTGCATAAATTCTGGCGTTCGGTGGACCCGACAGATGCGGGCGGGCAATTCTGTGATCGGGGCGACAGTTATCGAACCGCTGTTTTTCCGGTCAGTGCGGCGCAAGAGAAAACAGCACGAACGTCAAAGGCCAAGGCCGAAGCTGCGCTTGGCCAGCGGATTGTAACCCCTATCCTGAAGGCACCGGCGTTTTATCCCGCAGAAGCCTACCATCAGGATTACTACAAAAGCTCGAAAAAAGTCTTAACGCGGTTCGGCTTGGTCAAGCGCAAGGACGCCTACAAAAAATACCGCGATGCCTGTGGTCGGGACCAACGCATCCGCGCCTTGTGGGGCGCAGAAGCGCACAGCCTGCCGAACGGTTGATCCGGATTAGTAGATCATGTTCTGCGTGATGATGATCCGCAGCACCACAATGCCCAGAAACACGATGATCGGCGAGAAATCCAGACCGCCGGTGGGCGGCAGGAAGCGGCGGATCGGTTCGTAGACCGGTTCCAGTATGCGGTTCAGGCCAAAGTAGATCTGCGCAACGATCGGTTGGCGCATGTTCAGCACCTGAAAGTTTACCAGCCAGCCGATCACGATATGTGCGATCAAAATCCACCATGCAACATTCAGAATGGCGAGAAGGATAAGTCCGAGAGTGGTCATCTGTATTCCCATTTTACTTTAATAGAGACCTAGTGTCTGCAAAGCTCCAGCGCAAGATGGCGCGTTGGCGTTAAACCGGCGTTACAGGGAAGTCCGTCTCCTGGTTCGTTATTCCTTGCACGGCTTTGCGGAAACGGGTTCTACTCGGGCAAAGATTGAATTCATTAAGGAGCCACTCTATGGCCACCGTACCCTCAAAAAAATCCGTCTGGGGCTGGTTCTTCTATGATTGGGCGGCGCAGCCCTATCACACTCTGCTGATCACTTTCTTTTTTGCACCATATTTTACTGATTTTGTGGCTCTTGATAAGGAAACAGGCACCGCCTACTGGAGCCTGATGCTGACCCTGACGGGGATCGCCATTGCCATCGCAGCCCCGATACTGGGGGCGATTTCAGACACGACCGGTCCGCGTAAACCGTGGATTTTTGTTTTTTCCCTGTTTTACATCATCGGGGCAACCGGTTTGTGGTTTGCCTTGCCCCAGATGGAGACGGTTTTCTGGGTTCTGGTTTCCTTTGCAATCGGGCTCATCGGGGTCGAATTATCCCAGATTTTTGTAAACGGAATCTTACCGACGTTAGGAACGAAGGATGAACTGGGTCGCATTTCGGGCAGTGGCTGGGCCTTTGGCTATCTGGGCGGATTTTTTGCGCTGATCCTTGCGATCCTGTTTGTGGTTGTCCTGTCTGAAGGGAAAACAATCACCGGCATGGACCCGATCCTCGGGCTTGATCCTGCCTTGGGGGAGGATAAACGCGCTCTCGGGCCGTTAACGGCGCTCTGGTATTTCATCTTTATCCTGCCGTTTTTCTTCTGGGTGCCTGATGTGGTGCGGCGCAAGCGGGCGGCAGGTGCTGTCGGACAGGCGTTGAAGGGGCTGTGGAACACCGTTCGCAGCCTGCCCGAGAGGCGCAGTTTTGCCATGTATCTCGGCTCTTCCATGTTTTACCGCGACGCGCTGAACGGGCTTTATTCCTTTGGTGGCATTTATGCCACGGGGGTTCTGGGCTGGGAGATTGGCCAGCTTGGTGTTTACGGCATCGTATCGATTGCGGCGGGGGCTTTGTTCTGCTGGCTTGGCGGTTATCTCGACAAATGGATGGGGCCGAAGTTTGTTGTGGTTCTATCGATTTCGATCCTGATCGGGGTCTGTGTCCTGATCGCCGGGACGGGGCGCGAGTCTGTCTTTGGTGTGGAACTGGCGGCGGGCAGCAGCCTGCCGGATGTATTGTTCATGATCTGCGGGGCCTCTATCGGCGCGGCAGGGGGCACCATTCAGGCGGCCTCGCGGACCTTGCTGGTGCATCAGGTGAAAGACGACCGCCTGACCGAGGCATTCGGCCTTTATGCGCTGTCGGGACGGGCGACGACCTTCATCGCGCCGATGCTGATCGGCATTTGCGTGCTGGCCACCGGTAGCCAGCGGTTTGGAATTTCACTACCAATTATACTATTGTTCGGTATCGGACTGATCATGTTGAAGTGGGTTGAGACATCAAAGGAGTAGGATAATGCGATTTTCTGTTGTGGGGGGCGCTGCCGTTCTGGCCTGTGCCTTGGGCTTTCAGGCGCTGGCACAGACAGGGCAAACACTGCGGGACGGGGCGGCCATAGCGCCAGAACCCCAAGCCCAGATCATTCGCAAATCCACCTCCGGCACCAAAGCCAACCAGCTTTTCGGGGCAAAGGGTGCACCGTCGCGCCACAAGCCGGCCGCTATTGGCACCTATGCCAAAGGTTGTCTTGCAGGCGGGGTTCAACTGGCAGAAAGCGGGCCGACCTGGCAGGCCATGCGGCTGAGCAGGAACCGGCATTGGGGCCATCCCGAAACGATCCAGTTCCTGAAAGACCTCAGCGCCTATGCAGCGACCCAGCCGGGATGGGCGGGGTTGTATCTGGGGGACATCTCGCAGGCGCGCGGCGGGCCGATGCTGTCAGGGCACCAGTCCCACCAGTTGGGGCTGGACGCGGATATCTGGCTTTACCGTCCGACCCGACTGAACCTCAGCCGGTCCGAGCGGGAGCGTCTGTCTTCCACCAACGTCCGGTCCGGTGATCAGCGTAGTGTTAACAGTAACTGGACCCAGCAGCACGCAAATATCATCAAACGGGCCGCAGAAGACCCCCGTGTGGACCGTATTTTCATCACGGCGCCAGCGAAGATCTGGATGTGTAACAACACCAGAGGAAACCGGAAGTGGTTGCAAAAGGTGCGTCCCCTGTACGGGCATAATACCCATTTCCACGTACGCCTGAAATGTCCGCGCGGGCAGGCGGGATGTATCAATCAGACGCCAACGGTCAAAGCTTTGTCAAAGGGAGGCGATGGCTGTGATGCGACACTGAACTGGTGGGTAACCGACTATCTGAATCCGCCGAAGAAAGTGACGCAGAAAAAGAAGAAACCCGCGAAAAAGACGCCGCGCAAGCGGGGGGCGCGGGATTACACAATGGCCGATCTTCCCAAACAGTGCATGACTGTGCTGCAAAGCAACTGACAGCGATCCGTTTCGCACACGGGGGCGCAATTCCAGATTGCGCCCCTTTTATTTGATCCGCACGCGCGTTAGCGAACGGATTGTTCCGGTATGGTTGAATCGATCACAGGCGCGTTCAGTGGGTCGGTTACATCCTTGAAATCTTCAATGATCTGAACCGCTTCTGCGGCGGTTTCCACAAAGTGGAACAGCTTGATATCCTCTGCCGAGATCGTGCCCGCATCTGCCAGTGCCTCCCAGTTGATGATCTTGCGCCAGAACTCTTCGCCAAACAACAGAACCGGCATCCGTTCCATCCGGCCGGTCTGGATCAGTGTCAGGGTTTCGAACAATTCATCCAGAGTGCCAAAGCCGCCCGGAAACACCGTGATCGCCTTGGCGCGCATCAGGAAGTGGATCTTGCGGGTGGCGAAATAGTGGAAGTTGAAACAGAGGTCCGGCGTGCAATATTCGTTTGGTGCCTGTTCGTGTGGTAGCACGATGTTCAGTGACATCGATGCCCCCCCCGCATCCGCCGCACCACGGTTGCCTGCTTCCATCACACCGGGGCCACCACCGGTGACGATAACATCCTCGCGTCCGTAGCTTTCCATTGATTTTATCGTCATCAAACGGGCGAATTCGCGGGCCTGATCGTAGTATTTGGACAGGTCTGCCAGTGTTTTGGTACGGGCTTCATCCTTTCGAGAAGGTTCAGGAATACGTGCGCCGCCAAACATGACAACGGTGCTTTCAATCCCTTTTTCTGCAAGGATGAGTTCCGGTTTCAGCATTTCCAGCTGGATGCGTGTTGCCCGCAATTCATCACGGCACAGGAAATCATCGTCGGCAAAGGCCAGTCGATAGGCGGGCGAACGGGTTTGCGGAGTGTCCGGGACGCCGGCTGCTCTGGAAATGTCGTCTTCGGCGTTGGGAAAAGTATTTTGTTTGCGTGCCATTGATAAAGCCTCTTGGTTCTGTGTTGCACCAGCATTGCCTGTCGTCTAGCCTTTTGCAATGTCCGTGTCAGGTCAAGAAATCGGAAAGACTAAACTTATGAATTGGCAAACAGAAATTACCGCAGCCTATCAGCGGGTTGCGCCCCATGTGTTGCGCACTCCGGTGCTGGAAATCGATGGCTTCGGCCTTGGTTATCCGGTGTCTCTCAAGCTGGAGCAGGTGCAACATACCGGCAGTTTCAAGGCACGCGGGGCGTTCAACACACTGTTGTCGCTGGATGTGCCAAAGGCGGGGCTGGTCGCGGCTTCGGGGGGGAACCACGGGGCAGCGGTGGCCTATGCTGCGCAGAAACTGGGCCACCGTGCAAAGATTTTTGTACCGGAACTGGCAGGGCCTGCCAAAATCGGCCTGATCGAACGCTGCGGCGCGGATCTGGAAGTGGTCGGCGGTGTCTATGCCAACGCGCTGACGGCGGCGCAGGCTTACGAGGCAGAAACCGGCGCGATGCAGGTGCATGCCTATGATGCCGGTCCCACCGTCGCAGGGCAGGGCACTGTTGCGCTGGAATGGGAAGACCAGGGTCTGGATGCGGACACGGTGCTGATCGCTGTCGGCGGTGGCGGGTTGATCGGCGGGGCCATGGCTTGGCTTGGCAAACGGCGGAAAATCGTGGCAGTCGAACCCGTGCTTGCACCGACCCTGAACGCTGCATTGGCCGCAGGTGAACCGGCACAGGTGGACGTCAGCGGCGTTGCGGCCAATGCGCTGGGCGCCGGGAAAATCGGGCAGATCTGTTTCGATCTTGCACGAAAGACGCAGGTTGAAAGCGTGCTTGTGCCGGATGATGCAATCCTTTCAGCACAGAAGGCGCTCTGGCAGGAAACACGCCAGTTGGTTGAACCCGCAGGGGCCACCGCCCTGTCTGCCCTGATGTGCGGTGCCTACAAGCCCGCGCCGGGCGAAAAGGTCGCTGTCCTGCTGTGCGGCAGCAACTTGTCCCAGGACCCGTTCGGGTGATTGCGCGACGGGCACTTTAGGGCTATAGCGCCTTGGAACTTCAGACCATCAGAACGGAAAACCGATATGTCTAACGCACAGCTTGAATCCGCCATCGAAGCCGCATGGGAAGATCGTGACGCGATCACACCGGCCACCACGGGCGAAACCCGTGATGCGATCGAGGAAACACTGAACGCGCTGGACAGTGGCAAGCTGCGGGTTGCAGAGCGTCAGGACAACGGCGACTGGCATGTAAACCAGTGGGCCAAAAAGGCTGTTCTGCTGGGTTTCCGCCTGAAGGACATGGAACAGCAGTCCGGCGGGCCGCAAGGCGCTGGCTGGTGGGACAAGGTCGACAGCAAGTTCAAAGGCTGGGATGACGCGCAATGGGGTGAGGCCGGCTTCCGCGCTGTACCAAACTGTATCGTGCGCAAATCCGCCTATATCGCGCCGGGTGTGGTGCTGATGCCCTCTTTCGTGAACCTTGGCGCCTATGTGGACACAGGAACCATGGTTGACACATGGGCCACCGTTGGAAGCTGTGCGCAGATCGGCAAGAACGTGCATCTGTCGGGTGGTGTTGGCATCGGCGGCGTTCTGGAGCCGATGCAGGCTGGCCCGACCATCATTGAAGACAACTGCTTTATCGGTGCCCGTTCCGAAGTTGTGGAAGGCTGTATCGTTCGTGAAGGTTCTGTTCTGGGTATGGGCGTGTTTATCGGCCAGTCCACCAAGATCGTGGACCGCGAAACCGGCGAAGTAATGTATGGCGAAGTGCCCGCCGGTTCGGTTGTGGTGTCCGGTTCCATGCCATCGAAAAACGGTGTGAACCTCTATTGCGCTGTGATCGTAAAGCGGGTGGATGCGCAGACACGTTCGAAAACCTCGATCAACGAGTTGCTGCGCGACTAAACCGCCATCTCTATGAAACCGGCGCATCGCCTTGCGGTGCGCCAGCAAAGGCATTCCCTGTGGCAAAACCAGATTCCAAACAACAAGTCTTCACCCTTCTGGTCGAAGTCGGCCGCAGCGATGGCGATGGCCTGCCAAAGAACGCAACCGGCGCGGCACTGATGTGTTTTGCCAGCGGTATAGACGAAGCCGAAGCGGTGCGCGAAACCGTGGCGATTCTGAAACAGGCGGATATGGCGCCGCTGGATGTGTCGGGGTATGGCACGCTGGCCGAGCGCCGTGCGGAAGGCCACGACATCAGCGAAGACGAAGAAGGCCTGATGCAACGGGCGCTCGACGAAAATTCGGTGGTTGTGGCGCAAGTAACCCCGTTTTACGACTGAACCGTGGCGCAACCCTGTGCCGCACACAGGGTCTTTATCTGTTCCCGCAAGGTATGGGCTGGCAATCCGCATTGTTTTTACCGATAACAGCGGCGACAGGACCAGCAGCGGGATATCATGCTTACACTCTTCTTTGATCTCGACGGGACACTGATTGACCCTAAAGAGGGCATCACCCAAGCCATCCAGCACGCGCTTGGTGAAATGGGGATGGTTGATATCCCCCATGCAGATGATCTGACATGGTGCATCGGGCCGCCCTTGTGGAACAGCTTTGACGTGTTGCTTGGGCCGGGTGCCGATCTGGATCAGGCGGTGGATCTGTATCGTGCGTTCTACACGGATGAGGCGATGTATCTGGCGGATGTCTATGACGGTGTGGGCGAAATGTTCGATGCCCTGCATCAGGTGGACGCCAAGATGTTCATCACCACCAGCAAGCCCCATGTCTATGCGCAGGAAATCATAGAGCATTTCGGCATTCACGCCCATGTGGAACGTTTGTTCGGCTCCGAACTGGATGGCACCAATTCCGACAAAACCGATCTGCTGAAATTCGCACTGGATGAAACCGGTGCTGATCCGGCAAAGACTGTCATGATCGGGGACCGCCGGTTTGATATATTCGGTGCCCGCAACAATGAAATCCCGAGTATCGGGGCGCTGTGGGGCTATGGCGAACCGGACGAGCTGCACCAGTCCGAAGCGGATGCTTTGGCGGGCGCACCCGAAGAAGTGCCGGAAATCGCGTTTGATCTCTTGAGGTTGGATGCTGACTGACATCATAGCCTGTGACGTGCTGATCGTCGGGGGCGGGCCGGCTGGCCTGTCCGTTGCCTCCCATCTCGGGGATGATGTTCACAGTATCGTGGTGCATCAGGACGCGGAAATCGGCCTGCCTGTCCGGACAAGTGGCGGCACATGGCTGCGGGATATGCAGGCGCTGGGCATCCCGCCGGAAATGTACCGCGTCATCGACCGGCTCGACTTTTATTCGGACAACGCCGAGGCACATTTCGCGGTGAAAGACGATAAAATGGCGGTGATGGACGTGACCGCAGTTTACCGGCACCTTGCCAGCCTGTCGGATGGCAAGCGCAGCGAGCTGATGACCGGCGCGAAGTTTCTGAGTTGCATAGAACAGGAGGACGGGCAGTTCCTGTCCCAGATCCGTTCGCGGGAGCGGGGTAATTTCAGCATCCTGTCCCGTATGGTGATCGACGCCTCCGGCTGGCAGTGTGCCGTTCTTGAAAGTCTGGGACTGGGGCACAAGCCAGCGCGCACCGGCGTCGGGATCGAATACGAATTTCCCATCGGGGATTTTGATCCCTACAGGGCGGTTCTGTTTGTGGGGTCTTCGGCGCTCACAGGCTATGGCTGGATATTCCCGACGCCGGATAACAGGCTGCGACTTGGGATCGGGGTGATCAATCCGGATACCGATCTGACGCCAAGGCAGGTGATGGACGCATTTGAGGAGTCCGGTCAGGCGGCCCGTTACGGTATCAAGATCCCGCAAGACTATGAAACCAACGCGGGGATCATCCCGTCAGAGCCTTACGATCCCGAACTGGTGTACGGCAACGTCGTGCGTACAGGGGACGCGGCGAACTTCGCAACACCGACCGTGGGGGAAGGTATCCGCATCGCTGTGGAATACGGCCGTTTGCTGGGGGCGGAGGTGACAGCCCACCTTGGCGGGGACGATAAGGCGCTTGGCCGGTATGAGGCGGCAGCCCGACGGGCGTTCCAGCGGGATTACAAGTTCGGCTTCATGGTGAACAAACGCATTGCGGGCTATTCACCGGAGCGTTGGGACAAATCGGTTGAACGGTTGGGCCGCCTGTCCGAACAGGAAATGACGGCGCTGGTGCGATCCCGCTTCGGCTGGCGCACAATGGCCCGAACGGTCTGGCTAAATGTTAAGGCTAAAATTTACGGCTGAAGAGTGTACCCCGAATCTGGCGGGAATCGCGCAAAGCGCACGAAAGCAGTCAACTTTCTAACTGACTGGAACTGATAGAGAAACCGCCTCAACATACTGCATATATGAAGCTTCATAAAAGAAGCTTCTTAAATGAAGCTTCGCAAATGCAGGGTCTTGAATGCCTCGCGACGCCTGACCAAAAAAAGGCCCTGCCACAAGGGCAGGGCTAGTCAGGCTTCGCGCCCGGGGGCGGCCCCGGGCGTCGGCGGTAAACTTTTATGCGCTCATTTCGGCGCGGATTTGCTCTCTGAGAAGATCAATCGGCATGGTCTTGCCTTCCTTGCGGAAGCCCCAATAGGTCCAGCCGTTGCAGGAAGGTGCGCCTTCCAGCGCGGCCCCGACCTGATGGATCGAGCCTTTGCAATCATTTCCGATCAACGTGCCGTCCGCACGCACTTTGGCGGTGTGCCGGCCGTTCAGGGCGTACAGCTTTTCACCCGGATTGAGCATGCCACGTTCCACCAGTTGTCCGAACGGAACCCGTGGGGCCGCCCGTTTGGATGTGGAAACTTCCAGCGACTCATTGTCGAACTTGCGGGTGTCCTTGATGCGGCGGGTTGCCACTTCGCGGTAGGCTTCTTCCCGTTCGATTCCGATGAAATTCCGACCCAGTTTCTTGGCGACTGCGCCGGTCGTGCCCGTGCCGAAGAACGGGTCCAGAACCACATCCCCCACATTGGTAGAGCCGATCAGGACGCGGTGCAGCAGGCTTTCCGGCTTTTGCGTCGGGTGTGCCTTATTTCCCTCAGCGTCTTTCAAGCGCTCGTGTCCGTTACAAATTGGCAACACCCAGTCCGACCGCATCTGCACGCCGTCATTCAGGGCTTTGAGAGCTTCATAGTTGAAGGTCGGTTTGGATTTTTCGTCCTTTGTTGCCCAGATCATTGTCTCATGGGCGTTGGTCAGGCGCATGCCGCGGAAGTTGGGCATCGGGTTGGATTTACGCCAGATCACATCGTTCATGATCCAGTAGCCCGCATCCTGCAAACACGCCCCTACACGGAAGATGTTATGATAGGATCCGATCACCCAAATCGCCCCGTTCGGCTTTAGGATGCGGCGGGCGGCGCGTAGCCAATCCCTTGAAAATTCGTCATAAACCTTGAAGCTGTCGAATTGGTCCCAATGGTCGTCAACTGCGTCCACCTTGGAATTGTCGGGCCGGTGCAATTCGCCCTTCAACTGCAAATTATAGGGGGGATCCGCAAAGATCAGATCTACCGAATTTTCGGGAAGTGCATCCATTACTTCGATGCAATCACCAGATAATATCTGGTTCAGCGGCAGGGAGACCCCACCGTTGGTGTGTTTACTGTTCGTCATGTTCTGCCTCGTCATCGCGCAATTTTTTGCGTCGTTGTCCCTAGAATGTTGCATTCCGGATTCGAGGTCAATTCTTATCTGTGGCCAGAATTAGACGTTTTTGGGGCAGCCCTCTGAGCACAATATGTTGTGGATTGGCTTGAACGATCTGCGATGATGTTGTGTCACTCCAAGTGTTTCCAGCCCCGCGATATGGGCTTTTGTGCCGTATCCGGCATTGGTTTCCCATCCATATCCTGGAAACTGTTGCGAAAGCGCAACCATCATCCGGTCACGCGTTACTTTTGCCACAATAGAAGCAGCCGCGATGGACAGGCAGCGCCCGTCCCCTTTCACCAGCGTTTCGGACGGGCAGGCCAGTCCCTGCGGGGTTTTGTTGCCGTCAATCAGTGCAAATTCTGCCGGTTGTGCCAGCCCTTCAATCGCGCGCCGCATCGCCAGCAAAGAGGCTTGCAGGATGTTGATCCGGTCGATTTCTTCCACACTGACGTGAAAAACAGAAACATCCGCCTGCTCCATGATCTGATCAAACAGAACATCCCGCCGCTTTGCAGACAGTTTTTTCGAATCATTCAGTCCGTCCGGTATGCGCAGGGGATCAAGCACGACGGCACAGGCGGTGACCGGTCCGGCCCAAGGGCCGCGTCCCACTTCGTCAACACCTGCGATACGCGTGAGTCCGTGTTTGCGGCGAAGTTCGGGTTCTATGCTCGTATCAATCATTCTCTGTAGGTGCCGTTTGTGCGCAGGTTTGGCAAGCGGCCCCGTGCAAACAGCGCCCGATACGGGGCGCTGCTGCATCCGGTTATACCGCTTGGATCAGCGGCGGTAGTGGCCGTGTTTGTGTGCAGGACGGTATTTGTTCACACAGGCCCGATTGTAAAATTTAACCCACCCGTTCTGGGTCCATTTTTTACGCAGGCAGTTCGCGGGCGGAGTAAAGTGGGGTTTGTGGGGGCGCTGTGCGTGATAGTGTTTCCCGCCGTGATAATGGGGCTGATAGCGGGGCTGGGGCGCGGGACGCACATAGGTCGGCTGGTGGTTCGATTTGCTGGCTTCATTGGCGATAACGCTGATCACACCCAGTGCGGTCAGGCCCAGCAACAGACGGTCGACGTTGTCTTTTGCCAGTGCTGCCGGTGCTGTGATCGGTGCTGCAACAAGGGCAAGGGCGAGAATTCCTGTCAGGGTCATTTTATGGAACATGGCGTTTTCCTTTTTTGGGGTCGGGCAATGCGGAGTGCATCACGTCATGGTCCAACCCTGCCCAAACCCCTGCTGTCAGACAAAAACACCGCCTTGTTATGGGATAACACGGCCCCGAAACGGCTTTGTTATTGTATTACCCGTCCGTATTGCGCAGGAATTTGGCATGAGACACGTATCACACATATGGATATTGGGTGTACTGCTTGCCGGACTGGTCGCAGTGCATCCGGTTCACGCACAGCAGAACGGTTGTTTCGCCGATTACAAAGCGAAACGGTCTGTTTCGGGCAGTCTGGAATTGCATTATGGTGTCATAGAATTGAGCGCCCGAGCCTGCCAGTCCCCGAGTCGGGCAGAACAGGCCGTTAGCCGCCGGATCGCGCCGGATGGCTGGACCCTGCTGCGCATCGTTTCCACATTCGGCCGCAATGGCCTGCAAGCGAGACAGGACAATGCCGGACCCTACTTCCTTAGATATTGATGCTTCACGCAAAAGCATGATTCAGCGAATGAAGCCCCGTAATGTGGTGGTTTCCGGGTCTGTTATGGTTCTGCTGCTTATCCTTGTGACAGCGGTTGTTCTGTTTATGGCCTTGCCGGATGCCAATGCATTCAACGACCGTGTGGCACGGATCTTTGCAGAAAACGACGCGCTGACCACCGGAGAGCAGGTCAAACTTCTGGAAATTCTCGCGCAGTCCGGCACAGCTTTCGCAGATGTGCTGCAAAGCTATCGTTTGATAATCTTCATCCTGCTTTTGCTGGCCTCGGCGCTGTTGCTGTCAGCGCTTTACTTTTTGTTCACCAACTACGGACTGTCGCGCCGGCTGGATGAAATCGAACAGTTTGGTATTCATATCACCAGCCTGATCGTCAGTCGCGACGAACGGGTGGTTTATATCAACAATATGGAGTTCGAACTGACCGAAAGTATCTGCGAAACTCTTTCGGTTCTCTGTGAGGCGCGCTTAGATGACGAGGTCATTACAGGGGCCGAACTGGAATCCATGATTTCGGGTAAGAATGCCGCCGATTGTGAAGAGGCGGCCGGTGCCACACGGATCAAACGCTTGCGGGACCAGTTGGGCAATCAACTGGTGTCCCACCTTCTGGTCAAGAACATCAGCCGTAAGGGCTATACCCTGTCGATTGATCGGGATGTCATCCGCATGTTGTGACGCCGGTTTTCAGGAAAACTGTGTGAATACACACAGACGCTGCCCCTGTATCCGGTCTAAATTGCAACCCGTTCCGAACTATGAGAAACTAAAGCACGTGCCGAATCCGAATATCCCCAATATCACAATATACCGGCGCGGCCCGCATATGATTTCCACAAAATTAGGAGGCTTCATGTCAATTTCCTTTAAGAATTTATCCTCGGTATTTCTCTTGTCCACGGCTCTCGGCTCTCCGGTTCTGGCGCAGGAACTGGCACAGGAAGTGGTGAACGAATACTTCGACGAGTTGCGCGCAAGCGGCATGACCGTGGCACCCGGTCAGGAAAGCGTAACCGGCTCAACCGTTGAATGGCGCGATATTGTGATCGGACTGCCAGAGGATGAAGGCAGTTACACACTGGATTTCATGCGGGCAGAAGAAATGGGCGGTGGTAAAGTCTCTCTCAGTTACCCGCCGGAGGTAAAGATCACCATTGATCCCAAAGGAGAACAGCCCAAAGCTGATATCATGGTGCGCACAGAGGGAATTACCCACATTGTGTCCGGTGTAAAAGCGGCGCGGAACCACGATATTACCGCCAGCCGGATCGCTGTTGAAATGGCCACCGGAGAGCCGCCATTTTCGATGGAACTGGCCGCGAATGATGTGGTGGTCAATCAGGTCAGTTCCGGCGCAGAGGCGCTGCACTACAAGGGGAACATGAAAGCGGCCAATCTGGAAATGCGTTATGATCTGGATGACGGCAAGACCAAGATGTCCTCAACCGGCAGTTATGACGACCTGTCGGCCAGCTTTGATATGGACGCCGTGAACGAGGCGTCACTGGACGAACTGTTCGCAGGCACGCGCAACCTGTCTGTCAGTTACCAGATGGGTAAAATGGCTGGGTCTACCGATATTACCGCGCCGCAATCGGCTATGGTTGTAGAAACAAGCGCCAGTAGCGCAGATGGCAGTTTTTCTGTGCTGGATGGAACGTTCGATATGGGTGGTACTGCGCAAGATGTGGCCTATGACGTCAAATTGAAAGACATGCCCCTGCCGCCGTTTACGGCATCTATGAAGGCTGTGACCACGCAGGTGAAACTGCCGCTGAAAAAGGTAGAAACACCGCTCCCCGCACGCATCCAGTTGGGGTTCGACGGGCTGGAACTGTCCGACACGGTATGGGGGATGTTCGACCCGACCGGATCGCTGCCACGGGATTCGGCCAGGCTGAATATTGATCTGGGTGCGCAAGTCAGATGGCTGGTCGAAGCGCTCGGCGCGGCAGAGGCCAAATCGGTTCCGGTTGAGGTCGACAGTGTGAAAATCAACGATGTTACCCTGAACATTGCCGGTGCCGCCCTGAACGGAAACGGCGAGGCCAAGCTGAACAACGCCACATTCCCGCCGATGCCTGTGGGCGAAGTGAACATGGACCTGCGGGGCGGTGTTGGCCTGCTGGACAAACTGGTCGCGCTAGGGCTGGTGCCCCAACAGCAGGGGCAGATGGTCAAGATGATGTCCGGCATGTTCGCAGTTCCCGGGGGCGATGGTACGGATCATCTGGTCTCGAAAATCGAAATGAACGCGGACGGGTCCATTCTGGCAAACGGCCAGCGGATCAAATAACCTTTCTATTCGGGTAAAAACGGAACGGCAGGGTTTTGCAGCCCTGCCGTTTGTTCTAGGTGTCTATGACAGGTAAAACAGGCGGAGCAGGCATGACAGGCAGATTGTCGGATTTGGCGCAACAGGTGTTGGACGCCGCAAAACGCGCAGGGGCAGATAGCGCGGACACGCTGGTGATGGAAGGCACGTCGATTTCTATCGAGGTGCGCACAGGCGCTCTGGAACATGCGGAACGCTCTGAAGGGGTGGATCTGGGATTGCGGGTTCTGTGTGGTGCGAAACAGGCCTGTGTGTCGATTTCCGATGACAGCGCGGCCAGTATCGCCACGATGGCGGAACGGGCTGTGGCCATGGCCCGCGAAGCACCGGACGATCCCACCTGCGGACTGGCAAGACCGGACCAACTGGCGACGGAATGGGATGTGGCCGCGCTGGAACTCTATGACGACCGCGCAGCACCAAGCCCTGCGGATCTGGAACGCCTTGCGCTGGAAGCCGAAGCTGCCGCGCTGGAGGTTTCGGGCGTGGATCAGGTGCAGGGGGCCAGTTCAGGTTATAGCGAAACCTCTTTGCATCTGGCCGCCAGCAACGGATTTTCCGGTGGCTATCGCCGTGGCGCCTATTCCACCTCTTGTGTGGCGATTTCCGGTCAGGGCCTGTCGATGGAGCGGGACTATAACGGAGAGGCCCGCAGCCATTATGCCGATCTGCCGGACCCGCGCAGCATCGGACGTATCGCCGGTGAACGCGCTGCGGCCCGTGCCGGTTCGACCCGCCCGCCCACCGGCGCCTATCCGGTTCTGTTTGACGAACGGATTGCGGCCTCGCTGATCGGGCATCTGGCGGGGGCCGTCAACGGATCTGCCATTGTGCGCGGGGCCAGTTTTCTGAAAGATGCGCTGGGCGAACAGGTTCTGCCTGCCAGCCTGTCCCTGATCGAAAACCCCCACCGTCCCCGCGTGGCGGGCAGCCGCCCCTTTGATGGCGAGGGTCTGCCGGTGCAGGAGCGCGCACTGGTAAAGGACGGCATCCTGCAAGGCTGGACGCTGGACCTGGCCACAGGGCGCAAGCTTGGTATGGAAAGCACCGGCAATGCAAGCCGTGGTATCTCTTCCCCGCCTTCCCCGTCCCTTGGCAACCTTTCGCTGACGCAAGGCAGCGCCAGCCGCGAAGACCTGATCGCGCAGATGGGCACAGGATTGATCATAACGTCGATGATCGGGTCTACAATCAACCCGAACACCGGGGATTATTCGCGCGGCGCTTCGGGCTTCTGGGTGGAAAACGGGGAAATCACCGGCCCTGTCAATGAATGCACTGTGGCGGGCAACCTGCGGGACATGCTTATGAATATCACGCCTGCCAATGACGGGCGCCCCCATCTCAGCCGTGTTGTGCCAAGCCTTCTGGTCGAGGGGCTGACCATTGCCGGTGCGTGATCTCGACCTGCTTCTGGATGTGGCAGAAGAGGCAGGCGAAATTGCCCTGAAGCATTTCCAGCAAGAGCCTGATCACTGGGACAAGCCGGGGGAGCAGGGGCCGGTTTCTGTGGCCGATCTGGAGGTAAACCGGATGCTCGAGTACCGTCTTCAGGCCGCGCGGCCCGATTACGGCTGGCTGTCCGAGGAAAGCCCCGACGATCCCGAAAGGCTCGATTGCGAGCGCACGTTTATCATCGACCCGATCGACGGCACCCGTTCCTTCATCGCCGGACACGAAAATTTCGCCCATTCCCTTGCAATCGCCAAAAACGGTGTGGTGACAGCGGCTGTGGTGCATATGCCCGCCAAAAGCCTGACCTTTGCGGCCTCTCTTGGTGGCGGTGCAACCTTGAACGGCGCACCGATCACCCCGAGCAGTGTTGCTGCGCTGGATCAGGCCGAAGCACTGGTTGCCAAACCGATGATGGAGCCGTCTTACTGGCGCGGTGGCGTGCCGCCGCTGCGCCGGAACTTCCGTTCGTCGCTGGCCTATCGTCTGTCGCTGGTGGCGAATGGCCGGTTCGACGCCATGATCTCATTCCGCCCTGCGTGGGAATGGGATGTGGCCGCAGGGGATCTGATTTGTACAGAGGCGGGGGCCAGCGTTTTTGACACCAAAGGCAGGGTTCCGGTCTATAATTCGCGCGGCGCCAAGACCGCCGGAATGATCGCCTGCGCCCCGCGTATCAGGGACAACCTGCTGGCCCATGTGACGGGATAGCAAGGAAGGATGGAAGGCACAGGGAGATTGCAAGCGCCGCTGCCAGCCCTTAAATTCAGACCAGACCTGCACCCGTTTTTCCGTCTGCGCCTCTGGCACAGCGTTTTTTGTAAATTCCGGCGGAGCCGTTTATGTCCAGCAAAAGCCTTGGTGAGACCCTGATCCGAAGTGCCGCGCGCATCACCGAACCGCTGATGCAGCACGAACTGGCCCGCCGCGTTGCCCGTGGCCACGAAGATGCGAACCGCGCCCATGAACGGCAGGGTAAAAGCGATCTTATCCGGCCTGAAGGCGTGTTGGTCTGGTGCCACACCCATGATATGCAAGGCGCATTGAACCTGATCGGTGTGATTGGCCAGATTCACACCCAACTGCCCGAGATCACCTTTCTGGTAACGACACAGATGCGGATCAAGGACCATGTCTTTGCCATGCGGATGCCGGTGCGTACCCTGCATCAATATGCGCCTCTGGATAAACTGGCAGCGGTGGAGCGGTTTCTCGATCACTGGCAACCGGATTTGTGTGTCTGGACGGATGACCTGTTGATGCCCGTCCTGAACACCGCCAGTGCAAGGAGGGGTATTCCTGCGGTGCTTGCAGATCTTGGCAATGTGGGCGGCAGCGGTCCGCAGTTCCGCTGGATGTCTCGGGTTTCCAAATCCGCCCTGCGCAGTTTTGAAACAATCCTGACCGCAGATGAAGCAACCGCACAGGCCGTGCGCGGCTTCGGGGTGGACGCCAGTGTCATGGGGCGGCTTTGTGAAGAAACGCTCGCCCTGCCCCATGATGAAACCCGCCGCGCGAGACTCTCGCGGCAGCTGGACGGACGCCCGGTCTGGCTGGCCGCAAAAGTGGCGCAGGAAGAGATCGGCAAGGTGCTGGAAGCGCACAGTCAGGCGATGCGAATGACCCACCGTCTGCTGTTGATACTGGTTCCTGTCAGTCCGGATGGCGTACCTGCGGTCAAAGCAGCCTGCGATGATGCGGGTATAGCGTGGTGTTGTAGCGATGGGCTTGAAGATCTTTCCCCCCGCACGGATGTAATCATCGCGCGGGGGCTGGACGGGCTTGGTCTTTGGTATCAACTGGCCGCAGTGTGTTTTCTTGGCGGCTCTCTGGTAGAGCGGGGCGGGCATACGCCGCTGGAGGCTGCGGGGCTCGGCTCTGCGATCATCCATGGCCCACATGTGGACAATTACGCGGATAATTATCTGCGCCTGCAACAGGCAGGTGCGGCGATAGAGGTTAACTCCGTTCCGTCACTGGCAGAAGCCGTAAGCGAGTTGATCGTGCCCGACCGCGCCGCAGAGATGGCCCATGCCGGCTGGCACGTTTGCTCCGAAGGGGCAGATGCCACGGATGAACTGGTAGAGGTGCTCTGGGATATGATCCCGATGGGGGCTTCGCTATGAAGCCGCCTGCATTCTGGTATGCACCACAGTCCGCACCCGGTCTCTGGCCACGTCTGCTGGCACCACTCTCTGCGCTCTGGCGCTTTGGCGCGGCTCGGCGGCACGATAAGGGGCGGCACCTGCGGGTGCCGGTGCCGGTGATCTGTGTTGGCAATATCAATATTGGCGGCACCGGAAAGACACCGACCGTGATTGCCCTTATGGGCTTGCTGGCCGAGATGGGGCTGCGCCCCCATGTGGTGTCCAAAGGCTATGGCGGACAGGCAATCGGGCCGCTGCGGGTGGATGAGGTGACACATACCGCCAGCGATGTGGGCGACGAGCCCTTGCTGCTGGCCGCATTCGGTCCGTGCTGGGTCGCCAGGGACCGCGCGGCGGGCGCCGAGGCTGCCGTGGCCGCAGGGGCAGATGTGATCATTCTGGATGACGGGATGCAAAATCCCGATCTGGTGAAGGATTTTACCATCACCGTGGTGGATGCTTCTGTGGGCTTTGGCAACGGGCGGGTTTTGCCTGCGGGACCTTTGCGCCAGACCCTTGAAAGCGGTTTGGCGCAGGCGGATATGATCCTGTCCATCGGCCCGCAAGAGGCGCAGAAGACCTTTGCGACCGCATGGCCCGATCTTGGCGGCGTGCCCCTATTGCGGGCCGAATTGAAGCCGCTTGAAACCGGAATGCTCTGGCAGGATCTGAGGGCCTTTGCCTTTGCCGGAATTGGCCGGCCAGAGAAGTTCTTTGAAACCTTGCGGGCAAGCGGTGCCACAGTCGTGGCAACACGGTCTTTCGGGGATCACGAGACCCTGTCGGATACGCTGCTCAAGCGGATGGAGAGCGAGGCCGAGACTTTGAGCGCGCAGATGGTGACCACCGAAAAAGACGCCGTGCGCCTGCCCCGCAGTTTCCGCCACAAAGTCGTGACCCTGCCCGTGCGCCTGTCGGTTGAAGAACCGGATCGTCTGGCAGAGTTGCTGGAACCGGTTGTGGCGCGCAACTAGGCCCGTTCCGCGGTGCCGCAGGGTGATGGTTTTGGATATTTTGGACCAGAAGAAGCCAAGAGATCGGGGCTTCGATCGCGGGCAGGATGAAAACCTGTTATAAAAGGCAATGACGAAGGTTTGGCCACACAATCGGCTTGCGCTTTCACCAGCGCTGCGTAGCCTACGGCGCAAACGAGCTTACAATAGGATGACGTGATGAACAGTGCAGTTGACCCCGATGGTTTGATGGAATTTTCGGTGGTGTTCACCGACCGGTCTTTGAATCATATGAGCAAGGCGTTCCAGCAGGTCATGCTGGATATTTCCGGCATGTTGAAAGAAGTCTACAAGGCCGAAGGCGTGGCGATTGTTCCGGGGGGCGGCACCTACGGGATGGAGGCTGTGGCCCGCCAGTTTGCCGCCGGTAAAAAGGCGCTGGTGATCCGCAACGGCTGGTTCTCCTATCGTTGGACCCAAATCTTCGAGGCAGGCGGTATTCCGGCCAGCGAAACCGTGATGAAGGCCCGTCAGGTGGCCAATGAAACAGCATCGCCGTTTGCTCCGGCACCACTTGGTGAAGTGGTGGCAAAGATCGCCGAAGAACAGCCCGATGTGGTTTTCGCCCCCCATGTGGAGACTTCCAGCGGGATGATCCTGCCGGATGAATATATCACCGCTGTGGCCGAGGCGGTTCACGCCTATGGCGGGCTGTTTGTTCTGGATTGTATCGCTTCGGGCTGTGTCTGGGTGGACATGCAGAAAACCGGCGTCGATATTCTGATCTCCGCCCCGCAAAAGGGTTGGTCTGCGTCCCCTTCCGCCGGACTGGTGATGATGGGCGAACGGGCGCTGGCCAAGATTGGCGAGACGCAAAGCAGTTCCTTTGCCTGTGATCTGGGCAAGTGGTATTCCATCATGCAGGCCTATGAAAACGGCGGCCACGCCTATCACGCCACCATGCCCACCGATGCATTGCGGTCTTTCCGCGATACTATGCTGGAGACCAGAGACTACGGGTTTGACAAGGTCTGCGCCGAGCAATTGGAACTTGGTGCAGCGGTGCGAAAGCTGCTGGCGGAAAAGGGCTTTACCAGTGTGGCTGCGGACGGGTTCGGCGCGCCGGGTGTGGTGGTCAGCTATACCGACGATCCCGATATCCAGAACGGTAGCAAATTTGCAGCCCAAGGTATGCAGATCGCAGCCGGTGTGCCGCTGATGTGTGACGAGCCTGCGGATTACAAATCCTTCCGTCTGGGGTTGTTCGGTCTGGACAAACTGCATGATGTGGATGGCGCCGTGGCCAAGCTGCGCAAGGCGCTGGATGCGGTGGCCTGATCCGGGGCAGGCTGACATATTGACGGAATAAGCTGAGGAAACAGGACGATGACGGCAGTAACAACGGAAATGACAGACGGTATTGCCGTCATCACGGTAGATAATCCTCCGGTGAATGCGCTGGGCCACGGGGTCCGTCAGGGGCTGGCGGACGCGGTGGCGCAGACCGATGCGGATGATGCGGTGCGGGCGGTGGTGTTGATCGCGGCCGGTCGTACCTTCATGGCGGGCGCCGAGATCAAGGAATTCGGCAAACCGATGCAGGACCCGAACCTGCCCGATGTTGTTCTGGGGATTGAAGCCGCCCGCAAACCGTGGGTTGCTGCAATCCACGGCACAGCGCTTGGCGGTGGTCTGGAGGTGGCGCTGGGCTGTCATTACCGGATCGTGGATGCCCGCGCGAAGCTGGGTCTGCCAGAGGTACATCTGGGCCTTATTCCGGGGGCGGGCGGAACTGTGCGGCTGCCCCGCATTGTGCCAGTGGCCCGCGCTGCGGAAATGGTGGCAACGGGCCGTCCGGTTCGCGCACAGGATGCGGTGCAAATCGGGCTGGCCGACCGGAAATCCGTCGGTGATCTGCGGGCGGATGCGATTGCCTTTGCCCGTGAAATCGCCGGTGATCCCCTGCCCGAAGCTCTTGTGAACCGTGCGCCGGTGGATGCACCGGATGAGGAAAACTGGCGCGACATAGCGGGCAAGCTGGTCTCCAAAGCGCGCGGGCAGAATTCGGTCATCCGTGCTGTGGATGCGATCGGAGAGTCTTTGCGTCTGGACGGAACAGCGGCGCTGGCAGTGGAGCGTCAGGTGTTTTCAGAGTTGATGGAAGACCCGCAATCGGCGGCCTTGCGTTATGTGTTCTTTGCGGAACGGTCTGTGGGAAAACTGCCGGAACTGCGCGGCGTTGCGCCCCGTGCGCTGTCCCATGTGGGGGTGATTGGCGGTGGTACGATGGGGGCAGGCATCGCTGTGGCGCTGCTTTTGTCCGGCCTTCATGTTACGATGATCGAACGGGATGAAGAGGCTCTGTCTGCCGGTCAGAACCGCGTCGCCGATACGCTGATGGCCAGTGTCCAGCGGGGGCTGATTTCACCGGACAAACGGGACAGATTGCTTGAAGGGTTCATCGGTTCGGTCGAATACGACTCTTTGGCGCAGGCCGATCTGGTGATCGAAGCGGTGTTTGAGGATATGGAGGTCAAGAAACAGGTGTTTGCGGCGCTTGATGCCGCCACACGGCCTGATGCGGTGCTGGCGACCAATACCTCTTATCTGGACGTGAACGAGATCGCTGCCAGCGTGGCGGATCCCTCCCGCGTGTTGGGGCTGCATTTCTTCTCTCCCGCCCATGTGATGAAGCTTTTGGAAATCGTGCGCCCCGATCAGGTGGCGGATGATGTGCTGGCAACAGGGTTTGCCCTGGGGCAGCAGTTGGGCAAGATCGCGGTGCCTGCGGGGGTTTGTGACGGGTTTATCGGCAATCGCATCCTGTCGGCCTACCGGCGGGAGTGTGACTATATGGTCGAGGATGGCGCGACACCGCAGGAAGTAGACAGCGCGATGAAAGCATATGGTTTCCCGATGGGCATTTTCGCGATGCAGGATATGGCAGGGCTGGACATCGGCTGGGCCGCCCGCAAGCGCCGCGCCCCGACCCGCGATCCGAAGGAACGATATGTGGCGATTGCCGACCGCCTGTGCGAGTTGGGCCGCTTCGGGCAGAAAACCGGCGCGGGTTGGTTCAACTATCCCGAAGGCAGCCGCAGGGGGGAACCCGATCCGCTGGTGGCAGGGATCATTGCAGAGGAAGCGAAGAAGAACGGGGTTGAGCAGCGCGACTTCACCGCCGAGGAAATCATGGACCGCATCCTTGGTGCGATGGTGTCGGAAGGGCAGGCGATCCTGGACGAAGGTATTGCTGCCAGCGCGGAGGCCATCGACGTGGTGATGATCAACGGCTACGGTTTCCCGCGCTGGCGGGGCGGACCGATGTTTGCTGCCAAGGTGGCGGAACAGGGCAATGGCTGATCCTGTACACACCACAACCCAAGTTGTCCGGTTCCAGCATTGTGATCCGGCGCGGATCGTTTTTTATCCCCGCTACTTCGAAATGCTGAACCTGACGGTTGAGGAATTCTTTGAGAATGTCACCGGCTGGTCGTTTCACCGGATGCACGAAGAACTGAAGACCTCCGTGCCAACGGTCCATATCGAAACAGATTTCATCGCAGTCTCGCGGTTGGAGGATACTCTGGAGTTCCAACTGCGCGTGACCCGTCTGGGCGGGCGCAGTCTGGATCTTTCGATTGAGACGGTGTGCGCAGGGGAAAAGCGCCTGACCGCGCGCATTACCCTTGTCTGCGTGGATTTTATCAAAAAAAATGCAGTGCCCTGGCCCGAACCGCTGCGAAATGTGTTAGAACCTTTGGCAGAGGAATAGCATGGACCTGACGCGGCGGCAGATGATGGCACTAACGGGGGCGGCGCTCGCCCTTCCTGCCAGCGCATCGGCCGAGGTTCTACCCGCCTTTATCCCGACCGCCGTGATCGACGCTGCCTTTGACATGACACGGCGCAAGGGCATGATGGATATGCTGGTGGCGCGCAAGGTGCGCACGGTGTTCCGCTATTATGCCTATAAGGACCAGCCCGAACGCAACCTGCCCCATAAGGTGCTGCGGCGCCACGAAGCCGAGGCGTTATGGGCCGCGGGCATAAACATTGGCGCGGTCTTCCAATACAATAACGATAAACTGGAAAGCATCACGCCAAAGCGCGGGCAGGCGGATGCGGAACACGCGCTGGAGTATGCGCAGAATACCATCGGTCAACCGGCAGGATCGGCGATCTATTTCGGTGTGGACGGCAGTTGGAACGTCGCGGCGCAACTGGCCGGTGTCATGGCCTATTTTGAATCCGTACGCCGTGTTTTCCAGAAGAATGGCAACCGCTACCGCATCGGGGCTTACGGTTCGGGGCTGGTGCTGGGGCGGTTGCTGGATGCAGGGCTGACGGATCTGACGTGGCTTGCCCTGTCGCGGGGCTGGCCCGGCACACGGCAGTTTTACAATCAGGAGCGGTGGAACCTGTTCCAGTTTTCCCATCATCTGTGGTTTGGCAAAAATCAGGTGGACGGGAATGTGATCAATCCGGTTGCGCCGGATTTCGGGGATTTCTCGCGCAGGTCTGTCGCGCAACCGGCGGATTTCGGAACGGCGTTTCTGTTAAAGGACCAGTTCTATTTTTCAAGCCGCCGGAAGGCTGCGGTCTATGAAAAGCCGGACACCAATGCCAAAGTGGTCCGGTCCCTGACGTTGGCCTATAATCCGATTGTACTGAAATCCATCAAGGACTGGCATGCGGTGTCACTGGACGGGACAGACCGGATCGCAGGGTATGTCCGCGCCGAAGTCCTGACCTCTTCGGCGCAGATGCCAGCCTATCAATAGTCGATCAGGACGTTTTTTTCCCGAGCAGTTCTTCGGTATGGGCGCCAAGTTTCGGTGCGGCGTCTTTGGTGGCCAGATCGGACCCCGAAAACCGGATCGGAGAGCGCACAGCGGGCAGCCCGTCCAGTTCGATCTGCATCCCGCGCGCCTGCACATGGGGATCTTCGAACAGTTCCTTCATGTTGTTGATCGGGCCGGCAGGAACCGTATTGGCATCACAGGCTGCCAGCAAGTCCGCTTTGGTGTGCTTCAGGGTTTCCTGTTGCAGGACCGGCACCAGTGCCTCCCGATGTTTCACCCGCAGCGGATTGGTGATGTAATTTTCGTGGGTGGCCAGATCGGGGCGGCCCAGAACATCGCAAAAGCGCCGGTATTGGCCGTCGTTACCACAAGCGATAATCACATGCCCGTCCGATGTGGGCAGCACTTGATAGGGCACAATATTGGGATGGGCATTGCCTGTCAGACCGGGCGGGTTTCCGGTGGCCAGATAGTTCCACGCCTGATTGGCCGTCACGGCGGTGGCCACATCCAGCAGGGACATATCAATGTGCTGCCCCTTGCCGGTTCTTTCGCGGTGGGCCAGCGCGGCCTGAATGGCGATTACGGAGTATAATCCGGTGAAGAGGTCGGTAATCGCCACGCCGCATTTCTGCGGTTCGCCGTCAATTTCGCCGGTAATCGACATCAGGCCGGACATGCCCTGCATCAGGAAATCATATCCCGCGCGGGGCGCATAAGGTCCGGTCTGCCCAAAACCCGTGACCGAGCAGTACACCAGACGGGGATTTGCCTCTTTCAGACTGTCGTAATCCAGACCGTATTTCGCCAGCCCGCCAACTTTGAAGTTTTCGATCAGCACATCGGCTTCGGCGATCAGGCCCAGCAGATCCGCCTTGCCTTCGGGAGTGCGGAAATCCACCACCACCGATTTCTTGCCGCGGTTGCAGGCATGAAAATATCCCGCAGCAACATCATCGCCCCGATCAATGAAGGGCGGGCCCCACTTGCGGGTATCATCGCCGTCCGGCGCTTCGATCTTCACAACCTCCGCCCCCAGATCGGCAAGCGTCTGGCCAGCCCAGGGACCAGCCAGAATACGGGCGAGTTCGACCACCCGCAGGCCTTGTAACGGCGTATTCGTCATGGATCAGCTGCCGAGTTCGGCGTCGATGATCTCGGCCAGTTCGCTGTAAGGCAGGTTGCCGTATTTGGTGCCGTTCACCAACAGGGTCGGTGTGGAGTTTACCTCATCCGCTGTAGAGGTTTCCTGAAAACGCGCCACCATGGCTTCGGCCATTTTCTGATTGTTCAGGCATTCGTCCAGTTGTTCATCGGACAGGCCGGCAATCTTGCCGATCTTTCGCATTTCTGAAACGATTTCAGCAGGTTCTCCGGCGCGGGACCATTCTGCCTGACGTTTGTAAAGCATATCCGCAATGCCAAAGAACTTGGCCGGATCACAGCGCGCAATCATCGCACCCCACAGGCCGAACCGGTCAAAATAGACTTCGCGGTAGACGAAATTGATTTTATCCGTGTCGATGTAATTCGCCTTGAGCTGGGGATAGGTGTTGGCGTGGAAGCTGGCGCAATGGGGACAGGTGAAAGACGCGTATTCTGTCACCGTAACTTTGGCGAGTTCGTTGCCAAGGCGCATATCAGGAACGGTGATGGCGTCGTCCTGTGCGAAAGTGATAGAGCCGGGCAGTGTGGTCGCGGCCAAAGTGGCCAATGCGGTACGGCGGGTAATCATAACGGGAACCTCTTGGATTAGGATTTCTGTTTCTTCAGGATGTTCTCACCCAGCGCGGCAAGGGCCGCTTTCAACCCACCGTCTGACACGTCAGATACGGTTCGGGCAAGCACCTCTTTCTTTTCGGGGCTGAGCGGCGGTTTTTCAGGGCGGTCATGGTGGAAATCCGCCTGTTTATCGGCAAAACCTGTCGGGGATGTCTGGGTGATGTGGATGCGGCTGATCGCAGCATAGCCGTAGGTGGCGTTCACGCGGTCCTTGATCTGGGGCAATTGCATCTGAACCATTGGCGCGTTGGCACCGGTTGTCAGCAGGGTCAGGGTTGCCCCCATGCCCTGACGGGTATAGCCGACTTTCACAGGGCGGGCGATCCGCGCAACAGACTCTCCGGCGATTTCTGCCCAGTGGGTCAGCAGACGGGTCTCCGAGAACCCCCGCTTTTCCGAAGCCTTGCGGATTTGTGTGCCTAGGATACCGCCGGTTTGCAGAAACCCACGGGCCTTGCGCCGCGTAAACGCGGGCTTGGACGGGGAATTCTTCGATTTCATGGCGGCCATGGCTGTCTTAACCTTTGATTCAGGTTATCTTACGCAGGCGAAGGGCGGATGCCAGCGAATTGGTGGTAAAGAGGTGATAAAACTTGTGTGAGAAGTTGACTCAGCAGGCGGCAGAATTGCTGGACTGGTATGATATTCATGCCCGCGAAATGCCGTGGCGTGTCGGCCCCGCCGCGCGTAAGAAAGGCGTGCGGCCCGACCCCTATCACATCTGGCTGTCCGAGGTGATGTTGCAACAAACCACCGTGGCCGCAGTGAAGGATTATTTCCGCAAATTCGTCAGTCTCTGGCCGACTGTGGGCGATCTGGCCGGGGCTGAAGACGGGGATGTCATGGCGGCTTGGGCGGGGCTTGGCTATTACGCCCGCGCCCGCAACCTGCTGAAATGTGCCCGTGTCGTGACGCAGGATTATGCTGGTGTCTTCCCAGATACTTACGATGCCCTGTTAAAGCTGCCGGGCATCGGGCCTTACACCGCCGGCGCCATATCTGCCATTGCCTTTGACCGCCGCGCGGTGGTTCTGGATGGGAATGTAGAACGGGTTATGGCGCGGTATTACAGGGTTTCAGACCCTTTACCGGCCTCAAAAGAGTCCGTTCGCGCCCTTGCAGACGGGCTGACACCGGACCGCCGTTGCGGGGATTATGCACAGGCGGTGATGGATCTGGGCGCGACAATCTGCACACCGCGCACGCCGGCCTGCGGAATCTGTCCGTGGATGAGGGATTGCGCCGCGCGACTGGCGGGCGATGCCGCCAGCCTGCCGCGAAAGACACCGAAAGCCGCCAAGCCCATCCGGCTGGGCATCGCCTATGTGGCAGAGCGTACAGACGGCGCGGTGCTGCTGGAACGCCGCCCTGACAAGGGGCTTCTGGGTGGCATGCTCGGCTGGCCCGGCAGCACGTGGCAGGAAGCCCCCCATGACGCAGAGCCGCCCCTTGATGCGGACTGGCAGGACAGGGGAGAGGTGCGCCACACCTTCACCCACTTCCATTTGCGCCTTCGGGTCCGCTTTGCCCGAGACGTGCGCGGCGAACCTGACAGTGGCAGTTTCCTGCCCCGTGACCGATTTTCCCCCGCCGATCTGCCCACAGTGATGCGCAAGGCTTGGGATCTCTGCCGTTAACGGGTTGCGGGCCTTCAGCCCTTGCGGATCGTTCCGTCGGCCACCCATGCGTCAAAGATTTCCAACGCTTTATCGGCAAAGGCCTGATCGTTGATATGGGCGTCCACCTCGGAATACCCGATGGGATCAGTCATCACCTTGCGGGCTTCATCTGTAAACGCGGCCAGCCCTTCGGGATCATGGGCGACATCACCTTCCCTGTCCCATTCTTCAACCCCGTGCAGCGGCATGATGAAATGGGTCGGCGCTGTAGCTTGCGCCAGCCGTTTTGCCACTTCGCGGGCGGATTCGCGGCGTTCGTCGGCATTGAAGGCGGATGATTTGATCAGGCGGTTGTGTTCATGAAACGGGCGATCTCGATAGCTTTCGGGGATCTCCTGCCAGCCTGCGAAATCCACCAGATCGAAACAGCCGGGTGCCACGATTTGCGGGATGCCAGCCTGCCCTGCGCTCAGCATCCGCTGGCTGCCACTGCTGACGACGGATCCGGCTATCAGATTGCCAAGTTCCGACAGGCCGAAATCCATTACGCAACAGAACCGCCCCTGCGCAGCAAGGGATTCAAAGGCCATGCCGCCCATGCCGGTGGCATGGAAAATGGCAACCTCATAGCCCCGTTGTTCCAAAGCGGGTTTCAGCAGTTTCATGTATTTCAGGCAGGACGACCCGAGCGATGTCATCCCGACGATGGGCCGGTCCGCAGTTGGCGGCTCTACTGCACGGGCCGCCCCCAGAACGGCACCGGCTGCTTGCGACAGGGAGGCTTTGCAGACAGAGTTGAGGCCGTAGAGCCCCCCCGCCCAAAGGATCATCTGGATGTCCGCTGACAGGCGTTCCGGCGGGATGATCGGGGAAAAAGAGACCGTGGACACAACGTATTTCGGCACGCCCATGGGCAGGGCCTGACACACATCCAGCGCCAGATCCGTGCCCATCGTGCCGCCCAGAATGACCACACCGTCAAACGCGCCCTGACGGTAAAGATGCGCTGCAAGCTGGGATGCGCCCCGCGCCATGATCTGCATGGCGGTGTTTTCATCGCCAGAGTCGATCGCCGCCTTGATAGAACTTCCGGCGGCCTCGGCCACGGCATGTTTGGAGTGATCGCAAGGCTCTGACGGGTCGCCCAGAACGCTGACATCCATTGTCAGAACGCCGCCGCCCATCGCGGTGATCCGTTCTGCCATATAGTTCAACTCGTCGTCTTTCGTGTCATAGGTGCCAACGATTAGAATAGTCTTGTCAGACATGGGTGCCTCCCGAATTCAGCCAGTTTGCAACCACTTGGGTTGCGGCTTTGATATTGCGCGCATTGCGTGCTTCTGCGCCTTCCAGTTCCATCCGCGTCACGATCCAGCCAACATATGTACAGGCCCGCAGGGCGATGAACAGGGGCAGGTGTGTGATGTTGAGGGCGCGTTCGGACTGGTAGCCGTCGATCAGCGCAGCTTGCAATTCACCGGCGTTGCTTTCGTCGCGGATGCGGAAAATCGTAGTAGCCAGTTCAAACAGCCGAAAACCGTGGCCGCAATCGTCAAAGTCGATCAGATGCAGGTCGTCCCCGTCGATCAGGATATTCTCGCGCAGCAGGTCGGCGTGGATCAGGCCGAAATCATGCTGCCCCTCTGCCAATGCCGTTGCAGCCTTCGCGCGAAAGTGTTCAAGCAGCGTTTTTTGCTCTGCCGTCAGGGTCGGATTGTCCCAGAACCGCCCCCAAAGCGGGGATTCACCGATCAGACCTTCGGCATCCCAAGCCGGACGGGTGAATCCCTGTGGCGGTGTCCACGCATCAGAGGCCCCATGCATCCGCGCCATGGCCTGTCCAAGCTTGTAAAACGTACCTTCCGGGTCATCCAGATCAAGTGGCGTTCCGTAGGCGCCCATCTGGTGGCCGGGCAACCATGTCAGCAGGTCGAACTGCGCGCCCTCCAGCACTTGCAGATGGGTACCATCCGAACCGGCTATCGGGCGGGGCAGCGAAAGTCCGGCCCCGTCAAGCGCGTCCATCCACGCCAGTTCCGAACGCAGCTCTGCGTCTGTGCGATAGCCGCTGCGGTGATGCCGCAGGGCGTAGACCGCATCAGGTGTGGTCACGCGGTAGACGCGGTTTTCCCGTTCGGCCACCAGTTCGACAGAAAGTGTTTCAACATCCCAGCGGCCGATTGCCTGTTGCGCAAGCGTCTGTGTCATGGCTGCACATCCGTCAGCACCTGATCCAGCGTTTCTACCAGCAGATCCGCGTTTTCGCGGGTAAATTGCAGGTTCGGTCTGATTTTCAGTGTGTTGTAGTGGATGCCGATCTTGTTCAGTAGCACACCGCGATTGCGCAGTTCCTCAATCACCCGCAACAGATACTCCGTCGCAGGCGCTTTGGTGGCGCGATCTGTCACCAGTTCCGCGCCAAAGAACATGCCCCGACCCCGCACATCGCCAATAACCAGGTGTTTGTCTGCAAGCTCTTGCAGTCTGGCTTTGGCATAGGCCCCCACATCCGCGGCCTGTTGCATCAGTCCTTCCTGTTCAATCACTTCTAACACCGCCATTGCGGTGGCGCAGGACACTGGATTGCCGCCGAAGGTGTTGAAATAGCGGAAGGCTGTGCGGAATTCGTGCATGATTGCAGATGTCGTAACCACGCCTGCAACCGGATGGCCGTTGCCCATCGGTTTGCCAAGGGTCACAACATCCGGTGTGATCCCCTGATACTGATGCCCCCACATATGGCTTCCGGTGCGTCCGAAACCGGGCTGGACCTCATCCGCGATAAGGATGCCGCCGGCACCGTGGACAGCTTTCAGCGTCGCATCAAGGAAACCGGCGGGCAGATCGGGAAAACCTTCATTGGCAAAGAACGGATCAATCAGCAGGGCGGCAAACCCGTGACCGCTTTCTTCCAGTTCGGCAATCTTTGCCTTCACCTGCTCGGCAAAATACGCCGCAGGATCATCCGAGGGCGGACGATAGCTGTCGGGGGCCGGTACATGCCGGATGTGGCCCGATTTGCCGAATTTCGACGGGTTGGTGGTGGAGAGGGCCGAAACTGCCGTGGTGTTGCCATGGTAGGTGTGATCGGTGACGATGATCCCCGTTTTACCGGTCACGGCCTCTGCCATGCGCAGGGCAACGTCATTGGCCTCTGACCCCGTGCAACACAGCAACGCAGTGTTCAGCGGGTCGTCAAAGGTCGCCGTCAGCTTTTCCGCATAATCGACAATACCTTCGTGCAGATACCGTGTGTGGGTGTTCAGCGTCGCCGCCTGATCGCACATGGCTTTGACCACATGGGGGTGGCAATGCCCCACATGGGGGACATTGTTGTAGCAGTCGAGGTACTTCTTGCCGTCATGATCCCAGACCCAAACGCCTTCCCCTTTCACCAGATGGACGGGTTCTTCGTAGAAGGTAGACATATTCGGCCCGAGAACTGCATCACGGCGCGCGAGCAGAGATTTGCTGAGCGGGTTCATAGCTGAATCCATGCGGTTTTCAGGTTGGTGTATTTGTCCAGCGCGTGGAGCGATTTATCCGAACCGTTGCCCGATTGCTTATGCCCCGTTAGCGGCACGGTATTGTCCGGCCCGCCATAGGTGTTCACATGGACAACGCCCGCATTGATTGCACCGATCATATTGTGGGCGCGGGACAGATTGGCGGTCCAGACACCTGCGGCCAGCCCCAATTCGCTGTCGTTGGCGAGCTGTACTGCTTCTTCCTCTGTCTCAAACGGCGTTACCGCCAGAACCGGCCCGAAAACTTCCTTGCGGAACACAGTGTTGGACGATGTCACGCCGGACAGGATGGTGGGCGCCATATAGCTGCCGCCGGTGTCTTCAAGAATACGCTTGCCGCCTGTGACGCATTCCGCGCCCTCGTTGATGGCGGCTTCTGTCAGGCGCAGGTTTCCGGCCAGTTGGGTTTCCGAATTGACCGCGCCAATCTGTGTGTTCAGGTCCAGCGGATCACCAACCTTAAAGGCTTCGGCATGGGTTTTCAGCGCCGCCACAAAATCATCATGGATGCTGCGTTCGACCAGCAGGCGGGATGCGGCCACGCAGACCTGGCCCGCGTTGCGGAAGATGCCTGCCGCCGAAACCGCTGCCGCCTTGTCAAGATCGGGCGCATCGGCAAAGACCACATTCGGGGATTTCCCGCCCAGTTCCAGATAGACCCGTTTCAGGTTTGATTGGGCCGAAGCCTCCAGCAGTTTGCGTCCTGTCATGCCTGATCCGGTGAAGGCCAGCACATCCACATCCATGGATCGTGCCAGTGCATCTCCCGCGATCCGGCCATCGCCGGTGATGACGTTCAGCACACCCGCAGGCAGACCGGCGCCAGCGGCGATTTCAGCCAGACGCAACAGCGACAGGGATGCCGTTTCGGCCGGTTTCACCACGATGGAATTGCCCGCTGCAATGGCCGGGGCAATCTTCCAAGCGCCGATCATCAGGGGGAAATTCCATGGAATAATCGCACCAACGACACCAACAGGTTCATGATGGACCAGACCCAGTGTGCCCGGTGCGGTGGGGGCAATTTCGCCCGGTATCTTGTCGATGGCTTCGGCATAGTAGCGGAAGGTTGCGGCGGCGGAACCGGCCTCGGCCTTGTAGGCCATGGCGAATTCCGTGCCGTTGTCGCGGATGCCAAGCACCGATAGCGCCAGCGCATCGGCCTCGATCGCATCGGCCACGGCGAAAAGAACCTTCTTGCGCGCCGCTGGGGCCAGTCGGGACCAGCGCCCGTCGTTAAAGGCCGTGCGGGCCGAGGCCACGGCCATATCCACCTCGGCAGAAGTGGCATTGGCAATTGTGGTCAGTTGCGCCCCGTCAATCGGAGAGGTCACGGCCATCGGTTCGGCGGTGCCTTGAGCGGGGGCGTTGTCGATGAACAGGCTCTGCGGGGCAACGGTTTCGCTGCGCAGCGCGTCGATTTGCGATTGTGTGGTCATAGGTCTTCCGTTGAATTGCGATCCTTCCACATGCGCCAGACATGAGAGCCAAGCACGACGAGGATCAGGAGAAACAGGATAAAGGCGATGGGGCGGTCGATCATATCGAGTGGGGATTTCACCCGCATCATCGAGGTGCGCAGCTTGGCTTCCATGATGCCACCCAGAACCATGCCCAGAATGATTGGTACGATCGGCAGGTTGAGCCGTTTCAGCATAAATCCGAACACACCGAAACCGGCAGCGATGGCGCAGTCGATGGTAGAATTGCGCAGGGAATAGACGCCGACAAAGGACAGGGTCAGGATGATGACGCCCAGAAAACGGGTCGGAATCTGGATGATCTTCAGCAGCAGGTTTGTAGAGCACAGCAGGAAGGCCACGACCATCACGTTCAGCACCAGAAGGGCGATATATAGTGCGACAACAAAATCCATCTGGTTCTGGAACAACTGCGGGCCGGGCACGACATTATGCACATAAAACACGGACAGCATCATAGCGGTCAGCGCCTCGCCCGGTATGCCAAGGGCCAGCAGCGGTATCATTGCAGCGGCGGGCACGGCGTTGTTCGAGGCTTCAGAGGCGATCAAACCTTCGGGTGCGCCGTTACCGAACTGCTCGGGCGTTTTGGAACCGCGTCTTGCGGCGGTGTAGGACATGAACTGTGCGGTAAATTCTCCGACGCCCGGGATCATTCCCATCAGCACCCCGAAAGAGGAACTGACACTGGCCACCCGTTTGTAGCGGAACAGTTCCTTAAAGCCCTGAAACAGATCGCCGGACAGGGTACCGGTGCGCGGTGCGCGGTTCTTGTCCACCAGCAAGACGATCGCTTGGGAAATGGCGAACAGACCCAGCACCACTACGATCAGATCAACGCCGCCGGACAGCCAGCTTTGTCCGAAGGTATAGCGTTTGGAATACTGGATCGGCTCCAGCCCGATAGTGTTCAGCCAGATGCCGAAACAGGCCAGCGCACCCGCTATCAGGATCTGCCCGCGATGGGCCAGCACCACCAGTATGATGCCGAGCAGCGAGGCGAGGAAAATCTCGCGGCTGCCGAAATGGGGGGCGATAGCGGCCAGTACGGGTGACAGGAAGATCAGGCAGACCACTGCAAAGACGCCGCCGAAAAAGCTGGCAGAGTAGGCCAGCGACAGGGCGCGGCGGCCCTCTCCCCTTTGGGTCATCGGATAGCCGTCATAGGTGGTCAGAGCGTTGACCGCTGTACCCGGTGTGTTCACCAGCACAGCAGGGATCGCGCCGCCATACATGGAACTGCCGTAAATCCCCAACAGCGCGGTCAGACCGACAATCGGATCAAGCGAAAAGGTCGCCGGAAGCAGGATGGCAATCGCCACCGCAGCACCAACACCGGGAATGGCGCCGATGATGACGCCTCCGACTGAACCGACGACAAGGGCGATGAGGACATCCCAGCGGGCGAGGATGTCAAAGCTGGAGAGAAGCAGGTCCATATCAGAAATTCAAAATCATGAAGTTGCGCAATCCGTCGGGCAGATACTCGTAGAGCGCGCCGCCCGGGATTTTCACGCCGAGAAGTGTCTTGAAGATCACTACAATCGCCACACCGGATGTAGCGGCCCAGCCCAGCATCGCCGGACTGCGATAGCCCATGCGAAGGGCAAGCAGGAAGGTAAAGAGGACCGTGCTGGGCAGATAGCCCAGACGCGGGACCAGCACCACGTAAACCATGAACCAGCCAACGAATTCAAAGGCACGCAGCCAGACCACGATTTCGGCACCGGTACCGTCTTTGGTCTGTTGCCGCATGTGGGTCAGAAGGTGCAGGCCGGTGAATAGGACCATGCCGATCACACCGACTCCGGGCCAGAAGGCGGGCTGCGCAAAAAGCTTCCCTTTGGCGGAAAACTTGGCCTGATCGCCGATTTGCGTCAGCAGAAATGCGGATATTGCGAAGAACAGGCCTACAAACAGAAACTCTCCGGGTTTGGCTCTTTTCGGTTCGGCGCTCATTGCGTGCTCCTTCGCAGGTTTGGAAAAACCGGCCCGATTGGGCCGGTTCTAATCGTGGATCAGGGTCGGATTATTCTACCAGACCGTTCAGTGTGCCCAGTTTGCCGGCATCTGTTTCGATCCGCGCAGCAGATGTTTCGGCATCCTGCCAGTAGACACCTGCACCCGTTTCGGCGGCCAGTTTCTGGGCACGCTCGGACATCATGGTTTTCTTTGCAACGGCGATAATTTTCTCACGCACGTCTTGCGGAGTGTCCTTGGTCACGAACAGGCCGTTCCACAGGGAGATACCCAGATCGGCATTTACTTCACCCATAGTCGGTGTGTCCGGAACCTGGGGAATGCGCTCGTCTGTCATGGTAGCCAGGACGGTAATGCTGTCAAGACAGGGCAGAACCAGTTGCAATGTCGTGTTGATCACATCCGCATCGCCGGAAGCCAGCGTATTACAATCCAGCGCATCAAATGCAGCTTCGGACCCCCATTCAAATCCGGCTGTTTTGGCATAGGCCAGCGAGACTTTGGTCGGGATCAGTGGAGCGCCGAAGTGGCCGAGTGCGAGTTCGTTGGACTTGGCATGTTCGGCCATTTCCTCAACCGTTTTGAACGGCGCATCACCGGATGTTGCCAGAACAAAAGGATATGTCAGGAAGATCCCGAGCGGATCGAATTTTGCAGGAGACAGTTCGTCGATGCCGATCTCATGGCCGATAAGCGGAACGCCGATCACGAAAGAGCCGATGGTATAACCGTCCGCAGGGGCGGTTGCCACGTCAATTGCCCCCGGGAAAGGGCCGCCGCCACCGCCCGGTTTGTTCACCACGGCTGCAGCAACGCCGTATTCTTTCTGGAAATCCTCGGCGATCATGCGGGTCAGAACGTCTTCCAGATCACCCGGAGGCCACGGCACGATGAAGTTGACGGGCTTTTCGGGGTATTCGGCCAGCACAGGCGTGCCGATTGCGGCCGCTGTCAAAACAGCCGCAGCTGCTGCAGATAAGAAATGTTTCATATGGGACTCCCTGTCCGATGTCTTGTGTTCCAAGTCATAACCTCGGATCATTATTCAATCCGTTGGTTGAAATAATGATTGCTTCAAAGCAGTATCGGTGTCAAACAAAAAACGATGCATTTGCAACGATAGGGTAACAGATGAGCACCGTAGAGAAGGCTTTGGGCATATTGGATCTGTTTCACACGGCCCGTCCGTCTGTCGGCCTGTCAGAGGCAGCACGGCTGCTGAAACGGGATAAAGCCACCGTGCAACGCTATCTCAGCGCGTTAGAGGCCCAAGGCTTTCTTGAACAGGATCCCCTCAGCAAAGCCTATCATCTCGGCCCTGCCGTCACCCGTTTGGCTGCTGTACGAAACCTGACGTATCCAATTGAAATCGCAGCAAAAAATGTGCTGTCGGATCTTGTGGCCAAAACGGGAGAGACGGCACATCTTTCGCATCACCAGAAAAACGGACTAAGCGAAATTGCCATCGTGGAAACGTCCATCAGGGCGACACGCGTCTATATTGATCCGGCTGAAATCCTGCCTTTTCATGCCACGGCCTCCGGTATCGCTTACCTGAGCTGCCTTGATGCGCCGGAGCGGGACGAGATTCTGGCCCGTGCGCTCGAACGGATCACAAACAAGACCCCGCTGGAGCGCGAATCAGTTCTGGCACTGGTGGAGCAGGCGCAGGCTGCGGGCCACTCTGTGATGTTCGGAACGTTCGAAGCCGATGTTGTCGGGATGGCTGCTCCGGTTTTCGACCACACGGACCGGGTCTGCGGTTCGGTGGCAGTGGCAACGCCCATGTCCCGCTTTGACGATCGTGTCCGCGACTGTATCGCGCTCGGGCTGAACGAAGCGGCACAGGCCATTTCCAGACTTTACGGGGCACGGCGTCAGCCGGTGCCCGACGCGGCCGAATAGGCCCGCCCCCTGAAACTGCCCGAACGGGTTTTGACCAATCAAAGGATCGGAAAGATGAAAGACGATAACTTCCTGAAGGAAAACAACGCCAAGCATATGTGGCACCCGATGGCGCATCCGGGCGCTCAGCAAGAAAATCCGCCGGTAATCATCACGGGTGCTGCGGGCGTGAAAATCACCGACATTGACGGGCATGAAGCGATTGATGCGGTTGGCGGCCTGTGGAACGTGAACCTCGGCTATTCCTGCGATGTGGTGAAAGAGGCAATTTCCAGTCAGTTGAACCAGCTTCCTTACTATTCCACATTCGCAGGCACATCCAATGACGCTGTGATCGAACTGTCCTATATGCTTCAGGAATTTTTCCGGCCGGAAGGCATGGCGCGTGCGTTTTTCACCAGCGGGGGATCTGATTCCGTTGAGACCAGCCTGCGTCTGGCCCGTCAGTACCACAAAGTTCGCGGTGATACCCAGCGCACCAAATTCCTGAGCCTGAAAAAAGGCTATCACGGCACCCACTTCGGGGGAGCATCCGTTAATGGCAACAACCGGTTCCGCACCGCCTATGAACCGCTTCTGCCCGGCTGCCGCCACCTGCCGGCACCTTATGCCTATCGCAACCCGTTCAACGAATCAGACCCTGCAAAACTGGCGCAACTGATCCTGCAGGCAGCCGAAGACGAGATCGCGTTTCAGGGGCCGGACACCATTGCCGCCTTTATTATGGAGCCGATCCTTGGTGCGGGGGGCATTATGGTGCCCCATGAAACCTTTATGCCGGGGATGCGTGAAATCTGTTCCCGCCACGGTATCCTGATGATTGCGGATGAGGTGATTACCGCCTTTGGCCGCACTGGCGACTGGTCCGGTTCGCGCCATTGGGGGGTGCAGCCTGACATGATGTGTACCGCTAAAGCGATCACCAATGGCTACTATCCGTTCGGGGCTTGCATGATCGGGGAAAGCATGGTCGAAGTCTTCGAAAAAGCCGGACCCGAAGGGTCTATCGGGCACGGTTACACTTATTCCGGTCATCCGGTCGGGGCTGCTGCTGCGGTTGCCTGTCTGAAAGAAACACAGCGTCTGGATGTGCGGGGCAACGCTGCGGCACGCGGAACACAGATGTTTGAGGGCGTGCAGCGTCTGAAAGAAAAGCACAGCGTTATCGGCGATGTGCGCGGCGGCCACGGCCTGATGACAGCCATCGAATTTGTCTCCGACCGCGAGAGCAAGACGCAAATGGGACCGGACTTTGGTGCCAAAGTTGCCAAAGTTGCCTATGAACACGGCGCGATGCTGCGGGTGTCCGGCGCGAATATCCTGCTGTCACCGGGGCTGGTTATCAGCGAAGCCGAAGTCGACACGGTCCTTAACGCGATCGACGCGGGTATCTCTGCTGCGGGTTGATTCCGCCTGAAGACCCTTTGACAACAGGACTGGCCGCCCTTTACAGCGCGGCCAGCCTTCCCCACCGTTTGAATTGTGTGTTCCGGTCATTCGTGCAAGATTGCGAAAAAAACCGGAGCATTCATGTCTGGCGATCCCATCCGCACCAATCTTCTTGCCGCGCTGCCGTTCTGGTTGTCGCTTGGCTATCTGCCAGTCATCGCATTTGCCGGTTGGCAGGGGGGCTGGTGGCTGGCGCTGCCGCCGGTGTTCGGCTGGTGGATCATGTCGGTTGTGGATGTGATCGGCGGCTTGCGCACCGGGAACGCGGACCCCGAGACACCGGATGAAAGCCTGCGCTGGTACACGCTGATTACCCTGATCTGGCCTTTCTTGCAGGTTTTGCTGGTATTCGGCGCCTTGGCTTATGTCAGTTGGGGGGACCGGCTGGGCACGCGGGAAAGCTGGACCTTCATGGCGACCGTCGGCATTGCCAGTGGCACCATCGGGATAAACTACGCCCATGAATTGATGCACCAGAAGTCCCGCTTCGAACGGTTTCTGGGCGATATGTTGATGACAATGGTGCTTTACGGCCATTTCCGCAGCGAACACCTGCTGGTGCATCACCGCTATGTGGGCACACCGCGCGATCCGGTGACGGCCCGCTACAACGAAGGGTTCCACCGGTTTTTCCGGCGGGTTCTGGTCTCTTGCCTGCGCTCCGCTTTCAAGGCGGAAAAGGCGATGCTTGCACGTAAGGGATTGCCTGCCACCCACCGCAGCAATCCGTTCTGGCGATATGCTGCCTGGCAGGCGGGGTGGCTGCTACTGGCCTATATGATCGGTGGATGGGCCGGTGTCGGCATGTTTTGTTTGCAGGCTTTTGTGGCGGTCTGGCAACTGGAGCTTGTAAACTATGTGGAACATTACGGGCTGACCCGCCGCCATTTGGGGGATGGCAAATACGAACACGTCCTGCCCCGCCATTCATGGAATGCAGCGCACCGTGTGACCAATTACGTGCTGATCAATCTGCAACGTCATTCCGACCACCACTATAAACCCAGCCGCCGTTTCCCCCTGCTGCAGACATATGATGCGGAAGAGGCTCCGCAACTGCCCTACAGCTATCCGATCATGACGATACTGGCGATGATGCCTCCGTTCTGGCGGCGCTACATGAACCCGAAAGTGCGGGCGTGGCGGCGCAAATACTATCCGGATGTGGAAGACTGGACACCCTATAACAAAGCCTTGAACCCGCTACCGCGCTAGGGCTGTTGCCTCATACCGAAGCGGAAAGCAAAAAAAGACCTGCGGACATCACGAGGATACCCGCAGGTCATGGATCAAATGCGACAGAGATTTATTCTACGTCGAATTCCAATGGCTTGACCTGCTGGAACATGCCAGTTGCTTTCAGTTTGTCCAGAACAGATACCGGAGGCTGTGCATCTAGGTACAGAAGCGCGATGGCGTTTGCGCCGGCTTCGGAACGGCCCAGCGTAAAGTTCGCGATGTTCACGTCGTTCTGCCCCAGAGTCTGGCCCAACGTCCCGATGATACCGGGCATGTCATCATTGGTGGTGTAAAGCATGTGGCGCCCGATCTCGGCGTCAATGTTGATGCCTTTGATCTGGATAAACCGTGGTTTCCCGTCCGAGAATACGGTTCCGGCAATGGAACGCGTTTTCTTTGCGGTCTTGACAGTCAGCTTGATGTAGCTGTCAAACACACCGGATTTTTCCTGCGTGGTTGTCGAACACTGGATGCCACGCTCTGCTGCAACAACAGGGGCGGATACCATATTCACGTCAGGGTTCTGCGCCTTCATCACACCGGCAATTGCCGCAGAGGACAGGGCTTTGGTGTTCATTTCGGCAACTTTACCATCGTAAAGGATGTTCACGCTTTCAATGGCCTCTTCCGTCATCTGGCCGATAAAGGCGCCAAGATGGGAGGCAAGCTTCACAAACGGGCTGAGAACCGGCGCTTCTTCCGCTGTGATCGACGGCATGTTGATCGCATTTGTAACGGCACCGTTCAGCAGGTAATCGGAAATCTGCTCGGCCACCTGGATTGCAACGTTTTCCTGCGCTTCGCTGGTGGCGGCGCCAAGGTGTGGGGTCACAACCACGTTGGGCAGGTTGAACAGCGGGCTTTCCGTGGCAGGCTCTACCGCGAAAACGTCAAAGGCTGCACCGGCGACATGTCCGGATTTCAGTGCCTCCGCCAGTGCTTCTTCGTCCACCAGACCACCACGGGCACAGTTTACGATGCGTACACCCTTTTTCATTTTGGCAATGGCAGCGGCGTCCAGCATACCGGCTGTTTTATCGGTTTTGGGAACGTGCAGGGTGATAAAGTCGGCTTGGGCCAGAAGTTCGTCCAGCTCTACTTTTTTCACGCCCAAATCCGCTGCACGCTCTTCGGACAGGAAGGGGTCATAGGCCACAACCTTCATTTTCAGACCCAGCGCACGGCTGGCCACGATGGACCCGATGTTGCCGGAGCCGATCAGGCCAAGGGTCTTGTTGGTCAGCTCGACCCCCATGAACTTGGACTTTTCCCATTTACCTGCATGGGTCGATGCCGATGCTTCGGGGATCTGGCGGGCCACGGCGAACATCATTGCAATCGCATGTTCTGCGGTGGTGATAGAGTTTCCAAACGGCGTGTTCATCACGATCACACCTTTGCGGGACGCGGCGTTCAGATCAACGTTATCCACACCGATACCGGCGCGGCCGATCACCTTAAGGTTTGTCGCGTTTTCAAGGATCTTCTCGGTAACTTTGGTGGCAGAGCGAATGGCAAGACCGTCGTATTCCCCGATGCGTTTCATCAGTTCTACTTTGTCCTTGCCCAGATCCGGTTCGAAATCCACTTCGATGCCGTTGTCACGGAAGATTTGCACGGCAGTGGGGCTGAGTTTGTCAGAGACGAGTACTTTAGGGGCCATTTGGGGCGTTCCTTATGTATAAATATGTGGGGGTGGCCCCGCGTCCGGCGCGGGGCGAAAAGCTTATTGGGCGATCTCGGCGTTAAACGCCCAGTCGAGCCATGGAAGCAGGGCCGCAATATCGGCTGTTTCAACCGTACCGCCGCACCAGATGCGCAGGCCCGCAGGGGCATCGCGGTAGGCACCGATGTCAAGCGCCACACCTTCGGTTTCCAGACGTTTTGCAACTGCTTTGGCAAAAGCCGCGCCGTCCGTGATCCGCGCATCCGTGAACTTCAGACAGACAGAGGTATTGGAGCGGGTCTCGGGCGTTTCGGCCAGAAAGTCGATCCAGTCGTTTGCCGCCACAAAAGTTTCGATCTCGGCAAGGTTCGCATTGGCGCGGGCTTTCAGCCCGTCCTGTCCGCCCACCGATTTCGCCCAGTCGAGCGCGAAGAGGTAATCTTCAACACACAGCATCGAAGGCGTGTTGATGGTAGCGCCGGTAAAGATACCGTCGATCAGCTTGCCGCCTTTGGTCATGCGGAAGATTTTCGGCAGGGGCCAAGGCGGGGTATAGTTTTCCAGACGTTCCACAGCGCGGGGCGACAGGATCAGCACACCGTGGGCGGCTTCCCCGCCCAGAACCTTCTGCCATGAGAAAGTGGTCACATCCAGTTTGTCCCAAGGCAGGTCTTGCGCAAAGGCCGCAGAGGTCGCATCGCAGATGGTCAGGCCCGCGCGGTCAGCCGGAATGAAATCACCGTTTGGCACGCGCACACCGGATGTGGTGCCGTTCCATGTGAACACCACGTCGTCGTCAAAATTGATGGTGGAAAGGTCGGGAAGCTGGCCGTAATCC
This sequence comes from Paracoccaceae bacterium, assembly GCA_018223125.1. Lineage (GTDB taxonomy): Bacteria > Pseudomonadota > Alphaproteobacteria > Rhodobacterales > Rhodobacteraceae > Amylibacter. Next base: position 1,692 of record JAAEZA010000032.1, on the reverse strand, counting down.
GCATTCAGATGCGTTACATCCAGCTTGAGTTGTTTGGTTACATCCGTCACCCAGCCCGCACCGAAGCTTTCCCAGGACAGCATGGTCACGCCCCGTGCGCCCAGCAGGGACCAAAGCGCCATTTCAACCGCCCCGGTATCGGATGCGGGAACGATGCCGATCTTGTAATCGGCTGGAACGCCAAGAACTTCGCGGGTGGTTTCGATTGCGGCTTTAAGCTTGTCTTTGCCCACAGCGGCACGGTGGGAACGGCCAAGCGGCGCATCGCGCAACGCATCCAGAGACCACGTCGGTGGTTTCGTGCAGGGGCCAGAGCTAAAACGGGGATTTTGCGGGCGTGCGCCCGGCTGAGATGTCGTCATCAGTGGTATCCTTCCAGATATAAGCCTCTCGTTGGGGAGAGGTGTCCCACCGCCGCGTCTAGGACAGTTTTTGCGGCATCGCAACAGGAAACACTGGTCTTTGTGACGTTTTTGGCGAATAAAGCGCCGCAAGTTGACCCAAAACAGAGTGCTCAGATGTACGTTGCGACCCTTATTTCCAAGCCCGAAGATGTCCGTGTCACCGCCGATCTGGTGTCATCAATAAAGTCGCGTCTGAACGGTTCCAACGTGGACTGGCTGGCTGAAGGGATTGCTTGTGATATCTATTTCGAGCAGGAACCCAGCGGTTTTGATGTGTTCTGGCGGGGGCTGGACCGGATGCGAATCGACTTTTGTGTGCAGCCGGTCGCGGGCCGTCGCAAGAAAGTCCTTCTCGCGGATATGGACAGCACGATGATCCAGCAAGAATGCATCGACGAACTGGCGGCAGAAGCGGGCGTGGGGGAACGGGTTGCCGAAATCACCGCACGGGCGATGAATGGCGAACTGGATTTTGAGGCTGCGTTGAAGGAACGGGTCGGCCTGTTGAAAGGCCTGCCAGTTGGTGTGATCGAAAAGGTTCTGAACGATCGGATTACCCTGATGCCGGGGGGGCCTGAACTGGTGGCGACCATGCGGGCGAACGGCGCTTACGCCGCACTGGTTTCCGGCGGGTTTACCAGTTTTACTTCGGCTGTCGCGGCCAGGCTGGGATTTGATGAAAACCGCGCAAATACGCTGTTGCAGGAAGATGGAAAATTAACCGGCGAACACGGGGTTCCGGTGCTGGGCAAACAGGCTAAAGTGGATGCGCTGAACGAAATCACAGCGGCCAAGGGACTTACCCCTGACGACGTGATCGCGGTCGGGGACGGGGCCAATGATCTGGGGATGCTGCATCTGGCCGGATCGGGCGTGGCGCTGCACGCCAAGCCTGTCGTTGCGGCACAGGTCGATCTGCGTCTGAATTATGCGGACCTGACGGGACTGCTGTATTTGCAGGGTTACAAAGCTGCGGAGTTTGTCCGCCCGTAAACAGGAGAGGTCATGCTGGAAAAATTCGGAGAGAATGTCTGGATTACAGCCGGTGATACTGTCGCTGTCGCCGGTTTCCACTACCCGACCCGCATGGCCGTGATCCGGTTGAATGGCGGCGATCTCATGATCTGGTCGCCGGTTTCCCTGAATGACAATTTGCGCAAGGCCGTGGCTGCCATGGGCGACGTGCGGCACATCGTGGCCCCCAACTCCCTGCACCACCTTTCGCTGGCAGACTGGGCGGCAGCCTATCCCGAGGCCACTTTGTATGCGCCGCCGGGGTTGCGCAGCA
>JAAEZA010000031.1 GCA_018223125.1 Paracoccaceae bacterium | reverse complement strand
TGCCTCCGGTGAAGCGGTGTTTAGGCCTACCCAACAAAACCCGCAACCCCTTTTTTTACGAAACTGTCATTTTTTCGAAATAATCCGAAAAGTCGGGTGTTTTCAAAGTCCACGGGGCGGAATGTTGCGCAGACCCCTAGGGTAAACTTGTCAAAAATTGCGCAGGAATCCCGCAGCAATCCACGCAGTCCGGTTGTTTGCTCTGCTTAAGAGGTTCCGGGCCCCGACTCGTGCGTTGAATCGCTCCGGAATCACGGGAACCGAAATCTGATTCCGACTCGGCACCGGTCACTTGGCCAATAAAATGCGGAATCACGACAGAAATTCCCTCTGGCACCGACTGATTTGCCCAGCCCGAGCGTAACAGGCAGATCCTGTCATAATAAAGGTGCCCTGAGATGCACGTTCCCCGAAGCTTCCTTGAAGAATTGATTCCCGCACGCGGCCGTAAGATGCTGTTCGTCCACCCGCCCAAATGCGGCGGCAAGTTTGTGGAGCGTGCCTTTGGCAAACGGGCCCGCAATTGTGTCTCGGTCAGACATCCGAACCTGCAGGGGCATCTGTTCTGGACAGAGTATCGGGACCGGATGAGAGCGCTGGGGGATAGTGTTGATTCCTATTACACCTTCTCTGTTATGCGGAACCCTTTTGCCTGGCGTGTGTCCTTCTATGAATACGTGCGTAAAGACACTGGCGGGCGGCACTCCGGCCTGCCCCATCTTCATGCTCTTTGGTCCAAGATGACATTTTCGGATTATCTGGACTGGCTGGAAGATCCGGCGGCCCCGACAACGGTGCGGTTCAGGCCCCGTGCGCAAGTGTCCGACTGGTTTACCAATGAAGAGGGGATCATCAGTGTGGACTATGTGCTGCGGCAGGAAGTGCTGGCGCAGGATCTCTCCCGGCTTGGCCACAGCTTCGGCATCAGACTGCGTATTCCCGACACTCCGGTGAACCGATCGGTATCGGGCGACTGGCGGCGATACTACAGTTCTGGTGATGTAGATAAAGTGGCAGCCTTGCATCAAAGGGATATTGCCCTGTTCAAGTACAGCTTTGAATAGGGCGCACATCCGCCTGACCGTGGACCCAACACCAGAAGCAACGATGCCCCTGCCTTTATCCGGCAAGGGGCATTTTTACAGTTTGGTCAGTCTGGCTGAAAAGCAGGACTTACATCGCAGCCTTGGCAGTCAGATTTTTCAGCGCAGTTGCCATCGGATCCAGTAGCGAAGCATCCGGTTCGATGCTTTCCAGTGATCCCAGCGACTCGGCAGGGTTTTCATAGGCAAACCAGATTTTACCTGCGTCATCTTCATAGACCAACACCTTCAACGGCAGATGCAATCCGGCAAGGCGGTTTGCTTCCATAGCAGGAGTCCCCACTTTGGGATTGCCAAAGATCACGAGTTCGCTCGCCCCGATGTCCGCGCCTATGGATTTGGCCCCAGCCCCGTGATCGACACGCGCGAACACTTTGGCGCCAGCGCCTTCAATTGCGCTGATCAAGGCGTCGGTCGCACCTGAAACAGTTTTTTCCGTCTCAACTTTTACAATCCCGTCGGCCCAAGCCAGCATCGGGGTCACAGCCACGGCGGCTGTGGCGATAATCGTCTTCATATAGTGCATGATCGTCTCCTTATAATTCCGGTTGAAAGGGCACATTCAAGACGTAGCCGCACACCAGCGAAAAGCGAGCCACAGTGCCGTGAACAACGCGATTGCGCGGGGTTTAGCGGATCAGCTTTGGAATCCTGTACGCGACCAGAATTAAAGCGATGGCGAGATAGACCAGAGGCTCTGTCTGCCATGTCTTTTTCAGCATCACGAAATGCGCTGCTCCCAAGATCACGGCCAGATATGCGCCATAGTGGATCTGCCGCCAGCGTTTTGGGCCAAGTTTGCGGATTGAAAGATTGTTGGAGGTCACAGCCAACGGGATCAGGATCAGAAAAGCCAGAACACCAACGATAATATAGGGTCGTTTGGTAATGTCCTTGATCAGGGCGTCCCACCAGAACTGGTTGTCGAGCACCAGATAGACCAGCAGATGCGCGCACACATAGAAAAACGCCATCAGACCGATCGCGCGGCGGTATTTGATCAGGTTCACACCGCCAAGGTCGCGCAGCGGTGTCACCAAAAGGCCAAGCACCAGAAGTTTCAGGGCGTATTCCCCCAACCCGTGCTCCAGCGACTCGACCGGATTGGGGCCGGGATTCTGCAATACAGTCCAGAACAGCCAAAGCCCCGGAAACAGCAGGATCGGGTATAACGGCCAGGCCGGCAGCTTGCGTGCCGCCGCATTCACAGATTGGCTGACTGACATGATTGGTCCCTGTCCGATGGCAATGTTGTACCGGTTAGTAGTATTTCGACAGGTCCATACCGTCATAAAGGCCCGCCACCGCGTCGCCGTACCCGTTGAACATCTCGGTCGGTTCCTTGCTGGCAAACAATCCCGACCCGATGACCCGATGGGACGCCTGCGACCAGCGCGGATGGCTGACGTTCGGATTCACATTACTATAGAACCCGTATTCCCGCGCGTTGATCAGGTTCCATGTGGCAGGAGGTTCCTTTTCCGTCAGGGTGATCTTCACAATGGATTTGATGGATTTGAAGCCGTATTTCCAAGGCACCACCAGACGAAGCGGTGCACCGTTCTGGTTTGGCAGCGGTTCATCGTAAAGACCCGTGGCCATCAGGGTCAGCGGGTGCATGGCTTCGTCCAGCCGCAGACCCTCGACATAGGGCCACGGGAAGGAACCGTTTTTCTGGCCGTGCATTTCCTCGGGGCGCAGCAGGGTTTCAAACGCTACGTATTTGGCGTTGCCTTGCGGATCGGCTTTGGCAATCAGGTCAGACAGTTGGAAACCGACCCAAGGCACCACCATTGACCACGCCTCGACACATCGGAAGCGATAGATGCGTTCCTCCAGTGTCATGTCTTTCAGAATATCTTCCAGCGCGTAATTGCCCGGATTGTTCACCAACCCGCCGATTTCCACAGACCAAGGGTCCGTCGTCAGTGCGTGGGCATATTGTGCCGGATCGCCCTTGCCGGTGCCAAATTCGTAAAAGTTGTTATAACTGGTAATGTCTTCGTAAGAGGTCGGTTCCTGCGTGGTGGACCATTTACTTTTGGCCGCATCCAGCGCCGCCGCTGCCGGAGTTGCCAGCCCGCCCGCAATTCCCCCCGCGACGGTCATACCGGCGGCCCCTGTCATCAACTGGCGACGGTTCAGAAAATCAGCCTTTGGCGTGATGTCGGAATATTTCAGCGCGGTCTTAAAGCGGCCCATGGAGACCCTCCCTCTCAGTGTCTGCGTCCAGATTGGCTTAGACCTAGCCCGAAACCAAAGCAAAACACGCGCGTTCACGACCTTGTTGGAAAGGTTACAGCCTTGCGGCGCTTACAACGTTGTAAGCAGCCTAACCGGACGCGCTGCCTGACGGGACCGGACGCGGCCAGATTTCGGACATAAGCACAGAGCGGCCATTGTCCTGCACGATCCGCACGTGATGGCGCCGGATCGCGCGGGGTTCGGTCACACCAACGGAATGGGCGATGATTTCCACCTCTTTGGTAATCATCTTCGCATAGGCCGCCACCTTTTCAAACTTGTCCTCGGGCACCAGCCCTTTTTGAAACCGTGGATCATGGGTTGTGATGCCTGTCGGACAGGTGTTGCGATTACATTTCAGGGCTTGAATGCAACCAAGGCTGAACATGAACCCCCGCGCCGAGGTCACGAAATCCGCCCCCGCCGCAATCGCCCAAGCCACATCCCCCGGATTCATCAGCTTGCCGCTGGCAATCAGGCGGATGCGATCGCGCAACCCCATTTCGACCAGCAGATCGGAAACCAGAGGCAGGCTTTCACGAATGGTAATCCCCACCAGATCCATCAGCGGCATCGGGCTTGCCCCCGTGCCTCCGTCACCACTGTCGACTGAAATAAAGTCCGGCGCGCTTTCTTCCCCGCGTTTGTGGATCTCGCCAAAGAGCTCACGCAGGGCGGATTCATCACTGACAACGGTTTTAATGCCGACAGGCTTGCCCGTCACTTCGCGTATGTGATGAATCATATCGAGCAGTTCCGACATGTTGCCGATCTCGGGGTGGCGGTTGGGAGAGATCGAAGCCTCTCCCGCCGGAATACCGCGGATCTCGGCAATTTCCGGCGTGACCTTTGCCCCCGGAAGAATGCCCCCCTTGCCCGGTTTCGCTCCCTGCGCCAGTTTGATTTCGAACATGCGCACCTGTTCGTGGGCGGCAATGGCGCGCAGGCGATCATCTGACAGGCTGCCGTCTGCATTACGGACACCGTATTTTGCAGTACCAATCTGGAACACCAGATCACAGCCGCCTTCCAAATGAAACGGCGACAGACCGCCCTCCCCCGTATTCAGCCAGATCCCCGCTTTTTGTGCCCCACGGGACAAGGCCCGCACCGCAGGGCGGGACAATGCGCCAAAGCTCATCCCCGAAATGTTAAACAGGGACGGCGCGTTATAAGGAATCCGCGCATAAGGACCGATTTGCAGAGGCTCGGTCCGCGCAGCCTGCGTTTCCAGCGGCGGAAAGGCGGCATTTACGAAAATCGGCGTCCCCGGCAGGGTCAGGTTCCGTGTAGAGCCGAAAGCAACCGTATTCCCCCTGCCCGACGCGGCCCGTTTGACCCAGTTGCGTTGCGCACGATTGAACGGCAGTTCTTCACGGTCCATCGCAAAGAAATACTGGCGGAAGAATTCGCCCAGTTCGGTGAACAGGCCGCGGAACCGCCCCACCACCGGATAATTCCGCCGCACCGCATCGCTGGTCTGGCTGCGGTCGATGACAAACATCACCACCACGGCGGCAAAACCGATCCCCACAGCGCAGATAAAAACAATCGCAAAGTAAAACAGGATCGTAGACACAAGGTTCATCAGAAACATGGGGCGGGGCACTCCGTTAGGCTAGGTCGGCAGGAAGGCGCGTGTCTTCCGGCCAGCCTGAATGTAGCGGGGGCGCGGCAAAACACAAAGGTGAAGGACCGCGCAGCGGCTCAAAAATACTTGAGATAAATCAAAACCGCTGCGGCCAGCGTAAACGGCCAGACGACAAAGGCCAGCCGCACAGCCAGAAACAGGATGATCCGGATAAATCTGGCCAACATGGTACGCCCCTTTATCGTAACGCCGGATTGCAAACCGCCCCGCAAGCGCGAAACCTGCAGGGCGGCAAAGTTATTCTACACCTTTAGTAAGGCACTTAATGGACCGGCGCATCGGCGGGCGGTTTGGCAGCCTGCGCCACCCCGTTGATCACCAGTCCGTTGTCATCGGCGCTGACAGTGACGGTTGAGCCGTCCAGCACTTCGCCCGACAACAACAGTTCTGCCAGCGGGTCCTGAACCGCTTTCTGGATCACCCGTTTCAACGGACGTGCTCCATACACCGGATCATAACCCTGATTGGCCAGCCAGGTCCGCGCGGACTCGTCCATTTCCAGGCTGATCTTGCGTCCCGAAAGACGGCGTTCCAGAATATCCAGCTGGATATCCACGATCCCGTCCATGTTTTCACGGCTGAGCCGGTCAAACAGCACGATCTCGTCCAGACGGTTGATAAACTCGGGCCGGAAATGGGCCTGAACCGCCTGCATCACATCCGCCTTGGCCTTGTTGCTGTCCGCCCCTTCGGGCAACTGGCTGAGCGCCTGCGACCCGAGGTTACTGGTCAGGATAATCAGCGTCTGTTTGAAATCCACAGTCCGCCCCTGCCCGTCGGTCAGAACACCATCGTCCAGCACCTGCAACAGTACGTTGAACACATCGGGATGCGCCTTTTCCACCTCGTCGAACAACACAACCTGATAGGGCCGGCGCCGCACGGCTTCGGTCAGCACACCGCCTTCGTCATAGCCGACATAGCCCGGAGGCGCACCGATCAGACGGGACACGGCGTGTTTCTCCATGAACTCGGACATATCAATGCGCACCATCGCCTGATCATCGTCAAACAGGAATTCGGCCAGAGCCTTCGTCAGCTCTGTCTTACCAACACCGGTCGGCCCGAGGAACAGGAAAGACCCCTGCGGACGGTTTTCATCCGAAAGCCCTGCACGGGACCGGCGCACCGCATTGGACACAGCCGCAACCGCATCACGCTGGCCGATCACCCGCTTGCCAAGTTCGCCTTCCATCCGCAGCAGCTTTTCGCGGGTGCCTTCCAGCATCTTGTCCACGGGAATGCCGGTCCAGCGTTCGACAACGCTTGCGATATGTTCGGGGCGCACGGCCTCGTCCACCATCACATCGTCCTCGCGCCCTTCGGCTTCGGACAGCTTTTTCTCCAGCTCGGGGATTACGCCGTATTGCAGCTCTCCCATCTTGGCCAGATCACCGGCACGCCGCGCGGTTTCGAATTGCACGCGCGCGTGGTCCAGTTCTTCCTTGATGTCCCGTGCGCTCGCCAGTTTGTCCCGTTCCGCCTGCCAGTGGGCCGTCATCTCGGACGATTTTTCCTGCAATTCGGACACCTCTTTCTGCAAGGTCTCCAAACGGTCCTTGGACGCGGCATCGCTCTCGGTTTTAAGCGCCTCGACCTCAATCTGCTTTTGCAACAACTCGCGGTCGATCGCATCAAGCGCTTCGGGCTTGCTGTCCACTTCCATACGCAGACGGCTGGCCGCTTCGTCCATCAGGTCAATCGCCTTGTCCGGCAGAAACCTGTCGGTGATATAGCGGTTGGACAGATTGGCCGCAGACACCAGCGCGCTGTCGGAAATACGGATACCGTGGTGGAGTTCGTATTTTTCCTTGATACCGCGCAGGATGGAAATCGTATCGGCAACCGTCGGCTCCTGCACCATGACAGGCTGGAACCGCCGCGCAAGGGCTGCATCTTTTTCCACATGCTTGCGGTACTCATCAAGCGTAGTTGCCCCGACACAGTGCAATTCCCCCCGCGCCAGCGCAGGTTTCAGCAGGTTGGACGCATCCATTGCGCCTTCGGATTTACCGGCCCCGACAAGCGTGTGCATCTCGTCGATGAACAGGATGATCTCGCCGGCTGCTTCGGTCACTTCCGTCAGAATGGATTTCAGACGTTCCTCAAATTCGCCGCGATATTTCGCACCGGCAATCAGCGCCCCCATATCCAACGCCATCAGCGTTTTATTCTGAAGGCTTTCAGGCACGTCACCGTTCACGATCCGCAAGGCAAGCCCTTCGGCAATCGCGGTTTTACCCACGCCCGGCTCCCCGATCAGCACAGGGTTGTTCTTGGTGCGGCGGGACAGAACCTGCATGGCACGGCGGATTTCCTCATCCCGGCCAATAATCGGGTCGATCTTGCCATCGCGTGCCGCTTCGGTCAGGTCGCGGGCGTATTTCTTCAGCGCGTCATAACCGTCTTCGGCACTTGCACTGTCGGCAGTGCGCCCCTTGCGCACATCATTGATGGCTGCGTTCAGCCCTTGGGCTGTCACACCGCCGTCTTTCAGAATAGTTGCCGCATCGGATTTCACGATCGCAAGCGCGGTCAGCATCCGTTCAACCGGTACAAAAGAATCACCAGCCTTTTGCGCCAGCTTCTCGGCTTCGCCAAAAACCTTCGCGGTCTGCCCGTCCATGTAAATCTGACCGTTGTCGCCGGACACTTTGGGCATTTTTGCAAGGTTCACGTCCAGATCCTGCAAGACACGGGACGGATTACCCCCCGCTGCCTTGATCAGATTGGCCGCAAGCCCCTGATCATCGTCCAGAAGGGCCTTCAACAGGTGTTGTGGTGTAAAGCGCTGGTGATCCTCGCGCATTGCAATGGTCTGGGCCGATTGAATCATCCCCCGAGACCGTTCTGTGAACTTCTCTAAGTTCATGGTCTTCTCCTTTTACAAGCGCCTGCGATGAAATGTGACGCCCGAATTCGGCACGTCAGGGTGCAAGCCTTGGCATCAAGATAGGAACCCACCCCGCACCCGACAAGAGCCAGAACGAAAAAGCCAAACTGTTTCAGAACCGCTTCAATGTTCCGGAAATACTCTGATCACAACCGGATGTTCTTGCCATCACGGCTGAAGGCATAAGCGACACATCCCGCCAGTAGACACAGCGCGAAAAACGCAAACAGCCATTGATAGGCAACAACAGCCGTGCTGTGTGGTGCAACCGCGCCGTAGATATTGCCAGACAGGGACTGCAACAGCCCCGTCGCGCCCATACCAAACAGGTTCAGCAGGGTCACCCCGCGCCCTGTGAGATGGTCGGGGAAAAAGGTTTTCGCATGGGCAATAATCACCACAAAGGTCGCTCCCGTCAGACCGATCATTGCAAGCAGCACCGTAACAACTACAACAGAATGCCCCGCAAACAGGATCAGCAGCAGCACACAGGCCAGATTGATCAGGTTACCGCCCAGCACAATCGTCTTGCGCGACGGGATCAAGCGGTCCATCGGCCCGTAAACGAAATTCCCTGCCACCATCGCAAAGCTCATCACTAGGGTAACAACCCCGATCACCTCCGGCGTGGCCGCAAAAACTTCGTCCAGATAAGGGCCAACCCAAAGCCCCCGCAGACCGGCAACAGAAATGTAGTTCACCGCCATCATTGCAAGAATCGGCCAGAGCACGGGCATGGCCAGCAGATCCAGAACAGATCCTTTCTGCGCCACCGCAACCCGTTCGGGATCCCGCACAAAAACCGCAGCCATAAGCGCGATAAACAACGTCACCCCGGTCAGCACCCACATGGTCCCGCGCCAGCCGAACCACTCGACCGCCAGCGTCAGCGGCAGGGCGCTGCCGATATTGCCGAACGTTCCGATCCCCAGTGTCACCCCCGCAAGGGTCGCAAAAACCGCAGGCGCATAAGAGCGGGCAAAGATATAGTAAGACGCCATCAGAACCGGCGAACACCCCACGCCGATCAGCATCATCGCAAGGGTGATATGAAGCGGAGTGCTTGCAAGCGCGAACAGTGCCGCCCCGCCTCCGCCGCCAATGGCAAAGAGAACACTTGCCGTGATCCTTGGCCCGATCCGGTCCAGCGCTTCCCCGACAGGGATCTGCATCGCCGCAAAGACCAGAAACCACATACCGCTCGCAAAAGCGAGGTCTTCCGGCCCTGCCCCGATGTCCTGCCCCAGTGCAGGTGCCATAACTGCAAGAAAAGCCCTGTAAAACTGGCTCATCACATAAGCCAGCACAAGAAAGACGATGCCTGCGTTCATGGCCAAATTCCAATTCTCAAATTCTGCTGGCCCAACTGGTAGGGGAATTCACGGCCCTTGCCAATTCGCAAATACGAAGACCCTGCGTCGGCGCCTGCCCTTGCGTCAGCTTTGCGTGGCGTTGCGCACATCATAGGCCGCAACCAGACCGAGGATCGTCACCCCGAACAGGATCGCCATCAGCACAAAAACGCCCGAGCTTTCGTTCAGAACCGCACCGGTCACAGAGGTCAGGATCGCACCGCCCCCGACCACGGCCGCACCGGACAGGCCCGATGCACTGCCCGCAAGATCCGGACGCACCGACAAGGCCCCCGAGTTGCTCGCCGGTAGGGTCAATCCGTTGCCGATCCCGATAAAGACAACCGAACCGAACAAGACCAGCGGATGCATGATCCCGGCCACCAGCAGGACAAATCCGCCGCCAAGCCCGACCAGCGCCACGATCCGTCCCGCGATCATCATGGTAGACAGCGCATACCGTCTGGCGAACCGCCCCGACAGGAAGTTGCCAAAGACAAACCCCATCGTAATCGCCCCCATCCCGAGGCCGAGCATGGCCGGCGTCAGGCCGAACTGCGCCTCTCCTACCAGCGGGGCTCCGGCGAGGAAGACATAAAACGCCCCCACCGAACAGGCCTGACACGCCACATGGCCCCAGAACTCCCGCGCGCCCAACAGGGCCGGATAGGATTTGAACTGGGCCAGCAACGTGTCCGATTTCTTGGTGTTGGTTTCCCCCAGATCCCGCCAGCACAAGGTAAAGACACCCGCACCAAGCGCGGCAAACAACAGGAATGTCACCCGCCAGCCGAACATCTGGTCCAGCACCCCGCCCACAACCGGCCCCACCATCGGTGCCAGCGCCATGACCATCGCCACATAGCCCATCATGCTCGCCGCTTCCTGCGGGGGGGCCATATCACGGATCACCGCACGACTTAGCGCCATCCCCGCAATGACCGCCCCCTGAAGCAGACGGAATCCCAGAAAGACCCAGACATTCGGCGCCAGCCAGCACCCGATCGACGCAACCGTAAAGATCGCCATGGCCGCCAGCAGGACCGGTCTGCGGCCCCACCGGTCCGAAAGCGGCCCCATAATGATCTGCAAGACCGCGCTCACCGCGAGGTATCCTGCAATCGACAGATTGATCAGTGCGTAATCCACGTCAAAGTCCCGCGCCATATTCGACAGGGATGGCAGAAACATATTCAGCGACAGCACAGAGATCGCAGTCAGCAACACGAGCGTTACAAAACGCGGCGGAGAGTGGGGCGTGAACACGAGAAAGGCTCTTTATTCGGGTTGCCAGCAAATACCACGCCGCCACACCATGCGCAAACACTGCCTGTTGCCTTGACTTTCCGCCGCCACCGCCCCAAACCCCGAAAAACCAGCCAACGGAGCCCTGATATGCCTGCTGATGACCGTCTGATCGTTGCCCTTGATGTCCCCAACATTCTGGATGGTATGGCCATCGCGGAAAAGCTCGGGGACAGTGTCTCGTTTTACAAGATCGGGCTTGGCATGTTGACAGGGGGCGGTCTTGCGCTTGCCAATGAATTGAAAGAACAGGGCAAACGCGTATTTCTTGATATGAAGTTCTTTGACATCGGTGCCACGGTAGAGCGCGCCGTCGGCGGCATCGCGCAATACGACCTCGACTTCCTGACGGTGCACGGTGATCCCCATGTCGTACGCGCGGCTGTGGCAGGGCGTGGCGACAGCAATCTGAAAATCCTTGCGGTGACGATCCTGACCTCCCTTGACCGGGGCGATCTGGACGATTGCCTGATCCGGTCCGGCGACCTGCAAGACCTCGTGATCGAACGGGCCCGCGCAGCCTTTCTTGCCGGTGCAGACGGGGTGATTGCCTCACCACAGGAAGCCGCCCTGATCCGCGCCCTGCCAGAAGCTGCAGGGCGGTTGATCGTGACACCGGGTGTGCGCCCGACAGGGGCGGCCTCGGGCGATCAGAAACGTATCGCAACACCGGCCAGCGCGATCGGGGACGGGGCGGATCACATCGTTGTAGGGCGCCCGATTGTCCAGGCCGACGATCCGGCAGCCGCAGCACGGGCGATCCTTGCGGAACTGGCCACGATCTGACGGCAAACGCCTAAAATACGAGAATCTTCAATTGAATCTTTAACGCATCGTTAAGGTTTGGGCGCGATCCAGAAGGCCAAACCTTAACGGAGCCCCCAATGGATATATTCTCGAAAATCGGCCTTGCCGCCCTGATCGCAACCAGCCTGCTGGTGGCCCAAGCAAAAGCGCAGTCAATCGCAAACAGTGGCGTCACCACCCCTGATATTATTGCCGCAAATTCATAAGCAGACTTCACGTCCTGACTGGTATTGGCAGCAGAACTGCGGGATAAGGGCTTATGCCAAAACCCGCCTTCTGCCGAGACTGCCTGAAACGCTGCGCGCCCAAACCGCGCTGCGAACATTGTGGCTCACCACGGGTGCTGGCCCATGAGGAATTGTTCTCGCTCTCCATCGCCCATATGGATTGCGACGCCTTTTATGCATCCGTGGAGAAACGGGACAATCCGGACATCCGCGACAAGCCGGTGATCATCGGTGGTGGCAAACGGGGCGTGGTTTCCACCGCCTGCTATATCGCGCGGATCAACGGGGTGCATTCTGCCATGCCCATGTTCAAGGCGCTGAAACTCTGCCCTGACGCCGTTGTGGTAAAACCCAGAATGGACGCCTATGTAGAAGTGTCCCGCGCGATCCGCAGCATGATGGAAGACCTGACACCGGTGGTCGAACCCCTGTCACTGGACGAAGCTTTTATCGACCTGAGCGGCACAGAAAAACTGCATGGCGCACCGCCTGCGATCATGCTGGCACGGCTGGTAAAGCGGATGGAGGACGAATTGGGGATTTCCGGCTCCATTGGCCTGTCCCACAACAAGTTCCTTGCAAAACTTGCCTCTGATCTGGACAAGCCGCGGGGCTTTTCCGTGATCGGGAAGGGCGAAACGCTGGACCTGCTCGCCCCCCTTCCGATCAAAAAGATATGGGGTGCCGGTCCTGTGCTGCAGCGCAAACTTCAAAGCGATGGCATCCAGACATTCGCAGACCTGCGCCGCCGTGACCGCAAGGCGCTTGGCGAACGTTACGGCTCCATGGGGGATCGGCTCTGGCATCTGGCGCAGGGGCTGGATCACCGCCGCATTTCGGGACGCGATCCGGTGAAAAGCATCTCCAAGGAAACCACTTTTTTTGAAGACACCGGAAATCCCGACCTTCTGGACGGGCATCTCTGGCGGCTGGCCGAACAGGTGTCAGACCGCGCAAAGGCCAAGGAATACGCCGGGAAAACTGTTACGCTCAAAGTCAAGAAAGCGGATTTCAAAACCCTGAACCGCTCTGTCACCCTGCCCGAACCGACCCAGATGGCTGACCGGATTTACTCCCACGGGCGCCAGTTGCTGGACGGGGTGATCGACAAGGCACCCTTCCGTCTGATCGGTATCGGCATCAGCCAGCTAACCCGCCCCGAAGAAGCCGATCACTATATGGACCTGCTGGAACAGGACGCCGCGAAACGGGCGCGGGCAGAGCGGGCTACAGATGCGATCCGCGAAAGATTCGGCAAGGACGCCATCCTGAAAGGCCGCGCCCTGCGCTGACCTGCTTCAATGTTCCCCAAATACTCCCCGCGCGGAGCGCAGAAACCTATTTTTCCGTAAACTTCAATTCAATCCGGCGGTTCTGCGCCAGTGCCTCGGGGCTATCGCCTTCTGCAATCGGCTGGTATTCCCCGAAACCGTTGGCCGCCAGACGGTTTGCCGGCACCCCGAGTTCGCTGTTCAGATAGCGCACCACAGACAGTGCCCGCGCCTGACTAAGCTCCCAGTTGTCGCGGAACTCCCCGAAACCGGACAGGGGTATTTTATCGGTATGTCCGTCCACCCGCAGAATCCAGTCGATTTCCGGCGGGATCTGGTCCGCAACATCCAGAATGATACTGGCCACATTGGCAATCTCTGCCTTGCCCTGCTCCCCGAGAGTGGCCGAACCGGCGGCAAACAGGATTTCGGAGGAAAACACGAAACGGTCCCCGACGATACGAACCCCTTCCTGTGTCCCGAGCACATCGCGCAAGCGGCCGAAAAACTCCGAACGGAATTTCTTGAGGTCATTTGCCTCTGCTTCCAGTCTCTGGCGTTCGGCTTCTTCCAGTTCCAGCCGCTTTTTCTGCTCGGCCGCCACGCGGGCCAGCGCCGTGTTCAGGTTTGCGCCCAGTGCTTCGATTTGCACCTGACTGGCTTCATCTGCCGCCTTTGAGGCGTCAAGCAACCCCTGCAAACGGTCCAACTGCTTGCGCAGTTCCACCGTTTGTTCGTTCAACAGTGCCAGCTTTTGCGCAGCGTCCCGGCTTGCTGCCTTCTCCTCGGCCAGTTCCTGACGGGCAACGGACAAAAGGGCGGCCTGCCGGTCGCCTTCGCTCATATTCCGCGCCGCTTCGCGCTCTGCCTCGCCCAGTTCCGCGCGGGTTGCTGCCAGAAGGGTCAGCGTGTCTTCCGCTTCCTTGCGTTTGGCTTCCAGCGACAGGGTCATGGCGGTCAGTTCGTCCTCGGCCCCCTTCAGTTTCTCCCGCAGGGCTGCGGCGGCGGCGGCTTCGGCCAGTTTCGCCTTTTCCTCTTCGGAAAGGCTGTTCACCAGCGCGTCAATCCGCGCACGCAGTTCTTCTTCGGTTAGACCACGGGCGGTCAATTCGGACTGCGCCTCTGCCAAGGCCTGCGCCCGATCTTCGGTTTCCTGTTCGGCCCGAGCCAGTGCAGCCCGCTCCCGTTCGAGGGCGGTTTTTGTCTGGCCCAGTTCGCTGCGACTGTCGGCCAGTTCGGAGCGTGTGGTACTGACCTGCGCCAGCGCATCGCTTAGCGATCCACGTGTCTGCGACAGGTCATCCTGAGTCGCCGCCAAAAGCGCCAGCGCATCCGCGAGCGAACCTTCCTTGTCGCTGACGTCAGCCCGCAAATCGGCAATCAACCCTTCCAGTGCTTCCCGTTTCGCGGCGGCCAGTCGCGCCGCCTCGGCGCTTTCGTCAATTTCCGTGCGGGCCTGTGCCAGTGCCAGTTGCAGGGCCTCTTTTTCGGAAATGACGGTCAGATTGGCTTTTTCCAAAGCGTCTTTATCCGCAAGCAGCAGGCGTTTTTCCTCTTCCAGCGCGGCTTCGCGGCTTTCACCTTCCGCCACATCCCCCTGCAGATCCTCAACCTGCCCCGTCAGCACCGCAACAAGGGAGCGGCTGTCGGAAAGCTGTTCATCCAGATCGGAATTTTGCGCCCGCAAAGAAGCCACCTGTTCTTCAAATCCGGCAATCTGCGCGGCCTGATTCGATGTTTCCGTATTCAGTGCAGCAATCAGCGCATCCTGCTGTGCAGCGCGGTCCTGCGCATCCGCCAGCGAAGTGTTCAAACGGCTGACGTCTTCTTCCAGACCCGAAGCACGGGCCCGTTCCAGACCAAGCGCTTCGGACAGGCCAATGATTTCACCTGCAAGCGCGTCGAGTTCCTTATCCTGACCGGAAATCCGCTCGTTCAGCGTATATTGAACCACCATGAAGATAGTCAGCACAAACATCAGGATCAGCAAAAGCGCGGTCATCGCATCCACGAATCCGGGCCAGATATTGGCCGAAAACCGGTTCGCTGCGCGGCGATTCAGGGCCATAAACTACCCCCTGCCACCGGGTTCGTCAGGTGCCGAGATCGCGGCGCGCAGTGTCGATGTCAGCCCCAGCAGATCGCTGCGCAATTCACTGATGGCGCCCTGCCGGCCAGCTGTCATTTCTTCCAGAATGCGCAGCATCTGGGTGTCGATGTTGCGCAAACGCATCTTGGCCTCGGCATCCCAGACTTCATCCCCTGCGGGGCGGGCCATTTGTGCGGGCAGCGCCTGTACGGCCTCGACCAGTTGTTTCTGCCCGTAGGCGATTTGCTCGGCCAGACGGTCCCGATCGCCCTGACCCGCCGTTGCAACCTCGGCAAGACGCTCCACCACCTGCCCCAGCCGTTCAAGCCGCTGGTCGGTTTCGGCGCGGCGTTCCTGATTCTGGCGCAGCAGATCGTGCAGGGTCTCTATCTGGTAGGTCGTATGTTCCAGCATGTCCGCAAGCGCGAAATTCTCTACGCTGCCCATATCCCCTTCGCCTGTTGCGACACCGATCCGTGTGATGGAGGACAGCCATTCTTCCAGTTCGCGGTAAAAGCGGTTCTGGCCACGCCCTGCCATCAGGTCCAGCAGCCCCACAACCAGCGATCCCGCCAACCCTAACAGGGACGAGCCGAACGCCGTCCCCATACCGCCAAGCTGGCGCTCCAGACCGGACATCAGGTTGTCAAACACATCCACCGAACTGCCATCATCCTGTGGTGCAAGGGAACGGATCGTATCCACCACAGCCGGAACCGTCGTGGCCAGCCCGTAGAATGTGCCCAAAAGGCCAAGGAAGATCAGCAGGTTGATCACATAACGGGCAATCTCGCGCCCTTCATCCAGCCGCGTCGCCACACTGTCCTGAATGCTTTGGGTACTGGTCGAGGTCAGCGAGGCCCGTGCAGAACGTTTGCGCAGCATATGCGCAAGCGGCGCCAGCAAACCCGGCGGTTGTACAAATTCATGCCCCGGCCGGTCCAGCGCCAGCCCTTCGATCCAGCTGACCGAACTGACCAGCGTAAACACCTGCCAGAAACAGGCAATGATGCCAAAGATGAACACCAAGCCGATAAAGCTGTTCAGATAGACGTTTGCCATAAAGATCGGCAACAGGGACTGATACGACAGGAATCCCCCGATGGCGACGATGACGACAAACATCAGCATCATAAGGATTTGCCGCACCGGTTGGGTAAAATGCGGGTCGATCTTCGTGTCTGACTTCAACATTCTTTGGGGCCTGCTCCGTGCTTGACTGCACCCTAACCTGCTTGTCTGGTGTTGCCAAATGGTATGTTCGCCGCAAGCGCCAGACTGTTTACCAACTAAACCATTGTAAAAAAGCCGCGAACTCCCCAAATATAACTGTGTAAACCTGATTTGTTGGAGTGGTTGTTTTGGACGAATTACTTGGATTTGAATCCGTAGGCCTGACGGCCATTGCGCTGTTTGTCTTTGCGTTGATCCTGATCTTCATGATGGTTCGCTCCATCCCGCAAGGCGAGGAATGGACGGTAGAGCGGTTTGGCCGTTACACCCGCACTCTCAAGCCCGGGTTGCGGTTCCTGATCCCCTTCATGGACAAGATCGGGGCGAAAATAAACATGATGGAAACCGTGCTTGATATCGACAGTCAGGAAGTTATCACCCGCGACAATGCGATGGTCGTGACCGATGCGGTCACTTTCTATCAGGTGGTGGATGCCGCTGCCGCTGCCTATGAGGTCCGTGACCTTTATCGTGCGCTGTCCAACCTGACGCAAACCAACATCCGCTCCGTAATCGGTTCTATGGATCTGGACGAAAGCCTGTCCAATCGCGAAGTCATCAACGCCAAGCTGCTGACCGTGATTGACGAAGCCGCAAACCCCTGGGGTGTGAAAGTTACGCGGGTCGAGATCAAGGATCTGGCCCCGCCGCCGGACATTAACGAAGCAATGGCGCGCCAGATGAAGGCGGAACGGGACAAACGGGCCTCCATCCTTCAGGCAGAAGGCCAGAAACAATCAGCGATCCTGAAGGCCGAAGGCGAAAGGGAAGCCCAGATTCGCGAGGCCGAAGGCCGAAAGGAAGCCGCTTTTCTTGATGCGGAAGCCCGCGAACGGATGGCACAGGCCGAAGCCAAGGCGACGCAAATGGTGTCCGAAGCCATTGCCGCCGGTGACATTCAGGCCGTGAACTACTTTGTTGCGCAGAAATATACCGAAGCCCTGCGGGATCTTGCCGCCAGTCCTTCGGCCAAAACCGTGATGATCCCGCTGGAGGCATCCTCGCTCATCGGGTCGATCGGCGGTATTGCCGACATCGCCAAGGCCGTGACCTCCGGCGATAAAACGTAAAGGATCACACGATGCCGTTCCTTGATTTTCTTGTTGATCTGTCGCCGTGGTGGTGGGTGGCTGCGGCCTTTGTCATTGGTGCTGCCGAAATGGTAACAGGCACGGCTGTCTTGATCTGGATCGCCCTTGCGGCCCTCATCATGGCGGTGGTGCACGCACTGGTGCCCGGCCTTTCCGGGGAAATGCAAATCACCCTGTTCGCGGCTCTGTCCGTGGGACTGACTTTTGCAGGGCGCTGGGCGGTGCAGCGATACGGGGATGGTGCGGCGGCCCATGACACGCTGAATCAGCGTTCCAACCATCTAATCGGGCGCACGGCCACGGTGCTCGATTTTCATCCGGCAAGTCACAGCGGTGCCGTCACAATTGAAGGCATGCGCTGGCGGGCGGAATGGGATGCCGGTGCAACTGCGGAGATTGGCAGCACCGTCAGGGTCAGCGCCGCCGAAGGAATGGTTCTGAAGGTGGAACCGGTTTGACCGCTCAGGCAGTTACACTCAGTTCCAGCACACGTTGGGTCAGCCATTCCAGATCAGGGTCGGGCAAACCCAGTTCCGCAAGGTGGCGGTTCACCTCTACCAGATATTCCGTGTTGGGCCCGCGCCCGCCGACAGCCTTGGCGATTACCCCGGCCTGACGTTCCAGCGAAAGGCCGCCACAATATTGCACGTGATCGCGGTCCACCACATAGGACACACAGTCCACAATGCGACCGTCGCGCAGTTTTGCCGGATGGACCTGCTCCAGATAGGCCGCCGAAACCAGTTCCCGCTCTCGCAGGTAGTCAATCGTCTGTTGCGCGGTTTCGGGTGGCACGAAAAAGGCGACCCCGTCGCAATAGGATTTTGGCGCAGCGTCAAGGGCAAGCACCAGCCCGGGATCGGCTTCTGTGCCGCGGTGGTGAATCGACCACATGCAAAAGCTGCGGGAAAATCCCTCCATCCGCGCAATTTCACGCTCGGCAAATTCGAACCCGGGCTGCCATACAAGAGAGCCGTAGCCGAACACCCAAAAACCGTTATCAATATTTGTCACTGGTTCACCCCTTTCAGGCTGCTATAACCCGCGCCAAACGGAAAAGAAAAGGGGCTGCCCGTGGTTCGTGCTTTATTTGGAATACTGATCGTCGTGTCACTGGCATGGTTCGGTTATTGGTGGGTCGGCTCCAGCGCGCAGCAAACGGCGCTGTCCGCATGGCTGGAAGACCGCCGCGCTGCGGGATGGGTTGCGGATTACGACACGCTGGATGTGCAGGGCTTTCCGAGCCGATTTGACACCCGTGTCACCGATCTGAACCTTGCAGACCCAGCTACAGGCTGGGCATGGCAGGCGCCGGAGTTCGAGGTTCTGATGCTCAGCTACAAACCGAACCACGCCATTGCCGTCTGGCCGGACAGCCAGACCATCGCCACACCGCAGGAACGTATCGACGTGACCTCGCAGGATATGAGAGCCAGCATCAAATTCGATGCCAACACCGATTTGTCCCTCAACGCTGCCACGGCCGAGGTTACGGATCTGACACTAAGTTCCAATGTCGGCTGGGTAACGGAAATGGATGCAGCCATGCTGTCCACGCGGCAAACAGCGGGTCGGGCCAATACCCATGACATTTTCTTGCAAACCACAAATCTGAAACCCGCGCGGATTTTCAAGGACATTATAGATCCCGACAACCTGCTGCCGGATGTGTTTGAGACCGTGCGTTTTAACGCAACCGCCGGATTTGATGCCCCTTGGGACCGCCACGCAGTGGAGGGACGCAAGCCTGAGCTGACTTCCCTTGAGATCAAGGAGTTCAATGCCGCTTGGGGAGAGTTGAATTTCCAAGCCACCGGCACTGTAGAGTTGGATGCCGACGGCTATCCTACCGGCAAGATTTCAGTCAGGGCTAAAAACTGGCAGGATATGCTGGAACTCGGGGTGAGCGCGGGAATCGTCCCTGCTGAACTCTATGGCACACTGGAAGGCGGGCTCGGCCTGCTGGCAAAACTATCCGGCAATCCCGATACGATTGACGCGCCATTGTCATTCCAGAACCGCGTGATCTCGCTCGGTCCTTTCCCGATTGGCCGCGCCCCGCAGTTCCGGATCAACCCGTAAGGCAGCAGGTTTAGCGACAGTAAGCCCCGCCGCCACGGTGCTGGGCGACATCGAAGTGAAAGTGATCCTGATGGAAACGGTTTGCCTTGGGGCCAAGCACGGTGCGAAAAGGGCCACAGGCGGTTTTGTGCAGGCGTTTCAGGGTCGGCCCGTCCTCGCCCGAGCGCCAGCCGCGCAGCACGCTCATGGTGGTGCCGTTCTTGAGCACAAATCCCGCGATATCCACGGCATTGCCCTTGGCGTGTTCAGATAATTTGCCCCGTTTGGCGCTGTTGCGGTTGCGGCAGGAATAGCTGGCGATCAGTTGGATGCTTGCCAGCCCGCCGCCTTTCGTCCCCACCGTGGGTTTTGCAGAATCATGGACCCAGCGATAAAGCGCGCGGGCTGCGTCGCAGCCGATAAGCGCCTCGCGGGTCAGCTTGATGCCGTCGATCTCTGAAACCTTCACCGGCTTGGCGATGCCACAAGCCCCTTTGCCACGCACCCGCTTGACAGAATAGCCGCGAATACCGCGCAATCCGCAAACAGAGCCTTTCAGACTGTATTTCTGGTTGCGGTCCTTGCGTTTTGCCATCGCAAGCTGGAAACCTTCGGGCCGCGCCTGCGGCCGCGGGGACACAGCCAGCCCGTCCAGCAGGTCATCCGGTACAATCTGGCGCACAGACACGGTTACGGATTCCCCGATGCCGTCACCAGCATCCATTCCCGTGGTCACAATCGCTGCTTTGGTCAGTTTCTGCGCGACCACGTCTTCGGTGATTGTCTGTTCCAGCACCACTTTCTGCACTGCAACACTAGATACGGACCGCCCTGTATCAAACCGGCGCAGCTTCGGACGGGGTGCAGCCATCGGCGCAGCCGTTGGATTGAACCGCTCTGCCAGCTCCAGAGGCCGCATTCGGGGCCGCTGTTCCGGCGTTTGCGCAAGGGCGGTGCCTGCAATCAGGACCACGCAGGCCGTCAAAGCTATCCGCCATTGCGCCATTTTCAGTCTCCTTCTTTCGGGCCGCGCCCGAAGTCCGGCGCAGCCGTATCCTGCCCTGCATCAATGATACTGCGTCGGATCGCACGGGTGCGCGTGAAATGATCGAACAACTGTTCTCCGTCCCCGCGCCGGATGGCCCGTTGCAGATCGAACAGTTCTTCTGTGAAACGCCCGAGAATTTCCAGCGTCGCCTCTTTGTTATTGAGGAAAACATCCCGCCACATGGTCGGATCGGAAGCCGCGATCCGCGTGAAATCGCGAAACCCCGCGGCAGAGAAATCAATGACTTCCTTATTCGCCACCCGTTGCAAATCATCGGCCACGCCCACCATTGTATAGGCGATCAAATGCGGTGTGTGGCTGGTTACCGCCAGCACAAGATCATGGTGGGCTGCATCCATTTCCTCGACATTCGCGCCCATTGCGGACCACAACTTTTGCAAGCGTTCTATAGAGGCCCGATCTGTTTCCGGCAGGGGCGTGAACAGGCACCAGCGGTTTTGAAACAGATCGGCAAACCCCGCACGGGGGCCGGAATGCTCTGTCCCTGCCAGCGGATGGGCCGGAATGAAATGCACGTGATCGGGCATATGGGGTTGTACTGCGTCAATGATGGCTTTCTTGACCGATCCCACATCGGAAACCGTGGCCCCCTGCGCCAGATGCGGGGCGATTTCCTGTGCAACCGTCCCCATTACCCCAACCGGCACACAAAGCACTACCAGATCCGCGCCCTCAACCGCCTCGGCGGCCGTTTCAAACACGGCATCTACCAGTCCGATGTCCAGCGCGGTCGCCCGTGTTTCTGCCGATCTGGCATGACCGACGATTTCGCCGGCCAGACCTGCGCGGCGCATGGCCAGCGCCATGGAACCGGCGATCAGCCCCAGCCCGATCAGAGCGACCTTGTTGTAAAGCTGCGTCATTCTTCCCAGCCTTCCTTAAAGACGGAAAGAACCGCAATCACACGTTTGCAATCGGCCCCCTTGCCCACGGTAATCCGAAGACACTCCGGCAGGCCGTAGCTTTTTACGGCGCGCACGATCAGCCCTTCGGACCCGAGCGCACGATCCGCGGCATCGGCCTCGGCTTCTGATCCAAAACGGGCCAGAACAAAATTCCCCAGCGACGGATCACAAGCTATGCCCAGCGCCGTCAGCTCTTTTTGCAGATAATCCCGCCACTGGCTGTTCAGCTCCTGACATTTGGCGGTGTAATCCACATCCAGCATGGCTGCTTGTGCAGCCGCAAGTGCACCAGCGTTCACATTGAACGGGCCGCGCACCCGTTGCAGCGTGTTCACGATCTCCTCGGGGCCATAACCCCAGCCCATCCGCAAACCGCCCAGCCCGTAGATCTTGGAAAACGTGCGGGTCATGAAGATATTTTCGCGCTGCTCCACCAGCGCGGCGTGCCCGTCAAACCCTTCGACAAACTCTGCATAGGCCCCGTCCAGTACCAAAAGCGCCTGTTCGGGCAGGCCGTCGGCCAGCCGTGCGACCTCTTCTTCGGAAATCATTGTGCCGGTGGGATTATTGGGATTGGCAATGAAAACCAGCTTGGTGTTCTCGTTCGCCGCTTCCAGAAGGGCATCCACATCTGTTGTCCGCTCTGTTTCGCGCACGGAAACAGGCGTTGCCCCTGCTGCCTGCGCGCACAGTTTGTACATCAGAAAACCGTGTTCGGTGAACAGAACTTCGTCCCCGGCACCGGCATAAGCCTGACAGAGGAAGGAAATCAGCTCGTCCGAGCCGTTGGAGCAGATGATCCGCTCCTCATCCAGATCGTGCACCTTGGCAATGGCCGCACGCAATTCGCTGTGGTCCGACGACGGATAGACATGCAGATTGCCCGCAACGGAACGATAGGCCTGCTTGGCCTTTTCGCTTGCGCCCCAAGGGTTTTCGTTACTGCTGAGCTTCACCGTATTGGAAACCCCTTCCACATGGGCCTTGCCGCCCACGTAGAGTTCGATATCCATAATGCCCGGTTGTGGCTGAATGCGCGCCGTCATCTCACGTTATCCTTTTGGTATTCTGCGCCCGTGTTTAGCGGCGCAGCCCCCCCTGATAAAGCATTAATAGGGCTTAGTAGAAGGTCTGGGGGTCGATATCTATGCTGATGCGCAGATTATTGGGCGGCTTTATGCTGGCATGCCAAGCGGCCAGCGCGGGTTGCAGCACGGTGCCTTTATCCGCCTTGACCAGAATACGCACACGGTGACGGCCCCGCACACGGGCAATCGGTGCAGGGGCGGGCCCGAAGATTTCCGCATTGATCCGGCGCAAGGGTTCGGCGTTGCGTACCATATATTGTGCTACGTCGAACACTTGGGCGAGGTCGGGACCGGACAGCACGATGCCAGCCATACGCCCGAAAGGTGGCACGCCGGCCTGTTCGCGCTGGGCAGCTTCGGCGGCCCAGAACTCTTCCTCGTCGCCGGTCAGGATCGCCTGTATCACCGGATGCTCCGGTTGCAGGGTCTGGATGTAGGCCGTGCCCTTCTTGTCGGCACGCCCTGCCCGTCCGGCCACCTGCCGGATCAACTGAAAGGTTCGCTCCGCCGCACGCAGATCACTGCCCTGCAGGCCAAGGTCCGCGTCAATCACACCCACGCAGGTCAGCAGCGGAAAGTTATGCCCCTTGGCCACAAGCTGCGTGCCGATGATAATATCCGCCTCCCCTTCGGCAATGGATTTGATCCGTTCTTTCAGGTTGCGCGCAGTCATCGACATATCCGAGGACAGCACCGCAATCCGCGCATCGGGGAAGCGTTCCACCGCTTCTTCGGCCAGACGTTCCACCCCCGGCCCGACCGCTGCCAGTTTGCCTTCGACCTGACAGGACGGACAGGCATCCGGCATGGGTTTGGTTTCCCCGCACTGGTGGCACATCAGACGCCCCTGAAAGCGGTGCTCCACCATCCGCGCATCACACTGATCACAGCCGATCTGGTGGCCACAGGCCCGACACACCGTCACCGGCGCATAGCCGCGACGGTTCAGGAACAAAAGCGATTGTTCCTTGCGTTCCAGCCTTGAAAACACCTCCCGCGCCAGACTGTCGGAGATCCAGCGCCCGCTGGGGAGTTCTTCCTTGCGCAGGTCAATCGCCTTCATCTCGGGCAGTTCCGCCGCGCCAAACCGTTGCGCCAGATCAAAACGTTCGTATTTCCCCGCCCGCGCATTGGCCCAGCTTTCCAGCGAAGGTGTTGCGCTGGCCAGCACGACCGAAGCCCCGCAAATCGAGGCCCGCAGCACCGCCATGTCCCGCGCATTGTAAAGCACGCCGTCTTCCTGCTTGTAAGACTGGTCGTGTTCTTCATCCACGACGATCAAGCCAAGGTTTTGGAACGGCAGGTAAAGCGCCGAACGGGCCCCCACCACAAGCTGCGCCTTGCCTTCGCCCACCATGCGCCAGCAGCGGCGCCGTTCCGTCACCGTCACACCGGAATGCCATTCCGCAGGGCGCGCGCCAAAGCGTTGCTCCACACGGTCCAGAAACTCTACCGTCAGGGCGATCTCCGGCAGCAGCACAAGCGCCTGCCGCCCCTGTGCGAGACATTCGGCCACCGCCTCAAGATACACTTCGGTCTTGCCCGATCCTGTCACCCCTTTCAGCAGACTGGTGCCATAGCTCTGCGCGGCTACTTTATCCCGCAGCAAGCCCGCCACCCGCGCCTGATCCCCCGTCAGTTCCTTGCCCGCATGGGCCGCATCAAGATGGGGATAGGGCAGATCGCGCGGTGTTTCGTATTCGACAAGCACGCCCTGTTTCATCAAGCCTTTCACCACCGAAGATGTCACCCCCGCCAGCGTTGACAGCTCCCCCGCGGTAAAACGCACGCCGCCGTGGTCTTCCAGAACGCCGATCACCTTCTCCCGCGCAGGGGTCATCCGGTCCGGTTCCTTATCGCCAAGCCCGTAAATCTTGCGCATCCCCGGCGGATCGGTCAGGCCGGGCGCACGGGTCGCCAGCCGCAGCATGGCCGACAGCGGCGTCAGCGTGTAATCCCCGACACGGGCCAGAAACTTTTGCATCTCCTCGCGCATCGGGGGCACGTCAATCACCCCGATGACAGAGCGGATTTTTTTCGGGTCATAGCCGCCCTGCCCCGCCCCCCAGACAACGCCGATCACCTTGCGCGGACCAAGAGGCACCTCAACATAAGCGGCTAGAAAACAGCCCCCCGCCGGAGCCTTGTAATCCAGCAGCCGATCGAGCGGCTGGGCGGTCAGGACAGCCACAAGCTGACCCGCTTCAAAATAGCTTTGATCGGTGTATTCGGGCACGATAAGCGGGGTTCTCATTCACGGCGCATTGCGATAAACCCCAACATGACATCTGCGCAAGCCACGCGCAAGAAACCAACCGGACACAAGGAACCCCGAAGATGAAATTTTTTGTTGATACCGCCGATGTGGATGCAATCGCCGAACTGAATGATCTGGGCTTTGTGGATGGTGTGACAACCAACCCTTCGCTGATCCTGAAATCCGGTCGCGACATTCTGGAAGTGACCAAGGAAATCTGTGGCATGATTGACGGTCCGGTCAGTGCCGAAGTTGTGGCGCTGAACTATGACGACATGATCAAGGAAGGCCGCAAGCTGGCCAAGATCGCGGAAAACATTGCCGTGAAAGTGCCGCTGACATGGGACGGGCTGAAAACCTGTAAAACCCTGTCCGAAGAAGGCACTATGGTTAACGTGACCCTGTGTTTCTCTGCCAATCAGGCGCTTCTGGCAGCCAAGGCGGGCGCGACCTTTATCTCTCCGTTCATCGGGCGCCTGGACGATATCAACATCGACGGGCTGCAACTGATCGAGGATATTCGCGTGATTTACGACAATTACGCCTATGAAACAGAGATCCTCGCCGCGTCGATCCGCACGGTGAACCACGTGTCCGATTGTGCCAAAATTGGCGCAGATGTTGTGACTGCCCCGCCAAATGTGTTGCAAAACCTTGCAAAACATCCGCTGACCGATAAAGGTCTTGAGGCGTTTATGGCAGATTGGGCGAAAACCGGACAGAAGATCCTGTAACGCCCCCAGATACGAGGCGTAGCGAATGGCAGAGCAAGCGAAACCGCAGGACGCGGTGCGTGAACATATTCTATCCGACCCTATTCAGGTTCTCGAAGACCGTGACATCATGCGCGCGCTTATCTCGGCAGACGAGGTGGCGCGCGGCAAGAATGTTATCGACCTGCGCGCCATCGCGCTGGAGCGGCTGGAGGCCCGGTTGAACCGGCTGGAAGACACCCACCGCCATGTGATCGCTGCGGCCTATGACAATCTGGCCAGTACGAACCAGATACACAGGGCCACGCTTGCCATTCTCGAACCCAAGACATTCGCGGATTTTCTGGTTCTTCTTCAGGACGAACTGGGCCGCATCCTGAATGTGGCTTCGGCCCGTCTGGTGCTGGAAAGTCCGGCAGCAACGCCGGATATGGAAGACCAGCTTCAGGCAGAATTCGGCAGCGGTGTGTGTTTCTGTGCACCGGGTGCTGTGAATGATTATATCTCGCGCGGGCGCAACACATCGGTGCGCCCCGTGACCCTGCGGACGATCCATGACCCTGATCCGGTTCTGTTTGGAGATGCAGCGAGCAAGGTGACATCCGAAGCCCTGCTGCGGCTTGATCTGGGCAAGGGCAACCTTCCTGCGATGCTGGTGCTCGGCTCTGCCAGCAATGACCAGTTTACCCCGCAGAAAGGCGCAGATCTTCTGGTCTTTTTCGCCAGCGCCTTTGAACGTGTGCTGCGCCGCTGGCTGAACTGATGACGGCCCAAAGCGGCGCCTATGATCTTTTAGGCCGCTGGCTGGCCAGTATCACTGCGTTGCAAGGGGCCTCTGCCAAAACCGTTGAAGCCTATCAGCGGGATGTGTCGGGCTTTCTCGGATTTCTGGCCAATCATTTGGGCGGCGATCTGGGGAAAACCAAACTCGGCACGGTAAAAATCACCGATATGCGGGCCTGGATGGCCCATGAACGGCGGCGCGGTGTGGGGCCGCGATCGCTTGCGCGGGAACTTTCGGCGGTGAAATCCTTTTACCGCTGGCTCGGAGAGGCCGAGGGCATCGAGGTGACCGCCCCGCTGGCAACCCGCGCCCCGAAGTTCAAAGCACAACTGCCCCGCCCCGTCGCAAGAGATCAGGCAAAAGCCATGATCGAAACCATCGAATTCCAGACGCAGGACGGCTGGACAGGCGCAAGGGACACAGCGGTGATCACCCTGCTTTACGGCTGCGGCCTGCGCATATCCGAAGCACTTGGCCTGACATTCGCTGCCGTACCACTGGGGGAAACCCTGCGCATCCGCGGCAAGGGTGACAAGGACAGGGTGGTGCCCGTGTTGCCCGCTGCCCGAAAGGCGGTGGACAGCTATCTTGCGCTCTGCCCGTTCAGCCACACAGCCGAAACGCCGCTGTTTCTGGGCAAGAAGGGCAAGGTTCTGAACCCGCGCCATATCCAGAAGGTCATGGAACAGGCACGGATGCAGCTTGGCCTGCCGGCCACGGCAACCCCCCACGCCATGCGTCATTCCTTTGCCACCCACCTGCTGGAAGCAGGCGGAGACTTGCGCGCAATACAGGAATTGCTGGGCCATGCCTCGCTTTCGACGACCCAAGCCTATACCGCTCTGGATCAGGCCCATTTGATGGCCGTCTATAAAAAAGCCCATCCGAAAGGCGGATAAACATCGCCTTATTTGCAAAAAGCTGTATGAAGCCGCCCATGACACATCAGATCAAAGCTCTCTCTGTTCATCTTTTCACCGCCACGGGCGCCGTGTTTGCCATGCTCGCCATGCTGGCAGCGGCGCAGTCAAAATGGGATTTGATGTTCCTCTGGCTGGTTGTGGCCTTTGTGGTGGACGGCATCGACGGGCCTCTGGCGCGCAAGTACGATGTAAAAACCCACGCTCCGCAATATGATGGTGTGATCCTTGATCTGATTATCGACTATCTGACCTATATTTTCATTCCGGCCTTTGCCCTGTTTCAAAGCGGCCTTCTGCCGGACTGGACAGGCTGGATCTGCATCCTTGTGATCACCTTCACCTCTGCGCTGTATATGGTGGATACGCGGATGAAGACCAAGGACAACAGCTTTTCCGGCTTTCCGGCCACATGGAACATGCTGATACTGGTGATCTTTGCGACCGAGCCGAATTTCTGGGTCACACTGTTTCTGGTGGTGGCCTGTGCGATCACCATGTTTACACCGCTCAAATTCATCCACCCCGTACGCACGGAACGCTGGCGCTGGCTGAGCCTGCCTGTCGCGCTGGTCTGGACCGCCGCCGCCGCCATGGCCGCTTGGGTTGATTTCAACCCCGGACCGGGCGTGATACTTGTGCTGGCCGCCACAAGCATCTACCTGCTGCTGGCCGGTATCCTGCAACAGATCTTTCCGCAAAAAGCCTGATCGCCTCCGCTGTTTCAGATTCTGATCGCTATCACCCCGAGAACGATTACCAGTGCAGCAATCAGCTTGCCGGTGTCCGCCCTGTCCCTGAAGAACAGGATGCCGATCAGCACCGCGAAGAGAACGGAAACCTCCCGCAGGGCCGTGACCAATGCGATGGGCGCGACTGTCATCGCCCAGACCGCGATCCAGTAGGCAATGACCGAGGCCAGCCCCGCAACCATGCCAAGCGCCCAGACCCGTGGCGCGCGCGGCAGCACAGCCCGCCCGCGCAAGGCGACTCCGCCAATGGTGAACAGGAAGGAGTCGAGAAAGAAAAGCCAGCCCACAAAGCCCGAAGCATGGCCGGAGGCACGCGCCCCCATACCGTCAAACAGCGAATACCCCGCCGTCCCTACCGCCGCCATCAGCGCATAAGGAATAAGGGCGCGTTCTTCCCCGTGGGTGAAAACGCCTTTCGCCATCAGGACAATCCCGAGCCCGACCAGAAGGATACCGCCAATCTGCGTAGCACTGACGACATCGGGCAAGATCAGCAGGCTGACAACCAGAACGATCATGGGCGCGGTCCCCCGCGCAATGGGATAAACGCGGCTGAGGTCTCCGCTCATGTAGGCGATGGTCAGAAAGGATTTATAGACCAGATGACACAACACCGATCCGGCCAGAAGCCACCAGGACTCCGGCGCGGGGGCCGGAAAGACCGCGATCATCACCAAGCCGATCAGCCCGTGGGCGATGGACAGCAGCACCATGCCCTGAAACTTGTCTTCTCCGAACTTGATTATCGCGTTCCAGCCGGCGTGAAGCAGGGCCGCGAACAGGACTGCAGCAAAAACAGCTACGGACATGGGCAGACTTTCAAATCAGAAGGGAATAGGCCCCTTCGCCTTGCAGCAGTTTGACTTTGGTTTCTACGCCGCCTGCGCCGGAAAACCCGCCAAGATGGCCGGTTCCCACAACGCGGTGGCAGGGAATAATCACCGGAATGGGATTGGAACCACAGGCCTGCCCCACAGGCTGTGCAGGCACGCCAAGCGCCTTTGCGATCTCTCCGTAAGTGCGTGTCTCCCCCTTCGGGATTGCGGACATGGCAGCATAGACCTGTTGCTGAAAATCAGTACCCAGAGGGGCAAGAGGCAGGTCGAACTGTTCAAGCCGCCCGTCAAAATAGGCCGCAAGCTGGTCCAGCCCTTCCTGTAGTAAAGGGCTCCGCGATCCTTCCTGCCGCTGATCCCACAGAAGTTGTGTGATCGCATCATCCTGCGCAATCAGGGTCAGGGTGCCGACAGGTGTGTTAAGACAGGCTGCATTCATGGGCGCAGTGTTCCCCTGTTTGCTGCGCATTGGCAAGAAGGATTTGACCGGGGGAAAGCTGTGCCAGTTGCGCTGTCTGCTGATGTTTCCCGTGAAACCCGAACCGATCACCCTGCTGTAACGACGCTTCATTTATGAAGCTTCATATATCACGCGTCTTGCATGAAGCTTCATATATGACGCTTCATATTTGCAGGGTCATGGTTTTTGCGCAGCAATAACAACACTCTATGATTATCGAAAATCCGCAGAAGGAATGGCGCCGGATACCCGCGTGCCCTCAGACCGAAACCCTGCCATGCTGTTTCGGCCTCACTCCCGCAGGCCGTCTTCGTCCAGAAGATGCCGTCCCGCGCGATCCTCTACCTCTATAACCCAGATGTCAGGATCGAAAGACCGCTGGCGGCGGACGGCTTCGTCCACATCCCCCTCAGCGCCTTCAGCCAGAGTGACCCAAACACGGTTACCATCCAGATCGTAAGACCGCTGGTACAGCGTTGCTGTTCCGTCCAGAGGCGCCTGTTTGACCAGAACCGCCCCCGCCGTTGCATCCCCGCGCGCCGTGACAAACGCGGAAATATCTGCCAGCGCAAGACGCCGCAGATAGGCTTTGACCCAGAACTCGGCGGTCACGCGGACCACGGATCACTCCCGCGTGTCTTTAAAGTCCAGTCCCATCTCGGTGAACCGCTCCGCCTCGGTTTCCCAGCGCGGGCGCACCTTGACCTGAAGGAACAGATGCACCTCGGCGCCAACCAGTTCCTTCAACTCCTGACGGGAGGCCATTGACACCGCCTTGATGGTTTCCCCTTTCGGGCCGACAGCGATCCCCTTGTGCCCTTCGCGGGTGACATAAATCACCTGATCGATCCGCACAGAGCCGTCTTTTCTCTGTTCCCAGTTCTCGGTTTCCACCGTCAGGAAATAGGGCAGTTCCTGATGCAAACGCAGCATCAGCTTTTCACGGGTGGTTTCCGCTGCGATCATGCGCAAGGGCACATCCGCGATCTGGTCTTCGGGATAAAGCCACGGGCCTGCAGGCAGGTTTTGCGCCAAATATTTGGTCAGATCCTTCACCCCGTGGCCCTTTTCAGCCGAGATCATAAAGACCTCTTCAAACGGATAGGCATTGGACAGTTCCTGCGTCAGGGCCAGCAATTGCGCGGATTCCACCTTGTCGATCTTGTTGATCGCAAGAACGACCTTGGTGTTCTTGCCGACCTTGTTGCCCAGTTCCTCCAGGATCATCCGCACCCCCGGTGACATGCCGCGATGGGCTTCAACCAGAAGAACGGTAATATCCGCATCCCCTGCACCAGCCCAGGCCGCCGCAACCATGGCGCGGTCCAGATTGCGCCGCGTGCGGAACAGGCCCGGTGTATCCACAAAGACGATCTGGCTCTGATCCTCGATCGCGATGCCACGAATGCGGGCCCGCGTGGTTTGCACCTTATGGGTCACGATAGAGACTTTCGCCCCGACAATCCGGTTCATCAGCGTGGATTTCCCCGCGTTCGGCTCTCCGATCAGCGCCACGAATCCGGCTCGTGTTTCAGTCATTCTACTTCTCCAGCAGCGTCAGAACAGCCTTTGCGGCAGCCTGTTGCGCATTGCGTTTACTTTCGGCGGCCCCGCGTCCGCGAAGGCCGTTTTCCAACTGGGCCTCGATCTCGAACTTGGGGGCGTGATCCGGACCTGTACGGCCCACTTCGATATATTGCGGCGGTTTCATGCCACGGGCCTGCGCCCATTCCTGCAAGGTCGTCTTGGCGTCCCGAGCGTCTTCCTTGGCCGCATCAATCCGGCTGTCCCAAAGGCGCAGGATCAGGCGGCGGGCGGCTTCGAAACCCGCGTCACGGTAGACAGCGGCCAGAACCGCCTCCATCGCATCCGCCAGAATAGCCTGCTTGCGCCGCCCCCCCGAAATCATCTCGGAGCGCCCCATCTTCAGCGCCGCCCCCAGATCCAGCTCGCGGGCAATATCCGCACAGGTTTCCTTGCGCACCAATGCGTTGAACCGCGGCGCCATCTGTCCTTCGGAAGCCGCCGGATCACGGTCCGACAGGGCTTCGGCAATCACCAGCCCCAGCACCCGATCTCCCAGAAACTCCAGCCGTTGGTTGTCCGGCCGCGTGGGCGAGGACAACGACGAATGGGTCACAGCCTGAATCAGAAACTCGGGGTCTGCGAAATCATGCCCGAGACGGACACTAAAGTCACGAAGTTCGGCCGCAAGCTTCACTGGAGCGCCTTGAAGAATCGATCGCTGCGCCATGTCCAGAACGCCAGAATGGAACTGCCCGCAGAAGAGAACATCACACGGTCCGCGCGCCCGATCAGATAGGATTCCGGCACAAAGCCAACGCCGTTTGGCTGGCGGAAGCGGCTGTCCGTGGAATTGTCGCGGTTGTCCCCCATGAAGAAGTAATGTCCTTCGGGCACAGTATAAACCGGCGTGTTATCGCCGCCACGATCCCCGATATTCAGGGTCAGATGGGACACACCGTTTGGCAGGGTTTCAACGAATTGCTCTTTCACGCATTCCGCACCGATCCCCACAGCGCCGTTGCCACAGGCCGGCAGATTGCCCATTGGCCCTTGGGAATCATAGGTTTCCACGAACGACCCGGCCGGCTCCATCGGGACCGGTTCGCCGTTGATGTTCAACTGGCCGTTCACAACCTGCACCTTGTCCCCCGGCAGACCGATCAGACGCTTGATGTAATCCGCTTCGCTGGCAGGATGTTTGAAGACGATAATATCCCCCTGCTCCGGCTCTCCGCCGAACAGGCGGCCGTCCCAATCCTTTGCAAAGCCACAGAAATTGAAACCGCGAATACTGGGACAGGAGGCCCAGCTGTAGCCGTAGGTGAATTTGTTCACGAACAGGAAATCCCCGATCAGCAGCGTCGACTTCATGGAGCCTGACGGAATCCAGAACGGTTGGAACAGGATGGTACGGATTATGCCCGCCAGAAACAAAGCCCAGAATATGGTCTTGAAGGTCTCTGCTATTCCGCCCGATTTTTTTTCGCTTTTATCTGCCATTGCTGCCGCCTGTGTTCAAATATGCTGGCTACATGGCCTTTCAAAGGGGTTTAGTCAACTGGTGTGGCTTCTATCACCACAAAGGCCTGCGCCCAGGGGTGGTCATCCGTCAGGGAAACATGCACCACCGCGCGGTGGCCGGGCGGGGTCATCTCTTCCAGCCGCTTGGCCGCCCATCCGGTCAGTTCCATCACCGGCTGGCCGGTCCGCATGTTGCGCACGGACATATCCTTCCACGCAATACCCATGCGCAATCCGGTGCCCAGCGCCTTGGAACAGGCCTCTTTCGCGGCCCAGCGTTTGGCATAGGTGCCGACCGTATCTCGGCGCCGCTCGGCCTTGGCCTGTTCAACATCGGTGAAGACACGGTTGCGGAACCGGTCTCCGAAACGCTCAAGCGTTCCGGCAATCCGGTCGATATTGGCCAGATCGGTTCCGATCCCTAAAATCATAGTCCCGAACGCGCTTCATCCATCAGAACACGCATCCGCAGAATCGCGGTTTCCAGACCAGTGAAAATCGCCTCACCAATCAGAAAGTGACCGATGTTCAGTTCCTGCACTTCTGGTAAGGCGGCGATGGGTTTAACGGTGTCATAGGTTAGCCCGTGGCCCGCATGGACCTCCAGCCCCAGATCCGCCGCAAAGGCAGCCATATCCCGCAGTCGGGCAAATTCGGCATCCCTCTCGTCAAAACGGCCTTCTGCATGGGCATCACAATAGGCCCCCGTATGCAGTTCGATCACCGGCGCACCGATCCGCGCCGCCGCTTCGATCTGCGGTTTGTCAGCCGCAATAAAGATAGAGACCCGACAGCCCGCGTCCCGCAGGGGCGCGATGAAATGGGCCAGCCGGTTTTCTTCCCGCGCCACTTCCAATCCACCTTCGGTCGTGCGTTCCTCGCGTTTTTCGGGGACGATACACACCGCGTGCGGTTTGTGGCGCAGCGCAATTGCCTGCATTTCATCCGTCGCCGCCATTTCAAAGTTCAGCGGCACGCGCAGCCCGTTCATCAAAGCATCAATATCGGGATCCGTGATATGGCGGCGGTCTTCGCGCAAATGGGCCGTTATCCCGTCTGCACCGGCCTGTTCCGCCAGAAGTGCGGCGCGCAGCGGATCCGGCGTATCGCCGCCCCGCGCATTCCGAACCGTTGCCACGTGATCAATGTTCACACCCAGCCGCAATTTGCCCGTCGCCATCGGCTCTTCCTTCCCGTCTGCTTAATCCGCTTTCTGCTGGCGCTTGGCCCGCAGGTCATGAAACTTCTTTAACAACGCACCTTTACGGCGGTGTTGATAGGCCGAGATCATCGGCTTTGAAACAAAATACAGGACCAGCGCACAAATCACCCCCGGCGCAATCCCGCCCACCAGATAGGGCCAGAACACATCGTAAAAGAAGGATGTCACCCCGTGCCACGGGCTTGACGGATAACCGAACAGGGCTTTGGTATTATCCAGTATAGTCCCCCAGGTTTCGACCACGCCGTGTTTCACCCGATGCCAGACGCGCCCTTCGTGGCCCTCCCCCAGCATCCACAGCCCCAGCCGGTAGCTGGTGGCAGCGATAAAGGGAAAGGTGATCGGATTGCCAACAAACGTCCCCAGCAAAGCCGCCAGAACATTCCCGCGCAGCACAAAGGCAAGTCCCGCAGCCAGAAAGAAATGCAACCCGAAGAACGGCGTGAACGTCACAAAGGCACCACAAGCGATTCCAAGCGCGATTTTATGGGGCGTATCGGGCAGCCGCTTGATCCGGTGCTTCACATAGCCAAAGGCGCGCTTCCAGCCCGATTTGGGATAGAAGAACTCTGCAATGCTTTGCAGCCACGTCCTTTGCTTTCTGCGTTTGAACACCCGAGATGCCTTTTGATCCTGTTGAACTGCACTTAGCGCCCTTGCGCGCGAGTCGCCAGAACCCGCAGTTCATTCTGTCTGGTGATTTCGGTTTTTGCGCAACACTTGCGCCACGTCCGAATCAGCTTCCACTGCTGTGAGGACGTGAATCAAATGTTCCACATCCCGCACCTCGATATCAATCGTCATCCGGTAAAAATCCTGTTTACGATCAGTGAATTCCAGATTTGATATGTTGGAGTTATGCTCTCCGATCAGGGTGCAGATCCGCCCCAGTACCCCTGCATCATTGGCCATTGTGACCTCGATCGTGGCTTCCTGATCCGCCATTCTCTTGCCGTCCAGCCAGCGCAGGTCGATCCACCGCTCCGGTGCGTCTTCGTATTCCACCAGCCGTTCGCAATCGATCCGGTGTACCAGCACGCCGCTGCCCCGTGTCGCGATCCCGACGATCCGCTCTCCGGGAAGGGGCTGGCAACATCCGCTGGTCTGCGCGAACTGGCCGGGCTCCAACCCGATAATCCGTTCGGCCGGTTCTTCTTGGGACAGCTCATCCACACGCACCAGTTCGGGATAAAGCACCCCGACCAGATCGGATCCGGTCATCTCGGCGCTGCCGATCTTGGCGAGAAGCTCTTCCGCGGAACCGATGCCCATATGGGCTGCCGCAGTGCCAAGCGCCTTGTCGGTCGCTTTCTTGCCGACCCGCTCCAGCGCCACGCGGGCCAGTTCACGCCCGAGCCGCACAAAGCCCTCGCGGTGTTCTTCGCGCAAGGCCTTCCTGATGGCAGATTTGGCACGGCCCGTTACTGCAATATCCATCCATGTGGATTGCGGGCGCTGGCCTTCGGCGGTGGTAATTTCCACCGATTGTCCGTTGCGCAACCGCGTCCAGAGCGGCACGCGCCGCCCGTCCACCTTGGCCCCAACACAGGCAGAGCCGATGCGGGTGTGGATCGCATAGGCAAAATCAATCGGAGTTGCCCCGCGGGGCAGTTTGATCACGTCCCCTTTCGGCGTGAAGCAGAACACCTGATCCGCAAACATATCCAGTTTCACATGTTCGAGAAATTCCTCGTTCATGTCATTGTTGGCCACATGTTCTGTCAGTTCTTCCAGCCATTTGAACGGATCGACAGCAAAGGGGTTCTCGGCCCGTTCGCCGTTGCGATAAGACCAGTGGGCCGCCACGCCGGATTCCGCCACTTCGTGCATCTGCTGGGTACGGATCTGGATTTCCACCCGTTTACCATCGCGCCCGGACACGGTGGTATGAATACTGCGATAACCGTTTGATTTCGGCTGGCTTACATAGTCTTTGAACCGTCCGGGCACCGCCCGCCAGCGCCGGTGGACAAGGCCCAGCGCCGCATAGATATCGTCTTCGGATTTGGTGATGATCCGGAAGCCGAAGATGTCGGAGAGCCGCGAAAAGCCCTCTTTCTTTTCTTCCATCTTGCGCCAGATGGAATAGGGCTTTTTCTCACGCCCGAAAACAGTCGCCTCGACCCCGGCTTTTTTCAGCAGATCACGGATGTCTTGGGTGATCTGTGGCGTGACATCGCCGGTTTCCTTGCGCAGGGTCAGGAAACGGCGCATGATCGAATTGCGCGCTTCGGGATTAAGGACACGGAACGACAGGTCTTCCAGTTCCTCGCGCATCCATTGCATCCCCATACGCCCTGCTAAAGGCGCATAGATTTCCATTGTTTCGCGGGCTTTGCGTTCCTGTTTGGGGCCGACCATATGGCGGATCGTGCGCATGTTGTGCAGACGGTCGCTCAGCTTTACAAGGATCACCCGCACATCCTTGGACATGGCCAGCAGCAACTTGCGGAAATTCTCCGCCTGTTTGTTGTCTTTCGACGACAGTTCCAGATTGGTCAGCTTGGTCACACCGTCTACCAATTGGGCGACTTCGGTGCCAAAGCGTTTCTCGACAGCCTGATAGGTGGATTTCGTGTCTTCCACCGTGTCATGCAACAACGCGGTGATGATCGTATCATCGTCCAGCCGCTGTTCGGCCAGAATCATCGCAACAGCAATCGGGTGGGTAAAATAGGGTTCTCCGGAATGGCGGAACTGCCCTGTGTGCATCAGCTTGCCATATTCATAGGCCGCCTCGATGCGCTCCACATTGCAATTCGGATTATACGTCCTGACCAGATCCACGAGAACCTGGGCAGGGACCATTTCAGTATCGGATTGAACAGAAGGCCCCATTCAGCCTTATTTCATTTCTTGCGCTTCCATCAGCGCGCGCAACAGGTTTTCTTCGGACATGTCGTCATCCGGCTTGTCCTGTTCTGTCCCCATCAACAGTGCCATTTGATCTTCTTCAGGTTCGTCGACCTCGATTTGGGTCTGGTAGCTTTCGATCGCAGCTTCACGCAGCTGTTCGGAGGTCAGCGTTTCCTCTGCGATTTCGCGCAGGGCAACCACCGGGTTTTTGTCGTTGTCGCGCGGCACTGTGATTTCCGCGCCGGTTGAAATCTCACGCGCCCGATGTGCAGCCAGCATGACCAGCTCGAAACGGTTCGGTACTTTATCTACGCAATCTTCAACAGTAACACGTGCCATATTGGAAAACTCCGGCGGTTTGGGGATATCAAGAGTGCGCAAATAGCCGCTTTCCGGCAGGATTGCAAGGCCTATGCGGCAGGAGTTTACCCTGCCCCCGCGCCGGCGTCATCCTCGTAAGGCACGATAAGCGCAAGATCTTTCGGGGTAAAGGCCTTGATCATTTCTTCCGGTGTCGCCCCCGAAACGGGATGACGCCAGTCCGGCGCAACATCGCGCAAGGGAATCAGTACGAAGAGTCGGTCCTGAATTCGGGGGTGTGGCAGGATAATCTGCTCCGGTGCGCGTTCCATCTGAATTTTTATCGAAAGATCGCGCCATTGTGAAAAGGTCGAAATATCCGGCAAGATCTCCCCCGAAAAGTCGAGCAGATCAAGGTCGATCACCCGCGCTTCCCAGCGTTTTTCACGGGTACGGCCGAGACGCTCCTCTACTTTATGTAGCGCATCCAAAGCCGCGCTGGCAGAGAGCGCGGTTTCGCAGGAAATAACAGCATTCACAAAATCCGGCCCCGATCCCGCGGGGAAAGCCGGCGTGCGAAAAAACCGGCTGGTTTCAACCGGAAATAGGCCGATGCTTGACAAGTCATCAATTGCGGCTTCTACTATTTTCACTGACGCGCCAATTTCGTTTGACAGGTTCGAACCCAAAGCAATTAAGCACTTTGAAAGATCTTCTCGGGCATTTTGTTGTTGCAGTACCAAATTTTGAACCTATTTTCTGCGGAGTTTCAGCCGGATCACAACACGCCAATAAACGACACCGCACTGGCTGAACAGACATTTTGGAAGGATCAATTATGTTCTATCGCGACGAGCGTCTGGCATTGTTCATTGACGGCTCAAATCTCTATGCGGCAGCCAAAGCCCTTGGTTTTGACATCGACTACAAGCTACTCCGTTCGGAGTTTATGCGTCGGGGCAAACTGTTGCGCGCATTCTACTACACAGCCCTTTTGGAAAGTGACGAATACTCTCCGATCCGTCCGCTGGTAGACTGGCTGAACTACAACGGTTTCAACATGGTGACGAAACCGGCCAAGGAATACACGGACAGCATGGGCCGCCGCAAGGTGAAAGGTAACATGGACATCGAACTTTGCGTCGATGCGATGGAGCTGGCTCCGCATGTGGATCACATTGTGTTGTTCTCCGGCGATGGCGACTATCGCCCGATGATTGAATCCCTGCAACGCAATGGCGTTCGGGTTTCTGTTGTCTCCACTATTCGCAGCCAGCCACCGATGATTTCTGACGATCTGCGCCGTCAGGCCGATAACTTCATCGAACTGGACGAACTGCGGGACGTTATCGGCAGACCACCGCGCCCCGAAGGGGAAGACCAGCGGAACGAACCGGAATACGAAGTCGAAAACTAATAGAAAAGGCGCCTGCGGGCGCCTTTTTTTTGCGGGCACACAAAGATAGTTTGCCCCGCGTTTTGCAGGTATTGGTCTGACACAATGAACCGTGAGGAATTTAACACCTTCTGCGCCGCACTCCCCCAAACCACACATGTGGTGCAATGGGGCAATGCAGATGTCTGGAAAGTGGGTGGCAAGGTTTTTGCAATTTGCGGCTGGAACGACGGCAAGGATGCATTCACTTTCAAAGCCCGTCCTATCGCTTTTGAAGTTCTTTCCGATCAACCGGGCATCCGCCCGGCGCCTTATCTTGCGTCCCGCGGGATGAAATGGCTGCAACAATACGATGCACCGGGGTTGCCCGATGAGGAACTCAAGGCGCATTTGCAGGACAGCTATGATATGGTCGTCGCAAAACTGACCAAAAAGAAACGGGCCGAACTGGGATTATAGACGGTTTGCCCCTTAGGCAGGTTGCCTAAGGGCACCCTCTAGCCTAAACCCCTGCGTCAAGACGAATACAGATCAGGCAAGGAACCCCTGCTTCATGGACAACCCACAACGGGCGGATGCAAACGACACTTCCGAAAAATCCGCACGCGACTGGGCCCTTAGCCTTGCGCAATACCGCAAACCAAACACAGGACGCGCTGTTTATGAACTTGCCGCAAGCCTGATTCCGTTTATCGGCCTCTGGGCGCTGGCATGGTGGATACTTCCTTACAGCGCGGTACTCGCCGTGCTGATCGCCATTCTCAACGGCGGGTTTCTG
The DNA here is from genome assembly GCA_018223125.1 of Paracoccaceae bacterium. GTDB lineage: Bacteria > Pseudomonadota > Alphaproteobacteria > Rhodobacterales > Rhodobacteraceae > Amylibacter. The sequence continues at coordinate 11,337 of JAAEZA010000031.1, read as the reverse complement.
GTGCGGTTGTTTGCGATCCAGCACGATTGCGGCCACGGAGCCTTTGTGAAAAACGCAAAAGCCTCCAACTGGATCGGGCGCTGTCTGGGCGTGCTGACACTGACTCCTTATGCGGTTTGGCGCAAAAGCCATTCCCACCACCACAGCACATCCGGCAATCTGGACCACCGCGGTATGGGCGATGTCCACACGAAAACCGTTGCCGAATATGCCGAACTGAACCGCTGGCAGAAACTCGGCTACCGGCTCTACCGGTCTCCGTTCGTGTTGTTCGGTCTTGGCCCTGTCTATTTGTTTGTCTTGCAGAACCGCCTGCCCATCGGCCTGATGACAGCGGGGCGCATCTACTGGATTTCCGCCATGGGCACCAATGCCGTGCTTGCGCTGCTGCTGGGTCTGATCGCCTATTTCGGCGGCATATGGCCGTTGCTGCTCGTTTTCGCGCCAACTGTGATGACGGCCGCTGCCGCTGGTGTCTGGCTGTTCTATGTCCAGCACCAGTTCGAGGAAACCCATTGGGACAGGGACGATGCGTGGAACATTCAGGACGCCGCCTTCCACGGCAGTTCCTATTACAAACTGCCTGCTGTCCTGAACTGGCTGACCGCTTATATCGGGGTGCACCATGTGCATCACCTGAACTGTCGCATCCCGTTCTATCGCCTGCCCGAAGTGCTGAGCGACCACACCAGACTGGCCCATATCCAGATTATCACTCTGGCCGAAAGCTTTCACTGCGCCCGCTTGCACCTGTGGGACGAGGACCAGCGCCGGCTGCTGTCTTTCGCCCACGCAAACAAGCTTATCGCGGCCCAGCGCACCGCCTGACATAAAACCGGCATAGGGCCGCTACCGTTACGCGGCCTGTGCCTGTGACAAGGCCGTTTCCAGCATCTGCACGGGTTGAAACGCCTCTGGCGGGCATTCGTGGCTGGAATGGCCAAAGGCGATGCGGCTTTTGACGTAATCGACCGTGATAAATGCCTCATCCATCCGTGCCATAGCCTTGCTGAACCTGTCACACAGGACAGCCACCTGAGCCGGTGTAGAACTGGTGTTTTGCACCAGAAACGCGCCATCCCCGTGATAGGTGAACAAGAACCCTTCCTGCTCTACGGTTTTCGTCAGAACCTTCACCATCTGGCTCAGATAGTACCGGAACCCTTCCGGACTAAGCCGCATATGCAGGCTTGGCAGGTTCTTGATCTTCAGCGCCAGAACATTCAGCCGCTCGGGATGGTTCTGCTTCAACTGGAACAGGAAGTTTTCAAACGCATCCTTCGGGATCAGGCTGGTGCTCCCCTCACTGGCTAGCCCTGCTTGCTCCACCGCAGCCACCAGCGCCCGTTCCATTTCCGGCAAGCCGGCACTCGGATCATTGCGCAGGTTTTGCAAGCTCGCCAAACGGGTTTCCGCCGCGTGCAGGCGGGTTTCGACCTCAAAGAACTCGAACGGTTTCGTGATGTAATCAAGCGCCCCTGCCGCGAAAGCCCCCTGAATGTTCTTAACATCCCCCATTGCGGTCAGCTTTAGCACCGGGGCATTTTTATATTCGGGAATTTCACGCAGTTTCCGCAACAGTTCCGTGCCAGTCATCTCCGGCATCTGGATATCGAGAATGAAGCAGTCGAAGGGAACAGGCGCTGCCTTCAGACGCGCCAGCGCCGCTGCCCCCGACGTTGCCGTCTCGACATCCTGATACCCCGCATGAAGAAGAAACGCCGTCAGAATTTCCAGGATCTCGGGATCATCGTCCACAACCAGTATTTTCATCAGCCCACCTTGATGTAACCAAGCCGTGCACCAGAACCCGCACTTTCCGAAGCCGGCGACCCAAACCATATTACTGAAAAACCCGCTACGCTTCTTGGATACCACCAGACGGAAAATACACGCAAAGGTTAAAACAACCTGTCAATTTTCGCCCTTTGCTGACACAATTTTGCCACAGTTTTTAAACCAGCATTCCCGAATCTGCCCCACAAAGCGGCAACATTTTACCGCCGCTGCAATTAAAGCCCCCGTCAGGCTCGACCAGAGAGACAGTTTCACCTAGATAGAAAGCGCATCCAATCACAAGCCAGAGCCATGACCAAACCACCCCTGAACCTCTATCTCGCCGCACCACGGGGCTTTTGCGCCGGTGTGGACCGCGCCATTAAAATCGTCGAAATGGCGATCGAGAAATGGGGCGCGCCTGTCTATGTGCGCCATGAAATCGTACACAACAAATACGTGGTGGACGGACTGCGCGAAAAAGGTGCGGTTTTTGTGGAAGAACTCTCTGAATGCCCTGACGACCGGCCTGTGATCTTTTCCGCCCATGGCGTGCCAAAATCCGTCCCAGCCGCCGCACAAGCCCGTGAAATGGTCTTTGTCGATGCCACCTGCCCGCTGGTGAGCAAGGTCCACATTGAAGCAGAACGCCACCACCAGAACGGGTTGCAAATGGTGATGATCGGCCATGACGGCCATCCCGAAACCATCGGAACCATGGGACAACTGCCCGAAGGCGAAGTGTTGCTGGTAGAAACCCCAGCGGATGTGGCGAAACTGGCGCCACGCGATCCGGAACAACTGGCCTATATCACACAGACCACCCTGTCTGTGGACGACACCATCGAAATCGTCGAAGCCCTGAAAGCCCGCTTTCCGGCCATCGTCGGGCCTCATAAGGAAGACATCTGCTACGCCACCACCAACCGGCAGGAAGCGGTCAAGGCGGTTGCCCCCAAAATCGACGCCCTGCTGGTGATCGGTGCGCCGAATTCGTCAAACTCCAAACGGCTGGTCGAAGTCGGCAGAAATGCGGGATGCAGTTACTCTCAACTGGTGCAACGGGCCGCCGATATAGACTGGCGCGCCCTTGAGGGCATCACCTCTGTCGGCATCACAGCAGGGGCCTCTGCGCCGGAAGTCCTGATCAACGAGGTGATCGACGCCTTCAAGGACCGCTATGACGTGACAAGCGAGGTGGTCGAAACCGCCGTCGAAAACGTCAGCTTCAAAGTGCCCCGCGTGCTGCGCGACACAGCTGCCTGATGGCCCTGCATCTGCCGCCACGCACCCCGCTGGCGCTGGCGACCCTTGGAACCGCCCCTTTTGTCATCGGTGCAATCGGGGCTGTAACCGATACGGTATTTACCCCTTTCCCCTACAGCAGCGTGGGATCAGTTATTCACTACGGGGTGGTGATCCTGTCTTTCCTGACCGGCATCCTCTGGGGGTTTGCATCCCACGCACCGCAAGGCCAGTCCTCCTACGCCTACATCACCGGAGCGATCCCCGCGCTTTACGTCTTTTTCGCGGTTGCCGGTAGCGATGCGGACAAACTGGAAGCACTGATGTTCGGCTTCCCCGCCCTGCTGGTGATTGACACATCCTTCCAGAAATCCGGACTGGCGCCGAAATGGTGGCTGACCCTTCGCATCCCCTCAACGCTGCTGATTATTGCCTGCCTGTTTCTGACACGGATCAGCATCTGACACTCCGCGCCGCCCGACAATGTTGATTGAACAGGGCGACCCAACCGTGACACACTGCCCCCGAGACGGAGAGTGCAAATGGACCGCCAGACCATAGACATCTATGACGAAAAAGCCGCGGAATATGCCAGCCGCGTCACAAGCGACACCCCGTCGCGGCACTTGCGTGCCTTTATGGATTCCCTGCCCCGCGGTGGCGCGGTGCTGGATCTCGGCTGTGGTCCGGGAAATGCGGCGGCAAACATGCGCGATGCCGGTTTTCAGGTAACAGCCCTTGATGCCAGCCCCAAAATGGTCGAACTCGGCGCGGCCCGTTACGGGCTGGACATCACCCTTGGCACCTTTGAAGATGTCACAGGAACTGCCATCTTTGATGGTATCTGGGCCAGTTTCTCGCTGCTGCACGCTGCAAGACAGGATATTCCCCGCCACCTGAAGGCCATACACACCGCACTGAAGTCCGGCGGTATTTTCGTGATCGGCGTAAAAACCGGAACCGGCACCAGCAGGGATGCAATCGGACGGCAGTATACCTATTTCGAACCAACCGAACTGGACCGGCTTTTGCGCAATGCGGGCTTTCGCCCTGTTGCCTCTGACAGCGGCTCTGATACAGGGTTGTCCGGTGAAACATCCCCGTGGATTATTGTGACTGCCCATGCCTGAACTCTTCGCTTACACAGACGGTGCCTGCTCCGGAAACCCCGGTCCCGGAGGCTGGGGCGCTATGTTGATCGCCCGCGATGGCGACACCATTCTGAAAACCCGCGAACTGAACGGCGGCGAACCGGAAACCACCAATAACCGGATGGAGCTTCTGGCTGCGATCAACGCACTCGAAGCACTGGAAAAACCCAGCACCATTACACTGGTAACCGACAGTAATTATGTAAAAGACGGTATCACCAAGTGGATTTTCGGCTGGAAGAAAAACGGCTGGAAAACCGCCGCAAAAAAGCCGGTGAAAAACGAGGAATTGTGGAAGGCGCTGGATGCCGCCACCAAGCGGCACAATATCACATGGAAATGGATTAAGGGTCACGCAGGACACGCCGAAAACGAACGGGCAGATGAACTGGCCCGTCAGGGGATGGAACCTTTCAAACCCTCCAAGAAACCAGCCAAATCAAAATGACTCCGCTCGAGACTCTTGATTTCGCAGCTGTTTTTGTCTTTGCCCTGACGGGTGCATTAACCGCCAGCCGCGCGCAGCTTGATATCATCGGCTTTGCCTTTCTGGCGAGCCTTACAGCGGTGGGCGGTGGCACCATCCGCGACCTGCTTCTTTACCAGAACCCGATCTTCTGGATCGAAGACCCGCGCTACATCCTGATCGCCTGCGCAGCAGCGGCGCTGGTCTTTGTCACAGCGCATCTGTTTGAAAGCCGCCTGCGGGTGATCCTCTGGCTCGACGCCCTAGCCCTGTCCGTAGCCGTCGCAGCTGGCGCGGGTGTGGCCCTTGCCACCGGCCAATCCCCGATTATCGTGGCCTTAATGGGTGCGGTTACCGGCACAATGGGCGGCCTGATGCGCGATGTGGTGGCCAACGAAGTGCCACTTGCTCTGAAGCAGGGAGAACTCTACGTAACCGCCGCCTTCGCAGGGGCAGTGGCCGCCTTGCTGACCGCAGGTGTGACAGATCATACGCTGGCCCCTCTGGCAGCCTGTACCGCTGTCACCCTTGTCCTGCGGGCCGGCTCCATTGCTTTTGGCTGGCGCCTCCCCGTCTACAAAAGCCGACCGCCCAAACAATAGGCCCTGCGCGCAGCTTTTCAATGTTCCCGAAATACTCCCGCCGGAGGCTCTAAACCTTCACCAGCTCAACCGGCTTCGGACTCTCCAAAGGTCGCGCCTATGGCCAAGGGGAAACCGCGCAGGAAATCTTCCGGTTCCATAACCCCTTTGCCTGCCCGTTGCAGCTTCAAAAGATCCACCGCACCTGTCCCGCAGGCCACGCGCAGCGCGTCATTCAACACTTCTCCGGCTGCGCCTTGCCCGTGTTCTGCAACACGGCTGAGAAGCAGCTTGACCCGCTGTCCCTCTGCCACGCTCCATGCACCGGGAAACGGCGAGAGACCGCGAATCTGGCGATCCACTTCGACAGCGGGGCGGGTCCAATCTACGGCGGCCTCGGCTTTGTCGATCTTGGCGGCGTAGGTCACGCCTTCTTCGGGCTGGGGCACGGCCTGTGCCGAGACACCATCAGCCAGAACAGTCAAAATCGCATCCCGCCCCAATAGGCTTAACCGGTCGTGCAGGATCGCTGTTGTGTCCGCATCAGATATATCCGTGCGCGCGGTCAGCAGCACAGGGCCGGTATCAAGCCCTGCTTCCATCTGCATCACGCAGACGCCGGTTTCGCTATCCCCTGCCAGAATTGCACGGTGGATCGGTGCGGCGCCGCGCCAGCGGGGTAGCAGGCTGGCGTGGATATTCAGGCAGCCTTTGGCCGGTGCATCCAGCAGCGCTTGTGGCAGGATTAATCCGTAAGCCACCACCACCGCAACATCCGCATCGAGCGCGGCAAAAGTATCGCGGTCCGCCTGATCCTTGAAGTTCACCGGATGGCGCACCGGCAAGCCCAACGCCTCGGCCGTTTTTTGCACCGGCGAGGGCCGGTCCTTTTTACCACGGCCCGCAGGACGGGGCGGCTGGCAGTAAACGGCGCAAACCTCATGTCCCGCGTCCACGATACCCTGCAGGATCGGCACGGAAAAATCAGGTGTTCCCATAAAGACGACACGCATCACGCACGCCCTTTCTTCAGCGCCAGTTTGCGCGCCTTGGCCACCAGCATCTTGCGTTTGACCGCGCTGAGGTTGTCGAAATACATCCTGCCGTTCAGATGGTCGATCTGGTGCTGCACGCTGGTCGCCCAAAGCCCCACAAGATCCCTGCGCTGCTTGACGCCGGCCTCGTCCAGATAGGTCACCGTCACGCCGCGCGGCCGCGCAATCTTGGCCGAGACGCCGGGCAGGTTGGGGGAGGCTTCGGTGTGTTCCCGCAGTTTCACACTGGCGTCGATGATTTCGGGGTTTGCCATCCGCAGCGGCTTGTTACCTGCTTCCGAGGCATCCACCACCGCAAGCCGGCGCATGACGCCGATCTGACAGGCCGCCAGCCCGACACCGGGCATGGCATACATGCTGTCGAGCATGTCATCCCAGATGGCGCGGACCTCGTCGTCGACCGCTTCCACCGGATCGCAAACTGTGCGCAGCCGTTGATCGGGCCAGGGCACGAACGGGCGTACTGTCATGGTGTTTCCTTTTGATAATCAAGCACAAGCCGTCCCTCCAGATGATCCGCTTCATGCTGGATCACAACGGCAGCATCGCCGGTAAACTCTTGCTGGTGGTGCGCCCCTGTCACATCCTGCCAGTCGAGCCTGATCCTTGCGGGACGCGTGACCTCAACCGGTGTATCGGGAATAGAGAGACATTGCTCGGCCACGGTACGGCTTTCAGGACCAAGCGGCGTCACAACAGGGTTAACGCAGACAAACGGGTTTCGCTCCGCCGCTTTCCAATCTGCATCAAAGACAAAGATCCGCCGCAGATCACCAACCTGTGGCGCCGCCAGACCGCGCCCCTCGGCTGCGTACATCGTATGCAGCATATCCCCGGACAGCCGCGCCAGCGCTTCGTCGAATACCTCCACCGCAGAACACACCTGCCGCAAGACGGGATCAGGATGCATCACAATCGGCAAAAGCTTCATCCGCGCGCCCGCTCTTTCTTCAGCTTCAGCATTTTCTTGGTAATCATGGAGCGTTTCAGCCCGCTGAGGTAATCAATGAACAGCTTGCCGTTCAGATGGTCCAGCTCATGCTGTGCACAGGTGGCCCACAGCCCGTCGAACTCCCGTTCCTGCTGTTCGCCCTGAAGGTCCAGAAACTGCATTACCGCACGGGCGGGGCGTTCCACATCTTCGTACATCTCGGGGATGGAAAGGCAGCCCTCGTTGTAGACACTGGTCTCCTCGCTGGTCCAGACAACCGCCGGATTGATCAGCACCAGAGGTTCGGGCTCTTCTTCCTTGGTGGTGCAGTCCATCACAAACACCCGTTGCAAGGCACCCACCTGTGGCGCGGCCAGTCCGACACCGGGGGCGTCATACATGGTTTCCAGCATATCGCGGGCCAGCGCCTGCACCTCGGGCGTCACTGCCTCGACAACGGGGCAGACCTTCTTGAGGTGCGGATCGGGGTGTATCAGGATTTCTTTTACAGACATGCCCGCCATTTAGGATAATCCCGACGCCCTTGCAAGCACCCGTAAAAACCGCTTGCACCTGCCGGGCCAGTTCGTAGCATCTGCCTCAGATCAATATACAGGAATACCGAAGACATGAGCTTTGACGACATTATCGACCGAACAGGTACCAAATGCGCAAAATGGGATGCGATGGAGTCCATCTACGGGGTTTCCCCCGAAGACGGTCTGCCCATGTGGGTCGCAGATATGGATTTCCGCTCCCCCGATTGCATCATCAAAGCGGCACAGGACCTGACGGACCACGGCGTATTCGGTTACCGTTCGGATTATTCGGATTATCACAACGCGATCATCTGGTGGATGAAGAACCGCCACGGCTGGGATGTGAAGGCAGAGGAAATCTTTACCACCTTCGGGCTGGTGAATGCGGTGGGCATGTGCCTGCACGCCTATACCCAACCCGATGACGAAGTTGTCCTCTTTACACCGGTCTATCACGCCTTTGCGAAAGTGATCAAAAACGCCGGTCGGAAGGTGAAGGAATGCCTGCTGGTAGAACAGGATGGCACATACGAAATGGATTTTGCCGCCTATGACGCCCAGATGACCGGCGCGGAAAAGATGCTGATCCTTTGTTCCCCCCATAATCCCAGCGGTCGGGTCTGGAGCAGGGAAGACCTGCAAGCCATTGCCGATTTCGCCAAACGGCACGATCTGCTGATCATCTCCGATGAAATCCACCACGATATCGTCTATCCGGGTCATACGCACCTGCCGATGCCTGTCGCTGTGCCCGAGTGCATCGAGCGCCTGATCATGTTGACCGCCCCTTCCAAAACCTTCAACGTGGCGGGCAACCACGCAGGCAACGTCATCATCCACGATCCCGATCTGCGCGCCAGATTTTCAGCGGCGATGATGGGGCTCGGGGTTTCCCCGACCATTTACGGCACGGCAATGACAACCGCCGCCTATTCCCCCGAAGGGGCTGCCTGGGTGGACGAGCTCGTGGACTATCTCTCTGAAAACGCGCGTATTTTCGACGAAGGCATCAACAGCATTCCGGGACTGTCTTCCATGCGCCTGCAAGGCACCTACCTTGCATGGGTCGATTTCGCGAACACCGGCATGGATATGGCAGAGGTCAGGGACCGCGTGCACAACACTGCGAAAATTGCACCGAATGAAGGCACCACCTTCGGCTCGGGCGGGGAAACCTTCCTGCGCTTCAACCTCGGCACGCCCCGCGCCAATATTACAGAGGCTGTCTCCCGCATGAAAGCGGCTTTTGCCGATTTGCAATAACACCGGCTCCGGCTCTTTTTGGTAAAAATATCCAATCCTGCGCTGCGACAAGAGGCTTTGCGCTTAAGGATTTCAAAAATGCCGCAGCGCAGCACTTGCGGGGCATTACGCAATAATCTACCAATCAGACAGCCTGAATCGAAACATCGTTACCCAAAGGATGCCCCTATGAGCTTCAAAGTCCAACCCGCCCCGCCAGCCCGCCCCAACCGCTGCCAGCTTTTCGCACCGGGTTCCCGTCCTGCGATCTTTGAAAAAGCGGCCGCTTCGGATGCGGATGTGATCAATCTGGATCTGGAAGACAGCGTTTCTCCAGCAGATAAGGCAGAGGCGCGCAAGAATGTGATCGAGGCGATCAACACGATTGACTGGGGCAACAAAACCCTTTCGATCCGGATCAACGGTCTGGATACCGAATTCTGGTATAAGGATGTTGTAGACATTCTTGAAAACGCCGGTGACCGGATCGACCAGATCATGATCCCCAAAGTGGGCAACGCGGGCGATATCTATGCCGTTGACGCTCTTGTTACATCTGTCGAAATGGCCAAAGGCCGCAAGAAGCCTATCCAGTTTGAAGTGATCATCGAAACCGCAGCCGGTCTTGCCCATGTGGAAGAAATCGCCGCCGCATCCCCGCGTATGGCGGCCATGTCGCTGGGCGCTGCGGATTACGCGGCTTCCATGGGCATGCAGACCACAGGCATCGGCGGCACGCAAGAAAATTACTATATGGTAGAAAACGCCAATGGCGATGCGCCCCGCGCTACCCATCTTGGCGATCCGTGGCACGCTGTAACTGTCGCTATCGTGTCCGCCTGTCGCACCCACGGCCTGCTGCCGGTGGACGGTCCTTTCGGTGATTTCTCGGACGAGGAAGGCTTTAACGCACAGGCCCGCCGCTCTGCAACGCTCGGCATGGTCGGGAAATGGGCAATCCACCCCAAACAGGTTGCCCTTGCCAATGCCGTCTTCACCCCGTCCGAAGCCCAGATCACCGAGGCCCGCGAAATTCTCGAAGCTATGGAAGAAGCAGAAAAATCCGGACAGGGCGCTGCCGTTTACAAAGGCCGTCTGGTGGATCTGGCCTCTATCCGTCAGGCACAAGTCATCGTAAAACAGGCCGAAATGATCGGTTAACTGGCAGACGGGCGGGTCAGGTGCCCGCCCGCGCCCGAAGGAAACGATATGCAAGACAGCCCCAATGCAGAACAGGCGGACTTCTGGACCGAAGGGGCCGGCCGTGACTGGATTACCTATGAAACGCAACTGGACGCACTGTTTGGCGGGGTGAACAAGGCGCTGTTGCAGACCGCAGCACCGCAAGGCGGCCAGATGGTGCTTGATGTCGGCTGCGGCACTGGCGCCACATCTCGGGAATTTGCAATAGCGGCTGGCCCGAACGGCAAGGTACAAGGCCTTGATATTTCAACCACAATGCTGGAACAGGCGCGCATCACCGCCACAACCGCCGGGCTGGAAAATGTGACTTTTGTTCAGGCGGATGCCCAGACCGAACCGCTGCCTGAAAACCGCTTCGATCACATCATCTCGCGCTTTGGCGTGATGTTTTTCGACGATCCCGTCGCCGCCTTCAAAAACATTTTTAGAAGCCTCAAACAGGGCGGCAATCTCACGATGGCCTGCTGGGGACCTTTCAAGGAAAACCCGTGGTTCACCTTGCCGCGGCGCGCTGCGACCGACCTGCTGGGAAATCCGCCCCCGATGAACCCGCGCGACCCCGGTCCCTTTGCCTTTGCGGACACGGACTATGTCCTGAACATTCTGAAAGACGCGGGCCTCAACGCCCCGACAGTCAACACCAAAGACATTCCCCTCACCCTGCAAGGCTCCGCTGCCGATGCGGCTGAACTGTCCTCCTACATCGGCCCTGCCAACAGCGTCATCCGCGCACAAGGCGGCACAGCCGCAGACAAAGCCGAGATTGTGAAGGCAACAAAAACCGAACTGGAACGCTACAGTCGGGAGGGAACCGTCACCGTCCCTTCAAAAATCCACATCTACTCGGCGCACAAAGACATCTGAAGCCCCGTTTCAATGTTCCATAAATACTCCCGCCGGAGGGGTATATCCTTCGTATCAGGCGCTTTCACAAACGCTCTGAAATTTAAATCGTGCTTTAATAAGAGTGCGGTAGCCTCTCAGCGCGGTCCGGAAATTCCCGGGCAGTGCCATCTGCGTTTGTAGATATTTCGCAACCGCCCATATGGCAAAATCCAATTTCCTTACAGTCGCACAGTTAAAGTCCCTGCCGCCTGGCAAGCATTGCGACGGACAGGGGTTATGGTTGTTTAAAAGGAAAGACGGCG